>NZ_JAIVFS010000058.1 GCF_020829645.1 Nostoc mirabile CHAB5784 | reverse complement strand
CTCGATGGATTGGATCACCATAAGAGCGGAAATCGTAACTGTAAGGTTTAGCCATAGTAAATCAGGCGAGAGTCGGTCATGATAATACTTATAGTCTATGTCCTAATGGGCTAGACGGTTGCTATATTACTTAAATCTGATAATTTACGTGATGCTATGGAAATCGTTCTCAAGCAAGCTGCGTCCTAATTAAAATGGCTACGGCTATAGCTTAACTGAAAGCTTCCTCACCCGCCTCGAACTAAAGTTCAAGGCTAATAGCTAAAGTCTACTGAAGTAGACTAAAGATTTTTGCCTATATATTAGTCATCTCTCAGATGACTTTCGCTAAAAGCCAAGGAACTTCAGTTCCTTGCGGGACATGACTTTTACATTAAGTTGACACGCATGAGCACTGCTAAACCCTTACAGTAGAGATCGATTAGCCATCAAATTAATAATGGAGCAAAGCCTAAAACGAAGTAGTTTCGTAAATGCACACCATGATTAATTTGTACAGTGCGTAAGTTCTAGCGATAACCTAGACCGCTCTCAATCAGATGAGCTTCTTACCACTCAACCGAGCCGGCGATCGCGTTGCCAATTACGATCGTTTTGTCTGGAACAACACTGCCAGCGGCGAGGTCAGACTCCTGAACCAGGCTCTTGGTGCCCACAACACTGTTATTACCTATACGCGAACGGAAGAAAACTGCTCGGTCTTTAAGGACAAAATTATCGCCAGTAATGGTAGTATCGTTAGCTCCAGAAAATGATGTCGGCCCACCATGGATAACAGCATTAATATGATGGACGTTGTTGCTGCCTATTTGCAGCTCGGTGTGTTCCAGCGCGTGAAACGTTACATTATCTTTGATGACATTATTATTTCCCACTACGAAGGGTTCACCCTCATCAGCGCGTAGGGAAATTTTGTTACTCATCAGTGCCTTGGCATCATTCAAGTTTTGGGTGAACTGCACGTCACCGATGATGCGGTTACGAAATGCGGGGTCACGAGTTGATTGCCCAGCAAAAGTAGGTAGATCGCGGAACCGGTTGAATGTCGTGTTGCCTGGATCGTAGTTAATGCCTGTAACGTTGCTGGGGTCTTCGTTTTTAAGCTGAGTGTATTGCACCGCAAAGGCCTTGTTGACCTCAATTACGCCACTCATGAATTTACGGTCAGCGGCAACAATACGGGCTGTCTTACTTCTGACCTCAGCCTGAGAGGCAACATATTTACCAGGGAGTACCTTTAAGCCCGAGGGGATTGTTACACCAGGAGCTACGCGGGCAAGGGCCAAGACCATGGCATCTTTCTCAATGATGGCACCATCGACCACAGCATTGAAGCTTACGAACGATGGGCATTCAGCAACTCCACCAGGGCAGATTCCTGTCTTACCGAGGCTTGCAGAACCCTTCACAGTGGAGTTGTGTGCGAGGATAACCTGGTCGCCAATGTTAATTGCTCCTGTGCTGGCATCGACGACTACGTTGTCTTGAACGTTGCTCTCGTTGCCAATGTTGATACTTGTCCTAGGTTGAGTGCCAGCCTTGAGAGAGGCAAATGGTGCGACGTAGGTAAGCGAACCGATTGTAATGTTTTGCGGGTTATTAAGGGTAGCGGTTGGGTCTACGAAGCTCGGCCCAGTTGCGGCATTAGTCTGTGTAGCTCCTACAAATGGTGAGATGAAACCCATAAGGGTGATTGCTGACATGAGTTGCTTTAATTGTTTAGACATATGTGACTCCTTGATATGTAATTTGTATGCGCTAATTTGCAAGATTGTGCCTTAATTACCTGCGCCAACAGGTTGTCCTAATTCGCCAACTATCTCACTCACAAAAGAAACGAAATTATTGAGAACTTTCGCTTTTTTTGACAAAGTCGTACGTAGTTTGTAGCCGAGGTTCAGTAGTTGTGTCGCCTACTGCCATAGCAGCAGACCATTCACTGACACGGTTTTCGTCAAGTATTGCTCGCACTCGATAGGCAAGCTGACTCCTCTGTAGTAATAGCAACACCTTACGGTTGAAAAGGCCTTGGGATTTTAGGTTCTCACCTGCTGCGGCTTCAATGCGAAAGCAGCGATCGCTTTGGCGATGTAGCTTTGGCGACGCACCTTCGCCGGTTAGCGTCTGAAGTTCGTAAGCCTTGGCTCCTGGATAACTCTGCCAACAGAGCTTCCAGTAAGTTGACCAGGCGATGCGATTATCTGATAGCTCCTGCACCTCGTCTTCCAAGGTGGCAACAATTTCCTTGAGCGGAGGTATTGGTACCAACTTCTGCTGAGTACTGGATGGGTTGACACAAGCACCCACTAGTACTTCGAGCAGTGCTGCTAGAGGGAGGATAAATTGAGCATTGTGTAAGTGCAATGCCTCAAAGATTCTCCTTACATTCATCATTGGTATTAGCTGTTTGATTTTGTGCTTGCCGTGTTCAGAACCTATTGTTTAACAATGAATTTAAATTAAGCTGTTTTTTCAATAAGCGCAGCATGAAAAAGACCTTAACAGTTAGGTATTTGCAAGGAAATTAAAAGTGCTTTGTATTTATTATTTACTCATAAAAAGTATTATCAGAGATTTTAGAGGTTGTTTTAAAAGTGTCGCATAGCACATCAAATTCTGAGATTACCTCTAGGGCAAACGCATCTAAATTATAAGTAGGTCGGCGTTAAAAAATCAACCTATGTAACAAAGTGTAAAGTTAGTAAAAAGCTTATAAATGAATAGTTATAGGGTTTTTACAAAACTCAACATACCTTGATTTTATCGTGCCGACTTATTTACTTGCTCGCAACGGAGGTTAAGAATCAACGAAAAATCACCATTTATCGTTTGATTTATTTTCACAAGTTCAAAGCGATGTCTACGACGGGCTACACCTACGCCTAAATCCTTGTCAATAAGCATCGACTAATGCGACTGTTTTTCAGCTTGTTGAGAATTAGAGGTCTTGTTGACATGATGCGTTTGCCCTGGCGATCGCCCCTAACGCCTTTATTTAGTTCACATGTACTACTAGAACCATTTCTTCTTACCACTTCGTCAATATTTAGATGCGTTCGCCCTGCACAACGCTTAGGCTGTTGGCTGAGTTTGTATGCTTTGGCTGATATTCCTTTTTCTGTTGAGACGATAGAAGATGACGATGAACAAGAATTCTGGGAGATAGCTATAGCCCAGTTGCAGAAACTGCATTTAATACAATGGCAGGCTAAAGGAATTTATCGTCTACATCCACTGATTCGGCAATTTTTCCAAATGAAGTTGGATGAGTTAAGTGACGCGGATAAGGTGAAAACTGCTTTTGTAGCGCAGATGGCAGAAGTGGCAAAGCAAATTCCTCAACAGCCTAACCGTGAAGATATTTTCAACCTCACTCCACATATCCCCCACCTTGCAGAAGTTGCAACCCACCTATCCCAATATCTCAGCGACGAGGATTTAATTGGGCCTTTCACAGGCTTAGGCTGGTTTTATCAAGGACAAGGACTTTATCAGCAAGCAGAACCTTGGGTGCAGCAGTGTGTAAAAATTGCTGAAAATCGCCTAAGTTTGGAACATCTCAATATTGCTGCCAGCTTAAACAATAGACCTCTTGCAAAAGTCGAACATCCGCCCGAAAATAAATTTTCGGGCTAATAGCTCAAGTCGGTTTAAACCGACTAATAACAATAATTTTAGTCCGTTTAAACGGACTTTTGCTATAAGAGAGGGACTTGAGTCCCTGGCGGATCAAGGATTTTCGCAAGAGGTTTAATCTAGCAGCACTTCATAAATCTACAGGGCGCTACAGCGAAGCCGAACCCTTGCTAAAGCTTGCTTTAGAACAGAGAAAACGCTTACTGGGAGAAGAACATACCGATGTTGCCACTAGCCTGAACAATTTAGCAAAACTCTATGAATCTACAGGACGCTACAGCGAAGCCGAACCCTTGCTAAAGCTTGCTTTAGAACTGAGTAAACGCCTACTAGGAGACAACCATCCCGATGTCGCCATTAGCCTAAATAATCTAGCAGCACTCTACCGTTATAGGGGACGCTACAGGAAAGCCAAACCCTTATTTGAGCAAGCTTTGACAATTTGTGAACAAACTTTAGGTGTAAGTCATCCTACTACTATGACAATTCGGGCAAATTATGCCAGCTTTTTAAGAGAAGCATATCACTAGCGATCGCAAGGCGGAAGTCAAAAGTTAACACTGAGCGACTTGCCTTGAGCCTTGGGAGAGCGTAGCCGACTTGTACTGAGCGGCGTCGAAGTAAGGGCGCAGTCGAAAGGAGTCGAAGTGTTAAAAATCACGCATTCACGCATAATTGTATTCCGAGCTTCTTGCGCCATTTTAAATGGTATGTTTATTTCAGCGATCGCTGTACTAGGGATTGCATAAAAGTCATTCAAAATAGAAAAAGTAATTTATAGACGTAGTTAAAATCTATCCCCCTCTCCACCAGCGAAGAAGAGGGGTTAACAATTCACGCATTCACGCATTCACGCATTCAAACATTTTAGACATTTTCAGACGAACGCGAATGCGTCTCTAAGAGTTGAGAAGTGCCAAGCGATAGGTTAAGAGCGTTGTGGCAACTACGTTCGATTTAAACCCCGACTGAAAATGATCGGAGGCGGAGTGGCTCCGACTCCGCACTACGTGTAATGGTTGGGGTCTTAAACCCTTTGATTGACGATAAATTCTATTTACATCCTAAAGACTGGCGAGTATCTACACCAGTTTTAGAATTCACACCACTTGCTTTAACACAAAGTTTTTTCACTTGCGTCCCATCTAAAATTGCATTCGTAAAATCAGCACCTGTGACATTTACATCATCAAAAATAGAACGCAGCATCATTGCATCAGTCAACACAGCATCACTTAAATCAGCATCTTTAAACCTTGTTAGATAAGCTATGCCTTCACTAAAATCAGCACCATGCAGATTTACTCCCTCCAATACGCTACCGTTAAATACGCCACCACGTAAGTCAGCATTGCTAAAATTAGCATTCTCTAATTTGAGATTGGTAAACTCAGTGCCAATTAAACTTTGACCAGAGTAATCCTTGCCCTTAAGTTCATCATTCCCCACAGAACGGGTAATACTAGAAGAACTTGCAGCTTGCGCCGATAGGGGAAACCAAAAAAGAACCATAGCTAAGACAAAGCTAGCTAACAGTTGCCAATATTTCATAATGTCTTCTTAATAAATCTCAACACTTGCACCATTAACTATTAAACCTTACAGAAGGGAACAAAGGGGATGAGGGAGCAGGGGGAGCAGGGGAGGCAGGGGGAGAAATAAGCAATTAATGCCCCATGCCCCATGCCCAAATTCAATACGTAAGACTGTAAAACCAGAAAGCATCTCGTAGGATTATAGATGTTGAGGTGCAATCGCAAAATTACCTGTGGCTAATCAAGAAGACAACGCCCAATCTCTGGCGCGAACCCCTTTATATCAAGTGGGTGTACAACTTAAAGCACGCTTTACCAGCTTTGGTGGTTGGGAAATGCCTGTGCAATTTAGTGGCATTAGCCGCGAACACGAAGCTGTAAGAAATACAGCCGGAATGTTCGATATTTCCCACATGGGCAAATTTACCCTCCAAAGTAAAAATCTCATTTCCCAACTCCAGCCTTTAGTGCCTTCAGACTTGAGTCGATTGCAACCCGGTCAAGCGCAATACACCGTATTGTTAAATCCCCAAGCCGGAATTATTGACGATATCATTGTTTATTACCAAGGTGAAGACACCATTGGTATACAGAGGGCATTCATCATCGTCAATGCCTCTACCTCTGGTAAAGATAAAGCATGGCTATTGCAACACCTTGACCTGGATAAAGTACAATTCCAAGACCTTTCACCAGATAAAGCCTTAATTGCCGTGCAAGGGCCAAAAGCGGTTAAATACCTCCAGCCATTAGTGCAAGAAGACTTACAACCAATCAAAGCCTTCGGACATTTAGAAGCAACCCTACTAGGTAAACCTGCTTTCCTGGCCCGCACAGGTTACACCGGAGAAGATGGCTTTGAGGTGATGGTAGATCCGGATGTGGGGGTAGAATTGTGGTTAAGTCTCCATAATGCTGGTGTTATCCCCTGTGGACTCGGTGCGAGAGACACTCTGCGGCTAGAAGCAGCGATGGCACTTTACGGACAAGATATCGATGACACCACCACACCTTTAGAAGCAGGTTTAGGGTGGCTAGTTCATTTAGATACCAAAGGCGAATTTATTGGTCGGGAAATTTTAGCACAGCAAAAAGCCAGTGGAGTGCAGCGCCGATTGGTGGGTTTACAAACCCAAGGACGCAACATTGCCCGTCACGGCTATCAAGTGTTATCAGCAGGTAAAGTTGTGGGAGAAGTTTCCAGTGGCACTCTGTCGCCTACACTTGGTTATCCCATTGCCTTAGCTTACGTTCCTACCCAACTAGCAACCATCGGTCAACAGCTAGAAGTCGAAATTCGCGGCAAAGCTTACCCAGGAGTTGTAGTTAAACGTCCTTTTTATCGGTCAAAAAATCGTGTCGCCAACTGATAAGCGTCGAGGTTTTTGAGGAATAATGTGTTGTGAGTTAGTCAATCTACAGTAAGGTTCATTACCAGATATGGCTTTGATGAGTGTTGGGACAATAATTTTTTTGATAAGGGAGAGGAAGTGATATGTCTTTTGAATATCCTCAAGATTTCAGATACCTGGATTCTCATGAATACGTGCGAATAGATGGTGAAATTGCCACCATTGGTATTACTGAATTTGCTGTACATGAATTGGGCGATATCGTCTTTTTAGAACTGCCAGAAATTGGCGACGCTCTTACTAGGGGAGAAAACTTTGGCACAATCGAATCAGTGAAAGCCGTTGAAGAACTGAATTCACCAGTGACAGGAACAGTTATAGAACGCAATGAAGCCTTAATTAATTCTCCCGAAGATGTGTCAGAAGACCCCTACGGGGAAGGGTGGTTTTTGAAAGTGCGCGTCAATGACCCTGATGAAGTTGAGGATGCCTTGACAGCAGATGAGTATCGCGCCCAGGTAGAAGGGGAGTAGGGAGTGGGGGACAAGGGGTAGTTCGGATAAGCAGGGGAGGCTCTTGAGGAAAGAGGGTATTTGTTCAGTAATTCCTCTCTCCCCTTGCTTCTCTTCTCCCCATCTCTCCCATCTCCTACTCCATCCGAAGATAAGTCATGAAATTTAGATGAACTGAAAAGTTACATCCACTTCTCATCAGTATTTATTGCAAAATATGAAATAGTACCGTATGGAAAGTAATTTGTGGTATTAAACGCCCCTATTCTCAAGTCTAATGAGCAGCAAGTGCTGAACGAAAAAAGTCAAAAGTTAAGTAGTTTTGTGCCAAGACACATTGGCCCTAACTCCGACGATATCCAGCAAATGCTTAAGGTTTTGGGGTTTCCCAGTCTGGATGCCCTAATCAACCAAACAGTCCCACAGGCAATTCGGCTGAAGCAACCGTTAAAGTTACCAGAAGCCAAAAGTGAGTATGCAGCACTGACATCATTAAAAAAAGTTGCTGCCAAAAATCAGGTTTTCCGTTCATACATCGGTATGGGATATTACGACAGTATTACCCCACCTGTGATTGGGCGCAACATCCTAGAAAACCCCGGTTGGTATACTGCCTACACTCCTTATCAGCCAGAAATTGCCCAAGGGCGACTAGAAGCACTGCTAAATTTCCAAACTCTGATTATCGACTTAACAGGTTTGGAAATCGCCAATGCTTCGTTACTTGATGAAGCCACAGCCGCAGCTGAAGCGATGAGCCTAAGCTATGGTGTTTGTAAAAATCAGGCAAATGCCTATTTCGTCTCTCATGACTGCCATCCCCAAACTATCGACGTGTTGCAAACACGCGCTCAACCATTAGGGATTAAGATTATTGTTGGTGATCATCAAACATTTGATTTTGATCAACCAATTTTTGGGGCTGTTCTACAATACCCCGCTAGTGATGGCACCATTTACGACTACCGCGCTTTTATAGAAAAAGCCCATGCTAAGGGTGCATTGGTGACGGTAGCAGCAGATCCTTTAAGTTTAACTTTGCTCACCCCTCCTGGGGAATTTGGTGCTGATATTGCTGTAGGCAGCACTCAGAGGTTCGGTATTCCGTTGGGGTTTGGGGGGCCTCATGCGGCATACTTTGCTACGAAGGAAGAGTATAAGCGGCTGGTTCCAGGGCGAATTGTGGGAGTCTCAAAAGATGCTCAAGGTAAGCCTGCATTACGTCTTGCCTTGCAAACCCGCGAACAGCACATCCGCCGCGAAAAAGCTACTAGTAATATTTGTACTGCACAGGTGCTGCTAGCGGTAATGGCGAGTATGTACGCCGTCTATCATGGGCCAGATGGACTGAAGCAAATTGCTGAAAATATCCATTCCTTGACGGTGTTGCTGGCACAAGGACTGAAACGTTTGGGTTATAGGGTCGTTTCAGAATCTTTCTTTGATACGCTGCGAGTAGAACTGGGAACACACAATTTAGAAGATATTCTGGCAAATAGCGAACAGCTTCAAATTAACTTGCGGATTTTTGATGCAACTGCTGTTGGTATCTCGCTGGATGAAACAACTACAGTTGATGATGTGCTTCACATCTTAGCAATCTTCGCAGGCGAAAATGAACTACCCTTCAGCTTAGAAGAATGGTTTTCTCCGCTTCTCTCTATCTCCCCCTCCCCCCATCTTCCCCTCCCCCGCACCAGCACCTATCTCACCCATCCCGTTTTTAACCGCTATCATTCAGAAACTGAGTTATTGCGCTATCTGCACAAGCTAGAAAGCAAGGACTTGTCGCTAACGACATCGATGATTCCTTTGGGTTCTTGCACAATGAAGTTGAATGCGACAGCTGAGATGATTCCGGTAAGTTGGGAGGAATTTGGCAAGATTCACCCGTTTGCCCCCTTGTCACAAACGCAAGGTTATCAACTCCTGTTTGAGCAACTTGAGGCATGGTTAGCTGAAATTACTGGTTTTGCGGGTATTTCTCTGCAACCAAATGCTGGTTCTCAGGGCGAGTATGCTGGACTTTTAGTGATTCGCCAATATCACGAAAATCGTGGAGAAGGACACCGTAATGTTTGTTTAATTCCCACCTCGGCACATGGGACAAACCCAGCAAGTGCGGTGATGTGCGGGATGAAGGTGGTGGCCGTTGCCTGTGACTCACAAGGTAATATTGACGTTGATGACCTGAAGAGTAAGGCAGAAAAACACAGTAATGAACTAGCTGCCTTAATGGTGACATATCCCTCGACTCATGGTGTTTTTGAGGAGCCAATTCAGGAAATCTGCGCTATTGTTCACAGTCACGGTGGACAAGTTTACATGGATGGGGCAAATATGAACGCCCAAGTGGGAATTTGCCGTCCTGGAGATATTGGCGCGGATGTCTGCCATTTAAACTTGCATAAAACCTTCTGTATTCCTCATGGTGGCGGTGGCCCTGGTATGGGGCCCATTGGCGTAGCCTCTCATCTTGTGCCTTTTCTCCCCGGACATCCTGTTGTAGGGAGTGGGGAAGAAATCTCTAATTCCCAACGTATTGGTGCTGTAGCGGCTGCGCCTTGGGGTAGTGCTAGTATTTTGGTGATTTCTTGGATGTACATCGCCATGATGGGTGCAGATGGTTTAACCGAAGCAACTAAGGTGGCGATTCTCAATGCTAACTACATCGCTAAGAGACTGGAATCGTACTATCCGGTTTTGTATCAGGGAAAAAATGGTCTAGTTGCCCATGAATGTATTTTAGATTTGCGTAGCTTGCGAGGCGCTTCGCCATCGCTCAAAAAATCAGCTGCGATCGAAATCGATGACGTTGCCAAGCGTCTCATAGACTACGGTTTCCACGCGCCGACTGTATCCTGGCCTGTAGGGGGTACAATCATGGTGGAACCTACAGAAAGTGAATCTAAACAAGAGTTAGATCGTTTCTGTGATGCGTTGATTTCTATTCGCCAAGAAATCGCCGAGATTGAATCAGGTAAGGTGGATGTTCAAGATAATGTTTTAAAGAACGCACCCCACACTGCTGAAAGTCTCATCACCGACGAATGGCATCATCCCTATTCTCGTGAACAAGCTGCTTATCCTGCACCTTGGACTCGTGAGTATAAATTCTGGCCGGCTGTTGGTCGCATTGATGCAGCCTTTGGCGATAGGAATTTTGTTTGTTCTTGTCTGCCAATGGATGCTTACTAAAATCAAGTGAGGAGTTAGGAGACGCGATTAATCGTGTCTGTACAGGAGTTAGGAGTCTTAATTCCTAACTCCTCTAATTCTTTTTTTACAGATAAAGGCTGATACCCCAATGCAAATGCTTTGGAACTATCCAAAGAAACATCTGCCGGTCTAGGCGCTGCCATTTTCACATCTTGTTGACGGCAGGATTTGAGCTTGGTGGCGGGAAGTTTAAATACCTCAACTAATAGTTGCCCAAAATCATAACGCGAAATCCGCTCTTTTCCACCTAAGTGAATGATGCCGTTAACTTTTTCTAATGCTAATAAAAGTCCTTTGGCGGCAGTTGTTGCGCTTACTGGGGTGCGAAATTCATCAATAAATAAATTTAGTTCTTTTTCTGCTTGTAAAGTTTCAAGAAATGGCTGAATAAAGCTTTTAGCTGTGGGTGTTTCTGCACCAAACATTAACGGCATCCGACAGACTGCTGTCATGGGATATCTTTCTAGCATACCTGCTTCTGCTATGACTTTTTGCTCACCGTAAAGATTAACAGGACACACAAAATCTGTTTCTCGATAGGGAGCATTTAAACCATCAAAAACTAAATCTGTTGAGGTAAAAGCACAAGGAATAGAATTATCCGCGCAAAGTCCGGCAATATTGCAGGATGCTGTGACGTTAATTGCGTGAGATTCTTCAGGGTGGGTTTGACAAAAATTTGGTTGTGAATGTGCAGCAGTATGAATCACTGCTGTTGGTTTTATATCACTAAAGATACGCTGCAATTCTTGAAAATCTGTTAAGTTCACTTTTAGCATTTTGATGCCAGGAATCTCTAGAGAATGGGAAAAATAAGTGCCATAAATTTCCCATTCTTGTTTTGCAAGCTGGCAAAGATGCCATCCTAAAAAACCACTTGCTCCGGTGATTAACAATTTTTTCATGTCTAATTGTAAACCGCTCTAGAGAAAATTTTCTTGCTACAGTAAGCTGACATTCTACACTGAGTGCTGGTTACAGAATATTATTGTAGTAATTCCTGAAACTGCTTTGCACTACGCACTTTGCTAAAGTCTGGGTCAGTTTTTGCTAACTTCTTGTATTTATCAGGAAGAAACTCGATAGCTTTATCTAAATTCTCAATTGCTAATTCGAGATTGCTTTGTAAAGCATAAGAGCAAGCTTTATTGTAATATGCTTGGTGCAAATCTTGCTTGATGGCGATCGCTCTATTATAAGATGTGATCGCATCTTGATAGCGGTGCAGCTTTGTCAGTGCAATGCCTCGGTTAATTAAGGCTTCATACTTGTCGGGTTGGATAGCGATCGCTTTATCGTAAGATGCGATCGCATCTTGGTAGCGTTGCAACGACGTTAAGGCTATGCCACGATTATACCAGGCTTCATATTTGTCGGGTTGGATAGCGATCGCTTTGTCGTAAGATGCAATAGCGTCTTGGTAACGTTGCAACGATGTTAAAGCTATGCCACGGTTAATCCAAGCTTCAGGACTCTCAACTTTGATGGCGATCGCTTTGTTGTATGCTTTTATTGCATCTTTGTAACGTTGTCCATCTAATAAATTATTACCTTGATCAAAGAAATCTTGTGCTTTCTGGGTAGCCTTCGCTTCTATGAAAAGCTGGGTTACATTAGTTTCTTGCACAATTTGTGTAGTATTTTCTGTTGATGAGTTTGCCCCACCACTACAACCAAATGCCAAGAAAGCTATCAAACCAGATGCAACGAAGCAGTACCGAAAAACCATGCTATACCTACAAAACTTATAAGATGATGTTAAAAGTTGTTCCTTTTTTGAACATTATCAAAATACACTAGTTTTTACCCATTAATTTCCTTATCTTTTGAGAAATGATTTGGTTGAGGATGTATGGAAGCTTCTTAAATTCAAGTGTATGATACATTATCATATTAAATACACATAAAGCAATTGCTTAGAGCCTATTTCACTCAAAAAACAATTATTTATCTTGCTATAGCAATCCGTGCAGGAGTTAGGAACAAGAAGATCCCCGACTTCTTAAAGAAATCGGGGATCTAAGCCTCTCGGTGGAGAGGGAATCAAATAGGATTGCTATATATACGTTATGTAGGCGTAGCCCATCGTAGACATCGCACTCGTGTGGTAATTTCCCTTTTAATGAACAAGGGTGCGATCGCACTAGTTTTCACTATATGCAAAAATATACACAATACTCGTCCAGTTGCTCCCAATAAAATCTTTAGATTAGCTCCTAATGACAATACTGCCCTGTTCAGAGATGATGCAACGTTTTGTATAAAACCAGGTTTAGCAAGTTTAACAAACGTTTCTTTTAGGTCATATAATTTTCCTACTTACTATATACGCCACAGAAACTTCGAGCTATATATTGACCCGTACAGCACTAATAGTTTGTTTTTAAACGATGCCACTTTTACACTAGTAGCACCGTTCACTCCATAGCTAGAGTAGCTTTGAACATGATTGTGGTAAATATCGCGTCAAGGCATACATCTATTTTTGACTTTTGCAAAAAGTCTCTTAAATAGACCTCTTGCAAAAGTCGAACATCCGCCCGAAAATTTATTTTCGGGCTAATAGCTCAAGTCGGTTTAAACCGACTAATAACAATAATTTTAGTCCGTTTAAACGGACTTTTGCTATAAGAGAGGGACTTGAGTCCCTGGCGGATCAAGGATTTTCGCAAGAGGTTTAATGTATGCCTTGGTGATAATATACTCTGTCTGTGCAACGCTTAACTAATACCAAACACCGACTCGACAGTTGACTTAATCGAATCGCGTGCATCCTTCAAAGTTTGACTAATGGGATGTTTTGCCTGCAAAAATGCACGGGCACAATTGCGTCCCGGCATTCCCGAAATCGAACCACCTGGATGAGTCCCTGCACCAGTCAAAAATAGATTATCAATTGGCGTTTTGTAGTTGGCTATTTCTGGCAAGGGACGGAAAAATATCATCTGATCTAAGGTCATGTCAACATGGTAATAATTCCCTTTATACGCACCTAATCTTTCTCCTAGTTCTGCTGGACTTTCTACACGACGGGCAATAGTTGCATTCTTGACATTGGGTGCATAGTCTGCCAATTTATCAATTACCCTATCTGCAACTTTGTTTTTCAATTCATCTGTCCAACCAGTACCTTTTAAACCAGTGCCTTCTGCACCGGCAATTTGATAAGGGGCAAAATACTCAATCCATACGGTGTGCTTACCTGGTGGCGCTAATGTGGGGTCTAAGTAGCTAGGCATCACCACATACATTGATGGGTCAGCATCAGGAATCTCTCCCAAGGTACATTTACTATGAGCCTGTTCTACATGAGTTACCGAATCTGCAATCAAGATAGAACCAACGAGATATTCGTCTTTATGCTCGTGGTGGGGAAAGTGGAGTGGTTCGTCTAAAGCCAAATCTATTTTGAGGATGGTTTCGTTGTTGTTAACGATGCGGCGTTCTAATCTTTCCCATAAATTGGGGTCGGCCCCATCAACATCGCTTTTATCAGTCATTTGCAAAAATAACCGCTTGGCATCAATATTAGAAATAACCCCGTATTTAGCGCGATATTCTTTACCACCAGCAACCCGTACACCCACAGCTTTTCCATCATCAATTAAAACTTTTTCAACATGCTGGTCTGTGAGAATAACACCACCTTTACTTGTGACTAAATTCACTAAAGCTTGCACAAGTGCGCCAGTTCCGCCGCGAGGTCTGGCCATTCCAGGGTTGTGTCGCATCGCCATCATGATTGCACCAATGGCAAGGGTTTTTTGCGATGGCGGCGCCCCAAGTTCTGATGCTAACCTTGCTAGTGGCGCTTTCAAAAATTCCTCATCAAACCACTCGTTAAGTAAATCCTCGGCGCTGGTTAACATGGTACGAATAAAATCCAGCGTTTTGTTTGGCGAACCAATAACTGAAAATAAATCTTTCAGTTTTGTGATGTCATAGTTACCAAGGATGTCTATAACTGACTTTGGCGGTGCATTAAACATGGGAATCATTGCACCGAGCGCTCGTTGCCAATAGTCTACAAATTCTGCGTATTTTTTGGCATCACGTTCACTATAACGAGCGATTTCGGCACAAGTCTTTTCCACTGACTTATGTCCTAAGAAGTATTTACCATCAGGATGAGGACAGAAAACAACTGGATCACATTCCAGATAATGCAAGCCGTATTTTTCTAGTTCTAATTCTTCAACAACTGGCCCCAAGTGAATAAATTCATGGTCAATAGCACACAAGTTAAATTTAAATCCAGGAGCCTCTTGTGGTAAACATTCTTCAGTTGTTGCTGCACCACCTGGAACAGAACGCTTTTCTAGTAACAGAACACTATAACCAGCTTTCAGCAAATAAGCTGCACAAACTAATCCATTATGTCCAGCACCGATCAGCACAATATCATACTCTTGCATAGTTGTTATTTTTAAATTAAGTAGCTTTTAAAAGCTTACAAAACTTTTAATAAAGTTACATCACTCCCTAGTTACAAAAATTATCTTTAACTACTGTCAATACCACTAAGGAAATAGTTCAGTTAACGATGATGGTATTTGCTTTACTTGAGTTTCTACCAGAAGTGTCAAACTACCAATTTCTACTTTTATATCTTTAATAGAAAACGCTATATCCTCCCATTTAAAATAGGGTAGATTCATCAGTTCTTTGACTTTCTGCATTAATGCTGTAACTAATTCTATTGAAACCCCGCTTCCCTCAGTGCAGTTAAAACTCTCCAGCATCGCGGGTTGTGAAAGAGTACGTGGACGAGCGATCGCAGTGTAAGCTAAAGGGCGAGTATTTCCCTTTTCCTTTAACAACACTCTTCCTTTACATTCTATTTTGCCATCACCAGGTAAAAATACCTGAATTTTTTGCGGCTCAAAACTCACAATCTCGCCATCTACATCCAAATCATAGTTTTGCATCCGACTGCGAACAAAGTCTGATGTCATAGTGCGGTTAATATCTACTTCTGTGAGTATAATGCGAACTATGGCATTTACTGGCTGATTGAGTTCTATTTGACCGAAAAGAGCGCTTAAGGGATTGATGTCAATACTATCTGTTTGTAGTTTGATTTCCTGTACGCGAATGCCTTCTTGTATAACCAATCCTTCACCTGCAAACGAAACTCCATCCGCTTGTCCCTGAACTATTTTGAATAAATCAGTTTGTACATTGATGTCTATTTTTTCTACTTCATCTAACCCTTGGGATACCATCATTTCAGCGCCCTGAGATAGAACTTTTTCTTCTAAATTATGTTCGTCTTGCATGAATTAGTATCTCCTAAATATCCTCTTACTACTTACTGTAAAGGCTAGATACTAACGAGCGAATCTACATTGCGGTATATAATCGGAGGATTGAGTAATCAAGTAAAGGATATTGTTTCTCTTTTAACTTTTGCCTTTTTGGTAACAACCATTTTTACACCGCCGCTAGGGACAATGGTAATGCCACGACGAACTGGATACACTGGACGTTTATCAGTAAGACTTAGTTCAAAATGCGATAAAATTATGGCTGTTACTAATTTTAATTCATACATGGAAAATGCTGCACCAATGCAACCGCGATAACCTCCACCAAAGGGGAAATATTCATAAGGTGAAAATTTTTGGTTGAGAAATCTTTCTGGGCGGAACTGTTCTGCTTCTGGGTAAGTCTCAGTTCGGCGATGGGCTAAATAAATGCAGGGAACTAAAACTGTTTCTGATGTAAATTCATGCCCCATAATTTCTACTTTATCTTTTACCATTCGCGGTGTGCAAATTAAAGCAATAGGATGAATTCGCAGTGTTTCTTGACAGACGGCGGTGAGATAAGGTAACTGTGTAATTGCTTCCGGATTTGTAAGATCATCCAAGGTGTTTAGTTCTTGCATTAACCGATATTTCACCTCTGGGTGAGAGTGAATTAAATAAAATACCCACTTATTTATAGGAGAGTTGCAATATATTAAAATACCCCCATAGACCACTTTAAAAAAGGACTATAAGGCAATACGCTTGGCTTTGTGGAAAATTGTAGGTTGGGTTAAGCAAAGCGCAACCCAACAAAGCCCCGGAAATGTTGGGTTTCGTTCCTCAACCCAACCTACACAATTTAAGGTTTTTGGCGCTAACTGAACTGTATTGGACTATAAGGGATTATGTAAAAGCATTGAAAATCTATCTAAATGTAGAGATGAAAGTTGAAGACTTGCTGAACCAACCATCAAACCCTTCAGCATCAAACAGTGGTTGTCTGTAGGATGGGAGACTTCACCTGACGTTGACTGGTGACAACCATGTTGATGGGATGATCTGGGCCTGTCACTAAACCACGGCGTTTAGGTCGCACTTCACCATTGTCAACTAGTTCTAATACCTGGCTGGAAAGGATTTTGGCAAGTGCTAGCTTCATTTCCAACTGGGCAAATGCTAAACCAATACAGCGCCTTGCACCACCTCCAAAAGGTAAATATTCATAGGGAGAAAATTGCTGTTCTAAAAAGCGTTCTGGTTTAAACTGCTTAGGTTCCGGATATAAATCTTCTCGTTGGTGGGTCAAGTAAATTGAACCAATAACGATTGTATCTGGTTCAAGTTCGTAACTACCCAGAGATAGAGGTGTTCTGACTACTCTGGGAAAGGTCAGCATCGCTACTGGGTAAATTCGCAAGGTTTCGGAACAAACAGCGTTGAGGTAGGGTAATTTAAAAATGGCGCTGGGGTCAGGGTTATCACCCAGGCTATCTAGTTCTTGCAGTAACTTTTGGCGTACTGATGGTATTTTGTGAATCCAGTAAAATGCCCATGCGATCGCTGTTGCTGTGGTTTCGTGGCCTGCTATCAAAAGAGTCATTAATTCATCGCGTAACTCTTCATCGGTCATCGGTTGACCTGCTTCATCCTTCGCTGCCATGAGTAAGCTGAGGATATCTGTGCGTGATGGGTCTGGTTGTTCTCGACGTTCCCGAATTTCTTCGTATATAAGTTTGTCAGCATCCTGCTGTCGGCGCATCTGCTTTCCCCAGAAATTAATCGGGCCAAAATCCCTTTGCAAAGCTGGAAAATAAAGCAAAGCGACACTCAACACAGAACTTCCCTTTTCCAGCATTTCACCCAAAAAATGCTGTAATTTTTCGGCGCGTGGCCCTTCATCTAGCCCAAACACAGCTTGCATAATCACCCGCAGGGTAATAGCTTGGGCAGCAGACCGGATATTGAAGGGTTGCCCTATCTGGTATTGGCTAATGACTTTCTCGGTAATATCACTAATTATTTGACTATAGCTTCGCATTCTTTCACCGTGAAAGGGTGGCAATAACAACTGCCGTTGGCGCTGGTGTTCTGCACGACTGATGGTAATCACAGAACGCTTACCAAGCAAAGATTCAAACACCAGATTTGTATCACCAGGTGCTTCTAACCCCTTGGTATCGTTTGTCAAAATCTGCTGTAGCACTTCGGGGTTACTGACAAATATCAGTGGCGGAGATTTGCTTTGTAACCTGATGGTGAACATGTCCCCATATCTTTCGGCACAAGTTTCCATAAATGACATGGGGCTGGTAATCCAGCGTAGCATCTGTAAAACTGCTGGGCTTTGCGGGCCATTTGGTAATTTCATAAAATTCTTTTGTTACTTTATGTCTTGCTCCTACTTTAACTAACTGAAACTGATAAATTCTTGTTGATTGAAGTTACTTATACTGAGGGTGCAAAAAAGCAATAAACTGTTACAACCTCAAAGATGTAAAATTTTTGTTAAATTCAACGAGCATCTACAGTTTCATCTGACTTTTCATGTCATCTGGAAAAGCCCACGAAAAACCTAACCCCCTAACCCCCAACCCGTGGCGGGAAGGGGGAAAATTCAAAGTCTCTCTCCTAAAAGGAGAGAGATTTAGAGAGAGGTTCCCCAGATACCGTGAGAAGTCAGACAGTTTCACCTAATCGTCAAAAGGTACTCAGCATGACTGCAATCTCCCCAAAGGCATCTTCAGCGCTTCCCGATTTTTCTGAAGGAATTCAATATTTTGGTGAAGCTTTACCAGATTTTGAAACTTATGGTGCAACACCTGCTATAGAATCGGGCAGAGTAGCGATCGCATCTCCCACAGAACCGAATGCTGTATATCAAACTTTACTTGCTGCTGATGCCTTACGCTACCTAACCTTACAAGTTACTGCTAGTAAAGCTTCTGGGCATCCCGGCGGATTCGCCAGCCAAGCAGAAGCTTACGCATCTCTTGTCATGCTGGGATACAAGAACATTATTACCGAAGTCGGACACCACGCGCCTGGATTTTATAGTGCCATGTTCTTGGATCGTTCGCTAGAGGACATGGGAATTTTTACAGTCCAACAATTGCGCGATCGCTTCCGAGAAAAGCACGGACTTTTAGGACATCTTTCTGGTTTCATCCCCGGTATTCTCGCACCTGCGGGGCCTTTGGGACAAGGGCAACACTTTGCAATGGCGGCTGCACTGTTGCACAAAGATAAGTTGTTCCCTTTTACAGTTGGGGATGGTGGATTGGGTGAGCCTTATATTGTAAGTGCGATCGCACACTTTCATACTGCTTATCCTGCTGTCACCAACTTCTTACCGGTGCTGGTGTGGAACGGTTACAGCCAAGAACATCACAGCATGATTTCCCTCAAAACCAATGAACAGATGCAAGCATATTGGCAAGGTAACGGTTTTGATGAAATCGTGTTAGTGGATGCCAAGGATTTCGACGATCAAAACCAGCCAGGGGATTACGTTGATAGTACCGCGTTTTCCTTTGAGAAACGCCTAACATTCACTCAAGCAGTACTTTCGGGTGTAGATAAAGCAGCGCGATCGGCTTTGGGTGGTAAACTTACCGTTTTTATTATTAAACAACTCAAAGGTGCAGGAGTCCACGCGCGGGGGGCAAAATCCCACAACCTCTATCCTAAAGATACGCTAAATGCGCCGCATATTATTAGTGCATTGCAAACCCGTGCTTTATCAGCCGAAGCTTGGCAATTAGTGCGGACAAATGCCGAACGCGCTGGCGGAGGCCCAGCAGCTAAAACAGTAGTAACAGAATTTGAATTCTCATTACCAGATTTAGGCGAATTACCTTTAGAAGAATATGCAGTAGGTGGCGAACATAAAGTTTCCACAACTGCAATGGGACGATTGGTAGGAATAGTTGGAAATAAAGATCGGCATTTCCTTGTCACCAACGCCGATGGTAATGAAGCATCAGGAATTGCCAATATCAACCAAGCATTAAAGATTATCCACCCCACAACTGACGACTTATATAATCAAGCACCAAATGGACAAGTTTATGAACCATTGAGTGAAGATGCTTGTGCGGGTTTAGCTGCTGGTTTAGCGTTAATGGGTGCGAGAACATTGTGGTGTTCTTACGAATCTTTTGCCATCAACGGATTACCAATTTGGCAAACTGTAACCCAAGCAATGGCAGAATTGCGTCGTCCAACTCCCTCGACTATTACTTTATTCACAGCAGGCGCATTAGAGCAAGGGCGCAACGGTTGGACTCACCAACGTCCAGAAATTGAAGCTTACTTTGCTTCGTTGATGCGAAATGGAAATGTTTTCCCATTATTTCCGCCTGATGCTAATAGTATTCAAGCTTGTTATGACTGGGCACTGAAAACTAAGAATAAGGGAATTGTGATTACAGCAAGTAAATCACCATTGCCAATTCGCACAACTTTAAAACAAACTCGTCAAGGGTTGCGCGATGGTGCGGTGCTATTACATGAAATTGCTGGTGATAAACAAGTTGTATTTGCTGTAATTGGCGATATGACATTAATGCCAGTATTTGAAGCTGCTGCTTTTTTGGAAACTGAAGGTATTGGTGCCAAGATAGTTTCTGTTATCAATCCTCGGCAACTGTACCGTAGCCACGATACCGCGTGGGATACTTGTTCCCAAGCCGAAGGCGGTTTCTTGGATGATGCGAAATTTGCCGAATTATTTGATGGCGATGCGCTAATTGCTGTTACTGGAGGTGCTGCGTCGATGCTGGAACCAATTTTGTTACGGAGTAATGCGAAGCGCGATACTTTTGCATGGAAGCGTGGGGAGACTACAGCCAGTGCTGGTGAGTTGATGGCGTTTAATGGATTGACTGCTGAGGCGTTGACGAAACGTGCGATCGCGTTAGTTCATTAAATGATGTTGCATAAATGCGGGATGATTTTATTGAATTTTCCTTTGCGTCTTTGTGCGGCAGTCGCTATAACGCAATACAGTTCAGTTAAGGCTTGATCCTCCCTAACCCTCCTTAAAAAGGAGGGAACTAAGCCCCCCTTTTCAAGGGGGGTTGGGGGGATCTTCCGAGGTCAAACATCACTAACTGAACTGTATTGCGCTATAACGGGGGGAATCCCCACAACGCACTGCTTTGCCTTTGCGTGAGACATTCATCCCTAGATTTAGCAACGCCCATTAAATAAAGCTGGAATTGTTTCTACTTTTATCGCATTTATACGTATAGAAACGCTGAAAATTGCGTCGGAATGCGTATATTTGCGTTTTTTTATTCAAGAGAACTTAGCAGGCAGGAAAAATCGGAGTAGATTTGCTGAAATCCTTTGACAAAAGCTGGTTTACGAGTCGCAAAAGCTGGTTTACAAGTCACAAAAGCTGCTTTACAAGTCACAAAAGCTGCTTTACAAGTCACAAAAGCTGCTTTACAAGTTACAAAAGCTGCTTTTCAAGTCACAAAAGCTGCTTTTCAAGTCACAAAAGCTGGTTTACGAGTCGCAAAAGTTAGTTTACGAGTCGCAAAAGTTAGCTTCTGGAAGGATTAAACTCTGGGAATGCAACAGAAATGACTGTTCAAGATTGGGAAGATATCCGTCAAACAATCCGACAAAGAATGAACAAACATCAAGATGCAATTTAGCCGTGATGTTTGAAATAAAAAAAAGACCTCAAGTTATCCGGGACTTAATAGACTTAGCAACGTACATAGCACAAGATAACTTAGATGTTTCAGACCGCTTTTTAACAGCAGCCGAAGCAACATTTAAACAATTAGCAAAAACCTCAGCTATTGGAAAACCATGTCAATTTATCCATCCAAATCTAGCAGAGATTCGACAAATATCTAATACATTAGATGACTTTAGCCTCTGGTATAAAGTGATATATTTTAAAATTTAAAATATTATTTGGCTGTATGCCATTATAAATTAGATTATCAGCCGCGATCGCGCAATTTCTCTCCTACCAATGGGACGTACTTGTATACTGTGGAGTGAAACAATTGCCACAGTTTCCCCATCCAATGTGACAAATTCAACCTCATAGCCTTTGCCACCCTGATGTACTAAAACAACTGTACCTATATCACCTTCTTCTAAACTATGTTCTGGGAGATCACTAGTCAGAATAACCCTATCAAGTTCTTGAATCATTCTTCTCTCCGTTTGAGTGGGTATGAAGTAACAAACTTAGGAATAGTTTCCCCTGTTTCAATAAACCAAGCCGAACGAATTACAGGGTTTCTACCATCCGGTGAAAGCAGTGTACCTTCTACAGCATATCTAGTTCCAAATGGTGAATCTTCAATAGACCTCTTGCAAAAGTCGAACATCCGCCCGAAAATAAATTTTCGGGCTAATAGCTCAAGTCGGTTTAAACCGACTAATAACAATAATTTTAGTCCGTTTAAACGGACTTTTGCTATAAGAGAGGGACTTGAGTCCCTGGCGGATCAAGGATTTTCGCAAGAGGTTTAATCTTTGTAACATCGTTATCAGCAACATGAATTAGTAATGCCTTAGCAAGAGTTTCCCAATCCTCTACTGAAAAACCAAACGCAATAAAAAACTTTTCCTTGCTGCGTCCATCGGGGTGAGTTGGCGACAACAGATACTCGGTGATTTTTCGTTGTGGCACAACTGCCAGTTCATAATTCGGCAGTTTCAATCCGCCTCTTTTACATTCTTATCTTTAGTTTATCGCCTGTCGCCTCTTAATTTATCGCCTTTTTGAGCGTTATATTTATTCTAGACCTCAACTATCCAAGATTAATTTATTATGAAATTTCAAGTAATTTTTACCTTTGATTCAGAATATGCAGGTTATGTTGCTGAGGTTCCTGAACTTCCAGGCTGCATGAGTCAAGGCAAAACACTAGATGAGGCAATTGAAAATATTAAAGATGCCATTACAGGATATCTCCACGTTCAAGCTAAACATGGCAAACTTTATATTGTTAAAAAATCGCAAGTGTTTATCGGGGAAGTTGTAGTATAAATGGGACGTTTATCAAATATATCCGGCAAGGAAGCAGCCAAGATTTTTGAAAAGTTTTAGCTTACATTGAAAAAAGTCAATTTTCATCTTCAGTAATTTTATGCTCAAAATTGTCCAAGCAACCTGTACTAATGGCGAACTAGTTCTGAGTGAAAAACTTAGCCCCGAATTAGAAGGTAAAACCATACAAATTGTAATTTTGGAACCAACTCAATCTACTCAAACAATTAATGATGGAGAATCCCAAATCCACCATTTTTTAGAAAAAGTCAATCATTACTCTTTTTTACTTCCTCCAGATTACAAATTTAATCGAGAAGAAATATATGAGCAATAATATTTTTATCGATACCAATCTCTGGATTTATCTCTACGCCAAAAACCCACCTGAAAAATACTATAAAGTTGCAGAAATTATCAAAAATAATTCCTCATTGCTCTTAGTTAGCACTCAAGTTTTGGGTGAGTTATTTCATGTTTTAACTAGAAAAAAATTTACATCAAGAACACATGCAATCACAATTATATCAGATATAATCAACACCTTTCCTGTTCAAGCAATTAACACAACAGAAGTTATACAAGCATTAGAAATTAATACGAAATATAACTACTCTTATTGGGATAGCCTAATTATAGCTACAGCTTTACTAGGTAAATGTTCCATAATTTACTCAGAAGATATGCAACACAATCAGCTAATAGATAACAAAGTAAGAATCCTTAATCCATTTGTTTGATTTATGTTTGCATCACCCTTGTATTGTTGGCTACGTTGCTGTCGCAAAACAACTATACCCATATCACCCTAATCTAATATTCTGGGAGATCAGTACTAAGAATAACCCTATCAAATTCTTGAATCATGATCACTATAAATCTTACAGCCTTAGCCAACTATAATATACTTAAGATTTTACACAAGGATGGAACCATGACTGACGCTCAAAAGATGGTTCGCTTAAACTTAGATTTGTCACCTGAACTAAATCAAATATTAGACGAACTAGCAAATAAAATAGGCACAAGTAAAAGTGATGTTCTGCGTCAGGCTATAACATTGATGCAAATCATGGCTATAGCTAAAGAGGAAACCAAAAAATTAGGAGTTCCAGAAGCAAATCAATTGATAGTTAATGAAATAATTCTCTCATCTGAGCAGCAGCCAAAACCGCATCCACTAGACACGTTTATGGAAAGACTTGGCCCTTGGGAAGATGAACGGAATGTTGAGGAAATAGTCAAAGATATTTATGATAGCCGTACTATTTCTAACAATTACATTAGTCTATGAGTTATTTACTTGATACCGATACTTGCATTTAACTGTATTTCACCTTAAAAAATATTATGTAAAATAGAAATAACTATAGGAATAATTTATTTTTTACCAGTCCCTAGTAACGCTTAAACTGATTGCAAAGAAGCATTAAATATGCGTTTTTTGATAGAGTGATGCTTTGTCGATCGCTAAAATCTCTATGTCCCAGGTATCGCTCCCCCAATCGCGGCATCCAGACTTACCCCTCACCGCTCTTGCGCCCATGCAGGATGTGACAAACCTCTGGTTTATGAAGGTCATTGCCCACTACGGCAGCCCTGACTACTTCTTTACCGAGTATTTCCGCGTGAACGATACCTCACGGCTCAATCGTAGCATTCTGGCAGCAATCACTGAAAACGACACGGGTCGCCCCGTTTTTGCTCAAATGATTGGCGAAAGCATTCCCGACTTAGTAAGAACAGCAAAAGAACTCTGCAACTATAATATCGCTGGAGTTGACTTAAACATGGGCTGTCCAGCACCTAGAATCTATCGCAAAAACGTTGGGGGTGGATTGCTGCTCTTACCAGAAAAAGTGGATCGCATTTTGGGAGAACTGCGTTCTGCTGTCAACGATCGCCCTTTAACCGTCAAGATGCGCGTAGGCTTTGAAAATACAGATAACTTTTACGAAATTCTAGATATGATCAATCGCCACAGCATTGATTTGCTGAGTTTGCATGGTCGCACTGTGAAAGATATGTACCACGGGGCAGTAAAATATGATTTGATCGCTGAAGCGGTGAAACGGGTTGATTGTCCAGTGCTTGCCAATGGCAATATCCATTCTGCGACAACTGCCCTTAAAGTGCTTTCTCAAACGGGCGCGGCGGGTGTGATGGTGGGACGCTGGGCGATCGGGAATCCTTGGCTTTTTAATCAAATTCGGCAAGCTTTGCGCTTCGAGACGATCACGCCCATTCCTTTAGTAGAGGTACGCAACTATATTGATCGTTTATGGCAAACGCCCACAGCAGAAACTATGCCAGTGCGATCGCGCGTCGGCTACCTCAAAATGTTCCTCAACTACATTGCCCTGAGTGTTGATGCTGAAGGTCATTTCCTGCGGCTGATGCGACAGACGCAGACCGAGGTAGAACTGTTAAACCTCTGCGATCGCTTTCTCCTTACTGATCTGACGAAAACTTTAGCCCTAGCACCCTACTCAGGCGTATAACCTGCTTACTATTTCGCTAGTTCTTTGCTAAAAATTCTTGAACAGTCAGAATTTCAATGCTTCTCCAAGGGTTTAGCACGAGCAGATCATCATCTCCGGTCACAATACATTCTACCTTTCCACTGACTGCTAATTCTAGATATTTGTTATCTTTTGGATCTCGACATTCGTTAATCTGTTCAGTCACTTTAATGAACTGTACAGTTTCGGACAAATCCACCAGGAAATCGTTGCGTTCTTCTGGCGTGGTGTACCGATTAAATTTGGGTCGAGCGAGTACCTGTTCTAGCTCCAGCCAAATGGACTCAGACACCAACAATTCCCCTAAATCTTGAGCTTTTCTGAGTGCGCGATCTGGTTTGCTACCTGGTAATAACACCGCACTAATGATGACATTGACATCACACACAAACCGTCTTTCATTCGCCGTCATTCAAGATTGACTCCAAAATTTCTGGCGTTAAACCCCTTTGTGCGGCTCGTCTGCCAATTTCATCCATTGTTTGTCTGAGCTTGGCAATGGCTTCCTGCTTGCTTGTCATTGAAGACTTTAGTAACACTGCGATCCGGGCTTCAATTTGTTCCCGTTCGTCTTCAGTGGCATTGCGGTATGCCTCTGCTACCTCAGACGGGACTTTGATGGTAATTTCTTCATTAGTAATCATGGTCTGTTCGCTTCCATAATTTCTCATCTTTAATCATGTTACTTCCTCGGCTCATAATTCCCCCATCAGGCTATTTGAAGTAACGTTGTAGGATGATCATAGTTATTTCAAAGTCAAGAATTAAGAACTGGGAGTTCTGTAGACAGCTTAACTTCACACTAGCCACAAGTTTGTATCACCCTCGTATCCTTTAAAATATAAATGACTGCACAAGATAAAACCCCAAGACCTCAAATAAATTTAGATTTATCGCCAGAACTTTATGAGACACTAAACAATCTGGCGCAACAGATTAATGGAGATAATGGTGATGTGCTGTTAAAAGCGATGCCTACGGCTGGCTACGCCTATGCACTCCTAGAAGTAGCCTTAAAAGCCAAGCAAAAAGGCAAACATATCTGGATTAGAGATGATAACCAAAATCTTTAAACTGAAATTATTGGTATCTAAACAGCATGACAGATAAAACAGATTTATCAAAAATAATTGCCAGCAAAGGCGACAATCCACTAATTCTGTCACCTGAAAATTTGCAGTCACAAGAAGATGTAGAACTTGAGCGAAAACTGCGAGAACTAAAGTTTAAACAAGAACTAAGAAAAGATTGGATTTTATTTATTGTCAGAGATGTAGTAATTTTTCCTGCCGCTATCCTTTTTATTTTTGTTGTCAGTGGTTATTGCCTATTTATTCAGATTCATAGGTGACTTATCTGGCTACAATTTTTAATCAACCACAGAGACGCAGAGTACACAGAGAAAAGAGAGATGATATTCACAAACAATTTGGAATTGTTGGAAATTATTGGAAATTAAAGGGTTTAAGACCCCAACCATTACACGTAGCGCAGTTTCAGTTGGGGTTTAAATCCCCCGAAGTTGCCACAACGCGGGGAACCCGCGCAAGGCACTTCTCTTCATCTGAAAATGTCTAAAATGTTTGAATACTTCGACGCCGCTCAGTACAAGTTTTGAATGCGTGAATTTTGAATTGTTAATTCTCTCTGCGTTCTCTGCGCCTCTGCGGTTATTTAAAAAATCCTACATCAGTAAAATTGCGTAACTAATTTTACAGACGACGAAGCCAACTTGCTACAAGTAGACTCATCTTTATATCCACACAAATTTTGCTGGATATAAAGTAAGTACCTGATGGAAATCATCTAAAAATATGGGGCTTTTAATATTTTCTGTTGCTTTAGTTGCCATTGTGGCTGTAATTATCATTAATAGCTACAACGATTTAGTTAAGTATCGCAACCGTTACAAAAATGCTTACTCTCAAATCGATGTTCAATTACAGCGCCGCTATGATTTAATTCCCAACTTGGTGGAAACTGCTAAAGGGTACATGAAACATGAGCGGGAAACTCTAGAAGCAGTTATTGCCGCTCGGAATTCTGCAATTAATGCTAGCAGTCGTGCAGCACAAAATCCCGGCGATCGCCAAGCGATGCAACAGTTGGGCAATGCTGAAGGGGCGCTGACGGGTGCGTTAAATCGGTTGATGGTACTTTCAGAATCTTATCCAGAATTGAAAGCCGATCGCGCCATGACTCAAGTAATGGAAGAATTATCTTCCACTGAAAACCGGATTGCTTTTGCACGTCAGGCTTTTAATGACGCGGTGACACTTTACAACACCAAGAGCGAATCTTTCCCCAGCAACCTTGTAGCCAATACTTTTAACTTTACTGTTGCAGAATTGCTTGCCGAAGCTACTCCAGAAATCAGAAATGCCCCACGCGTATCTTTTTAGGTGTCTATGAATTTCTTTGAACATCAGGATCGGGCACGCCAAAATACGCAACAATTAATCGGGTTATTTTCCCTGTCGATCGCAGTCATGATTATGGCGATTTATATTGCCACTTTATTTCTGTTCCGCATGGCTCCCCGTGTTTGGTGGCATCCAGGGATATTTCTTTACGTGGCTGGGATTACAATAATTGCGATCGCAGTCGGAAGCTTATATAAAATTGCCTATCTCCGTGAGGGCGGTAGCGTAATTGCCCAAGAGTTAGGGGGAAGACTCCTGATACCAGAAATGGCCGATGAACAAGGGCGACAACTATTAAATATTGTCGAGGAAATG
This sequence comes from Nostoc mirabile CHAB5784, assembly GCF_020829645.1. Lineage (GTDB taxonomy): Bacteria > Cyanobacteriota > Cyanobacteriia > Cyanobacteriales > Nostocaceae > Nostoc > Nostoc mirabile. The sequence goes on along the minus strand of NZ_JAIVFS010000058.1, from coordinate 23,603 downwards.
GCGATCGCTTCTGGTATTTCCGTCCCAGAAGTTTATCTCCTTGAGAGAGAAACCAGCATTAATGCCTTTGCTGCCGGATTTACGCCCAATGATGCTGTAATTGGAGTTACCCGTGGAACTTTGCAACATCTGAACCGGGATGAGCTACAAGGAGTCATCGGCCACGAATTCAGTCATATTCTCAATGGAGATATGCGGCTGAATTTGCGTTTGGTGGGACTACTGCACGGGATTTTGTTCATTTATTTAACTGGGGAATTGCTCTGGCGCATTCGCGGTGCTTCCCGCGAAGACAAGGGTTTGCCTTTGTGGGCTTTTGGTTTAGCACTAATGGCAATTGGCGGTATCGGATTACTCTGTGGACGCCTGATTAAAGCCGCCGTCTCTCGCCAACGGGAATTTCTCGCCGATGCTTCAGCTGTACAGTTCACTCGTAACCCCAACGGACTTACCGGAGTCTTCCAAAAACTCCAAAAGATGGATTCACGTTTGATTGCGCCGGGAGCAGAAGCCGCTAGCCACATGTTTTTTGGCAATGCTCTCAACCCCTCTTTCTGGGAAAATATGTTTTCTACTCACCCACCCTTAACAGAACGTATCCGCCGCGTTGGGGGTTTGAACGTCAGCAATTTAGCAGCAATGCCATCTCGCAATCAAGTGCGTTCCCCCTCCCAGGAATCCCTAACAATGGGCTTTGCTGGTGGTTCTGGCCCCACGCCAGAACAGGTTGTAAACCAAGTTGGAAGCGTTACACCAGAGCATTTTGCCCATGCTCAAGCGCTGTTATCGCAGTTACCAGAATCTCTGCGTTTGGGCGTGCGGGAGCAGGAAAGTGCAATGGCGATCGCTTTTGCCCTAGCCTTAGATACTGAAAATATCGAGATCCAAGAACGTCAAATTGCTTGGTTACGCGAGGTGCAGCCTGCTGAGTTGGTAGATAAAACCCTGGAATTGAGCAGCGAAATTAGCCAGTTAGATCCCAGAATTCGCTTGCCACTTGTGGATTTAGCAGTACCTGTATTGCGTCAAAATTCTGCCAAAGAATGCCAAAGGTTGTGCAAATGCGTCCACGGTTTAGTTGTAGCTACCGGAAGTTTATCACTTTGGCATTTTGTGTTGCAGTTAATCCTGTGGCATCGCCTCCAACCTAGTATAAATCCTATATCTGCGACAACGGTCGAATTTACCTGCATAGAAGAGATTTGGCCAGATAGTCTATTAGTGCTGTCCGTCATTGCCCGCATCGGATACTCCCAACCCGATGCCTCCACCGAAGACATCGCCTATGCTTTTCGTTCTGGAGTTTTTCGACTTCCGAAAGCTGGAGAACAAGAAAAACCAGACACGCCACTTACCTGTAATTTCACTGAGCTTAAGAAGAGTATTGATCGCCTCCGTCTTGCCAGTCCCAAACTCAAGCAAGCTATTGTTGATGCCTGCGCCCACACTGTACTATTAAACAACAAAGTTACACAATCAGAAGCAGATTTACTAAGAGCGATCGCAATGACGCTAGACTGTCCCATTCCCCCATTTTTAAATCCTCAGCGTGGCGTTTCCAAACAGAAACAATCTTCTTCAAAGCGAAGTTAATATAACCAGTGATATGAGTGAAACTGTCACACTCACCGATATCCCGCCCAGAACTAAAGTTCAGGGCTGATAGCTGAAGTCCACTCAAGTGGACTAAATTGATTATTCAGTCCACTTAAGTGGACTTCAGCTATGAGACTCGGAATTCATTCCGAGGCGGGATAGAAACACAGTGCAAGATTATTAATAAAGATATGGCTGCGGTAAGACTTGTGTGTACACCGTAGCCTTTCCAAGGGAAGGGTTAGGGTGGGGTAAAAACTTGGTTAATCAGCTATTTCAGACTTCTGTATACACGGTAGGCCTGCGGGGAGGGGTTGGGGGTGGGGTTCTTTTATTGCCCAATGCCCCATTTACCTAGTTCGCAACAACTGCACAAAAGTATTACTCACCGTATTGTCTTTAGTATCCGCCGCGTATTGAATCAAATCTTCCCGCAGTTCTTTGGCTGCATCTAAAGGCAGCAACGTTGCTAGCAAGAAATAAACACCACGAAAACGCGGATCGCCCATTCTATCAACTAATAGTCCTTCGGCGGCATCAGTTTCGCCCAGAAAGTTTTGCACTAAGAAGAAATCCATGATTTTATCGTGGCGGAAGTACCATTCTTTCTTGGCTTCGCCTTTTTCATCTTGCCACTGACGGCTGACTACCATCTTGTATTTCTCATCTTCTAAAGACTTGACAACTTGGTGAAATTCATCCCCAGGTAAGGCTTGTTTGTCTTCGAGTCGCATTTGGTAGACGGCGGCGGAAAATCTTTTGAGCGGAAAATCTTGATTCCATTCTTGCAGGTATTCTGCCGCCATCAAATTGTATTGCTGTTCTTGCAGGCGAAACAAGTTTGGATGTTTACCTTGTGATAGCATCAGCGCTACTACTGTTAGATCCATTGGATTAGAAAGAATTCGGCGCACAGCATCTAACTCTTCTTGGGCTTGCTGCTGTTTGAGGACTTCTGTTAAATAATTGGTGCAGGCTTTGGCGTAATCAGCACCTTGAACTTTGGCATGTTTGGGGAGTCGCGGCTGACGGGATATCAAAAACTCTTGAATTTGTTGTTGTTCAAGGGGCTGCAAGTAGTATGTTTTGGCTGTTGAGGGGGGTGTCCACTCTAGGGGCTGGGTAGTCATTATAATGTTGCCCCGGAAATAGCTTTCGACAAACTGGCAGATTTTTGCCCGTGTGTCGGCGGTGACTTCGTTGAGTCCGTCGATGCAGATATCTATGGCGCCACTGTAAATGAGGTTTTTTAGGAAGCCGGCATCTTGGGCTTGGCCGTGTAGCTTGTCTTGGATGGCTTCAATTACGCCTTTATGACATTTTTGGGCGGGGAGATAAACGACTATGCGCTGGGAGTTTTTCAAGAGATGACGGAGAAACATCGACTTGCCTAAGCCGGAATCTCCTTCTAAGATAATTTGTCCTTGAATACTGGGTAGGGCTGCGGTAATTGGCTGGATGTCTCCTGAAGTGGGAACTTTGACTTTAGATTCTGGGAAGTATGATTGGTCATGAAAATTATCTAACCCGGCATCGGCTAATAGGGAAGGTTTGAATGGTTCAAATAATTTGCGGCGCAGGAAAGGAACCCAGGTGAGGAGAAAGCCAACATAGCCCACGCCGAGAATACGGCGTACCCAAGGGTTCCAGAAGAAGATGGCTTGGACTTGGGGAAATTTGGGGTAGGCAAAGATGAGGGCTAGCCAAAAGGCAGCGTGAGAGATGATAGTGATTTTAGCATTGAGAAACCACTGCAAATATTCCACATTCTTAATTACTGACTGTAGTGCATCGGCGTGAGTGGAGTTAATTTTTTTGAGGTTGCTATAGTGAGTTTGCAGTAAGTTAATATCCTGGGCTTTCCAAATAATTTTTTTCTTAGCAGCAACTTTGGAAATTTGTTCTGCTAGTTCTCTTTGCAGTTCTGGCAGAGAATCACAATGTTTCCAGGTTTCCTTAAAAACTTCCATTACTTCCACTCCCTGGTCATGGGTAGGTTTCTCTGGTCGCATTTTAGGCCTACCAACCCATTGCATAAGAATTTCTACTTGTGGTTTACCACCTCCCAAAAAATGAGCTACAAACCTGATTTGACCAACTTCAGAGGGATAAGAGTGAACTGAATCTAGAACTTGCACAACAACAGGCAAATCTTGTCGTTCTAGTTTTATGAGTGCCTCTGCTGCTGCTTTACGAACACCAGAGTCAGGATCTTGTTTGAGCAGCAGGACAAGTTGTGGAATTTGTTCCTTGGCTTGCATCTGCCCTAGTGCCTCTGCTGCTGCTTTACGGACACTAGAGTCAGGATCTTGTTTGAGCAGTAGGACAAGTTGTGGAATTTGTTCCTTGGCTTGCATCTGCCCTAGTGCCACTGCTGCTGCTTTACGGACATAGGCTTCACGATCTTTTTTGAGCAGTTGAGCAACTAGTGGAGCTTTTTCCTTGGCTTGCATCTGCCCTAGTGCCTCTGCTGCTACTTCACGGATATAGGCTTTAGAATCTTCTAGCAGCTGAGCAAGTTGTGGAACTACTTCCTTGGCTTGCATCTGCCCTAGTACCCTTATTGCTGCATAACGGGGATTATCGTCAGGATTTTTGAGCAGCTGGACAAGTTGTGGAACTACTTCCTTGGCTTGCATCTGCCCTAGTGCCTGTATTGCTGCACCACGGACACCACCGTCAGGATTTTTGAGCAGCTGAGCAAGTTGTGGAGCTTGTTCCTTGGCTTGCATCTGCCCTAGTGCGTATGCTGCTGCTCTACGGACATCAGTGTCAGAATCTTTGAGCAGTTGAGCAACTTGTGGAGCTTGTTCCTTGGCTTGCATCTGCCCTAGTGCCTCTACTGCTGCATTACGGACACGAGAGTCATAATCTTTGAGCAGCAGGACAACTTGTGGAACTACTTCCTTGGCTTGCATCTGCCCTAGTGCCTTTGCTGCTGCATTACGGACATAAGTGTCAGAATCTTTGAGCAGTTGAGCAACTTGTGGAGCTTGTTCCTTGGCTTGCATTTGCTCTAGTACGTATGCTGCTGTTTTACGGACATCAGTGTCAGAATCTTTGAGCAGTTGAGCAACTTGTGGAGCTTGTTCCTTGGCTTGCATCTGCCCTAGTGCCTGTGCTGCTGCATTACGGGAGACTGCTGAATCTTTATCCTGCAACTGTTTGACAAACTGTTTTACAAGCTCATCATAGTTTTTTATCTGGGTTTTAGGGTTATCTAGCTGATATTCCTGTAAGTTTTGGGTTGCTGTAGCCCTGACTTCGGGTATTGGGTCTTTTAGGGCTGCTACGATACCGTTAATCTGCCATGCTTGCGGCTTAGGTTTTTTTTCAGCGTTTACCCAAGGTAAAGAGAGGAAGAGAGTTAGGAGTAGGGTGAAACAGAAAAGGAAAAAGAGCGATCGCTTGCTGGTATAGCGGGGTATGGTGAGCATAAATCAGGGCAAGGCGGCAGATTGCACGCAATTATGAGTATAACAACAAGCTTGCAATTCCTAATTCCTGATTGAGAGTCTTTAATGCTTGTGGGCGAGTATTAAAGACTCATTAACGAAGCTTTGAGGTTCATCGACGAAGCTCTGAGGTTCATTAACGAAGCTCTGAGGTTCATCGACGAAGCTCTGAGGTTCATCGACGAAGCTTTGAGGTTCATCGACGAAGCTTTGAGGTTCATCGACGAAGCTTTGAGGTTCATTCACGAAGCTTTGAGGTTCATCAACGAAGCTCTGAGGTTTATCAACGAAGCTTTGAGGTTTATCGCCGAAGCTTTGAGGTTCATTGACCAAAAGATACATCTCGTTTTGCAAATTAGGAGACTCTCAATACGATTCGGTTAAGAGGATATTTGAAAAGTCCTCTCCTCGGTAGCAAAACGTTTTAGATCCCCCTAAATCCCCCTTAAGAAGGGGGACTTTAAGAGCTTTTTAGATCCCCCTAAATCCCCCTTAAGAAGGGGGACTTTAAGAGCTTTTTAGATCCCCCTAAATCCCCCTTAAGAAGGGGGACTTTAAGAGCTTTTTGCCCCCCTTTTTAAGGGGGGTTGGGGGGATCAAAAGCCTGTAGCGCAACTCTAGAAGACACCGTAGCTTTTTAAGGGGGACTAGGGGGGATCAGACGCTGTATCTGCTCACACACACTATCAAAGTGATTTAAAACTTGACCATTTGTAAACCTAATAATCTTTAAACCATAGCCTTCCAAAACGTTTGTTCTCTCCAGATCATAATCTTGACCTGCATCTGTAAAATGGCTATCCCCATCAATTTCAATAACTGTTTTTAAAGTAGGACAGTAGAAATCAACTATGAAATGATTAATCGGTCGTTGTCTTAAAACCCGAAATGGAAAATTTCTCAAATATTCATACCACAGCTTTTTTTCTGCTGGGGTCATATTTTTACGAAGTTCTTTCGCTCTTTCTACAAGCTTTGGATTGTAAGGTAAATGGTGATTGCTGCTATTGAGTTTGTTTGTCATATTTTCTAGTGTTTATACCCCCTACCCAATACTGCTCGGTTAAGGTGCATAGTCATTCGAGATCCCCCCTAACCCCCCTTAAAAAAGGGGGGAACCGGAGTCAAAGTCACCCTTTTTAAAGCAATAGGGTTCAGTTAACGTTTTGATCCCCCCTAACCCCCCTTAAAAAAGGGGGGAACTAGAATCAAAGTCCCCCAATTTATCGGGGGATTTAGGGGGATCTCAAAGTATTTGCTACATCACTAAAGGCTTTTAAAAAATCCTTTAAGAATCTACAGCAGCTTTTGCAGGTTTACTTTTAATAGCTTTAAACCGTTCGCCTAACTGTTCGGCAATAGTTTTTAACCCTGGAGTTTTCTTAGCAGCAGTCTTCACATAATCATAAACTGTCAAACTGCTACCCATTGCTTCGCTACCGACTGCCATTAGGGTATCATCTACCTGTTCTGTCAGTTGTCGCAGTCCAATCAAAACTTCGGTGAGGTTGGCGGCTAGTTGATAATCCCGCACAAATTCGTCTAAATCAAAACTGGCTGGGAGAATTTCTCGGTTAGACTGGGCAGCAATCAGGCTAGTGTTGACAAAAGCTAGTCTTTTATCGCCCATCTTAAATAAGTTGCGTCGTTCTTCTGCACTGAGGGTAACAAGAAAAGGTAACTTTGCTTCAATAGTCGCAAAGGCTGCTTTAATTTCTTGGATATCTGCTGGGGAAAGGGAAGCGGTAATGTTTTGGTAAGCCATTGGATATTTACCGTAATGAATCTGTTTGTTATGATTCCCACTGGTAAATGCGATCGCACAGTCTTAAGGAATGGGGAGTAGGGAGTAGGGAGTGGGGAATGGGGAAATTAACCTCTCTCCAAACAGGGAGAGACTTTGAATTTTACTCCCTGACTCGTCCGTGCGATCGCACCACAGTTTGTTGCAACTGAGTTTGTAGTTGTTGCACCTTAACAACACTGCTGCGAACATCGGCTAGTACAGGTCGGCGGAAATAAACTACCATTTCATTACAGCCAGAAAGGCCAAAATTAAAGTATGCATGAATGCGTGACTTCCGCCTTGCAGTACTAGCCACTCAAGGTCACACACTAAATGTATTTAGATCACCGTCAACCAATGGTTAGATATGAAAAACTAGTGAAGCTAATCTAGATTTATCTAAATTCAAATCCGACTTTTAATGTATAAAATTATATCAATAAAATGTTTTTGACCGGCATCGATAATTCCTCTAAAGCCTTTGTGTCACCAGGAAACTATTTTCTACTATGCAATTTAGGCATAGGACAAGCTAGCGTCCATAGCTATAGGTGAGTTACAAAGGAGCAAAATGTATTGTCCTAAATTCACATGAGTTCGACGAACTTTTCCCACCCAGCCTCCCAGAGGGGAGGAGCAATGAAATAATCGGGTTTTTAAGCCTCTGTCCTAGAAAGAGAGAGGTTAAATTCCCGCAAGAGTGACCCTGATTATGGAATTTTGAAATCAATCAAATCAATAAATAATTGGTATTTACCAGAGTAACCAGATATGTTCAATGCCACTGAAATTTTAATTGATGCCTTTGTAAATGAAATTCGAGAAGGTTACCGTCGCACATACGGCTGCTTCAAAAATGATTATCAGGACATTATCGCCTGGGCTGGTAACATGGCTTTGGAAAACATTGCCAATAGCGACGCTCTTTATCACAATGTTGAACACACAGTACTTGTAACCCTGGTGGGGCAAGAAATATTACGCGGCAAACACATTAGGGAAGGCGGTGTTTCCAGTGAAGACTGGCTGCATTGTATCATTTCCTTAGTGTCTCATGATATTGGCTACGTTAAGGGAGTTTGCCGACAAGACCGAGAGACAGCAAGCTTATATGCCACAGGTAAAAATGGCAAAATGATTTCTGTAGCTCCTGGCGCTTCTGATGCCAGTCTGACGCCGTATCATGTTGATAGAGCCAAGCTTTTTATTGATGAGCGTTTTGGAGGTCACAAGTTAATCGATGCTGAGGCAATTAAAAGCAATATTGAATTGACTCGATTTCCCGTGCCTGCGGCAGAAGATCATCAAGATACAAGGTGTTTTGCAGGATTAGTCCGTGCTGCTGATTTGATTGGTCAACTAAGCGACCCGCGTTACCTGAAAAAAATTACTTCATTATTTTACGAGTTTGAAGAAACTGGTGTAAATAAAGTTTTGGGCTATAAAACCCCTGCTGATTTACGTAATAACTACGCTAAGTTTTACTGGAATGGCGTCTATCCCTATATCCAAGAGGGGCTGCATTATCTATCACTGACACAACAGGGAAAACAAATTCTGGCTAATCTCTACTCAAATGTGTTTGTTGTAGAACATGAAAAACAACAGGAAGAACAGCAGCGCTATTTAGAGAAATTAGGAGTTGGGAATTAGTACAGACGCGATTAATCGCGTCTGTTGGGAATTAGGAGAGACGCGATTAATCGCGTCTGTACAGTTGGGAATTAGTAGAGACGCGATTAATCGCGTCTGTTGAGAATTAGGAGAGACGCGATTAATCGCGTCTGTTGAGAATTAGGAGAGACGCGACTAATCGCGTCTGTTGAGAATTAGGAGAGACGCGATTAATCGCGTCTGTACAGTTGGGAATTAGGAGAGACGCGATTAATCGCGTCTGTACAGTTGGGAATTAGAGACGCGATTAATCGCGTCTGTTAATAATTATTAATTATGAGTTATGAATTAAGATAAAAGTTTAATAACTTATAACTCCTAACTTATAACTCCTAACTACTATGGATTGGTGGCGACGACTGAAAAAAAATCCTTTGGCACGATTTGGGGCAATTTTGCTGTTAATTTTCTACGTAGCAGTAATTGCAGCAGATTTCGTGGCTCCTTATGACCCCTACGCCTCACAGCCCAATGGTTCACTGCTCCCACCAACTAAGATACATTGGGTTTCTCAGTCAGGGCAGTTTATCGGCCCCCATGTTTATCCAACGACTCAGGGAGACACGAATTTAGAAACAGGCGATCGCGAACTCATTGTAGACTTGACAAAGCCCTCACCCCTGCGTCTATTTGTCTCCGGGCCAGAATACCGATTGTTGCAGATGAGTTTGCCATTACCCCCAAAGTGGGATGAAGTCACAATCTTTCCTGGTATTCCCTTAAATTGGCATTTATTTGGCACCACAACTGGAGCCAAATTCAACATCTTGGGCACTGATGACCAAAGCCGCGACCAATTCAGTCGCCTCTTACATGGCGGTCGCATCAGTATGTTTATCGGTATTTTTGGCATTATCATTACCTACCCCCTCGGTTTGATCATCGGGGGAATTTCCGGCTATTTCGGCGGTGTGACTGATAGCGTCATTATGCGCTTGGCAGAAGTGCTAATGACTTTCCCTAGTATTTATCTTTTGGTGACTTTGGGAGCAGTCTTACCACCTGGTTTAAGCAGTACCCAGCGCTTTTTGCTGATTGTGGTGATTACTTCGGTTATTAGCTGGGCTGGTTTAGCACGGGTGATTCGAGGACAGGTACTATCAATCAAAGAGCGAGAATTTGTCCAAGCGGCACGCGCAATGGGCGCAAACCCACTTTATATTATCCTCCGCCACGTTTTGCCGCAAACGGCTAGTTATGTAATTATCTCTGCTACTCTTGCAATTCCCAGCTTTATTGGTGCAGAAGCGATACTGAGTCTCATCGGCTTGGGAATTCAACAACCAGACCCCTCTTGGGGGAATATGCTTTCTCTGGCTAGCAATGCTTCAATTTTGGTATTGCAACCTTGGCTAATCTGGCCGCCTGCTGTGCTGATTATCCTCACAGTGCTAGCATTCAACTTACTCGGTGATGGACTCAGAGATGCTCTTGACCCTCGTAGTTTGCAAAGATAAGCGAAAAGGTATAGAGGCGATCGCACTCTATGCCCAACATATCTTTTGTAAGGGCACAGCAATGCTCATTGGTGTCAACTTAACGTAAAAGTCATGTCCCGCAAGGAACTGAAGTTCTAAATATTTATTTTGAGCGGAAAGTGACACAAGAAATAATGCGTCTAAGCTTTCAATGAATTTATTTATCGTAAATTAAAGGGTTTAAGACCCCAACCATTACATGTAGCATCCATTTCAGTCGGGGTTTAAATCCCCGTCTGAAATGTCTTTAATTTTGAATTTTGAATTTTGAATTTTGAATTGTTAACGGGTTCTCCCCCCTGCTCCCTGCCCCCTGCCCCTTTTCCTCTTTGTGACTCCCTCATCCCATAGATTTGAAGCCCTCGCAGCGTTTCATCCCAGAGTTAGACGCGGGTGGTTTTCATGTTTATATACCATTAAACGGGGAATGTGCCTCAGAAAACCGGAGACTGGAGATAAAAATGAGGTCGTGACCTAGCTAAAATTTTGGGATTCGTCATCATGTATGAACTAGTTCAAGCTGTCTTCAACGGTGATGAAAAAACTGCTCTACATCAGTTGATTTATACGTTGAGTGCTTCAGGTAAGCGTTACTTCCTGAGAAATGAAATTTTACAAGCTTTTGCCGATTACTGTCATCAATCCCAAAAGCCAGCCTATTTTTACTATTCTTCTTCTGTGGGCAAACTGATACAGTACACCCACGAAATAATTTTTGAAGAAGAAAGTACCTGGTTCGTGGTTCGCCCCAGGATTGCTAGCCAGGAAGTTTGGAAACTGACAGCTGATTTTAATAGTTTCGAGCAGATGACGCCTCAAGCGCTGCTAGATGTGAGAGATCGCCTAGTCAACCGCTACCAACCCCACATCCTGGAAATCGACCTCCACCCGTTTTACGAAAGTTCTCCAAGAATCGACGACCCCAGAAATATTGGTCAAGGTTTAGCCTTCCTCAACCGTTACCTGTGCAATCAATTGTTGACTGACCCCCAATATTGGGTGGAAATGTTATTTCAAGCATTACAGGGGCTACAACACGATGGAATTCGGCTGCTGTTGAGCGATCGCATTCCTTCAGGGATTCACCTAGCCAAACAAATTAAGCTAGCGCTCAAATTGCTAAATGAGCTTGAGCCTGATGAACCTTATGAAAAATTCCGCTTCGCTCTTCAAGAACTCGGCTTTGAGCCGGGTTGGGGTAACACTGCGGCGCGAGTCTCCGAAACCCTAGAACTCCTCGATCGACTCATTTATTCTCCAGAACCTGGCATCTTAGAAACATTTGTGGCCCGCGTCCCCGCCATTTTTCGCGTTGTCCTCATTTCCATCCACGGCTGGGTGGGACAAGAAGATGTCTTAGGAAGAGATGAAACACTAAGTCAAGTTATCTACGTCCTTGAACAAGCCCGCAGCTTAGAAAACGAACTGCGTGAACAAATCAAACTCGCTGGACTGGATGTGCTGGGTATGAAGCCACATGTGATTATTCTCACCCGGCTAATCCCTAACTGCGAAGGGACATTTTGCAACCTGCGCTTAGAAAAAGTTCAAGATACTGAAAATGCTTGGATATTGCGCGTTCCTTTTGGTGAATTCAATCCTGAAATTACGAACAATTGGATTTCTAAATTTGAGATTTGGCCCTATTTAGAAAACTTTGCTCTAGATGCAGAAAAAGAATTGCTAGCTCAATTCCAAGGTAAACCTGATCTTCTTGTTGGCAACTACAGCGACGGTAACTTAGTGGCTTTTCTTTTATCGCGCCGGATGAAAGTTACCCAGTGCAACATTGCCCATTCCTTAGAAAAACCTAAATATCTATTTAGTAATTTATATTGGCAAGATTTAGAAGACCAATATCACTTCTCGGTACAATTTACCGCCGATTTGATTAGCATGAATGCAGCCGAGTTTATCATCACATCATCCTATCAAGAAATTGTCGGCACACCTGACACCATAGGTCAATACGAATCGTACAAATGCTTTACGATGCCGCAACTTTATCATGTAGTTGATGGCATTGATTTGTTTAGTCCTAAATTCAACTTAGTGCCGCCGGGAGTAAATGAAAAGATTTTCTTTCCCTATAGCCAAAAAGAAGACCGAGATATTAAGCTTTGCACACAAATTCATGGCCTCCTCTTTACCCGCGAAGACCCCCAAATCTTTGGTCATTTAGATAACCTTAACAAGCGACCAATCTTTGCCGTTGCTCGCATCACTTCAATCAAAAATCTCACTGGGTTAGCGGAATGCTTTGGTCAAAGTCAGGCGTTGCAAGAGCGCTGTAACCTAATCCTTTTAAGTAGTAAACTGCATCCAGATGAAGCTACAAACTTAGAAGAAGCAGAAGAAATCCAAAAACTCCACGAGATTATTGAGCAATATCATCTCAATGGCAAAATTCGCTGGGTGGGGATGCGTATCCCTAGCAGCAACGTCGGCGAAGCCTACCGAGTAGTTGCAGATTCTCAGGGAATTTATGTCCACTTTGCCCGCTTTGAATCCTTCGGTCGGTCTATCTTGGAAGCGATGATTTCCGGCTTGCCAACTTTTGCTACTCAATTTGGCGGCTCTTTAGAAATTATCGAAAACCAAGAGAATGAATTTAATGTTAATCCTACAGACTTAGAAGGTACAGCAAAGAAAATTTTAGGCTTTGTTGAACAATGCAGTACTGAAGATGACTATTGGCAGGAAGTCTCAGAATGGATGAGTCAGCGAATTCATCATAGATACAATTGGCATTTACATAGTAATCAATTACTACAGCTTGCCAAAATATTTAGTTTTTGGAACTTTGTTGCTCCAGAAAATAACGAAGCCAGAGATCGCTATATGGAAACCTTATTTCATCTCATTTATAAACCTAGAGCCGAAAAGATTTTGGAAAAACATAAGGGGGGATGAGGGAGTGGGGAGTGGGGGAGCAGGGGGAGTTACAAGTTAAAGCATTGGCTTAAGGGACTTCCAAATAAAAAAATATCCCAAAACTGACGCAAAAATCTTCTCTATTTCTCCCCTCTCTGTGTTCTCTGCGTCTCTGTGGTTCGTTCATTTAGATAATTTATTTCTTGGAAGTCCCTAAAGACTCATTCATCCACCTTAGATACTCATTCATCCACCTCAGAGACTCATTCATCCACCTCAGAGACTCATTCATCCACCTCAGAGACTCATTCATCCACCTCAGAGACTCATTCATCCACCTCAGAGACTCATTCATCCACCTCAGAGACTCATTCATCCACCTCAAAGACTCATTCATCCACCTCAAAGACTCATTCATCCACCTCAAAGACTCATTCATCCACCTCAAAGACTCATTCATCTACCTCAGATACTCAAAATCTCCAATCCAATCCTAATTACGAATTACGAATTAGTTTCTCCCTACTCCCCAACTTATGCAAACAAAAGGTCATTCTCGCAATTTTATCTACACAGACTGGATTTTAATCGAAACCCAGTTTGACCCTGAGCAATTGCACTCTAAAGAAACCGTCTTTACAATCGGCAATGGATACCTGGCAACAAAAGGCAGTTTTGAAGAAGGTTATCCTCATGCATTGCCAGCTACTTTTATCAACGGTGTCTACGACGATGTGCCGGTGGTGTACACTGAACTGGCAAATTGCCCTGACTGGTTACCTTTGGTAGTGATTGTAAATGGCGATCGCTTCCGTCTCGATCAAGGTGAGATATTGCGCTATGATCGGCAGCTTGATTTACGCTACGGACTTCTGTGCCGTTACTTGCGTTGGCGCTCTCCCAGTGGAAACACTATAGATATTAACTTTGAACGCTTTGCTAGTTTTGCAGATCAGCATGTGTTGGCGCAACGCTGCCATTTAACGCCAGTAGATTTTGATGGGTCAATTGAAGTTCAGGGAAGTATCAACGGCTATCCAGAAAATCAGGGTTTTAATCACTGGGAAGGACTAGATCAAGGCAAGACTGACCAAGGAATCTGGTTGCAACGCCGCACCCGCCACTCCCGAATTGAACTCGGTATGGGCGCAACAATGAGAATCTCAGGCACTGAAGCATCTTCGCAAGTCAGTACTGCACCTGGTTATCCAACCTTGAGCATGACCTACCTGGCTAAATCACAACAGACTGTAACCGTAGAAAAAATCGTGACAGTTTTTACCTCGCGGGAGACTGAGACACCAGTTTCAGCAGTTACAGAAAAACTCGCGCACCTGCCAGACTACGCAACACTACTAAAAGCCAATCAGCAGGCATGGGATGAGGTGTGGCAGCAAAGCGACATCCTCATTGAGGGGGATAGCACAGCTGCTTTTGCTGTTCGCTACAATCTATTCCAGCTACTGATAGCTGGGTCACGCCATGATGACAGGGTGAGCATTCCTGCTAAAACCCTTTCTGGGTTCGGCTATCGCGGTCATATCTTTTGGGATACAGAAATTTTTATGCTGCCCTTTTTTCTGTTTACCCAACCAGCGATCGCTCGAAATTTACTCAGTTACCGTTGGCACACCTTACCAGGAGCTAGACGCAAGGCTGCCCATTACGGATATAAAGGGGCAATGTTTGCCTGGGAAAGTGCTGATACCGGAGATGAAGTAACACCACGTTGGGCGCTCGGAAATGATTTTTATGGTGAAGACGTGCGGATTTGGTGCCGCGATCGCGAAATTCATATCAATGCAGATATTCCCTACGCCGCTTGGAACTACTGGCAAGCCACTGGTGATGATGAGTGGATGCAACAGCGCGGCGCAGAGATTATTTTGGATGCCGCCATCTTCTGGGGTAGCCGGGTCGAATTCAATCCTGAGCGCCAACAGTATGAAATTCGGGGAGTGATCGGTGTGGATGAATACCATGAATTCGTCCACAATAACGCCTTTACAAATCGGATGGCGCAATGGCATCTAGAGAAAGCGATCGCAGTTTATGATTGGTTGGCTCACAAGTTCCCCGAACGAGGTACTGAACTAGAACAGAAACTAAAACTTACACCACAGGAGCGAACGCACTGGCAAGATATCATCGCCAAAATCTTGTTCCTCCATGACCCATTAACAGAGCTAATCGAGCAGTTTGAGGGATTTTTCCAATTAGAAGATATCAACTTAGCAGATTACCAAGGGCGCGATCGCTCCATGCAAGCCATCTTGGGTATTGAGAAAACCAATAAATATCAAGTAATCAAACAGCCAGATATATTGATGCTCCTTTATTTAATGCGGGAATCAGCAGATTTTCCCTACAACCAAAAAGCATTGCAGACAAACTGGGACTACTACGCACCCCGCACAGACATTAGCTATGGTTCGTCCCTTGGCCCAGCAGTTCACGCAATTTTAGCTTCCGATTTGGGCAAATCAACGGAAGCTTACGAAGTGTTTATGCAAGCGTTAATGGTGGATCTTGAAGATAACCGAGGTAACACCAGCGATGGAATTCACGGTGCTACTGCTGGTGGCGTTTGGCAAGCTGTAATTTTTGGATTCGGCGGCATTCAACTAACCGAAAATGGCCCCGTAGCCAACTCCCATCTGCCTGATGGCTGGACACGCCTGAAATTTAAACTCCACTGGCAAGGATTATGGCACGACTTTGATCTACGCAAAGAACAAGTCACGCAAAATAGAACTCGTCACCTAGAATATCTCCAACTTTCCCTCTCCTCAAATCCCCCAAATTTCCCCTCAGAAGCTTCTAAAAACCAGACTTCCCCCCCTGCTCCCTCATCCTCCCCTGCCTCCCCTGCCCTTTCATCCCCCCCATTCCCCACTCCCCACTCCCCACTCCCCACTCCCCTAACATCCAACATCCAAGGATTCATCTTCGACCTAGATGGAGTGCTAACAGATACAGCAGAACTTCACTATCAAGGTTGGCAAAAGCTAGCGGATGAAGAGGGTATACCGTTTAATCGGCAAGCTAACGAAGCGCTGCGGGGTGTATCCCGTCGTGCTTCCCTGATGCATATTATTGGAGATAGACCCTATTCGGAGGCACAAATCGAGGAGATGATGGAGCGGAAGAATCGCTACTATGTGGAATCGATCCAAAACATGACACCCAAGGATTTATTACCAGGTGCGATCGCCCTCTTGGATGAACTGCGGCAAGCTGGGATTAAAATAGGTATTGGTTCAGCTAGCAAAAATGCCCGCACAGTGATCGAGCGATTGGGCATTGCTGATAAAGTAGATGCGATCGCAGACGGTTATAGTGTACAACAACCCAAGCCAGCACCCGACCTATTTTTGTACGCAGCCAAGCAGCTAGAACTCGAACCAGCGCAATCTGTAGTTGTAGAAGATGCCGCAGCAGGCGTTGAGGCGGCCCTAGCCGGTGGTATGTGGGCAGTAGGACTCGGCCCAACTGAACGAGTTGGAGCCGCTCATATTGTTTTGCCCAGCTTAGAAGGGGTCAAATGGGCAGATTTAAGAGCCAAATTAAGCAAGATTGCTAGACAAAAGGCTTGCTCTTCCTGATCTTTACCCCCAATTTATCGGGGGTCGCCGCAGGCGGGGGGATCTTAGGGACTTCCAAGAAATAAATTATCCAAATGAACGTAGACGCAAAGCGGTGAAGCAGCGCGGTCCTGGGGGTTTCCCTCATGAGCGACTGCACCAAGCCGGAGGGCTTGCCGAAGGCTACCACTCCAGACGCAGAGAACACAGAGAGGGGAGAAATAGAGAAGATTTTTGCGTCAGTTTTGGGATATATATTTTTTTATTTGGAAGTCCCTTATGCGAACCTATTGCGTGCTGCGCTGCTTTTTCGGTCAGAATATCCAAAATTAGGAGTACGAGCGTGAAATTGGACGATTTAGCCTTACAGATACAGAAGATACGTAAGTGCGTCGCCCTTTTGCAACGCCAGAGTGAACAGCAAAATACACAAGAAGAGATTGAACTCGTTACCGCAGTATTAAAAGAAGTCTACCTAGCTTTGGAAGAACTGCAAATAGCTCATGAAGACTTACAACAGCAGAATCAAGAATTATCCAAGTCCCAAAAGTTATTAGAAGCACAAGGTCAACGCTACCAGGAACTATTTGAGGAAGTACCAGACGCTTATTTTGTGACTGATACAAAAGGGCTAATTCAGGAAGCTAACTCAGCCGCCACTACTCTGCTCAACATTTCCAAAAGTTTCCTGTTGGGAAAACTCCTGGGGATTTATGTGCTTGAGAAAGAAATAATTGCTTTTCATCTGAAACTGCTTGATCTGCGCGATCATGCCGAAATCCCAGACTGGAAAATGCAAGAATGGGAAGTAAACCTGCGACCACGTAACAGAACGCCAATTATTGCTGGGGTTAAGGTGGTTGCTATCCGTAATCAAGAAGGTAGGTTAATCAGTTTGCGGTGGATATTGCGGGACATTAGCGAAAGCAAACGAACCCAAGGCAAGCTGCAATGGGCAGAACAGGCGATGCGACAAGCGCTTGCCAAAGAAAGGGAGTTTAGTGAACTTAAATCCCGCTTGCTCACCATCACCTCCCATGAGTTTCGCACTCCTTTGACCACCATCCACTCTTCTGCGGAACTACTAGAATATTATCGCCATCTATGGAGCGACGAGCGACAACAGACCCACCTGCGCCGCATTCAAACATCTGTTATGCATATAACCCAGTTGTTGAATGATGTATTGGTGCTGAGTCAGGATGAAACAGGCAAGTTAGAGTTTAATCCAACACCCCTGAATTTGGTGGAATTTTGCCGCGATTTATTAGAAGAATTAGAACAGAGCGATCGCTCACAACACGCGATCGCTTTTAGCAGTGAGTGCCAATGCACCTTAACTAACTTAGACGCGAAACTACTACGGCAAATCTTGAGTAATTTATTCTCAAATTGTCTAAAATACTCTCCCATTGGTAGCACAGTTAAGTTTTCTGTCACCACTGCCAACGAGCAAGCTATATTCCAGACTCAAGACTCTGGTATTGGCATTCCCCCAAATGACATTAAACACATCTTTGAACCCTTCCATCGCGCCAGTAATGCAAGCAATATGCCAGGAATGGGATTAGGAATGTCCATCGTCAAGCAGGCTGTAGATTTACATGGCGGCGAGATTATTGTCGAAAGTGCGATCGGTGCGGGAACTACCTTTACCGTAACTCTGCCATTTTCGAGAAATTTGAATATATAGCAGCTTGCACAGCTTTTAAGTCAATTTACACTTTAGAAGACTTTATACAGCAGATTTCAAGGAAGGTGAGGTACACCAGCTAAGTCTGTTACCCAGCCATAAAGCGTGTTTTACTGCTGAATTCTATATTCTGAATTCTGCTGTAAATAATCAATCACTTTTATTTATTGAATTCAAAATAAAATATAATTGCTTCTATGCTGAAAGGTCTTTAAAGTGGGGTTAGCCGGTCAACAATAAGTTGATTGTAAAGTTTTTCTTAACAGTAGCTTAGGGAAAGCAATTCAAATACTTTGTATATTTAACTGTGAGTTTAAAATATTACGCCTGTGGTAATCTCTAACAAATCAGAATACGCACTTCTAGCCCTGTTAGAGTTAGCAACCTGCTACCCTAACGGTGAAGCCCTGCAAATTCGAGAGATAGCGGCATTACAAGACATACCGAACCGCTATTTGGAACAACTCCTAGCCACATTAAGGCGTGGAGGTTTAATTAAGAGTATACGCGGAGCCAAAGGTGGCTATGTTCTGGCGCGAGATCCCGGAAAGATTACAGTGTTAGATGCTTTTAGCTGCATGGAAGGGTCAGATATCGTTGTCTCTACTTCTGAGCCAACTCCAAACACAGTAGAAGGTGAGCTAATTCAGGAAGTCTGGCAGGAAGCCCGTCAGGCTGCTAACTCAGTTTTAGAAAAATATACACTCCAAGACCTTTGCGAACGAAGATCAATGCGAAAGCAAAAGGAACTCATGTATTACATTTAGAAAGGATGAAGTAGGAAAATTTTCATCCTTAGTATGAAACTAATAACCTGTGAGGCTGTTATATGCCTGAAGTAAATTCTCAACAGCCTATAAATAGTGCCGCTACTCTGGTGGAGAATTATGCAGCAGGAAAACGGGACTTTAGTAAAGCAGAACTTGGTAATGCTGATTTGCAAGGCATTAACTTGAAAGGTTCTGACCTTAGTTATGCTGACTTGAGTGAAGCTAACCTGAGTGGCGCAAATTTGAGGGGAACTGATCTGAGTTTTGCCGATCTGGGTCAAGCTAATCTGAAAGATAGCGATCTGAGGGGAGCATTGTTGATGTCAGCGAATCTTCGCCAAGCCGATCTCAAAGGAACGAAGCTGGAAAAAGCAGACTACGATCGCAGCACCCATTTTCCCCAAGATTTCGACCCAGTGAAAGCGGGTATGCAGATAAAAATAATTCGTAATTCGTAATTCGTAATTCGTAATTCGTAATGACGCTTCTACGTAGATAACGTAATTAAGTTTTGTAACGGGTATTTATACTAAGGATTTTGGGCAACGCATAATTAATTATCATCAAATGTCTATTGTACTTGCCTCAAGATAGAAGATATTTTTCCTAAAAGAGTTGTATTTTGGTGAAGAAGCCTATCTAATGAGGTTGACAATGGAGGCGAAAAGTGAAACCCTTAACCGACGCGCACCGCTAATTACTGCTGGAATTTTTCTTGGTGTGGGTCTTGGAGGGTTTATTGATGGAATTTTACTGCATCAGATCCTCCAGTGGCATCACATGCTCAGTAACATTCGACCTCTGAACAACACGGCAAATATAGATTTGAACATGGTATGGGATGGGTTATTTCATACCTTGGATTGGGTATTCACCGTGGTGGGACTTGTGTTGCTATGGCGTGCCGGAGGGCGTGATGATGTACCTTGGTCATCACAGACCTTTATTGGGTCAATATTGATTGGTACTGGGTTGTTCGACTTCGTTGAAGGTTTAATTGACCATCAAATTCTCGGTATCCATCATGTGAAACCAGGGCCAAATGAGTTAGCTTGGGATTTAGGATTTCTTGCATTCGGTGTGCTACTTATTGTCATCGGCTGGATAATGATAAAAAAGTCAAGAGTCATTAGTCATTAGTCATTAGTCATTGGGCATGGGGCATGGGTCAATAATCAATAGTTCTGCTCCCCCTGCTCCCCACTCCCCGCTCCCCACTCCCCCCTATGACAGATACTTTTGAAAAAACTAGCTGGAGTTGGCAGCTTTCTCAATTTCAACAACAAGCGGGAGAATGGTGGGAATACCAGTTTTACCGCTTTGAACGCGCAATGCCCGAATTTCCTAGTGGATGGTCAATTAGCCCAAGGCTAGGTGAATTGCTGAAATTCCTGTTTTGGCTGGTACTAGGTTTATTTATCGCTTGGGTGGGTTGGCGATTATGGCGAGAATTCAGTCCTTATATATATTCTTGGCTGAATAGAAGTGGTAATCTCACTGATTTTCGCGTAAAAACTCACTCTAGTGAGTCATCCATAGCCCTTCTGTTGGAGCGATCGCAACAATTTTACCGTCAAGGAAACTACCGTGAAGCTTGCCGTTGTCTCTATTTAGCAATGTTGCAGCAGTTGCATCAAAACGCGATTGCACCCCACAAACTCAGTCGCACTGATGGAGAATATCTGCAATTGCTGCGATCGTCTGTGACTCCTATACAGCCTTATGAGACTTTAATTACCACTCACGAGCAATTATATTTTGGTAATGCCGAGATTTTGCCAGACAATTATGAGCAGTGTCGGCAAGCTTATCGGGAAATCTCCCCAGATTGAAGAGAAGGAAGAAATTCCTAACTCAACTGTACTGTGCAATGGTCGGCAGTTTTACCCAATACTATAAAAAAATAGAGCAGTTGCACTGTAATACAACTGCTCTAAAAACTACCAAGATAGATATTTACTACCTATCCACAGACCCCATGATTACGTCAACACTGCCGAGAATCACCACAATATCTGCAACCTTCATGCCCCGCAGTAAATGTGGGACAATCTGAAGGTTGTTAAAATCTGCTGCGCGAATCTTCCAACGTGCAGGGAAGACGTTATCATCTCCAACCAAGTAAATTCCCAATTCACCTTTGCCACTTTCTACACGAGAGTAAATTTCACCCTTGGGAATCTTGAAAGTGGGGGAAACTTTTTTACCGATGAATTGATAATCGAATGCGTCCCACTCGGATTTTTTACCTGCGGCTAAACGCTTGGCTTCCAGATTTTCGTAAGGGCCGCCAGGAAGTCCTTTAATTGCTTGGCGAATAATCTTCACAGATTCGCGCATTTCCCGCATCCGCACCACGTAACGGGCAAAGCAATCACCGGCGGTTTCCCACTGTACATCCCAGTCGAAATCGTCGTAACATTCGTAATGGTCAACTTTTCGCAAATCCCATTGCACGCCAGATGCGCGTAACATTGGGCCAGAAAGTCCCCAGTTAATTGCTTCTTCACGGGTGATAGTACCAATACCCTCAACACGTCGCCGGAAGATGGGGTTATCGGTTACTAAGCGTTCATACTCATCAACTTTGGGCAATAGGTAGTCGCAGAATTCTAGACACTTATCTACCCAACCATAAGGTAAATCGGCTGCTACTCCACCAACGCGGAAGTAGTTGTTATTCACCATCCGATAACCTGTAGCGGCTTCCCACAAATCATAAATCATCTCCCGTTCCCGGAACTGGTAGAAGAAGGGAGTTTGTGCGCCTACGTCAGCGAGGAAGGGGCCAAACCACAGCAAGTGGTTAGCGATGCGGTTCAACTCCAGCATGATGACGCGGATGTAGCTAGCACGTTTGGGGACAGCAACACCTGCAAGCTTTTCTGGAGCGTTGACAGTGACGGCTTCGTTGAACATTCCCGCCGCGTAGTCCCAGCGACTAACGTAAGGGACGTACATTACATTAGTACGGTTCTCAGCGATTTTTTCCATTCCCCGGTGCAAATAGCCGATAACCGGTTCACAGTCAACAACATCCTCGCCATCCAGAGTCATGATTAGCCGCAGAACCCCGTGCATTGAGGGGTGGTGTGGCCCCATGTTTAGCACCATTGGTTCAGTGCGGGTTTCTAGTCTGGTCATAGATTTCGTGTTCTCCGTTCGTGAAAATTTTGAATTGAATCGCCCAGATGCCAACCAGACCCGATTTATCTAGTTTGCCAAAATGAGGTTTGTAGGGGCAATCTATATAATTAGGACTCTACAGGGTTATGTTGGAGAGAGGATAGCAGCCGAGGAGTTGTAATTGATGTTTCATTTCGTTGCACCTCTTCAATTATTATAGGGAAGCTTGATATGCAAGGGATTGAGGCACAGGTTTTTTTCATGTAATCTCTTTTTGCATTTAAAATCCTGATGTTGTTAAATCCTGCTCAATCTTGTATAAGTTAGTGTCTAAGCAGAATGGTACGTATACAGCCAACAGCTATTTAGATTTTTGAAGAAGAATTCAGAAGTCAGAATACAGGAGCCAATTTATTTATCAAAAATAAAATTAAAGATGAAATCAGATTCACAAACACCGCTAGATTTACAAGAACTGGCTTTTTCCCATATTTCCGTTTTGGGCCGGGAGGTAATTGAGGGTTTGGCGGTGCGTCCAGGCGGGCATTATTTAGATGTGACGGTAGGCTCAGGTGGTCACAGTCGCTTGATCTTAGAAGCTGCGGCGGATGTGCGGGTAACAGCAGTTGACCAAGATAAAGATGCTTTAGCCGCCGCGCAAAAGAATTTAGCTGAATATAGCGATCGCGTACAATTTATTCATCGCAATTTTGCTGACTACGAGTTTACCCCTAACACCTTCGATGGTATTTTAGCCGATTTGGGGGTAAGTTCTTACCATCTAGATCAAGCAGAACGAGGTTTCAGCTTTCGCCAAGCTGCAAATTTGGATATGCGAATGGATCGAGGGCGATCGCTAACTGCTGCTGATGTGATTAATAATTGGGATGAAGCAGAATTAGCAGATATTTTTTTTAAATATGGTGAGGAGAGATTATCGCGGCGCATTGCTCGTCGTATTGTAGAACGGCGGCCGTTGCACACGACTACAGAATTGGCTGATGCGATCGCTTCTTCAGTTCCCCCGAAATACCGTTATGGGAGAATTCACCCCGCTACCCGTGTTTTTCAAGCTCTGCGAATTGTCGTCAACGATGAGTTAAAATCCCTAGAAACCTTTTTGGATAAAGCACCAAATGCCCTTGTCCCTGGCGGCAGAATTGCGATTATCAGCTTTCACAGTCTGGAAGACCGCCCCGTGAAACATGGTTTAAGAAATTCACCTTTATTAAAGGTCTTGACAAAAAAACCGATTATTGCTCAAGAAGAGGAAATTAGTAATAATCCGCGATCGCGATCGGCCAAACTGAGAATAGCAGAGAGAAAGCAGGAGTGAGGTGAGATACAGATGGGAAAAATCTAGTTAATCCTCATCTCATTAGCACAAGTCATGAAAAAATAGGAATGCACCGAGAGGGACATCTCCAAGAGAACAAAATAGATTAACGCTCTTTTATTACTCTCATGAGAGTATAATTAATTACTAACAGTTTAACTTAGCAAGGGTATTTAATTGGGTTCAAGAACGGCTACCTCCACGATCACCGTGGTAGATCAGTACTGCGAT
>NZ_JAIVFS010000057.1 GCF_020829645.1 Nostoc mirabile CHAB5784 | reverse complement strand
TATTTGATTACTTCTCAATATTTCCGACATAGCAGCGCCTGTATTGTTCACAGTCTTCAAGGAATTTCAAAAATCTCAGCAAATCAGAGCATTTTTCTCTCACCAGAGACATAAAAGAGCGTTAGTTATGCCAGCTAATCTGCAACGATTTCAACTAGAAGCTGAATCTACTCAAGTTGATGAATTGTGGAATCAACCAGGTAATGAGCCAGTACCGCCAATTTTAGATGCGGGTGCGATTCAGTTTCAAGATGGTAGCTTTCGCATCGGTCAAATTAGCCGCGTTCTCACAGATCCTTATGCCAAGGTAAACTCAGAGGCGAGTGAAAAATGGTTGCGAAAAAATGTTGGTCAACTTTTACCAACTTTGGAGAATTTACCAGGAACTTGGCATCATTGCTTGGTGGGATTTAGTAGCGATCGCCTACCCTTGATTGGTACTATTCCAGATTTTGAAAGCATTCATCTATTCTCTGGTTTTAGCAATCCTTTGGTGATTATACCACCTTTGGCAAAGCGCTTTGCTAATTTTGCATCTGGCAAGAAAGATGAGATTATTATCCAGCTATCTCTTCATCACTGATAATAATTTCACAATCCTAAGCTTAACAAAGATTAATATTGTAAAGTTATTTTTTTGTTACAAAATCATCTATTTTGTATAATAAGTAACTTTTTACTAGTAAACTATCGCACTATCATCACACTTTAAAGTTTAATATTGTCAGCTTTCTATTAAGTTGGCTGATTGGTCAAGAGGAAAATTCATAAAAAGATGAGAAGACAATTTAACAGACGCAAGTTTTTAATCTACGGTTCTTTAACTTTTGGAAGCAGCTTTTTTCTGAAGGCTTGCGCGAATAATTCCCCAACTGCTACAGAGAGTCCAGTCGCACCTCCTGCTGCATCTCCTGCTGCTGCTACTGCTGGAGGCACAGTTAAAGTAGGTATTTTGCACTCCCTTAGTGGCACAATGGCTATTAGTGAGAAAAGCGTTGTCGATGCTGAAAAATTAGCAATCAAAGAAATTAACGCTGCCGGTGGTATCTTAGGTAAACAAATTGAAGCAGTTACCGAAGATGGTGCTTCTAACTGGGATACTTTTAGAGAAAAGGCAACTAAGCTAATTGATCAAGATAAAGTCGCTGTAGTTTTTGGTTGTTGGACATCTGCTAGCCGCAAGAATGTGAAGCCAGTATTCGAGAGCAAAAATCACATGCTCTGGTATCCTGTGCAATATGAAGGTCAAGAGTGTTCTAAAAATATTTTCTACACTGGTGCTGCTCCAAATCAACAAATTGAACCATCTGTTGATTGGCTGTTAAAAAATAAAGGAAAAGAATTCTTCTTAGTTGGCTCAGACTACGTTTTTCCCCGCACTGCTAACACAATTATTAAAGCCCAATTAGAAGCTGTGGGCGGAAAAACAGTTGGCGAAGATTATTTACCTCTTGGCAATACAGAAGTTACACCAATTATCACTAAAATTAAGCAAGCTTTGCCTAATGGAGGTGTAATTTATAATACTCTGAATGGTGATAGCAACGTTGCTTTCTTCAAACAATTGAAAGGTGCTGGATTGACACCAGAAAGATATCCTTCCATGTCTGTCAGTATTGCCGAAGAAGAAGTTAAAGCAATTGGTGTAGAGTATCTCAAAGGTCACTATGCAGCTTGGAATTACTTCCAAACAGTAGACACACCTGCTAACAAAAAATTTGTAGCAGCTTTCAAGAAAGAATACGGTGAAAATCGGGTAACAAATGACCCAATGGAAGCAGCATACATCGCTGTTTATTTGTGGAAGCAAGCAGTAGAAAAAGCTGGTACTACAGACATAGCGAAAGTGAGTGCTGCGGCGTATGGTCAAACTATAGATGCACCTGAAGGTAAAGTGACAATGGATGCCAATCATCACATATCCAAAGTTGTGCGAATTGGTCAAGTAAGGCTAGATGGTTTATTTGATATTGTCTATGCTACCCCGACAGCCGTTGAGCCAGTTCCTTGGAATCAATTTGTAAAAGAGACTAAGGGATTTGCTTGTGATTGGAATGACCCTGCTAAGGGTGGTAAGTACAAGAAAGTTTAAATAATTCGTAATGACGCTCCTGCGTCGCTAACGCTGCGCTAACGTAATTCGTAATTAATTACCAATTACGAATTAGTCAATCTTAACTTTGTAGTGGCGTGACAAGGCTAAAATGTTGCAAAAAAAATGTAGGTTGGGTGGAGGCTTTGCGTAACCCAACATCCTGATATATGTTGGGTTGCGCTCCGCTCCACCCAACCTACGTCTACGTTTAATGCACTATTTTAGCCTTGACACGCTAGTAGGGTGCGTTATAGCGAAGCGCAATGCAGCATTTATATCGGTGCGTTATGGTAAAAATATTTATTGTCGCTATGTTTAGTCACTTGTGCTGTAACACACCCTAAACATAATTACGAGTAGTATGTGAGGAAAAAAGTGTTAGCAGGATTTTTAGAAGCTGTATTTAATGGTATTAGTATTGGCGCTGTATTATTAATTGCCGCGTTGGGGTTGGCGATTATATTTGGATTGATGGGCGTTATCAATATGGCGCATGGTGAATTGATGATGTTCGGCGCTTATACAACATTTGTTGTGCAAAATGCCTGTAAGCAATTAGGCGGGTTGTGGTTTGAAGTCTATATATTTTTGGCTTTGATTATCGCTTTTATTTTCACGGCTGGTGTGGGATTAATTCTAGAAAGAGGCGTGATTCGTTATCTCTATGGACGGCCTCTAGAAACTCTCTTGGCAACTTGGGGAGTAAGTTTGATTTTTCAACAGTTTGTTCGTAGCGTAAATTGGATATTGGTAATTGGCATAGGCTTATTTTCTCTGTTGTTTTTTGGAGGTTTATGGATTTTAAATTCTCGCACTGATTTGGGAAGAGTTCGTAACTGGATTGTGGCTGTAATATTTTTATTATCGCTGGGAGTGACAATCACAACGGGCAATTTATTGAGTCAAACTTATCAGTTAGCAGTTACTCAACCTTGGTTTGGCGCTCAAAATGTAGATGTAACTGCGCCTACTTGGTTACAAGCGGGGATGTCTTTGGGTGGTGTGCAATTACCCTTTGCTAGATTATTTATTATTGGTTTAACGATAATCTGTGTGGCGGGAATTTATCTATTCTTACAACGTTCTAGCTGGGGTTTAAGAATTCGGGCTGTGACGCAAAACCGCAGTATGAGTGCTTGTTTAGGTATACCAACTCAAAAGGTTGATGCAATTAGTTTTGCACTGGGTTCTGGTTTAGCTGGTGTGGCTGGATGTGCAATTAGTTTGCTCGGTTCTGTAGGGCCAAATACGGGACAAAACTATATTATTGATACTTTTATGGTGGTTGTGGTTGGAGGTGTGGGCAATTTAGCCGGGACGATTGTGGCGGCGTTGGGTATTGGTACGGCTAATTTTTTAATTGGTTCTGGGACTTTGGCTTTGCTGTTGAGTTCTGTGAAGCCTTTGGCTGATTTGTTTAGTTTTTTTGCGACGACGAGTATGGCTAAGGTGATGGTATTTGCGCTGATTATTGTGTTTTTACAGTGGAAGCCTGGGGGGATTTTTCCGCAGAAGGGACGTACTGTAGATGTTTAAACCGCAGAGACGCAGTGAACCAGCGCTGCGGGAGGGTTTCCCTCCGCAGGCGACTGGTGTTAGCGAAGCGTTAGCGACGCAGGAGCGTCACCCGAAGGGAGGACGCAGAGAATGAGGAAGAGGGGAGGAGGGTTATTAATTGAGGTGGGGGTGGTGGTTGCGATCGCACTCTTCCTTATAATTGTTATGCCACTGTTGCTTACGGAGTTTCGTCTAAATTTGTTGGGACGATTTTTGTCGCTGGCGATTGTGGCTTTGGGTATCGATTTGATTTGGGGTTATACTGGTTTACTAAGTTTGGGACATGGTATTTTCTTTGGTTTGGGTGGATATGCGATCGCAATGTACCTGAAGCTGCAAGTTCCTACTGGTGAGTTACCTGATTTCATGGGACTTTATGGGGTTACGGAACTTCCCGCCTTTTGGCAACCTTTTTATTCTTTTCCTTTGACAATAGCTTTTGTCGTACTAATTCCAGGGTTATTGGCGGGATTATTGGGATATTTGGTTTTCCGAAATCGCCTCAAGGGAGTTTATTTTTCTATCTTGACTCAAGCCGGAACTATTGTATTTTTCAATTTCTTTAACGGTCAACAACAGCTTTTCAACGGTACAAATGGACTGATAGATTTTACAACTTTGTTTGGGGCAACGGTCAGCGATGCGAAAACGCAATTTGTTTTCTACATTTTGACGGTAGTGTTTCTCGCAGCCACCTACGGAATTTGTCGCTGGTTGACAACTGGACGCTTTGGGAGGTTGTTGATAGCTATTCGTGATGATGAAAGTCGGGTAAGATTTTCTGGCTACGACCCTACAGATTATAAGGTACTGGTGTTTGCAGTTTCAGGTGCGATCGCAGGCATCGCAGGAGCATTTTACACCATCCAGAGTGGTTCTGTATCACCCAGATCAATGGATATTGCTTTTTCCATTGAAATGGTGATTTGGGTAGCTGTCGGAGGACGCGCTACTTTAATTGGCGCGATTGTGGGAACTTTGTTAGTAAATTATGCCCGCACTTTTTTAAGCGAACAATTTGCTGAAATCTGGCTATTTTTCCAAGGCGCACTATTTTTGATAGTCGTTACAGTGCTTCCTGACGGCATAGTGGGATGGTTGCGTAGTCAGAATATTTCTCTTTTCAACCGCCGTCAACAAATTGCTACATATCCCACCTTGGAAGAAGACCCCGAAGTGCAACATGAACGCGAAAATATTGGAAACTGAAAACGTAACTGTTAGTTTTGACGGTTTTAAGGCGCTAAATCAGCTTAACTTTAGCATGGATGTGGGTGAATTACGAGTAGTAATTGGCCCCAATGGTGCGGGAAAGACAACATTTCTGGATGTGATTACGGGGAAAGTGCAACCAACTGTTGGGCGAGTTATGTTCAAAGGAAGAAACCTGCGTTCTTTACCTGAACATCAAATTGCGCGTTTAGGAATTGGGCGCAAGTTTCAAACACCCCGAATTTACTTAAATTTAACGCCCCGCGAAAATCTAGAAATTACTAGCAACCGCAATAAAAATGTCTTTTCTACTTTGTTTGGACGTTCTAATACTGCTGAAACAAATAGTATTAAAGGATTATTAGAAACTATCGGTTTAACTCATAAAGCTGACATCAGAGCAGGTTTACTTTCCCACGGCGAAAAGCAGCGTTTAGAAATTGGGATGTTAGTAGCACAGTCACCAGACTTATTACTCGTTGATGAACCCGTTGCTGGTTTAACAGATGAAGAAACCTACAATATTGGCGAACTACTTTTAGCATTAGCACAAAGTCATTCCATTTTAGTAATTGAACATGATATGGAATTTGTGCGTCAAATTGCCAAGAAAGTAACGGTATTACATGAAGGTTCGGTGCTGTGCGAAGGAAATTTTCAGGAAGTTCAAAATGACTCTCGTGTAATTGAAGTATATTTGGGAAAACAGGAAGACTAAATTTTTAGCTCTACAAGGCTTAGATATACTATAGTCACAAGCTTAGTGGATGAGGAAATATGAGGTTTAATGTAACGGTTGATCGTGATGAAGATGGTGCATGGATAGTAGAATGCCCCAGCATTCCGGGTTGTGTAAGTCAAGGTCAGACTAAGGAAGAAGCACTAGAGAATATCAAAGATGCGATAGCTGCCTGCCTACAAGTTCGTGCCGAGCGCGGTTTGCCACTTACCATAGAGACTCACCAAGTAGAGGTTGTGGCTTAGTTATGGCGTTTACTCTTCCTGTTCTTAGCGGACGTGAAGTCGTTCGTGTGTTTGAGTCATTTGGTTGGGAAGTTGCACGTTAAAGTGGAAGCCATATCATCCTGGTTAAGGAAGGAGAGTTAGCCACACTGTCTGTTCCTGAGCATCGTGAAGTAGCAAAAGGAACGTTGCGAAGTTTGATTCGCACTGCTGGACTTACAGTCAACGAGTTTGTTTCTGCAATTTGATGCGGAGTGCATCCCAGTTTTTATTTTTCAATAAGATTCTATTTGCTTGGTAATTCTGGTCGATTTGCGCTGTTAAACACCTGCTCTACTGTTAGCGCCCAATCAGCAATTACCACTGATTCCATGCAAGTCGCACCTGTAAATACCTTATCCTCATACTGTCCCTCCACCCACTGGCAAATCGTAATTTGTTGCATTTGTAAGTCAACAATCCAATACTCCAATATTTCTTTAGCGGCATACTCCGTCCGCTTGTAGCGATAATCACGAATGCGGTTTGCTGTACCCAAAGAAACAATTTCAATCACTAGCGCAGGCGGCGGCATATCACGGGTGAGGGTAGCACGAGTAGCACCGATAAGGGCAGCATAAGATTCTTCTGTGTGAACCATTAAGTCAGGTAAACGACATCTCGCCCGTCGCCCCGCTACCTCAATTTCTGTATCCTTATGAGCAACTAAATAAAAGGGGAAATGTTTTAGGAGTTCAACAAATAGAAATCTTGCCAGATTGCTATTTTCCTGACTTTCTGGTGGCATCTCGACTAGTTCTCCATCCACCAACTCATAGCGGGTGTCTGTACCATCGTCATAGGTAAGATACTCATCAAAGGTCAGCAGTTTTTGGCTTTTCGTCCTTTGGATCATTTGCTTTGCCTTCTTACCGCTCTGCTTTTTAATAGAAGTAGAAAAAATATAGTTTCTTTGGTATGTTTTTCCTGTTGTTAATAAAAAAGACGCAAAGACTTCACATTCTTTAACAATTTCCCCAAGTGGTGTTATTACAATTCCCAAGAGTATTACTAAATTAATGTGTTTATTTTAACTCTATAATCACTGTTTTTTCTTATAAGTAGAAAAATTATGATATTTTTGGTGTTTTTTACTATTGATAATAAAAAATGATTAAACGCATAACAACAACAATAGTACTAATTCTAGCAGTAACTTTCTTTGCTACTCGAGCATTCGCTGTAATAGTACAAACCAATCCTAACTCGACTATAATTCAGGGAAAAGATATTGTTGGTAGTACTTTGCCACTAATTGTTGAGCAAAAAGCTCAATTTTCTACCGAAAATACCTGGGGAAGAGTAATACGGTTAGTTGGTTCAAAAGGAGTGCCTGCACAATTTTTCGACCTTGGAATTGATGAACAAGGAAACTTTTTCATCAACACACCTCAAGACACAAAGACTTCACATTCTTTAACAATTTCCCCAAGTGGTGTTGTTAGAATTCCCAGGAGAGGATAACCCTACATAGGTTTGAGGCTTAGAGGATATCTGAACACCCCTTAATCCCCTCCCCAAAGCATCGGGGAGGGGAGGCAAAGCATAATTTTCTATGCAGTTTTAGCATTTTTATCTGATGCTTGTTCTGCAATATTTTTTAAGCGGCTCGATCTCATTTTGCGGAGGCGATCGCTATTGCGAACACCACCCGCCATCTCATATTCAGCGCTGTCTTTGCCGTACTTGATAGCAACCACCATTAACATTTTCTCAGAAAGCTGACTCAAATTTTTTTCCATCTCTTCAACTTCAGTTAGAGAAGAGTCAACTATAGCCAGAGCGCTATTATGAACATCAAGTTTGTTACGTAACTGTTCGATTGACTCAATCAGTTTTTGTAAAGTATAATCTTGTTCAAATTTAATGCTTGGAACAATCGATTTCATCCCAGATGCTCTTAACTCAACTTTTTCTAAAATGCGGGATGTACGTTTTTTACGAGACATAAATTTGCTCTTTTAAGATACTTCTAGAGCTAGCTTGCCTCAATTAAGCCCGATTCCGCTTCAGCATAAATCGCAATTTCTGATCATAAAATTTTTGAGCTTATCTCAGTAATATTTCGGTGTATAATTACTCATGTAAAAAGGCAAGAGGTAGCAAACACGAGAGTAGTCGCTACAGACTTGAGAGTAGTCGCTACAGACTTGAGAGTAGTCGCTACAGACTTGAGAGTAGTCGCTACAGACTTGAGAGTAGTCGCTACAGACTTGAGAGTAGTCGCTACAGACTTGAGAGTAGTCGCTACAGACTTGAGAGTAGTCGCTACAGTATTCTATATAGCAATATGCTTGGGTTAAGGATTTTTGGTATTGATTTTAGGTATGTAGAGACGTTGCAATTGCTAGTCTCTACAAATGATTTGGGGCTTAACTGAACTGTATTGAGCTATAATTGCCCTAGCTTTACTTGCAATCGTTTATTCCTATGAGCCAACTGCTAACACTGGAATTAAGTGATGATGTCTATGCAGCTTTGCAGCAGCAAGCTGATGCCATCGGGCTTTCGGTAGCAGAATTGATTGTGACATCTCTTGATGGGCAGCATCGTCTTCTGACTGGTGCAAAGCTACAACCAGAAGTTCAGCCAGAAGAAGCACATCAACGTTTACTTAGTTATGCAGGTGCAATTAGCTTGGGTTATGCCACAGGTATAGATAACGAAAGCATTGATGCTGACTTGGCAAAAGCTTATACCGTTTCTTTGTGAAGCTGCATATATTTACCCCCCGGCTACGCCGTCCCCCCTTATCAAGGGGGGACTACAGGGGGGTCTTATTATATGCATCTTCATGCAGAATTGGTATTACACCAATGACTTTTAAGCATTGGTAATGTAGATTATGCTGCTTGATACGTCAGGATTGCTCTGCTTTCTCCATAAAGATGAGCCACAACATGAAAGGGCAGTTGAACTGATTGCTAGTACAAGCAGAACTCGGCTTACGCACAACTATGTTTTAGCAGAATTAGTGGCTCTAGCATTGGTTCGAGGCTTTTCCCGTTCAATTGTACTGTCATACAGCCTTGAACTGATCAACAATTCAAACGTTCAAATTGTATGGGTTGATGAGCCGCTACATCGAGAAGCAATAGATTTATTGTTAGCAAGACAGGATAAAACCTATTCGTTATGTGATGCTGTAAGCTTTGTGTTAATGCGTAGGCAAGGAATTATGGAGGCATTAACAACTGATAAACACTTGAGCAAGAAGGTTTTACTCGTTTGTTGGAGCAATAGGCTAACACTGCGCTGCGCCTCTGGGTGAAATTTTCATATAC
The DNA here is from genome assembly GCF_020829645.1 of Nostoc mirabile CHAB5784. Taxonomy (GTDB): domain Bacteria; phylum Cyanobacteriota; class Cyanobacteriia; order Cyanobacteriales; family Nostocaceae; genus Nostoc; species Nostoc mirabile. Next base: position 42,372 of record NZ_JAIVFS010000057.1, on the reverse strand, counting down.
AGGTAATTTCTAATGCTAAAAATCTCTAATCTTAACGTTTACTACGGTGAAAGCCATATTCTCCGCAATGTAGATTTAAGCGTACCATCTGGGCAAATGATATGCCTGATTGGACGCAATGGCGTAGGGAAATCTACTTTACTAAAAACAATTATGGGTTTACTCAAACCCCGCAGTGGTACTATTAACTTAGCTGGAGAATTAATCAACTCGAAATCTCCTGACCAAAGGGCAAAGTTAGGAATCGGTTATGTCCCCCAAGGACGAGAAATTATCCCCCGTTTGACAGTCAAAGAAAATCTGCTACTGGGGTTAGAAGCCAGACGCAAACCAGTAAAAAAAGCAGAAATTCCAGAGGAAGTTTTTAGCTTATTCCCGGTGTTAAAAACCATGCTTTCGCGGATGGGCGGTGATTTGAGTGGGGGACAGCAGCAACAATTAGCGATCGCTCGTGCTTTAATGGGAGAACCTCAATTACTCGTCTTAGATGAACCCACCGAAGGTATTCAACCCTCCATCATCCTAGAAATTGAAGCCGCAGTTCGTCGCATTGTCGAAACCACAGGCATTTCGGTTTTATTGGTAGAGCAACATTTACACTTTGTCCGTCAGGCTGATTACTATTACGCTATGCAAAAAGGTGGTATTGTCGCCTCCGGTTCCACAGCCGAACTCAGCCAAGATGTGATTCAACGCTTTTTAGCTGTTTAATTTTGGAAATGTCTATATCAACAGTATCTGAAGCAATTAAGTCTGCGGCTTCTTGTAAAAGCTCATGTTGTTCCTTTTGAATTGCTTCTAAGCGATAAGAAATTTCTGCTAATCGTTGTTGCTTACTTGGTTGAAAATTTTCAGGTAACAAAGCTGGTAGGTTATCAATTGTTTTAGTAGCTGTGATTCGTTGAACTGCAAAACTGCTAACTTTAGTTAAGGATAGAAAGCTAACTTTAAACAAAGCCTGAAGCAATTTTAACGGAACTTGGAGTATTGACCAACTAGCTGTTTCAATCAAGCGGACAATTGCTTTAATGATGCTCCAGATGAGAGCGATCGCAAACAGCAAAATCACTATACTAATAATTGGGTGATTAGTCGCCCAACCTAGTATTTGAACTAACCTAAAAAATATCGGGTGTTGTGTCAGCCAATCACTTACAGAAGATGCCATCGCATTTTTAACTGCGCCCGATGTTGTACTTTTAAATTTCTCAGCAGTTTGCCAAGTTTCCTCTAAACTTGTGGTGACAGTATCAATTGCTTTATCAGTCGTTGTAGTTGCTGTTGCCTTCAAAGACTCCCCAACTTGTTGTGCTGAGTTACTTAGAGAGTTAACATTTTCACTTACAAAATCTTTCACATTTTGTAAGCGTTGCAAAACTCCATTAGGCAAATGTATGTCTATTTGGGATGCCATAACACATTTCACCGAGGTTGAAATCTAACCCGCAACCCATCTTTAGGGCGATTAGTGGGAACCACAACTACCTCTAAACTTTGGTTGGGTAATATCTCCCAATGATAACTACGTAGCAAAAAAATTGTAGGTTGGGTGGAGGCTTTGCGTAACCCAACATCCTGATATATGTTGGGTTGCGCTCCGCTCCACCCAACCTACGTCTACGTCTAATGCACTATTTTGCGTAGACAGTCCACTACGTGCATTTCAAAAATCAAATACTAGTCCTATATCTCCCAATGATAACTACGTAGAAGATGAGCAGCAAGAATCTTCATAACCTAACCTAAAATGTATGGTGTGTTAGGCGAAGCTGTAACCATTGGTGTCAACTGAAGCTAGATAATAGCTTAACCGTTGGCTTGACTCACCCGCCTGGAACTAAAGTTCCTCTCTTATAGCTAAAGTCTACTAAAGTAGACTAAAGATTTTTTGGATTATTTAGTCATCTTTAGATGACTTTCGCTATTAGCAAGGAACTTCAGTTCCTTGTGGGACATGAGTTTTGCGTTAAGTTGACACGTATGAGCCGTAACGCACCAATTCGCTTGGTGCGCTACACAAGTCTCTCTCGTTGAAGCAGAAGATGGTTAACCCAACGCGGACTTTAACTCACTTTCGGCTTGTTCCAACGCTTCTGGTAATTTACTCGCATCCCGTCCGCCTGCTTGGGCTAAGTTCGGTCTTCCACCGCCACCGCCACCGCAGATTTTAGCGATCGCACCTACAAATTTACCAGCTTGCAAACCTTTTTTGTTCACTTCTGAACTAAAAGCTGCAACTATACTAACTTTCCCTTCTTCAGGAACAGAACCCAGCACCACTGCACCGTTCCCGATTTTTTGCAGCAAGCGTTCGGCTGCGGTTTTCAATGATTCTGGATCAACATCTTCTAATTGGGCGACAATAATTTTAGAATCGCCTACAGTTTCGGCTGTTTGCAACAAGCTGTCAGATTTTGCGATCGCTAACTGTACCTTCAAGGTTTCCAGTTCCTTTTGACTGGTTCTAAGTTCGCTTTGCAAACTTGTGATTCTGTCTGGTAATTCTTCGGGTTTAACTTTAAAGCGATCGCTCAAATCTTTAACTACTTTATCCCGAAGATTGAGATAATCCAGTATTGCTGGCCCCGAAACAGCTTCAATACGCCGCACCCCAGAAGCCACACCAGCTTCAGAAATAATTTTAAATACGCCAATTTCAGCCGTATTACTCACATGAGTTCCACCGCACAGTTCCATTGATACGTTGGGGAAGTCAATCACGCGCACTTCCTCGCCGTATTTTTCGCCGAACATCGCAACAGCACCTCTAGCTTTCGCCTCTGCTAAAGGTAATACTTCCACTTTTGCAGCATGTGCTTGGGCAATCCAAGTGTTCACCTGTTCTTCAATTTGTTGCACTTCCTCTGCTGTCAACGCGCGAGGACAGTTGAAGTCAAAGCGCAACCTGTCAAAAGATACTAGGGAACCAGCTTGAGATATGCTATCATCAACAATTTTTTTCAAAGCTGCTTGCAACAGGTGGGTTGCGGTATGGTTAGCTTGGGCGCGACGGCGACAAGCCGGATCAATTTGAGCGGTTACATTATCGCCTACGCGCAGTGTACCGCGTTCGATGCGTCCGAAGTGAACAAAGAAATCAGATTCTTTCTTCACATCTTCTACCCGAACTACAATACCATCACCAGAGATATAACCGCGATCGCCAATTTGTCCCCCAGATTCAGCATAAAATGGCGTTTTGTCAAGGACTATTTGTACCTGTGTCCCCGCTTCTGCTTCCTCTTGAGAAACACCTTCTACCAAAATCGCTTCGACTTTTGCCGTCGCCGCCGATTGGATATAGCCTAAAAACTCGGTGACTTGGATGTGTTCTGCCAATTTGTCGAGGGAACTTTGTACAGTTAAATCGATGGTTTCGTGTGCTGCTTTGGCACGTTCCACCTGCTTTTGCATTTCGGCATCGAATCCCGCTTCATCAACTGTGAGATTATTTTCTTCAGCAACTTCTTGAGTAAGTTCCAGGGGAAATCCGTAGGTGTCATAAAGGGTAAATGCGCTTTCACCACTAATTTGAGTTTCCCCTCGCTGTTTCACCTCTTGGATAATTTCTTCTAGAAGTTTTTCGCCTCTATCCAGAGTTCTGAGAAAATTCGATTCTTCCCGTTGCAACTCAGCTTTAATTGCGGCTTCCCGTTGGCGCACATTGGGGTAAGCTGATTCAGAAAGAGCGATCGCAGTTTCGGCAACTTGAGTAGTAAATTCTCCAGAAATGCCAATTAATCGCCCATGACGCACCACCCGCCGAATTAACCGCCGTAGCACATAACCCCGTCCCACGTTGGAAGCGCGAATTTCATCGGCGATCATGTGGACGACAGCACGAACGTGATCGCCAATGACTTTTAGAGAGACTTTGGTTTTTTCATCACTTTTGTGGTAGTCAATACCAGCAATTTGGGCTGCTGTTTGAATAATTGGGAAAATTAGGTCAGTTTCGTAGTTATTGGGTACTTTTTGGAGGATTTGCGCCATTCTATCCAAACCCATCCCAGTGTCAATGTTCTTGTTTTGCAGTGGCGTTAAATTGCCTGACGCATCCCGGTTATATTGCATGAAGACGAGGTTGTAAAACTCGATGAACCGGGAATCGTCTTCTAAATCTATATTTTCGTCACCGCGTTCTGGGTGGAAGTCGTAATAAATTTCTGAAGAAGGGCCACAAGGCCCAGTCGGCCCAGATACCCAAAAGTTATCGTCTTCGCCCAAGCGCTTAATTCTCGCTATCGGCACACCAATTTGATCGCGCCAGATACCAAAAGCTTCATCATCTTCTTCAAAAACGCTGACAACCAGGTTGTTTGGGGAGAAGCCAAAGACTTGTGTAGAGATTTCCCAACCCCAAGCGATCGCTTGTTCTTTAAAATAATCACCAAAGCTGAAATTGCCCAGCATCTCAAAAAACGTCTGATGCCGTTTGGTGCGTCCGACATTTTCGATATCGTTGGTGCGGATACACTTTTGCGAAGTCGTAGCCCGCTTAAATTCTGGTGTGCGCTGCCCCAAGAATATCGGCTTAAATGGTAGCATCCCCGCGATCGTCAGCAGCACGGTTGGGTCTTCTGGCACGAGGGAGGCACTTGGAAGAATTTGGTGATTCCGTTGGGCAAAGAAGTCGAGAAATATGTTGCGAATTTCGTTACCGCTTAGGTACTGGGGATTTGAAGACATGGGTGTTTTTAACTTTAGACTTTACAGACTTGGGCGTAGCGGCACTAAGTAAGTGTATTTTCATAAATAGCTTTATATATTCTTGCATTTTGTTTCATATTACTGCCAGCGAATTGTGCCAGTCGGTGAGCAAAATGCAGTGATTAGAAAGCTTTTACACCATAATCTGACTCTGGCAGGATGCGCGATCGCGCATTTTGGTCTTTAAGATTAATCCTTAAGAAATACTTTAAAATTCCCATACTAGGGTAACAAATGGCACTAAAACTAAAAGTATCAAATATTGCTTGTGAGGGATGTGGAGAAATACTTACTAAATCCATCCACGTTAGGGAACCTGAGTCCAAGGTGAATATCGATGTTAATTAATGCTAAAACTGTCACGCTAGAATCCGCAGCTTCTGAAGAGTCAATCAAACAGGTAATTCTTGCTGCTGGTTATGCTTTTGAGGGTTATTGATCAGGTTCTAGCTTTTCACAGAAGTTGAGATTTTCATATCTTAGGGTACGCTAACAAAATTTTTTATATTTTTTCCGCCCTTTCTACGGGCGGAATTGAACTAATTTCCCCACACACATTAGGGGCAGGTTTTAACATAAACTCTTTTATTTAGCTTTGTTTTCTAGATTTATGAGGTTGCGGTAAACAAAGAAAGACGTGAATTAAGTAAACAAATAAACACAGCAAAAGTGTAGATAGAAACCTTTTGTTTCTCCTACTAACACATTGTGGAACTTCACTTAAAGTGTGAATTTTTACCCTAAAAATTCCATCTAAAATTGTAGGGTAGGTTAGTGCTATAAGCCTACTGCCTTAGTAGTGGCGACTTTTGCTGTCTATTTGATTCGCGTTTTTTTTTGCAATTCAACCCCTACCTTGATACTTCATAAAAGCCTATTTTTTAAAGAAAAAGGCTTAACTACTGTTTGGTTAATAACATTTCTCATTCAATGAAATAGTTTTGGCTTTTATAATTGGATGAAAAATTTTTATAATTTATTTATTTATTTTTCTTCACAGGAATAAATTTGGCTACCTAAGATGACAGCTATTACAAATTATTTATTTTTGTAATTAGTTGAGGAAAAGAACACTTAAGAAACTACAAAAACAGTTTTCTGCTTCTCAATAATATTCAGTATTATTACGGTTTTAAAAATATACTGTAAAGAAGACATTAGTTGTCAGAAGAGGAGGTTTCAGAAACGGTAGTAGTAAAGATAAAGTCTAAAGAGGAGATTAAAATTGTAAAAATATAGTAGATTCGGCGACAAAATAATATATCAGCAAATATAACTCCACCTAAAAAATAATATTTGGTATTAGCCAACAAGAGCAGCAAGTCTTAGAAAGTTAATCTCTTTAAAAGTTAAATAGGATAAAAAATAAAGCAATGAATATGTCTATTCTGGTCTTTGGAAAAAATAACTTTATCGCCACACTTCCAGATCAGATCCGTTATGCGACTGCTTTTAGTGTAGAAGTTATAGACAATCTTAATCAAGCAGTGTCGCGGATTCAAATTACGCCCCCCGATATAATACTTGTGCAGGCTAGTCTGGATGGTAGTATGGAACTTTGCAGTTGGTTGAAAGACCAGACAAAACTATCCTGGATATACTGTATTCTCTTCGAGGATCGTCCCCAGGAGCTTATTGATAGAAATAAGGGTTGGCACAGGGAATTAGAGATGAGTGCTGCGGCACTAAAGCAAGGAGCCGATGCTTATATTTGGCATCTTCTTGATGAAAAAACAGACCATATGGCAGAGTTGACCGCCAAGCATGGACTAATACTTGCTCAATTGACTGTTGGCTTGCGAAAAGCACAAAAATACCGAGATTTGATTCGGACAAATGATATGTTATCAGCGATCGCCTTATCTGATTCCTTGACAGAATTAAATAATCGTCGTGCTTTAGAATGGGACTTACCCAGGCAAATAAAAAAAGCTAAGACTCAAAAAACTTCCATGAGTTTGATTATTCTGGATGTAGATCATTTCAAGAAAGTTAACGATACTCACGGGCATTTAGTTGGCGATCGCATCTTACAGCTGCTATGTAAGCGTCTGCGGCATAATCTGCGCTGTCAAGACACAGCATTTCGCTATGGTGGCGAAGAATTTGTGATTATTTTGGCTAATACTACCGATGAGGAAGCACTATTAGTAGCTCGTCGTCTGAATCGGGTAGTCTGCGAGGAACCATTTTCACTCAGCAATAAACTGACAATTAATATCACCATTAGTCTAGGCACAGCCTGTCTGCAACCTGAGGATGACGATCAAGGAGTAAGTCTGTTGCATCGTGCCGATCAATGCTTGCTACAAGCTAAAACTACTGGACGTAATCGGGTTATTGCCTCGAACTATTTATCTCATGTCCCACATCTAAAAGCTGTTTCTTCTTAAAATTGGGAATTAGTCATTAGTCATTAGTCATTAGTCATTAGTCATTAGTCATTAGTCATTAGTCATTAGTCATTAGTCATTAGTTATCGGAAATTAAAGGGTTTAAGACAATACGGTTCGGATAAGGTTTTTTGATGACACGCCGCTAATCGCAAAGACGCGAGAAATCGCCGTCTTTACAATTAGGACTTACGCAAAAAAACTCTCAAACTCTTATTCCTCCGTGTCGCGCCAGTTGCTTCTCCCAAGGGGAGACGCTGCGCGAACAAGTCTCTTAACCGCAAGGGCGCACTGGCTTCTCTGCGTCGCGCCAGTTGCTTCAAGTCTCTTAACCGCAAGGGCGCACTGGCTTCTCTGTGGTAGCCTGCGGCAAGCCGAAGAAGCGTCTACGATTTTCCATTCCTTGTGCGTAAGTCCTGACAATAATCAGTCCTTTGTCTTGACGGCGATTTATCGCGTCTCTTGCCTTAACCGAACCGTATTGGGGTTTAAGACCCCAACCATTACACGTAGCGCAGTTTCAGTTGGGGTTTAAATCCCCATCTGAAAATGTCTAAAATGTTTGAATTTTGAATGCGTGAATTTTGAATTGTTAATCTCCCCCTGCTCCCCCACTCCCCACTCCCCACTCCCTACTCCCCTCTTACTCCTAACTTTGCATGACAATCTTCTACCGAAGTGCGTTGTCGCATGGCATTAACTAAAGCCTCGTAGCTAGACCAATTTTCTTGCAGTAGGGTTTTTGCCTGGAGGGTATGAAACCGCAATTTCTGCTGATAAACTGACTCAGAAAAGCCCAAAATTGTCAAGACTCCTATCAGCTTATTTTTATCATCAGATCCCCCCTCAGCATTATTAAACACTAGGGTTTCAGCAGCAATACCCGCCATCCAAACAGTGCAGTAGCGGTCTAGCATTTGGGCACTGATTTTACCCACTTCTAGTTGAGATGCTAATTCGCCGTCATCAAAGCTAACGCCGCCTTGCCCAGGTTGACCCTGTTTCCAGGCTTCCCAAGCGCTGAGGGTGTAGCCGGTAACGGGAATACCTAACAGGTAAGCAACCAAGAAATGCCCTGCTTCGTGGTGGACGATGCGATCGCGGTGTTCACTTGAAAATCCAGCAATCCAATCTAAAAAGATAGTACCACCCTTGCCTTGCAAGCTAAAACTGTCAAAAGTGGCTATTCCCAAAATAGCGAAGGTAGCGATCGCCGGTACTGCTGGTGATAAATTCAAGAATGGCCCCAGCAGTACCGATAGAGTCATCAGAAAGATAGATATTGCAACTAAATTTAGGCTAGTCTGGCTCATTGAGAGTTTTCTGAAAATCTGCTTAATCTTTCTACACTATGAGGCAATGTCTACGATTGGCTACGCCCACGCAGAGTTTCGGTATCAATTTTAGGCGATTACTTGGGTAGTTAGAGGACCGTTAACGCCGTTTATTTTAGCAATTTCGACGGAGCCAAATTGCGAACCGCTACCATCTCTGTCGAAGAATAGAATCGAGCTATTGATGTCAAATCTAAAGCGTTGGTTGGTATTGGTGAAAGCACTACCGAGCCTGAATTGAGAAGCTTGTAATAGCCCTACTTGGAGTTCACCTCCGAATCCAGATGCGGAAACTTGGATTTTATCACCTTGAGATGCATTTAAGTCGTTGATAATATCGCCACCCTCTAAAGCACTATTGTAACGGAAGGTATCAGATCCTGCTCCACCAGTTAAGATATCTTTACCCAATCCGCCAATCAGAATATCATTACCATCTCTACCATTAAGGTTGTCATCTCCATCCAGGGCATCGATTACATCGTTGTTGAGTGTACCGTTAAGAACATCGTTTAGAGAGGTTCCAGTGATAATAGACATACTTATTTATGAGGTAATTGGTGTTTTAAGTTACAAGGTCTAAAAATCAAAGATATACTTACGTATCGCAAACATGCAATATTTTCTTGTAAGCATGTGTGTATTGTAAATATACAATATTTTTTCCGGCTGCAAACAGCAACTTGCTGATTTTTACTTCAATCGGCAATTTTGACTTTAGGATTGTGCAATCGATAGCAGATAGCCTTGTCAAATAAAACCCGCTTGAATGATTCATCTAGGCTGATAGTCGTTTCACCACTACCAAGAAATAAGTAGCCATCTGGCCTTAATTGCTGCTTGATCTTTTTTAGCAAGGCTTTCTTGGTCACAACATCAAAGTAAATTAAAACATTCCGTAAAAAGATAACGTCGAATTGCGGTAGAGATGACCAAGATTGCAAAAGATTTAACTGACGAAAATCAACCATCTGGCGAATGTATTCCTTTATTTGCCAGTCAGTTTCTAGCTTGTGAAAGTAGCGATCGCGAATATTTTTAGGGAGTCCCCGATTAATTTCAAGTTGGTTATAATGCCCTTCGCAGGCACGCGCTAAAACCTTAGTAGAAAAATCAGTCGCAATTAGCTTGTGCGACCAATTGGTAAGCATGGGAAAATGTTCATGAATTAATATGGCAATGCTATAAGGTTCTTGTCCATTAGAGCAGGCAGCACACCAAATGTTGAGCGATCGCTCAATTGCTCGTTCTTTAATTAACTCTGGTAGCACGTATTTTTTCAGTGCTTCAAAAGGGTGTCTATCACGGAAGAATGACGTTTCGTTAGTGACTAGCGCCTCGATTGTCTGGACGTGAAGACTATTAAACGGCTGAGTTCGCAAGTAAGTAACCAAATCAGTGATGGAAGCGAATCCTGCCGATTCGATAATTGGCTGCAAATGTAACTCTGCTAAATAGCTTTTATCACCAAACAACACAACGGCTGAATGATGATGAACTAATTCCCGAAGATACTCAAAATCAGTGCTGCTTACACCCATAATCTTTGTCATTACAGGTCTGAAAGAGGAACTTGATTGGAACGAATTCTGTGCATAATTTCATCTGCGATTTGGTTAAGCGGAAGAACTTGATTGGCAAGTCCGGCATTAACGACAAAACTAGGCATTCCCCAGACGACGCTAGTGGCTTTGTCTTGTGCAAGTACCTGTCCACCCGCCTCGCGTATGCACTGACAGCCATGCAACCCATCTTGCCCCATACCCGTGAGGATAACAGCGATCGCCCCAGCACCATAAACCTGTGCAACTGATCGCAACAGCACATCGACTGAAGGACGACAGGAATTTTCTCTTGATGCTTGATGGGTGGTAAGTTGAACCCCAGTTTTGTCGCGTTGCACAATTAGATGAAAATCTCCTGGTGCAATCCAGGCATGTCCCGGTTTTACTATCTGTCCAGAAACCGCTTCGTCTACTGGAATTTTGCACTTGGAAGCTAATTGTTTAGCTAGTAGTTTCGTAAACATTGGCGGCATGTGTTGCACAATCAAAATCGGCACTGATAAATCTGCTGGAAACTCTTTAAGCACTACACCTAGAGCATTTGGGCCTCCGGTAGAAACCCCAATTGCCACAACCTCCACCTGCTGTATATCGCTACGAACAGGAAAAACAACTGGATGGGTAATTGCGCTGGGTGTGAAAAATGCACCAAATACCTTAATTTTGGGAATCAAATCATCCCGAATATGTTGGTTTGTTGCCTCTACACTTCCTAAGTTACTAGGTTTTGTGGCATAGTCTGAAGCACCTAAAGAAAGAGCTTCCAGCGTTGCGATCGCTCCACTGCGTGTGAAGGTACTATACATAATCACTGGTAAGCGTGGATATATTTGTCGGATAGCGGACAGGGTTTGCAAACCATCCATCTCCGGCATCTCAATATCCAGGATGATCACATCGGGATTAACATGGGAAATCTTGGCAAGAGCAATGCGACCATTAGCCGCGACTCCTACCACCTCCAGTTCTGGATCGCTAGACAAAATTTTACTTAATCGACTCCGTACTACAACGGCGTCATCAACAACGAGTACCCGGATTTTGGGCATTGGGGAATGGGGGGCAGGGGGCAGGAGGCAGGGGGCAGGGGGCAGGGGGCAGGGGGCAGGGGGCAGGGGGACAAGGTGAATTTTTATGCTTGTTCACGAGTATCAAAGACTCATTAATGGAGTTCAAAGACTCATTAATGGAGTTCAAAGACTCATTAATGGAGTTCAAAGACTCATTAATGGAGTTCAAAGACTCTTTAATGGAGTTCAAAGGCTCATTAATGGAGTTCAAAGGCTCATTGTTGGATTCTAAAATATATCTCCTCTCCTGCCCCCTGCCACTTCTTCGGGACTATTGGTGTCAACAAAAGCCTAGAAATAACTTAACTGTTGGCTGACTCACCCGCCTGGAACTAAAGTTCAAGGCTAACAGCTAAAGTCTACTGAAGTAGACTAAAGATTTTTAGGTATATTTAGTCATCTTCAGATGACTTTTGCTATTAGCAAGGAACTTCAGTTCCTTGCGGGACATGACTTTTACGTTAAGTTGACACCTGTGCTTCGGGACTGCCTTCTCTTAATACTTAAACTGATTGACGACTTTCTGCAAATCTACTGCCATTCGAGAGAGTTGTGTAGCTGCCTCTAAGGTATTACTAGTTCCAGTAGTCGTACTTTGAGTGTTGAGTGCCACAATTCCAATACTTTTGGCAATATCTGATGTTCCTTTGGCTGCCTCAGCCATATTTCGACCAATTTCATTTGTAGTTGCAGTTTGTTCCTCAATAGCACTGGCGATCGTGCTTTGGAAGTCGTTGATTTGATTGATAATAGTAGTAATCTGAGTGATGGCTTGAACGGCACTTTTTGTATCTGTCTGAATAGCTTCAATTCGCTGGCTAATATCTTCAGTAGCACTTGCCGTTTGTTTGGCTAATTCTTTCACCTCATTTGCGACTACGGCAAATCCTCTACCTGCATCCCCGGCTCTAGCCGCCTCAATCGTAGCATTGAGTGCTAGCAAGTTTGTTTGCCCTGCGATCGAGGTAATGACTTTAATAACTTTGCCAATTTCAATGCTGCTTTGACCGAGTTTGTTAATTGTCTCGTTCGTGCGTTCAGCTGTTTTAACTGCCTCAGTCGTGACCTTTGCTCCTTCAGTAACGGTCTTAGCAATTTCTCGAATGCTAGCATTCATCTCTTCCACGGCAGTCACAACTGTATTAGTATTCTGACTTACCTGTTCAGCAGAGGCAGAAGCAGAAGTGGCCTGTTCGGCTGTTTGTTCGGCGTTCTCAGTCATTTCTTTACTGACTGCGGTCAGTTCTTCTGCCGAAGACGCAACTGCTGTTGCCACCTCTGTCATCCGTCTGATTGAAGACTTCAGGCTGCTAATCATCTGATTTGCATTATCCGTGAGCTGCTTAAACTCTCCTGCATTGTTTGCCTCGATTTGCTTGGACAAATTTCCTTGAGCGACGGCAAGGCTGACCTGATTAATACCTTTTATCTGCTCTTTTAAATTTGTAGACATCTGATTCAAGTTGCCCTCCGATTCTTTCCAACTCCCACCTGCTCCTTTGACAACGGCTTGAGAACCAAGCTTCCCTTGGATACCAATCTCGGATGCCAAGCGATTAACTTCGTTAGCAAAGTTTTGATTTAAACTTACCAATTCATTAAAAACTGAGGCAATTTCACCCAGTTCATTATTCTCATCAGCTAAACGGATGGTAAAATCACCGTTTTTTGCAGCCTTCAGTGCTATTAGTAACGCTTGCAATTGTACTTTTGTCACACTGTCATCGGTCGGTTGCGAATCTGCACTATCCACCGAGGGAGATTTAGAGTTGGCTGTTTTCCCAGCCCGATTTGTAGTCATTGCAAAGCGCTCCTGAATTATTCGATAATCTGATTTTTTAAATTAACATCTAGAATTTTCTCAGCGTCTAGAACTAACAGAAATCCCTCTGGGAGCGGGTAAGCTCCTGCTAGCATCTGACGCATTCTACCTTTTAACGTTGCGGGTGGGGGTTGAAAGGTGTTTTGTGCGAACTCTAAAACATCTCCCACGCAATCAACGAACAGACTGACTACTTCATTATCAGAACACACAATGATATTAAATCCCTGCGGCTGATCTACAAGTTTTGTAGTTGATTGTGTCTGCGGTTCGCTGATCTCTAATCGACGCTGCAAATCGATGACAGTAATAATTTGTCCACGTAAATTAATCAACCCACAGATATCTGGTGGTGCCAAAGGTACACGAGTCATTGCTTGTGGACGAATCACTTCTTGAACGTGTTGCACGTCAATACCAAAGTAAACTCCTTTGAGAAAAAATGTGCAAATTTGTTGTTCAGTCATGAGTCGCTAATTGTAGCAAATGAGGGTTAGCAATCCGAATTACAGTCTCAATGTCAAGAATTTCTGTGATTTGTCCTTGAATTACAGCACAGAAAAGCACACCAGGTCTACTAGGGATACCTTTAATGGTTAGTGGTTCTTCCACAATGTCGAGAATGCGATCAACCACTAGCCCAACACTGAGTTCTGAGTATGGAGAAACAATAATTATCTGGAGCGTTTCTGCAACTGTCGCCAAAGCCTCATCATTAAACTGATTACGATCGCGATGCCAAAGGCGGGCTACGCCAACGCAAAATATCTTATAAAGATCAATCAGTGGCAGAATTTGACCGTAAGACTGTAAAACATCCTGATTACCCACTTTTTCGACAGCAGAAGCAAGAATCTCTTCGAGCCGAAAGGCGATCGCCAGTGGAATGCCCATGCGTGCGCCTTGGGGCCCCTCAAACAGCAAAATTGTTTGGCGTGAGCCTGCTTGCTCTTGGCTATTTGTAGCATTTTCGTTTAGCAACTGCTTTTGTTTGGCGATTATACCAGTTCGGTTTGCCAGACCGACAACATCAATAATTAATGCCACTGTGCCATCCCCTAAAATAGTGGCTCCTGCAAATAGGGATAGCGCCTTTAACTGTTTTCCTAAAGGTTTAACTACAATATCTTGGATGTCTTCGATTGTATCTACGACTAGTCCAAAGCGATAATTATCAACTTGCACAATTACCAGACTGAGCGTTTCTAAGTTGCTGACACTATCCTGTTGCAACACTTCGTTGAGATAAATCAAGGGTACAAGATTACCCCGCAAGCGATACACAGGCACATCGTATAACATCTCAATACTATTGAGTGCTTCTAGGCGTACTAGCTCTTGTAGACTCGCTTGGGGAATAGCATAGAAATCGCCCCCACTGCTGACAATCAATGCTGGAATAATTGCTAATGTCAACGGAATCTTGATTTTGAAGGTCGTTCCTTGTCCGTCTTGGCTGTAAATTTCAATCGTTCCGTTAATCTTCTCAATATTACTCTTGACAATATCCATCCCAACCCCTCGCCCGGAAAGGTAAGTCACCTGTTGAGCAGTCGAGAAGCCGGATAAAAAAATTAAGTTCATCGCTTCTGACTCGCTCATGGTTGCAGCTTGCACAGCGTTTACTAAACCAAGTTGCTGCGCTCGCCCTTTGAGGCGTTCTAAATTCAGACCGCGACCATCATCGCCAATTTCAATATTTACTTTGCCGCTTTCGTGAAAGGCTCTAAGAAATAGCCGTCCTAAGCTTGGTTTACCACAAGCAACCCGCTCGGCTGGTAATTCAATCCCATGATCGATGCAATTGCGTACTAAATGCGTCAAAGGGTCTTTAATTGTTTCAATAATACTTTTGTCTAGTTCAGTATCTGCCCCCTCCATCTCCACTTCAACTTCTTTACCGGAAGCGATCGCTAAATCGCGGGTCACGCGAGGGAACTTTTGCCAGATGGAACTAATTGGTTGCAGCCGAGTTTTCATCACCCCTTCCTGCAACTCGGCTGTAAGTAGGCTCAGGTGCTGGCAGGTAGCAGCAAAACCATTATCCTTAAACTTGGTACTAAATCCGATTACCTGGTTACGGGCTAAAACGAGTTCACCCACTAGGTTCATCATCTGATCTAGCAGATTAACATTGACTCGGATATAAGCAGATTCTGATGTTGTCGAAGTTGATATTTCTGTGAGTTCGTTATTGACAGACTCACTACCTGCTGTATCTTTTTGAGCTTCTGCATCTATTTGTGGCGTTTGTATATTAACAATAGGCTCATGCGATTGAGAGGGTTTTGGAATCTGTTTAGTTTCTGACAATCGGGTTAAAGTACCAATTATTGCTGAATAATCGCGATCGCCCTCATGCTTTGCAGCTTGAATTTGAGACAGAATTTGCCGAATGCTGTCAACTGTTTGTAGTAAAGTACTAACAATGTCAGGGGTGATTGCTAGTTGGCGATCGCGCAGACACGAGAGCAAATTCTCCCCAGCATGAGCAAGTGATTCCAAATTAGGAAACGGCAAAAAGCCGCAATTTCCTTTAAGCGTGTGAAGTGAGCGATAAATGCGAACTAATGCTTCTCCATTCGCAGATGCTTTCTCTAGCTCAATAATATCGCCTTCAATTTGATTCAAGTTCTCATAGCTTTCAACGAGAAATGCTTCTATATCATCGTCAATTTCATTCAACTCCATTGGTTAATAAAGTAAAAATTTGTATATCCTTTAATACTAATTTAATATTCAACCTCAGCAATCTCTATCTAAAGAGAGATGTTTGTCTTTTATGAGGCTGAAGACATTATATTTGCCCTAATGATATAGTTAAAAGACAGGCAATGTTATCGTTGCTATTCAACCCAAAGTTTCAAGAATGGTCGTCGTCAAGACAGAGAATGTTACAAGTGCAAATAATGCGACGTGCGTTCCGCCCCGCTTCTCTACGAGACGCTGTTCGCGTTCGCTAACGTCAGTTTCTCAAATCCTAACAACCTTGGTACTATTCAAACCATGTCAAGCAGGTATGCCTCAAAATGTATCTTAATGGCATGAGCCTGCGAGAAATCGACCGTCTAACCTATATCCATCACACAAGGATTTTGCATTGGCAACGGATAGGAAAGCTGGAATTAGCTCGGATTTTAAATACTTAACAAATTTTAAAAGTTCCCATTATTAATAATTTTAGCTGCCCAGCATAGCATTATAGTTTTAGCGAGTTTGAGAATTTTTCCGAAACTATTATTGATAATTGTAAAATTATATTTATTTATTCTTGAATTCATCCATTTTAATTAATAATGTAGGCTAATTAGCCTAAATCAAGAATTATTAAGTTAAAGCATAAAAGGACAAAGCTGATGGCAATGGTTTTGATTATCGATGATGCAGCTTTTTCTCGCAGAATGATCCGTAAGTTTCTGCAAATCGATGGTTATGAAATTATAGAAGCAACTAATGGGCGTGAGGGATTAGAAATGGTTTACAACCATAAACCAAATTGTGTATTAGCGGATCTTCTCATGCCAGATATGAATGGCTTTGAATTTCTGAAAGCTATGCAAGATAAAGAATTAAAAATTCCCACCATTATCATTTCCGCCGATATCCAAGATGGGGCACGCAATCAAAGTTATAGCTTGGGGGCAGTGAACTTTATTAATAAACCGCCAAAAGAAAATGAATTGCGAAAGGCAGTCCAGGAAGTTCTTAATACCAAGGAATAAGTTTTCATGAATGTGACAGCAGAAGAACTGGATGCCCTGCAAGAGTTAATTAATATTGGAGTCGGTCGAGCAGCAAGTCTACTTAATGAAATGGTAGACTCTCACATTCGTCTGAAAATTCCGGTTGTTAAAGTGTTAACTGCTGCCGATGCCTATCAAGAATTAGCAACACGATTTCATGATCAGACTTTGGCATCTGTAAAACTACGCTTTACAGGCTCTTTCTATGGCACTGCTAGCTTAATTTTTCCAACTGACAGTGCATCAACATTGGTTGCAGTGCTTACAGGTGAAAAGCCAGGATCGGTTGACCTAGATGCGGTGAAAATTGGCACACTGAGCGAAATTGGTAACATTGTTATAAATGGGGTAATGGGTTCACTCAGTAATGTGCTAAAGAAGCATCTAAACTACACATTGCCCGTTTATTTAGAAGATACCCTTGAAAATTTATTATTATCTGCATACGAGAGCGATTCAAAAATCTTACTGGCACAAGCCAGTTTCACAATTGAACGCTTAGAAATTATCGGAGATATTATTTTAATCTTTTTGGTGGGCACTTTTGATGCGCTCATCAATGCAATGAATGACGAAATTGGAATAATCCAATAATATAATATTAGCAAAAATCGGTTAAAAAAGTCTTAAAAAATTTTGAGAAGACAATGAATATAATTGAACAAGCTCAGGAAAAATTTAGCCTTTTAGATAAAATTCCTTTAGGAGCTTTTGTTCTACAGTCAGATTATATTGTTATCTTCTGGAACTGCTGCTTAGAGGAATGGACAAAAATTCCGAGAAGTCAGATTTTGGGAAATTCTATTCATGAATATTTTCCTCATCTGAATCAACCTCGTTACGCTAGCCGTTTGCACCAAATTTTTCAAGGTGGGCCGCCGACAATTTTTTCTTCTCAACTGCATAAATATATTATTCCTGTACCTATATCCAAAGATAAATACCGCATTCAACACACAACTGTTACTGCTGTGTCTGCATTGGATGGAGATAGATTTTATGCTCTCTTTTCAATTGAAGATTTGACAGATTTAACGTTCAGAGTTCAGGAATATAAAAACCTCCGCGATCAGGCTCTAGCAATAGCAGAAGAACGTCAACAGGCGAAAGAAGCTGCTGAGACAGCAAACCGAATTAAAGATGAATTTTTAGCAATTGTCTCTCATGAACTTCGTTCTCCTCTTAATCCAATTTTGGGCTGGGCAAAGCTACTGAAAAATCGCTCATTAAACGAAGCTACTACTGTGCGTGCCCTTGAGACAATCGAACGAAATGCTGAATTACAGGCTCAGTTGATTGAAGATTTGTTGGATATCTCTCGCATTCTCCAGGGCAAGCTAGCACTTAATTTAGAAATTGTTAATCTTGTTTTTACTATTGAAGCTGCTTTAGAGACAGTGCAATTGGCAGCAGAAGCAAAGTCGATTCAAATTAATCTTCATTTGGATAGAGAAATTGGACAGGTGAAGGGTGATAGTAATCGGATTCAACAAATTATTTGGAATCTGCTCTCTAACGCTGTTAAATTCACACCATCCGGTGGACAGGTTGAAGTCTACTTAAAACAGATTAATTCTGAGGTACAACTGAGAGTTAGTGACACGGGTAAAGGTATTAGTCCTGACTTTCTGCCACATGTATTTGAATATTTCCGTCAGGCAGATAGTCGTACAACCCGAAGTTTTGGTGGGCTAGGACTTGGTTTGGCGATTGTGCGCCAACTTGTCGAGTTACATGGCGGTACAGTTTTGGCAGAGAGCTTAGGAGAAGGGCAAGGTGCGACATTTACAGTTACCCTACCCGTGTTTCAACATCTGGAATTAGGAAAGGAAAATCACAATGTATCAGACGATTCCTATCCATCCTGTATGCTTTATGCTCCACTAGAAGGAATACGTTTGTTAGTTGTAGATGATAATGCTGATACCCGTGAGTTTCTGGCTTTTCTATTAGAACAGCAGGGAGCAATCGTGACGATCGCAGCATCTGCCGGTGAAGCACTGACTGCAATTATAAAGTCAAAGCCAGATTTGCTGTTAAGCGATTTAGGTATGCCAGATGTTGACGGTTACACTTTGATCAGAAAGTTACGAGCAATGCCCGCCAATTTAGGTGGACAAATTCCCGCGATCGCCCTAACTGCTTACGCCGCAGAAACGACACAAAAACAGGTTTTTACAGCCGGATTTCAACTCCACATTGCTAAACCAGCCGATCCTGCCAAATTGGTAGCTGCGATCGCAGCCCTTGTTAAAAATTGATGTATCCAAAAAGCATGCGATCGCTGTGTTGGTTAAGCCTGAAAACATACGCAAACTATAGGGAGATGGGCAAACTTTACGGATTGGAGACGCTTGTATAAGTCAATATGAAATTTTATGACTGGATTCAGCACTTATATTGATCAAGGTGATATCTTTTCAATAGTAATTAAGCCTTGTGATTAACTGCATTTTGCCCTATCTCAATTACTGTAGAGCTTTTGGGTTTCGCACCGCAAACTAGCCAAGTTCCTTGTGTGCTTGTAACTGAAAATTATCTTTCAATGACCAATGGTGGCTGGATCTCCCTGGATTGACTAATAGGTAGTAGATAGTGTTTTAAATTTGTTCAAGCTATAAATTTTTTGCTTACTTGCGTATTAATGCACAGGCTTGAATTACTGGTTATAAAATATTAGTTACATCTAATTTGCAACAGGCATCAGACCTAACTGTTGGTAATCTTTATTACTACTTTAAAATCAGAGATGAATCGAAAGATAAGACAGAGGTTATTTTAGCTCAATACAGTTCAGTTAAGCATTTATTTCTTCTCTCAGTGCCCTCTGCGCCTCTGTGGTTCGTTAAAAAACTTGACTTTGCTAAAAGGTTTTAGCCTTAACTGAACCGTATTGTATTTTAGCTAACTAAAACAGCTACGGCAATTCTTGAAATAAGTATTTTTGTAAAGTCCGCGTAGGTGGACTTTTTTGTATAGCTTTTACTTCCAGTGGCTTGAGCATCGTTTACTCAAAGACTACTGTTCTATTACCATATACCAATACACGATTTTGCAAGTGCGATCGCACCGCTCTTGCTAATACAACTCTCTCCAAATCTTTGCCTTTTCTCACCAAATCATCAACTTCATCACGGTGGCTAACTCGCACTACATCCTGTTCAATAATTGGGCCTGCATCTAAATCAGCAGTGGCATAATGAGCCGTTGCACCAATAATTTTCACACCCCGTTCAAAAGCTCGGTGATAAGGGTTTGCTCCGATAAAAGCTGGTAAAAAGGAATGATGTATATTAATAATCTGCGGAAATTGACTAATAAAATCTGCACTAACAATCTGCATATATTTCGCCAATACAACTAAATCTATTTTGTACTGGCGCAGTAATTCTAGTTGTTGGGCTTCTTGTTCTGATTTATTATCTTTATTGATGAGAATATGCTGGAAGTCGATATTAAACTGCTCCGCTACTACCTTTAAATTAGAATGGTTACTAATTATTAAAGGAATTTCAGCAATAAATTCTTTAGCACGTTGTCGCCAAATTAAGTCAAATAGACAATGATCTTGGCGACTTACCCAAATAGCAATGCGTGGTACTGTATCAGAAAAACGTATTTCCCACTTAGCGTCTAAAGGTTGTGCGATCGCATTAAATGCAGGGGCAATAAACTCTCGTGGCAAATTGAACCCATCTAACTGCCATTCAATCCGGGTAAGGAATAACCCAGCAGCAAAATCTGTATGCTGATCTGCATGGATAATATTACCACCATTAGAATAGATGAAATTGGCAAATTTCGCTACCAGTCCCCGTTGATCGGGGCAAGAAATCAGCAATGTTGCTGTCGGATTTGTCATAATAATATCGCCAGATTTTGAATTAATTATTTGCTGTTTGTCGGAGTCGGTTTAGGAATCGTGAGTGGAGGAAGTTTCTGACTATTATCTACAGGTTGTTTCCACTCTGATAGTTCCCGATTTACGGCATTTGCAAAATCTGTAGATACCAACAGTACATTTATATTTCCATCGGGTTTAGCAGTCGGGTCAGCTTGAGCATACAAGAAACGACCATTAAAGTTAGATTTACCCAAAATCAACTGATGCCTTTGTCGGTTTTTCAGGGTGATATTGATAGTTGCTTGGGGTTGATCTAAGGCAAATTCTCCAAGCTCTTTTGCTGGAGTTGAGAGAGTGCGATCGCTATTACCTTTGACTAACAAATCTATTAAATAAGAAACAATAGCATCATTTGCTGGGCCCGATATCGGAGATTTGATTAACCACTTGGGGTTACTACTAGATTCAGGGTTACGTTCCAGATTCAGGGTGAGTTTTTTTGTCGTGATTGTTAAAGACTGCACATCATCTTCGGCAAAAGAGAAAATTTGCTGCTTTTGCTCCTTGGTTTCTTCTCGCACAGTCGCACCCCGAATTTCATGGAAGTAAACAAAACCACCTAAACCTAGCGCTAGCAGTATCAGAATTAAAGTCGTTCGCGGCAATTTCATTTTTTAAATATTGGGCATTGGGCATTAGACGCGATTAATCGCGTCTCCTAACTCACTTCTTACCTTCGTTTCCACCAAATAATAACTGCGATCGCAAACCCAATTAAAGGTAAAAGCAACAGAGATGACAATATTAAAAGATTACCTTGTGTGGTTGTCAAGGTTATCCGACGGTTTTTCGGTTCTTTGGGGCGAATGGAAAGGGGTTGCTTCTCCTGTTGACTCAGCCAAGTAACTGAGTTGAGGAATACATCTCCATTTAATTGCTGTTGAAACAAGCCATCGGTGGCGAAATCGGAATTTCCTAAAACCACTAAACGGGACTCGGTGGCTGTTTGAGATGAGGGAGCAGAGGGAGCAGAGGGAACAGAGGGAGCAGGGGAAGCCTTGCTTTGAGTGGTTGGTGATGGTAGAGGTGAAGGTGTCGGTGCAGGTTGGGGAGTGGAAGCAGATTTGGGTGTTTGTTTTCTGGTTAAGGCAACGCCCAAGGTTAGAGGCCCTTTGAGGTCTTTATCTGCATTAAACTCCAATTTCTCGCTTTGGAGGTCGCTTTCTGCCCAACTGTTGGGGTAGGGTTTGGTTCGCAGCAGAGGAGTAGCTTCGACACCAGGTACAGAGGTAATTTCCAGTGGTCGGGCAATCCGATAAAAAGAATTACCGTTATCGAAATCTTTGGTAATCGGATGTTGTCCGTATTCTGTGACTAAGGGCGTAGCAGGGCCAAGTCCCACGCTTCCGCCAGAGACATCGACTGCTAAACGATTATCCAGACGAACACCCCACTCTTGTAGCAAGCTGTTAAGTTTGGGATCAGTATTAGGATCAATCATCAGCAGTAAGTTACCACCGCGATTAAGATATTCTTGCAAAGCTTTGACTTCGCCTTCAAACAGCCCTCGCTTGGGGCCAGCTACTATCACTACAGCAGCATCTTGAGGAACTTTAGAAGTTTCTCCTAAATTCAGGGGTGATGTTGTAAAACTTTTATCTCCTAATCCCTGAACTGCTTGTGATATTGCATCTTTACCAGGTGAAAGTTGGCGTTCGCCATGACCTTGGAGTAAGTAAACTTTGGCTGTGGTTGAACTTGTTAGTTGTTGCAGGCGACTAGTTAATCTGATTTCTGACAAGCGCTCATTTTCATTTACCGTTTGCACTAATTGCCGTTTATCGCCAGATTCTAAATAAACTTCTCCGTAATCTTTGACGCCAAACTTTTCTGCAAGTCCTGGTCTAGTTTGGGGGTCAATGTACTCATATTTAAATTTTGAGCTTTGGCGTTGATAATTGTCTAGTAATTCTCGGTCTTGGGGATTCTGGTTAATATCAAACACCCACACCTTAACTGGCTGTGGTAAAACCCTCACCAGTTCCCGTGACTGGGGCGCAAGGGTAAATAATTGAGTTTCTGTTAAGTCTGCCCGCAAGTGGTAGCGAGTTCCCAAAAAGTTAATCAATCCTAAAATTGCTAACACTGCCAGAGTTGCCACTAAAGCATTAGTACCAGCTTGGGTAGAACGACGCTTCCACCAGTTAGTTTGGTAGCTTTGCCATATTATCCCCAACGCAGTGATGACAATTCCTGTAATCAGAAATACTAATGGAATTAGTCCCCACTGTTCAGAGACTAACGCAACTGTTAAGCCGACAGCAATTAGGAACGGCCCCAACCAAAACAGATATTTCCACAGTTTCTTTTTTGCAACTATCTTCATGTGATTTGTCATTTGTCATTTGTCATTTGTCATTGGTCATCTGGTACATTGCCAATTGAGTTTAAATAGGAGTTTAGTTTTGGCGCTAGTTCGTTAATGATTGTTTTGGTTGCATTTATCTGTTCGGTAGTTAAAAGGTTACGAGTGTAAGCTCGTCTTAACCAATGTTGAGTTTCATTCAAAGAGCCTCTAGCTATTTTTATAAAACGTCTATTTTCTTAAAAACTACCTCTTCCTAGACCTTCCGCTATATTGGCACCGATACTATCGGCTGAACGTACAATCTGTTTACCAATTGTATCTGCAAAAAAATTCCATCCTTCAACAATTTTCCAAATGTTATCTGCTAATTGTTCTGATAATTTATAAACCTGTAATTCTTGGAAACGCTTTGTTGCCATTTATTGAGTTGTCTTGCTGATTTTTAGTCACTCAATTTTCGTCCATATATTTTTAAGTGTCACTATTTTTTGACCAATGACCAATGACAAATGACAAATGACAAATAACTATTGCCTTTGAAAGCGCAGTGCATCAATTGATTGAGCTGTGAGAAAGATGCCCAAAAAAATGTAACTGGCAAATAAAATTAAGGCGCTGGTATCAAAAATGCCTTGAATTAAGGTGTCGTAATGTTTCAGCAATGACAGATAACCTAATGCTTCGCCCACGGGGCCAGGGACAATTTTGGCGATTAAATCAATCAATAACAATAATAAAATTACTGCAAAGGTGAAAACGGCAGACAGAATTGTGCTGTCTGTTAATGAAGAAATAAACATTCCTAAAGATAAAATTGCTGCTGCTAGCAAGATTAATCCAAAATGACCCAGTAAGGGAATTGAGAGCGCCATTGGGGGATTTGATCCACTGATTGCGATCGCTTCAAACACTAGCATGGGTAGAACCATTGTGGTAAAAAATGTTAGCACGCCCAATAACTTACCTAAAGCTACCGCCCAATTGGTGATTGGTGAGGTGGTTAATAATTCTAAAGTGCCCCGCTTCCGTTCTTCGGCATAGAGTCCCATCGAGAGAATTGGCAGGATAAATAACAATAGCCACCCCATGCGATCCAAGAATGCCCGGATAAATTCGTAGGGGACATCTATCGGCGGTACTGGCACTCCGAGTTGTTGCCCTTGTGCATCTATTGCCGCAACTCCTACCAAAATGCCATCTGGCCCTAGCAAAATCATCACCAAGAATAACCCCGCAATTAACCAAAATATGCCTGCGATCGCATAAGCCAAAGGTGATACAAAATAACTCTGTAACTCTCGGCGATAAATGGCAATAATATTACTCAGCACTACACCCATTTACACTGCCTCTCCTTCGTTGTCTGCTGCTAAGTCTACCTCAGTATCGAAATTTTTCTCTTCTGTGGTCAGTTGCAAGAACACATCTTCTAAGGTTGCATTAACTCGCCGCAGTTCATGTAAACCAAATCCTGCACGCACTAATGTTGTGGCAATATCCTTTCCTGGTTCTTTTCCCGGTTGCGATATTACCCGCAGGTAAGCGCGATTTGCCTGGGGTTGATGACCTCCGGCTGTCGGAATTGATTCTATCAAACTCACACCCGCGACTTTTTGCAATACCTGTTTCGCTAGGGCAGCTTCTCCTTCTATTTCCACTTCATACCCTGAACCACCTGTCAACTGAGTCATCAGGTTTTCTGGTGTATTAGTTGCCACAACTTTACCGCGATTGATGATGGCGACGCGGCTACAAGTCATGCTCACTTCTGGCAGAATGTGCGTGGAAAGAATAATTGTGTGAGTACCAGCGAGACTTTTAATTAAATTCCGCACCTCAATTATTTGTCGGGGATCGAGTCCAACGGTGGGTTCATCTAAAATGATCGCTGGTGGATCGTGGACGATCGCTTGAGCAATTCCTACCCTTTGGCGGTATCCTTTAGAGAGTTTGCGAATAATCACCCGCCGCTTATCTTCTAAGTTGCAGCGTTCGATAGCGGCTGTTACCTTGTTGGGGCGATCGCCTGCTGATACTCCCTTAATTCGGGCGACAAAATGCAAAAATCCCTCCACCGTCATGTCTGGATATAACGGCGGTGTTTCTGGTAAATAACCAATGCGTTGGCGTACAGCTAGGGAATTTTCATGGACATCATAGCCAGCAATCCGGGCATTTCCATTGGTTGCCGGTAAATAACCAGCCAGAATCCGCATGGTTGTGGTTTTACCAGCGCCATTGGGACCCAACAACCCTAAAATTTCCCCAGGTTCGACGCTAAAAGTGACATCAGTAATCGCTGGGGTGGAACCGTATATTTTACTTAGATGCTCAACTTCGATCATCGGTATAGTGGCGATCGCAATTTATAAGATACCCAACAATCTTAGATCACGATATAGGGTATCGGGGATTGGCACTAATGATTCGCCGACAATGGGTAAAGTTCCTGAAAAATCTAATTACCGAGCAAGCTTCGCTACTAGAGACAGGCGAAAAATCAAAGCTTCTTTCGTTGTAAGGCTTTGTCAGAGTGAAACTGTCACACTCACCGACATCCCGCCCAGAACTGAAGTTCAGCGGCTCATAGCTGAAGTCCACTCAAGTGGACTGAATTGATCATTTATAGGACTTACGCATTGACAGAAGCAATTAAATATGGGTATGGATTTTCAGGCATTCAAGTTTGATTTTTTCACCATTAGCCAGCGATGCCTGCGGCGGGCTGCGCCTACGCTACTGATAATTAAGCTAGTAGCCAATAGCCTGAAACAACGGATTTTCGTTGATACACATGATAGTCATTTTGTACAGTGCGTAAGTCCTAATTTAGTCCACGCTTAGTGGACTTCAGCTATGAGACTCGGAATTCATTCCGAGGCGGAATAGAAACGCAGTGCGAGATTTATTAATAAAGATATGGCTGCGGCAAGACTTGTGTGTACACCGTAGTCTTAAGAGGAGAGAGGAATGAAAGTGAGGTTTTCCAGATCCCGTGAAACAATGGCATTGTCAATCAAAACAATGGCATTGTCAGTCGAAACAATCACATTGTTAGCCGAAACAATCACATTGTTAGCCGAAACAATCACATTGTTAGCCAAAACAATCGCATTGTCAGCCAAAACAATCGCATTGTTAGCCGAAACAATCGCATTGTCAGTCAAAACAATCGCATTGCAACTCTAAAAGACTTGTGTGTACCTGACTACGAAAAACCTAACCCCCTAACCCCCTTCCCGACGCTCTAAGGGGGAAAATTCAAAGTCTCTGACGCCACGTGCTTCAAGTCGGCAGAGCCGCCCAACGCAGTGGCTCCTCCTTAAAGGAAGAGAGAAATAGAAGTGAGGTTTTTGAAATACCGTGAAAAGTCAGGTTAATAATAACTGCCAGATTTCCGATGCTCCAAAGCAGTGACACCATCATTTTCCAACACTTCACCGTGATCGATGACGGCATAAATTAACCATCTATCACCACATTCAAGTTGATTTTGCACCGTACATTCTAAATAGGCTAATGCCTCATTCAAAATCAAACAACCATTAAAAGCAGTTTTTGTGTCAAGATTTGCAAAGGGATTATCTCCTAAAGTGCTATGACGAGAAAAATAGCGCCGCACATTTCTTCCTTCTTTGAGGATATTCAGCACAAATTTATCACCAGGATGATGCATTAAATCTGCATTTTGCTCGTTAGCGATCGCAATCATAATTCCTGGTGGGTTAAAAGTTGCCTGAGATACCCAAGAAGTTAAAACCCCTTTGTGAGTTTCTTCATCACGAGTTGTCACAACACACAGAGAACCAATGATCCGCCCCACCGCTTGTTCGGTACGATCTACATGGGTTTCTGTCACAACCTGCCGAGAAGTCCGCAGTTTTTTGGTTTTCTTCAAGTTTTGGGCAAAGGAAGCACCTGCTTCTTTTTCTCCAAAAAGAATATTATCTGGAGTGAGTTTTATGTTTCTTATATTTACCTGAAACACTCAATTAGTAAAATGCCAATTTCTAAAGCTAATCATCAGAAAGATTTATTCCTCATTTTGATTGACTTACCATTGAATTACTCCATGTTCATCATTACTTTTATGTTCAATAATGAACGTGAGAGAATGTAAATTCTAAGTTAGAATGTTTACGCATGTCGTTAACCTTTTTTCCTCCTCCTCTACAACAAATCAACAGTGAAATCGCCCGTAACGCAGGTGTTGATCTGTATGTGCTGCGCCTCGATCTCATGCACCCCTTGGTTAACGGCAACAAGTGGTTCAAGCTGAAATACAATCTTTTGGAGGCCAAGGAGAAAAATTTCACGACGCTGCTAACCTTTGGCGGCGCTTATTCCAATCACATCTATGCAACTGCGGCGGCTGGTAATCTTTTCGGTTTTCGCACCATCGGCGTAATTCGTGGCGAAGAAAGGCTACCGTTGAATCCTACGCTGAGTTTTGCTGTACAACAGGGTATGCAGCTTGTGTATCTGAACCGTGAGATGTATCGACAGCGCAACACACCAGCGTTAGAGGAATATCTGCGACAACGTTTCGGCGAGGTGTTTATCATTCCCGAAGGCGGGAGTAATTTAAATGGTATACGCGGCTGTACAGAGATAATTGATCGTGCGATGCCTACGGCTGGCTACGCCTACGCATTTGATCATATATGCGTAGCCTGCGGTACAGCTACCACAATAGCAGGTATTGCGCTTTCGTTGCATGAAGGACAAAGAGCGATCGCTTTTCCAGTATTGAAAAATGGGGCTTTTCTCGCACAAGAAATCGAAAGTTTATTGACAAATTACCTCACCTCTGGTTTGCCCACACCATCTACTTCTCCCCCTTCCTGGGAATTAATATGTGATTACCACTTTGGCGGTTATGCAAAGGTGAACGACGAGTTGCTACTGTTCAGCCAGCAGTTCATGGAGGAACATGGCGTACCCCTCGATTACGTATATACCGCCAAAATGTTTTACGGAGTGATGGATTTACTAAAGCAGGGATTTTTTAGTAAAGGCGACTCATTGCTGCTGGTACACACAGGCGGCTTACAGGGCAACGTTGGCATGGAAGAAAGGTTGCAGAGATTTTCTAAAATATGAGTTGCCACTTAATTAAATATCAGTTAACCTTGTATGGAATTTTACTAAAACAAGTTAAATTCACACACCAATCTTGATATTTACTCAAACTTAGGTAAGGTTAATTTAATGTCTACATACACTGATCGCATTCAGCCAACTAATTCTGCCATTGCTACCTATTTAGATAATCTTTTAGCTAGAAAGTATCAAATTCCCACTTTTCAACGAGATATCGTCTGGGAGAAAGAGAATGTTAAAAAGCTCTGGGATAGTATTTATAAATTTTACCCGTTAGGAAGTATTTTAATTTGGAAAACTAGTACCAAGCTTGAAAGTCATAGAGAAATAGGAGGTATTAAGCTTGCTGACGATTTTTCCTCTAACGAATACCAATATATTTTAGATGGACAACAAAGGACTACTGCCCTTCTAACCTCAATATATGGAGATAAGAATAAGATTGCTTGCAAAAATAAGTTTAACCCAACGCTATATGTAGATTTGACTATTGAATTTACTGATGCAACAGATGATATAAGTTACATCAAAAGATTTCTATTTTGGGATGAGATAGATGATAACAATGGGCAAAATAAATTAAATAAAAGTAGAAATAAACGTTATGAAGAAAACCTGATTGTCAAGTTAGAAGATATTAAAATTAATTATAAAAATATTGAAAAAAATCTTCATAAAGGTGGCTACGGTGACTTTGATCATCCCTATAGAGAACAGCTAGCGAAGTGTAAAGAAGTTTTGGACAATTATAGAATGTCCTTTATTGAATTACGCGGTATTGAAGTTGCAGAAGTTTGCCAAATATTTGAGCGAATTAATCAAGCTGGTAAACCCTTGGATATCTTTGATATCGTGGTAGCTAAAACTTTTCGGATTGAGGACAAAAAGAATAATATTTCTGGGTTTTACCTTCGTGAATTAATTAATAATTTTAGAGAGTCTATTGCTAGCAGTCAATATGTGACTGTTGATGATTGGACATTGCTACAGATGCTAGCTGTAGTAGTAAAACTTACATTTCCTGATGCAGGCATACAAAATATTACTGACAAGTATCTTAATGAGCTAAAAACAGAGCATATTGAAGCTGTATGGTCTGATTTTAAAATAGCAATTGCGAAAACTTTTGATTTTTTTGATAATTGTTTGCATATTAAGGGTGGAAGATTAATTCCTTACCGATATTTATACCTGACTATCACAGCATACTTTTATCGTAATCATAAACCAGATTATAGTTTTTTAAAGAAGTATTTTTGGTATTATAGTTTTCATAATGCAGACTTACTAACAAACACTACTCACCTCTGGCAACATATAGACTTTGTTAATCAACAAAAGGCTAATAATACTTACTCATTCAATCAATTTGATATTGACAAGAATTCGATAAGAAAATCCTTCTACAGTTATAGAGGTCGTTTATCCAGAGCGATACTATCACTTTATGCAAACCATGAGCCAAAGGATTGGGCAAAACCTCATCAATATGTTTTGTCTGATGTTTATTATCTGCTAACAGATAAGCCTAACCTGCACCATATATTTCCAGTTAACTTTATTAAGCAGAGTGGCATTGGGAGTCAAATAGAATCTGACAGCTTGATGAATATTGCCTATCTGTCTCAAATAACTAATTTGAAAATTAGCGATAAAAATCCATTAAATTATCTCAAAGAATATGACGAGCCTAGTTTAGAGACAGTCCTAAGCTCTCATCTTATACCGACAATTATTCTTGAATGGTCAAGAGCCGATGCACTTCCTGAACACGCGCTGAATATTTTTATTGAAAAAAGAGTAAATCTTTTATTAGAGGCTTTGAGGCTGAAGTTAGACGGGATTGAATTTAATGTTTTTGATATGGGCAATCGCACAGATAATATATATCCCTAAATAAAAGATAACAAAGAGCGTTCCGAATTGCGGAACGCTATATATTGGTAAATTCTGTTAAGATAATATGAATTTAAATTGAAAATTGCTAGTTCTTAAAATTAGGCATGGAGATTTGCTTGTTCTTGCAACCAAGCATCTACAGGTTGCCCATCTTTGCGGCGTAATTCAATTTCCACTACCATCACTTCTTTAGAACCAGGAGGTGCGGGTTTTTTATGGAAAAGAATCTCATAATCTTCTGGATTGTGTTTGCGTTCTTTCAACCATTCCTGTACTCTGGTTGTGGCAAAAAATGATTGCCCTTGCTCAAACATTCGGGTAATCTGCAATTGCAGTGTATAAGGATTTAGCCGACCCATTTTCTACCGCCTTTGTTAAGTTAATTTTAGGACAAGTAATCTACTTACCCTAGATAATCTAATGTTAGTGCGAAGTACGCACATCTGACTAAATAATTACTAATTCGTAATTCGTAATTCGTAATTAAGAGGGTACAGCGCAAGCACCAAAATCTCCGGTTTAGTAGTTTTCAAGACGGTCGCGGACTCGTTAACGCTACGCTATCAGTGGAAGGTTAAAGCAAGCACTGATTGCAACTACGAATTACGAATTGTTTTGACACTTCGCGTACAGGTGCAAATTTCAGTTTCAACGCCCTACTAGTTTGTCAAGTTTAAAATAATAGGTAAGCAAGTTTGTAGTAAGGACTTTAGTCCTTATTAGACATAGGAGTGAAAAAGAATTGTTTTGACGTTGCAATGCAACGTCTCTACAAGGGTTTCAGGTAACGCATAATTAATTACTGGAGATATCTATTTTCTAAGCACTAAAGTCCTTACTACAAACCGTTGCGTCAAAAAGTTTACTGCACTCCCCCACTGAATTTCTACGTACAGTAAGGGCGAGGAAACGGATTAGTTAAGGATTGTTCAGCATTTCCCACTGCCTCTACAACATTTCACTACTTAATTCTGTTATAGATTGGAGAGAGGCACGCCGCTTCAAAAACTGACCAACAGACTGAGATGGTTGTTATGAAGAGCAAAAATCAAGCTGTTTTCGCTTTAATTGTAAAAAGCACTATTGTCTTCTTACCCTTACTGCTGTCCCCTGGAATTGCCAGTGGACAATCTGCACCATCACCTTCCCCAGCACTAACTCCTGCTCCGGTGTTATCGAATCAGGAACGGGAAGAATTAACGCGACTAAGAGCAGAAAAGCGAATTCAACAGCAAGTCCAATCTGATTTTAATAGCGCTTTTAGCCGGACAACTATCTTACTCAATGTCTGGCTAGTTATATTAAGTTTATTCCCAGTCGCAATCATTGCTTTATTTTGGCTTCTGCGACGGGTGGTAATCCGTGAAATTGTTGATAGAGCGATGCAACAATTACGGGGAATGGAAAAATTGCAAAATCAGCTAGCCACCGCTAAACAAGAGGCTGAAAATCTTATTCAAGAAGCTAAAAAAATAAATTATGAATTAGAAGAGGAAACGATTAGTTTAAAACAACAGATTAAAAACGAACAAAAAAAATATTTATCTAACCTTACATCTGAACTAGATTTAGCTAAAACACAGGTATTAAGTAGATTAGAAACTGAACTTAAAAAATCTCAAAAAAATATACAAACTTTAGAGTCAGAATTTGCTTCTGGGCTATCTAAGTTAGAGTTTGATGCTCAACAACAAAGAGATATAGCACTGGATAATCTCGGAAAATTAGCATCTGTCATGGCAGAGGAACTGTCTAATTTAAAGTTAGGTGTGCAACAACAGCAAGAACTAGCCGTTGGTGATTTAGAAGTATCAAGGTTTGAGTTCACATCTCAACTTTCAAGATGGCAGTCTGATGCTCAAAAGCAAAAGGATATAGCTATTGAAAATTTAACAAAATTGCAGTCAGAATTTGCGGAAGAATTATCTAAATTACAGGTAGATGCTCAGAAACAAAAAGATATTACACTTGACAATTTAGGAAGATTAGATAATGAATTGAAATTTCAATTATCTGAATTACAGGTAGATGCTCAAGAACAAAAAAACAAAATTGTTGAGAGTTTAGCAGCATTGCAGTCAGAATTTGCAACTCAACTATCTGAATTAGAAGTAGATGCTCAAACACGCAAAGAGCTAATCATTGAGAATTTAGAAAAAGCTGGTTCTGAGTTTACTTCGCAATTCTCAGATTTACAATGGAATGCTCAACAACAAAAGATTCTCATTTTGGAGAAGTTAGAAAGATTAGAAACTGAGTTTGTCTCTCAACTCTCTGAGTTACAATTGGATGCCCAAGAAAGAAAGGATCTCATCCTTCAGGAACTAACTGAAATTACACCTGAATCTATCCTAGAGGCGGTGAATTCTGAAGTTGACGTTGAGATTAAAGCTGCATCCATCCCAGAGGTTGTAAATTCTGAAGTTGAGGAAGAAATACAGGAACAGCCACAACAACTAGAATTTACTGCTGATGAGTATGTAAAACAGGGAGATACGCTGTTTTCCCAAAAGCGCTATGAAGATGCGATCGCAGCTTACAACCAAGCGGTTAAAATCCAAGCTGATGAACCTGTGGCTTGGTTAAAACGAGGTCTAACTTTGGGAAGGTTGAAACGCTACAAAGATGCGATCGCTTCATACAATAGAGCTATTGCGATTCAACCAGATTATCATCAAGCTTGGTGCGATCGCGGCGTTGCTTTTGGTAACTTACAACAGCATCAACAAGCCTTTGACTCATTTGATAAAGCTACACAAATCAAGCCTGATGATGCAGTTGCTTGGTTGAATCGCGGCCTTTCCCTAGTAGCATTAGAACAATATGAAGAGGCAATAGCGTCCTTTGAAAAAGCGCTGGAATTCCAACCCAATTCCCCCAAAATCTGGGATAAACGCGGTTATACTTTGGTAAGATTGGGGCGCGATGATGAAGCGATCGCTAGTTTTAATAAAGCCTTAGAAATTAACCCAGATTATGCCAGTGCCTATTACAACAAAGCAGCCTGTTACGCACTGCAAAGACAAGTTGAACTATCTCTGCTAACTCTACAACAAGCAATTGAACTTAATCCCAGGTATAAAGAAGACGCAGTAACTGACCTAGATTTTGATGATATTACCGATGATGAGCGCTTTAAGCAGTTAGTTGCACAGTAACAATTTAAAAAGCATTGGGCATTAGTTATTCCACTCTTGCTCCCCCTGCTCCTCTTCCCCTCTTCCCCCCACTCCCCACTCCCTACTCCCCACTCCCCCCAATTGGCCGATTCTGTTCCCCAGACATCGCTTTGAGTTTAGATGTAAAAGACTCAGAGCGATCGCTTTTTTCTGGAGTAAATTGCCCGATTGGGGCATGAATGGGAGCAGGTGGGAGTAGTTTTGGCTGTCGTTGATGAGGAATTGGTGATGGTGAAGGCGGTGGACTTTCTTGTGAAGCTTGCCTTTGGCTGATAGCAGACGATAACTGAAGCGTTGTTGAAGAAGCAAATTTTCCCGAAAGGGGAGACTTCAGGACAGTTTTATTGTCCCTGGCTTCCTCCTTCGCTTCTTCTTCATCTAAAGATGTTTTTTGTTCGTAACTTTTCAGTTGTAGAGTTGCAGTATTGCTGTGTTGATAGCCGTTGCGAATCTTAGCAGGTGGTAATTGAGGACTCGTGACTTTCTCCACAATTGGATTTTTCTTCGCTGGCGGTAGGGCTGGAGCAGGCGATGAGGTTAAACTTTGGGGAAATTTGCTACAAATCATCCGTTCAAATTCCATGTTGAAATGATATGTAGCCTGATCCCGGCGCTGCCAAAATACTAAAATTTGCTGCACAGAAACAGCTTTATAACGACCTTGATATAGTGCCTCAATCACTGCCAGGTGTAGCCAATTAAGCGGGTATTGCGTTTGCCAACGCTCAACTAGCTCATTGGCAGTATAGCCACTGAGATCAAAACTATAGTTAATTAACAAGGCGATCGCTAAGTTGGCAGAGGTGTCTGGAAGTGTTGTTAACATGGGGCTATTAGCTTTAGGCAATAGGTCTAAGATTTGTCACCCATCGCATATTAGCCTAGCGTGCTTTTAACTACATGGTTTTTTTTCCAAGAGTACCAAGCCGATAAGCAGTGTTTCCTATTTTACTTGTCAACTTCTAGAATGCAACCCTACATAGACTGATTTAATCGCAGATGTTCGCCCAATAGCTACTAATGCCTGATAAACCATTGCTGCAACTTCGGCGCGTGTTGCCGGACGTGAAGGTGCAAGCAGTTTGGTTTCTGGATAGTTGACAAATATTTCTCGTTGTCTAGCAGTGGCAACAACTTTTCCGGCATAGTCGGGAATGGTATGACGATCGCTATAAAGTTCTAAAATATCGCTATCAACAGCTGGTAGTCCCAGTCCGTTTACTAGTGAGACAATCACCTGTAGCCGTTGGACATTTTGATCGAGGCGAAAAGTGCGACGCCGTAAGCGTTGCGTTAGCGAGTCTTCTCCCAAGGGGAGACGCCAAGGGCGAACGAGCGTCATAGCCCGTCGTAGACATCGCTAAATCCGCCAACAAAGCCACCGCTAGCCGCGATTTGGATAGCACTATAAGCCCAAAAATCCTTGGGTACATCCGTAAAATCAGGGGCTGAGATTTTTGGAAATGGGTTAAAAGCGATCGCAACCAGAGCTGCATACTGGGCACGAGTCATGGGTTTATCTGGCTGGTATCTACCATCAACAAAAGCATGAGTTAAATCCATACTCACTAATGCCTGAATAAATGGTTTTGCCCAATGTTCATCTAGTTCGGGAAACGCAGAGAGTTTTTGAGATAGGAATTCTGTCGAAGTGTTA
This sequence comes from Nostoc mirabile CHAB5784, assembly GCF_020829645.1. Lineage (GTDB taxonomy): Bacteria > Cyanobacteriota > Cyanobacteriia > Cyanobacteriales > Nostocaceae > Nostoc > Nostoc mirabile. Next base: position 7,685 of record NZ_JAIVFS010000057.1, on the reverse strand, counting down.
GAGAAACTATTGCTAACCGCTACTAGGCTGGCTGGGATCAATTCGACTAAGCCCTTGACTAGAGATGGATTTAATTGATTACCTACAGAAACTAACTTTTGTGTAGTGGCATTGTATAAATCAAATTCACTATTATCACGAAAAATATTATCAGCCGGATCTCCCGTATTACCTAAATCGGGGATTGCATTGCCATTGACAAATAGACCACCTTGGGTATTTTTAACAATCAGATTTCGACGCAGTACAGGTTGGGCATTGCGAGAAAGTGCGATCGCGGTACGATTTTCTGATAATTTGTTATTTGCGATCCTAGGGGCGTTTCTTGCAAGCGGATAATCTGTACACACAAGTTATAGACTCTCACGCAACATTCCAGGTTCTCATCTCGATGCCATTGTCAGCCAAAACAATGCCATTGTCAGTCGAAACAATGCCATTGTCAGTCGAAACAATGTCATTGTCAGTCGAAACAATGTCATTGTCAGTCGAAACAATGCCATTGTCAGTCGAAACAATGCTATTGTCTGTCAAAACAATGCCATTGCAACTCTAAAAGACTTGTGTGTAAACCGTAGCGCCTGCGGAGAGAGGATTAAGGGGTGAAGTTCTCCGGGTTTAACTAAGTAATCAAGCAAATATGATATGAACCTCAAATTTCGAGTTTGCAGTTATCGCAAACGTGTTGACGCTGACTAAGATCCTTTTTTTCTTGATTTTCTTGGTAGGGTATAGCCTAAAAGTAGCTCTACGCAACGCCAACACTAATCACCTCCATTTAGCAACAGGGCGTTTCGTTTTTGACTCGCTTACATCCCCACCCTATAGAGGGATGGGGAATTACGCGATTAGGGTTAAAGTAGTTCACATTTAAACATTCTCATCCAGGATTGTTCCTTCTATATTGGCTCCATCCAAAATTGCTCCGCTCAAATTTGTCTGGTTCAAATCTGCTTGAGTGAGATTTGCTTGGGATAAGTCGGCTACAGTTAAGTCTGCACCACTCAAATCGGCTCCATCTAAATTCGCCGCTATCAAACTAGCTTCCTGCAAATCCGCTTCACTCAAGTTAGTTTCAATCAGTTTAGCAACCGTCAAATCAGCCTGACTTAAATTAGCTCCATCCATTGCTGCTCCATCCAAGATAGCTCCATCCAAGATAGCTCCCCTTAAGTTGCTACCACTTAGGTCAGCATTGCTCAAATCTGCTCCATTTAAGTCTGCCTCAATCAAACTGGCTTGGGCTAAATTAGCATGACTCAGATTAGCTCCATCTAAAATTGCTCGATCTAAAATTATGCCACTGAGATCGGCTTCTCTTAAGTTTGCCTCGCTCAAGTTGACACCAGTAAAGTCTCTGACACCTGCGGCATAGTTTTTCAGGAGTTGATCTGCTTTCATATCTGTCGCTGTGTTAAGGAACGTTTAATTGAAGCTATCCAGCTTACTCAGACAGGCAGTAAATCCCCAGCACGCGCCACGGAGGATTGGTGTGGTGAATCAAACCGGAGTGAATATCAAATCACTTTTGTCTAGATTAGCCATCCTCAACTACAGGCGCTACTACCTAGAGTTATGATTTATTTTCATACTTGGGAGGGATGTTGAGGGATTTAAAAATTTAAGCATTAGTGCAAAGCGATCGCTATACTCAATTGTGGTGTTCATCTGACAGAGGTTATGGCAAAACCAATCCGTATTCTTTTGCAGACTACGATTCCTACAACTGAAGATGACTGGAGCATTTTTCGTTTTTCGATGTTACAAGATTACTTAGCATCGATTAAAGACGAAGCAGGAAACTCCTTATTTGAAGTTACGGGACGCGATTACGAATCAGATGCAGTAAGTGGCGACCCAGTTTTAAGTAGTCTGGACAAATCAGATTTTGATGAACTTTGGCTATTTGGATTAGAGGTGGATAAGGGTTTAACCGAAAAAGACATTGCCGGAATCAATGCTTTTCGGCAACGCGGCGGCGGTATTTTGACAACACGCGATCATCAGGATATGGGCTGTTCGATGTGTGGTTTAATTGACATTGGTGATGTCCACTATTTCAACACCAAAAATCCCGATCCCGATGAATCTCGCTGGAGCCGAGATGACTCATACACAACTTATATCTCCTGGCCCAACTATCATTCTGGAGCTAACGGCGATTATCAAAAAATTACCATTATTGAACCCATTCACGAACTTTTAAAAAATCCCAATTCACCTTCGGGAAGTATCGAATTTTTCCCAACACATCCCCACGAAGGCGGTATTGGCGTACCTTTGGGCAATGCCAATGCGCGGGTAATTGCTTTAGGTAAAAGTTTAGTTACAGGTCGTAACTTCAATCTAGTTGTAGCGATCGAGCATCATCAAGATGAACAGGGCAATATACTAGGACGAGCAGTAGCTAACTCCAGCTTTCATCATTTAGTAGATTACAACTGGGATATTAACAAAGGTTGTCCCACTTTTGTAGATGAGCCACCAGGAGATGGCATGAAAAAGGAGCCACGCGCCTTAGAAGATATCAAAACCTATGTGCGTAACGTCGCTTTCTGGCTAGCAAATTTATTAAGTAGTGATTAGTCATTGGTCATTAGTCATATCAGGTTCGGTTAAACACTGGTATCCCAAACCAAGCACTAATGACTGGGCGAAACGGTTTGATTTTTTTTACTATAGGACTTACGCAAAAAACCTCTCAAACTCCTATTCCTTTGTGTCGCGCCAGTTGCTTCAAGTCGGGGAACCCGCCCAACGCACTGGCTTCTCTGCGTCCTCTGTGGTTCGTTTTCCGTTGCTTGTGCGTAAGTCCTAGACTAATTGCTCTAAGTCCGCCGCGATAGCTAAAATACTGGGTATCGCGGCGGGTAATTCACGTTTCCCCACCAACCACTACATCTCGAATTCGGAGACTGGGGCCACCACAACCCACTGATAAACCGTTTTGCCCTCCTTTACCGCAACCGCCAGATTCATCCCAGTAAAAATCATCACCAATTGCCTCAATATCCGCTAAAGTTTGGAATACATTACCCGAAAGCGTTACATCCCTTACTGGTTCAGCAATTTTGCCATTCCGAATCATCCACGCTTCCCCAGCACTGAAGGTGAACATTTCCCCATTTGTCATCCCACCTAACCAATTGCGGGCATAAACTCCTTCTTTGATATCGGTGAATAAGTCTTTGACTGGCGTTTTACCCCGTTCAATCCAGGTATTTGTCATCCGCACAATGGGAGTAAAGTGATAGTTGAGACAGCGTGCGTTCCCGGTAGGCGCTTCTTCCAATTTGCCAGCAGTTTCACGAGAATGCAAACGTCCAACTAAAACTCCATCTTTAATTAGTTGAGTAGTTGTGGCAGGCGTGCCTTCATCATCGTAAAAATAGCTACCGCGATGTCCCTCTGGGGCAGCACCATCAAAAATTTGGAGTTCTTCCGGGCCAAACCGCCGTCCAATGGTCATGACTTCCAACAGATCGGGGTTTTCGTAAGCCATATCGGCCTCAGAAAGATGTCCAAAGGCTTCGTGGACAAACAAACCCGTGAGAATTGGGTCAATGACTACGGTGTAAGTATTGCCTTTCACCGATGGCAGAGATAAAGCTGCGATCGCTCTTTGAGCGGCACTTTTAACCTGTTCATCTAAACCAGTTAAATCTTCGTAAGCTTTGCGAGAGCCAGTAGTTTCCCGTCCAGTTTGTACGGTTTCGCCATTTCTGGCGGTAGCCGCAAAGCGCATTTCCATGTCCACCCAAGATTGCTCGATCAAAGTGCCTTCTGAGGTAGCTATGATCACTTTTTGGGCGCTGTCACCGTAACGCACCGAAGTAGTGGTAATCCGGCGATCAACGCTTTTGAGCAATTCAGTATAGTGATCGCACAATTGTTTTTTCTTCGAGAGTGGGATTTTTCGGGGATCGCTGCCTTTTAGGGGTAAAATGCATACTGCTTGCACCGGGTCAATGGGTGCAAGTAAAGTTTCTTCATCACCAACCATCCGCGCAGCAGCGATCGCTTCTTCTATCCGATCCTTAATTGTCGCCAGCTGGTTAAAGCAGCTCAAACCCCATCCACCTTTATAACAGGCGCGAATATGTCCACCAATGGAGATGCCAACGCTTAGGGTTTCTACCTTGTCGCCACGCAACAAGATATCAGTCCCTTCTGCTTCTTCAAGGCGAATCATCAGATAATCTACACGCTCACAGTAGCGGGCGATGAGGTCAGAAAGTAAATTTTGTGCGTCAGCAAGTGTAGTAGGCATTTCCAATTAGTAACAATGACTAACTGCATTTATTTTGCAATTAATTAGGGAATATCTGCTACTGAATGTCAAAGTTGCCTCTGAATTCATGACTTAGACGATGTTTGAGAAATCCGCAGGCGATCGCTGGCTCTTAGTACTTCCTTTTTTACGGTGGGTAAGAACTGAATGATGTGCTAAGGTAATTAAGTGAGAATAAAATTCGGTTACAGCGTTTGTTTTTAGTATTGACAGGCTTTTCCCTTTTGGTCTTAACAAGCTTGTCTCCGAAATCTAAATCTCTACACACCTATGATTTTGGAGATAACGCATGTCAATTTATGTAGGTAATCTATCCTACGAGGTCACACAAGAAGACCTCACATCTGTTTTTGCCGAACATGGTTCTGTAAAACGGGTTCAGTTGCCTACCGACCGCGAAACAGGACGTCCACGCGGCTTTGCTTTCGTAGAGATGGGTACAGAAGCTGAAGAAACAGCTGCCATTGAAGCTCTTGATGGTGCTGAGTGGATGGGACGCGACCTGAAAGTGAATAAGGCTAAACCCAAGGAAGATAGAGGTGGTTCCTTTGGTGGTGGTGGTGACCGTCGTGGCGGTGGTGGTGGATACTCTCGAGGAGGAGGAGGACGCTACTAAACTTTAAGATCAAAAATTAAGTTTTAACGTCTTAAGGGCAGAATCATTATCTGCCCTTTTTGCGCTCCGGTCTACTGGACGGCTTAAAATTGCCCAGTACCAATTAAGTAGGAGATGAAAATGACCCAAGTATTTGTGGGCGAAAATGAAGGAATTGAGTCAGCCTTACGTCGATTTAAGAGGGAAGTTTCCAAAGCAGGTATTTTTCCAGACATGAGAAAGCATCGTCACTTTGAAACGCCTTTGGAAAAACACAAGCGCAAAGAAGTTGCAAGGCACAAACAACGTAAGAGAAATTTCCGTCGCAATTGAAAACAAGCGATGCCTACAGCAAGCTACACTAACGCACTCTCTCATTACATTCTTAGCTGTCGAAGAGGCGATCACTGTGCTGCTGCATGTAAATCTAAAGGGTAGGTTTTGGCAAAAGCATTACTGATTAGGGGATGGGCAATGTAAATAATGGTGTGTCCCCCAATTGCAAAAAACTTTTGATTGTTACTTACAGAGTAGCGATCGGTACGCTGACTTTACTAAAATTTGGCTGAAAAATTTATTTTTGGCATTCCCTTAGTAGTCTACAAGACTTTTGAAGATTCTGTCTTGGAAAGTTGAGCCAGGACTTTGGGCGAGTAATACTCTACTTCCTACCCTTGTCCTGACGCAGAAGGGTAGGAATTAGCATGGGAAACCCCAATTGGTCGGATTGCTGAGACGGAGATTGGGCATACATCCACTCCCAACAGCGATCGCAGCCTATTGAGTAGCTCCTCGATCTGGAGGGTTTAGGCAGGAATGCTTTTGCCCCTGCCTTCAAACTCCGCTGGTGATTTTCCTCGAATACGCTGGCACTAAAAACGATTATAACAGAAAGGTTTGCGGATGCTTGTAGGTGAACTATTAGCTCAAAACCATCCATATTGGGCATGGCTAAATGAGCAGAATCACATCTGGGTTGTGTGTTTAGTTGCTACTTATAGTGCGTGTTTACAGGAAAATCACTGATAGCTGTGAAACACTATCCTTTACTCAGGAATTGAGAAGTGCCCATCATCATTTTGTTTTTTGTTCAGTATGATTTAGTAGGTTTGGGACACTTTTTCCTCTTGAGTAGAAAGAGAGCGAATTAACTCCCGAATTACATCGGTTGCTGGTCTTCCCGTCATTGAACAGTATTGTTCAAGCTTCTGTGCCTCACTTGATGTGAGATTGATTGTAAGTCGTTTAGCAGCCCATTTTTTATTCATGTAGTAGACAGACAAGCTATATTTTTAAACTACTTCTCTAATATCAATCTTTTAAACTGCTACTACAAGGGTATAACTAATGACATTTAATTTAAGTAATCATGAAGCAACATATTATGTTTTTCTAAGCAATAGTGAAGAGGTAGAGTATATTCTCAAGTATGAAGTTTAGCTCCTTTTAGGGCAATAATTATAAATAGAATGTAAAAGGAATATTAAAGTAAAAGGCTATTTATAAAGTCAATCTAAAGGGGAAATTGAGTAGAAGACTAACTCGAAAATGCAAATAGAGATTACATCTATTGGTAACAATGTTCCGCAAGACATATCCTACCGATCTCAGAAATGCTGAATGGAGAATTTTTTCTCATCTGATTCCAGAAGCAAAACGGGTGGTCATCTCCGCACCACTGATATAGCAACCGTCTAGTCGATTAGGACGTAGACTAAAAGTATTATCATGATCTGCTATCGTCTGATTTGCGATGGCAAAACCCTACAGTTACGATTTCCGCTCTTATGGTGATCCAATCCATTGAGTTAGAGGATTGAAGAAAAGCGAAGCCAGTGAACTCTTCAACATCAGCCGCAACACGATCAACCTATGGTTGCAGCGCAAAGCCGAAACCGGAGATGTTCTGCCGTTGCCCAACCACCCATCTGGAAACAACCACAAAATCACAGACTGGGAGCAATTTCGGGCTTTTGCTAAATCTCATGGTGATAAAACCCAGGTAGAGATGGCTCAACTGTGGGAGGGCAACATCAGCGATGCCTGCGGCGAGCTTCGCTTACGCACAATTGCAAGAGCGTTAAAGAAAATAGGGTTCACGCGAAAAAAAAGACCTATGGCTATCAAGAGCGCGATGAAATCAAACGGCAAGCATTCATAGAACAGTTGACAACCCAAGCAGATGAAACGATTGTTTATGTCGATGAAGCGGGTATGGACAATCGAGAAGACTACGGTTATGGCTGGAATGAGAAAGGAGAACGGTTTCATGCTCTCAAATCAGGACGAAGGCAACGCCTGTGTTAATATGATTGCGGCTTTGCGTAACCACCAACTAATGGCTCCTTTTACTATCGTTGCGTTCCTGCAACCGGATTGTGTTTGAGATTTGGTTGGAAGGAGAGCTTAATCCCTTTGCTCGAACCAGGGCAGGTGGTAGTCATCGATAATGCCACGTTCCATAAAGGCGGTCGCATTGAGCAACTGATTCAGCAAGCAGGTTGTAAACTGCTGTACTTACCCCCCTATTCACCGGATCTCAACAAGATTGAGCGATGCTGGTCTTGGCTCAAAAGTCGCATTCGCAAGCAACTTGACCAATATGAGTGTCTACGGGATGCGATGGAGCATATCTTACATCTAGCGTCCTAACCGTTATGGCGGCTGCTATATATAGCAACCGTCTAGCCCATTAGGACATAGACTATAAGTATTATCATGACCGACTCTCGCCTGATTTACTATGGCTAAACCTTACAGTTACGATTTCCGCTCTTATGGTGATCCAATCCATCGAGT
>NZ_JAIVFS010000056.1:38224-53836 GCF_020829645.1 Nostoc mirabile CHAB5784 | reverse complement strand
TGAGCGAGAGCATTTGCTTGTTGAGCGAGAGCATTTGCTTGTTGAGCGAGAGCATTTGCTTGTTGAGCGAGAGCATTTGCTTGTTGAGCGAGAGCATTTGCTTGTTGAGCGAGAGCATTTGCTTGTTTGGAAGTAGGTACGGTACTCTCTCTTTTATTCCAACGTCATCAACAATTGGTCTGATATCATGTCCGCCAAATCACCCATAATAAAAGAACCCCACCCCCAACCCCTAAGAGCTCTTCGGGAGGTTAGCTCAAGCGCAGCTTTTGCGGGGTGGGGTTCCGGTTATTATGGTTAATTACCCGGACATCATATGACAAGCTTAATTTACCTGGTCGGGAAAGTTTTTTGTTTAAGGAAATAGATCCCAATACGGTTCGGATAAGATCCCCCCGCCTGTGGCGACCCCCTTAAAAAGGGGGTAAAAGAGGAAATTAGCCCCCCAATTTATCGGGGGGTTGGGGGGATCTTCGCAGGATAAACAAGCTAACCGAACCGTATTGAAATAGATCCATCAACATAAGGGAAAGAAAAACTGTTACATCTCTACCCTCATTTGCAATAAAAATGGTTGTGTTGCAAAAACTTGTAAAAGACAAAAGCTTTGTATAAATCAGAACTAGTTAGGCGACTACTCCAAAAATTTGAGCAATAAATTTTACTTGAGCAGCGATGTCTGTTTTTTTAATTCCCTTGATTTGAGCTAAGTTCCCGTTACCCGATAGCTGAAAAGCGTGTTTAAAGTGTTTCAGAAGTATTTTCAGTTTATTCTCGAAACAAAGGATGCTGGTGGGCTGAAACTGTGGTAATTTCATCTCTTCTTCTAAAATTAAAAACTGCTCTTGCTAAAAGTAGACAAGAGCAGTTTTTAATAGCAAAGCCCAAAATTAAGAATTTAGGCATCTTCAAGTTCAAATTGAGCCACCGTAACGGCGTTAAAAGCGAAAGCCAAAACTAATGGCATCGGCGACTGAAACCAAAAGGTACAAATAACAGCTAGGATTGTGCCAATTACTGCGGACATCGACCACAATCGTTCTTCAAAAGTCAATCCCTTCTCGGCTTTAATCACTCTGAGAACGTGAACTGGAATTGGTTCCGGCATTACCCCACCCGGAGGGAAAGCCCAGAAGTTGTTACGTCGCTCTACAAATAAATCTGTCCAGCCATTTTCTTGGCACCATGCCTCAATCCATTGAAGTGAGTAATGATTCATCATCGGGTTTCGGAGTTCGGTTTGTGGAAGTTGTGTACTTGGTGAATGTAAACTCTTGGAGATTCCTGAACAACTAACTAATCGCTATAAAATTAACGCTAATTATCCAACTTTTAAGCTTTGTTAAGCAGTTGAGACGCCAAATATAATTATCGCTCAAACCTTGCTTTCATTAATTAAAAGACTAACAGTTGATAGGGGCTGTTGAATTTAAAAGACAATAAACTTTACTTTAAATATTGAAAATCAAGAATTGTAAATAAGTCCATGAGTATTACTGCTTAATAAAACTCTTGATATCCTGAAATTCAAATCTAAAAATGAATAATTGTAAACAAATCCACGAGCTTAGGCTCAGTTAAAGGAGAAATAGAATTGCGGGTAAGGGCAAAAGGTAAATTTTTAATTAATTTTCTTTCTCAAGAAAGATGATTTAAATTTCTATACCTCTCTGAGGGTAAATAGAATCAAAGTGAAGCTAGGAGTAAAATATCTAAATCAATAAAAACTTACTTGATTTAAATCAAATATATGTTGAGTATACTTTGGGGTATTGTTGTTGTACTGATTGCTTTTTGGGCATTAGGACTGGCACTTCATATTGCCGGAAGTTTAATTCATGCAGTGTTGCTTTTAGCGATCGCCCTTGCTATCTATAATTTTTTCAAAGCGCGTGATGTGTAAATATAGATAGTGGTTCCCGATCTGGTAAGGTAGGTTTTCAAAGTTACTAACCTTGTTAAAAAAGATTTGAGTGTACCTAAGCTGCTTAAGAAACGCTATATATTGAGTGCGATCGCTCCTATTCCTAATATTGCCGCTCTCTAGCTAAAGGTGAGAAGCGATGTCTACCACAGGCTACGCATCCACCCTTTTTGCGTTACAAAATATTAAGCTAGGGAAATATATACCTCTCCCAAGTCCAGTAGCAAGGCTGGGAGTCTCAATTAGGGACTTCCAAGAAATAAATTATCCAAATAAACGTAGACGCAAAGCGGCTTGCCGCAGGCTACCACAGAGACACAGAGAAGCCAGTGCGCCCTTGCGGGTTCCCCGACTTGAAGCAACTGGCGCGACACAGAGAGGAGAAATAGAGAGAGTTTTGGAACATTTTTTATTTGGAAGTCCCTTAGGATGATCCAGTCTTGCTAATATTCAAATGCGGTAATTAAATGCAGCGATTAGACACCAAATTGGCTCTCAATATGTTTTGGCGGCAAGGGTTGGCGTTCCTTCTAGGAATTATTATATGGTGCGTGGCTGATCCCGCACAGGCAGTAGACTGGACTCATCCGCTTTCATTTAGCAATGCAGAGTTGTCAAGACGTGATTTTTCTGGTGACAGCTTGCAAGCTGCGGAGTTTTCTAACGCCAATATGGAACTGGCTAACTTTTCTAACGCTGACTTGCGGGGAGCAGTCATGAGTGCTTCGGTGATGACAAAAGCAAATCTCCACGGGGCAGATTTAACTAATGCAATGGTTGATCAGGTAAACTTGACTAAGGCAGATTTGAGCGATGCAGTTTTAAAAGAAGCTCTTTTGCTCCGCGCCATATTTAATGATGTGAATATAGACGGTGCAGATTTTACAGATGCAATTTTAGATAGAGCGCAAATCAAAGAACTGTGCAGTAAAGCCAGTGGCGTGAATTCCAAAACAGGCGTGCAAACTCGTGATTCTCTAGGATGTCAATGAAACGTGTTGGTGTAATTGGTGGCGGACAACTTGCCTGGATGATGGCGGATGCAGCACAGAAGCTAGGAGTAGAATTAGTAGTACAAACTCCAAGTGTTCACGACCCGGCCGTGTCAATTGCCAAAGAAACTGTTTTCGCCCCAGTTGATGATGCAACTGCTACGGAAATATTAGCTCAAAAATGCGATGTTATCACATTTGAAAACGAATTTGTTAACTTAGATGCTTTATCTGTTTTAGCACACCAAGGCGTTTGTTTTCGTCCCAGATTAGAAGCTTTAGCTCCTCTTTTAGATAAATATCATCAGCGTTGCTATTTAGGCGGCTTGGGCTTACCAGTTCCTCAATTTTTCGCCCTTGACGAGGTGGAAAATCTCAAATCAAAAATAGAATATCTAGGTTTTCCAGTAGTCCTCAAATCCCGACGCCACGGTTATGATGGTCAAGGTACTTTCATAATTCAAGATTTTGCTACTTTAGAGCAAAAGCTAAATGATGAAACCATAACAAAAACTTTAAATCAATCACTTTTCTTGTTAGAAGAATTTGTCCCTTTTGAAAGAGAATTAGCAATAATTGCAGCTCGTTCTGTAGAGGGAAAAATTGTAACTTATCCAGTGGTAGAAACCCAACAAGAACAACAAGTGTGTCGGCGGGTAATTGCGCCTGCTGAGATTACGCCTAATCAAGTAGCAGAAATCCAAGCGATCGCACATACTTTATTAAATAGCCTAGAAGTCGTAGGCATTTTTGGAATTGAGCTATTTCTGAGTGCTGATGGCAAAATCCTGGTAAATGAAATTGCGCCCCGTACCCACAATTCTGGGCATTTTTCTATTGACGCTTGTGAAACTTCGCAGTTTGAGCAGCACCTCAGAGCAGTTTGTGGTTTACCTTTAGGGAATCCGGCTTTGCAGTGCGCTGGCGCTGTGATGGTGAACCTACTGGGGTATGAAAATTCTCACAGCGACTACCAAAGCCAGCGTCAACAAATAGCAGAGATTCCCCAAGCGCACGTTCACTGGTATGGGAAGACAGAATCACGTCCTGGGCGGAAGTTGGGACATGTTACCGTTTTGCTAGATAATCAGAATCGAGAATCGGCAAGTGCGATCGCCATCGCCCACAGCATAGAATCTATCTGGTATCCCACGTAAATTTTTCAGAAACTTTCAATGTTGAACACACAACATCTTTTTGAAAGCTATAATGAGTGAAGTTGCACTACGACGTTGGTGACTGCCATCAAGTTTTTTGATCTATGCCTTTAAAGACAAGGGAGTCAACTGTTCTCGTGGCAGTAGACCGGGCATGTACCCGGAAACTTTAAACGAGGAATTTAGGTTCCCACCTGGTTAAACCAGGTCATAAACTTAGGTAAAACGGCGTCGCGGTGAACTTAAAATTATTAGCTCCTAAAGTCAGTTAGAACTTAGGAGCTTTAATTATTTAAATCAGTAAAACTTATATCACTGCAACAAGTGCCACTGGAATTGGGAGAAAATACGACTTTTTAGTAGTAAGCCCTCCAAGCTTTCTAGATTGCTTGAGCCAATTTGTAAGCTATTGGCTTGCGTTTTTAGCGGCCTCAAGCACACTAGTTTTTACAGAGGTTGAACTTGCCTTCAGAGCATTTTCTTCCAATAAAGAAATCAAGTGGTAAACTTCTTTAGCTGATGCGCCTGGAAGATTAATAGGCTGGGAAAAGTTGCTACTGAAAGCGTAAAACGTTAAGTAAGAATCAGTGCTGGCTGACGCATGATTTTCTATTTCACGAAGCGGATGGGTAGCAAATAAGAGATACTGAGCATCTAGTAAATCGGGAAATTTTTCATGAAACTGAACTGCTTGGATTATCGTGAAGTCTGCTTTAGGGACTTCCAAGAAATAAATTACCCAAATAAACGAACCACAGAGACACAGAGAACACAGAGGAATGAGGAGAGAGAGCTTTTTCGTAAATTTATTGGGTATTTTTTTATTTGGAAGTCCCTTACGTTGTCGAGCTAGAGAAAATGCAAGGCTGCCAACGTCAATGATATTACAAAGTCCTTTTGTCCTTGAAGCAGCCAATAGCTTTTCAGAACGCCATTCTGAAAGCATCAGTGTTGTCAGTGATAGACTTAGAACAAATGGCTAGTCACTGAACGAGGTTGGTATGAACGCAGAGTTCACTCAGATTTTTGAGTTAACCCTCTCAGAAAAATTGCAGCTTGTGGAAGACTTATGGGATAGCATTGCCCAAGTTCCAGAGCAAATTCCTGTGCTTGACTGGCAAAAAGAAGAACTTGCCAAAAGAAAAGCAACCTACTTACAAAATCCTGACTCAGGTAGTTCCTGGGAAGAAGTTAAGGAGCGAATTCGTAGTAGACAGTATGGTGCTTAGAAATCTGATTATTCTGCCAGAGGCGGAAGAAGATGTGGCTCAGGCTTTTATCTGGTATGAAGAGCAGGAACTTGGTTTGGGTGAAGAATTTCTTCGTTGTCTAGATGCTTGTATTCAGTTCATTCGGCGAAATCCAAAGATGTATCAGGTAGTTCACGAAAGCTATCGAAGGGCTGTAGTTCGGCGCTTCCCTTACGTTGTTTTCTATGAGCATTCGGACACTACAATCATTGTCTATGCAGTTTTCCACTCTTCTCAAGATCCAAAGAAATGGCGTGGTAGGCTACCATAGAAGCCAATAACCTGTGGACTAAAAGGTTTTGCGTTAGCGTTCGCGCAGCGTTCCGCAGGAAAGCTCGCCGTACCCCTACGGGGAAGCAAGCTACGCGTAGCGTCTCGTAGAGAATGTATCGCTGAAAACAGTACTTTATGATACAGTTTTTGAGCAATAGGGTTCTAAAAATGTTTTCCTGCTTGCGCTTGCTCTTGCTCTTGTCAGTCTCAGAAACATCGATACAAACCCTTATTATTTTGTCAACTCACAAAAGAGTTAGGTCTACTGAATTTAGCGATATTTGCTGGTAAAAACAAAATCTGTATAACTTGATTCTAAATTAGGTATCGTTCAGAGTTAAGATGACAAAATTATCTGAAATTGTGGTTAAAGCTACAGAAAATTGTCACAGCAACTAACTAATACAGTATTTCCAGCCTCGGTCTTCCGACTAGACAGTGGTTTAACGTTTATTCATCAAGAAATTCCCACTACTCCTGTAGTTGTGGCGGATGTTTGGGTGCGTGCTGGAGCAAGCCTAGAGCCAGAACCGTGGTTTGGCATGGCGCACTTTTTAGAACACATGATTTTTAAAGGTACGGCGACGCTACCCCCTGGAATGTTCGATTCTAAAGTTGAAAATCGGGGAGGCGTGAGTAATGCGGCGACAAGCTATGATTATGCTCATTATTCACTCACCACAGCTGCCCCTTATTTAAAAGATACTCTGCCCTACTTGGGAGAACTACTGCTCAATGCGGCAATTCCAGAAGATGAATTTAGCCGCGAACGAGACGTGGTGCTAGAGGAAATTCGTTCTTGTCAGGACGATTCTGACTGGATAGGCTTCCAAACTCTGATTCAAAGCATTTATCCGCATCACCCTTACGGACGTTCGGTGTTGGGTACTGAGCAAGAACTGATGCAGCAATCGCCAGAAGCAATGCGCTGTTTTCACCACACTCACTATCAGCCGGAAAACATGACGGTAGTAATTGCAGGAGGTATAGCCCAGCAACCAGCTTGGGAAATGGTAAATAGTTCATTTGCTGATTTTGCCGAACGCTCGAATTGTCCGCAGTTTGAGAAAGTGGCAAAGCCAGTAATAACAGGAATTCACCGTCAAGAACTGTATTTACCACGCATAGAACAAGCGCGATTATTGATGGCATGGCTGGTTCCTGGAGTAGAAGAAATCCGCGCTGGCTATGGTTTAGATTTGTTGTCAGTGTTATTGGCAGAAGGGCGGACCTCGCGTTTAGTGCGTGATTTACGAGAAGATTTGCAATTGGTACAGGGGATTTGCAGTAGTTTTTCTCTACAACGGGAATCGAGTTTATTTACAATTACTGCCTGGTTGGAACCAGAAAATTTGGAGGAAGTTGAGTCCTTAATTTGCGCTCATTTGGATGATTTGCAGACTACAGGAATTAGTGAACAGGAACTTGCTCGTACACGTAGGCTGCTATGTAATGAGTATGCGTTTTCTACCGAAACGCCAAATCAGCTTACAGGGCTTTATGGGTATTACAATACCATCGCCCAAGCTGAATTAGCTGTGACATATCCCCAGCAGATTCAGTCTTTTGATGCCAAAGAACTGCAAAAATTAGCTAAACAGTATCTCTCGCCGGAGAATTATGCGGTTACTGTACTTAAACCGTGTTAGTCATTAGTCATTAGTCATTAGTCATTAGCAAAAGACAAATGACCAATGACAAAGGACAAAGGACAAAGGACAAAGGACAAATTACAAATGACAACCTTGCTGCAAAAATCACCTATCCATCGTACCGTATTGAATAATGGCATTGTCGTGCTGGTGGCAGAAAATCCTGCTGCGGATATTATTGCGGCGCGAATTTTTGTGCGTGCTGGCAGTTGTAACGAAAACCGGGAGCAAGCAGGTTTGGCACATTTGCTATCAGCAGTGATGACAAAGGGATGCGATGGTCTTTCTAGTTTGGAAATTGCAGAAATTGTCGAGTCTGTAGGAGCGAGTTTAAGTGCAGATGCTGGCACTGATTATTTTTTGCTATCTTTCAAAACGGTAACATCCGATTTTGGGGAAATTTTAACATTGGCAGGGCGAATTTTGCGATCGCCTACTTTCCCCGAAACTCAAGTGGAACTAGAACGGCGTTTAGCACTCCAGGATATTCGTTCCCAAAAAGAGCAGCCGTTCAATGTTGCCTTTGAACAAATGCGGCAGGTAATGTACCAAAATCATCCATATTCCATGTCGGTACTGGGAGATGAAACCACCATGAGTAGCTTAACTCGTGCGGATTTAGTGGAATATCACCAGACTTATTTCCGTCCAGATAATGTAGTAATTAGTATTGCTGGTAGAGTCACAGCCACAGATGCAGCAGCCTTGGTGGAAGAAGTTTTTGCTGATTGGCAAGCGCCAGCCCAAGCACTACCAATACTGAATTTACCTGAGATTAAGGTGGAACCACAGGTAAGGCTGAAGCCAGTACAGACACAACAATCAATCGTGATGCTTGGATATTTGGGAACATCGGTGAGTTCTGTTGATTACGCCGCCCTGAAGTTACTGTGTACCTACTTGGGAAATGGGCTTTCTAGTCGCTTGTTTGTCGAATTGCGGGAAAAACGCGGTTTAGCTTACGAAGTATCCGCCTTTTACTCCACAAGGCTATTTCCAGCGTCGTTTGTGGTTTACATGGGTACAGCACCAGAAAATACCAGCATTGCCCTAGAAGGACTGCGTACAGAAGTAGATTTATTGTCTACCACCGAAGTATCTGAAAGCGCACTCCAAGCTGCTAAAAACAAGATATTAGGGCAGTACGCCTTGGGTAAACAAACGAACGGGCAAATTGCTCAGATATACGGTTGGTATGAAATTTTGGGCTTAGGAATTGATTTTGACACCAAGTTCCAAGAATTAATTGCGGCTGTGAGTGCCCAGGATGCCATCGCTTCAGCTTGTAAGTATTTAAAAGAGCCTTACTTGTCTTTAGTTGGTCAAGAAGAAGCAATTAATCGAGCGATCGCGTAACTGAGAATGTACAATCATAAAATGCAGCAGCTGTTTTTTAGACCAAGCGGCTGTACCATTAGCATGAGTGAGTCCTTAGTTGACAATTAAGTAGACAGTTGGAGTATAAAGCTAAAAAGTTCGGTTGCGAGATAGTGATTGCAGATCGTTGGTATCCATCATCTAAAACTTGTTCTAACTGTGGACATATTCAAGATATGCCATTAAAAGAAAGAGTTTATAGATGTGGTAGCTGTAGTCATGTAATGGATCGTGATTTGAACGCAGCAATTAATTTATCACTATTAGGTTTTATATAGCAGAATATTCTGGGAGTAAATTCCATGCAAAGCAACCTGACAGCAAGTATTTTGAGTTACTTAAAATTACTAGATCCAACTGGAAATCGCTGTAGGATGGAAAAACGGCCAAAGAGTTGGTGGCCAAAGAGGTCTAAATCTTTATTAGCCATTGAAATACTCTTGTTCTCCACTACGCCTCTGCTGATTACCTCAACAGCTGTAGTATCAATAGCAGCGCCACAAAAAATTGCCCAAGTAAATCCTCGAGATAGCATCAACCGCCCTGTCCTCAAAGTTGGTAGCCAAGGCGAACGCGTATCTGAACTTCAGGCAGCTCTAAAACTTTTGGGTTTTTATTCTGGTGCCGTAGATGGTACATATAGTGAGAATACAGCCAGTGCCGTTGCCCGGTTTAAACAAGCTGCTGGTTTGAATCCCGATGGCATTGTGGATGCCAGCACTTGGCAACGACTTTTCCCTAATCAACCAGTAGCAGCATCAACCATTCCTTCATCCCAGCCAAGATTTAACTCAGCTACGAATTTTCCTGTTCCAACCCAGGCTAGCAATGTCACCAACGTTGTAAATTCCAACCCTCCAAGACAAGCTGTAACACAAGTTCCGACTAACCCTGAACCAAGACCTACTACCCCAAAAAAAGCTGTAACACAAGTTCCGACTAACCCTGAACCAAGACCTACTACCCCAAAAAAAGCCGTAAGACGAGTTGCGACTAGCCCTGAGCCAAGACCTGCTACTCCAAGAAAAGCTACAACTTCAAGCACACAGAAAACGCCGAATCGTACTACATCAACTACTCGAACTCAGTCAACTACACGGACTAGGCAAACTACTCGAACTCAGCCAAACACAACTACTAAGCGCACCCCTGGTATTCAATACACCTCAGAAGGATTGCCAATTTTGCGTATAGGATTACGTGGTTCTGAAGTTGTCAAGTTGCAACAACAACTGAAAAAGCTTGGTTTCTTGAGAGGCAATGCCGATGGAGACTTTGGCGAGACAACCGAAGCAGCTGTGAAAGCTGCACAAAAGCGCTATGGTTTAGAAGCTGACGGTGTAGTTGGTGGCTCTACCTGGGAGGTTCTTTTGCGGCGTTAGGCATAGTATGAGCATAGCTAGCGTCTCCTTTGCGTGTAACCAAAGGCGCAGGTAAAATGCTCCGAAGTTCTGATAACTTATTTTTTGGAAATCCCAAGGTACAGAGGTTTTTCAACTTCGAGAAACCTCTGTAGGGGTTTTGCGCTTCACACCATTTTTTATGAATTTAATCCGGTACATCCTGCAATACGATAAAGATACACCGATTAGAAGTATCTCTCTATGCCAGCACTGAAAAATTACATTGCTTTTGGGCTGAGAAAAGATGATGGCAACTTTAAGAGTCAAGCACAATGACACCTAATCGTGTTAAAGATCACAACTGGCAATAGTGAAATTAATTAAACTTACTGCTAATTTATCTAAAAAAACTTATGCAACACTTTTTATTAACTTGGCTCGGTACTGCGGTGGCGTTATTGATAACTTCTAAAATCGTTGATGGCTTCATTGTCAATAATTTTGTTGTAGCCCTTGTTGCCGCAGGGGTTATCGGGCTAGTTAATGCCTTTATCAGACCAATTTTGCGTCTTTTGACATTTCCGATTACCTTACTCACCTTTGGTTTATTTACATTTGTAATCAACGCCTTAACTCTTTGGCTGGCAAGTGGACTAACTCCTGGTACTGGTTTTGAGATTCAAGGCTTTTTACCTGCTTTGTTAGGTTCAATTGTGCTAGCTATTGTATCTAGCATAATTAACTATTTTTTGAGAGTTGTTGACTAGAAAGTTTATTTACGCCGTGCTGTACTAGTGTTACTTTGGCGTTGCTGATTAAATGTATGAATCTGGGTGTAGAGACGTTGCAATTGCTAGTCTCTACAAAAGTTTTGAAATCACGCAAAATCATTTTCATACCTGAATTCAGCAACGCCGTTACTTTAGCTAATGACTAATGACTAATGACTAATGACTAATGACTAATAATATTTGAGGCTTGGGCAACAGCTAGCGTTACCGCTCCTGTTTGCCCTTGTGGCTGGAAAATTTGTTTAGGAACTAAGAATCTCACTCCCAATGCTTCTGCGCTGGTAAAAGGGGAAGCAGTCAACAATGGGGTTTTAGTAGCTGCAAGAATAGCAGCTGCCTCTGCTACGCTAGGTGTACCTACTTTGTGGTCGGTAATTATGGCAGGGTTGGGAACACAGACAGAGCGAAGGATTTGGGCAGAAAAGGTTTTTAGAGGCAAATTGCGTAGGTTACAAAGTTCTACTAAACCAACTTCCGAGGCTTTAGTGTCAATGGTAGCAATCCCTGCGATCGCACTTTGAAAAAGTTGATTATCTCGAAATATTTGCTCAATTGCCCAATCAATCAACTGCCATGAGGTTCCCCGTTTACAACCGATTCCTACCCATAAAACCTGTTGCACTTGGTGTATTTCCTTATTCAATTCGTCAGGATTTGGTTTACTCCAACAGCCAACCAAATAAATCTCCCACCGTCAGCCTCAACTCACTTGCAAAATCTGGCACAGGGAGTAAAGCTTCTAGTTCATCCAACATGATTGGCTGTTGATTGCGGATGTACACGAATACCGTTTGTTCTTCCGGATCAATCAGCCAACCCATTTGTGTTTCATAATTCAGGCAATGCAGAATATTTTTTGTAACTTTTGTTTGCCTTTGGTCAGGCGATAGAATCTCGATAGTCCAATCGGGAGCTGCTTGGAATACGTTGGCAACTTCACCATTTTCATCACGAGGAATTCTTTGCCAAGTAAATACAGAAACATCTGGCACTATTGACCTTCCACCAAAAGTACACCGCAATTCTGGAAAAGCACGAGCAATTCGCTTAGGCTTGACCGTTAAGTTGACAGTGCTAACCATTTCACCTTGAATTATACTGTGCTTCCCCTGTGCCATTGGTTTTTGAATAATTTCACCATCGATGTATTCACTAGCGGGTTTCGTTTCTGGTAAAATAAAAAACTCTGCCAAAGTTATGTTTTTAGATGATGTCCGTACCATTTGCGATCGCCTCCAACAAAACGCTCTCTTCCAACTCCACCAATTACGAATTACGAATTACGAATTACGAATTAGTCTTACATCCTCTCCAATACCTCAATTCCCAACAACTCTAATCCCAACTTCAGAGTTCTAGCAGTCAAATCACACAGAATCAAGCGTGATGTTCGCTGCGGTTCCTGTGCCTCCAAAACCTGAACTCCCTGATTACGGTCATAAAACTGATTAAATTTTTTACTCAGTTCATACAAATACTCACATAAACGATTGGGTAGCAAGTCTTGCTCTACACTACTAATAACTTCATCCAGTTGAAGTAAATATTTTGCCAGAGCTAATTCTGTTTCATGCTCTAACAAAACAGCATTGTTTCCCAACTCCTTAAAGTTAATATCACCCTTGCGGCTAATTCCCTGAATCCGCGCATAAGCATACAACATATAGGGGGCAGTATTACCTTTGAAATCCAGCATTTTGTCGTAGCTGAAAATGTAGTTACTGGTGCGGTTTTGGCTTAAGTCTGCATATTTAACTGCACTGATCCCAACTACCCTAGCAACTTCATTAATAAATTCTTCAGTTTCTTGGCGTTCTTCTTCTTGTAATCTTGTTTTGAGGTCAGCATAGGCACGAGAAACAGCTTCATCTAATAAATCCCGTAACCGCACAGTATCCCCAGAACGAGTTCTGAATTTCTTCCCATCTTCTCCTAACACCAACCCAAAGGGAACATGCACTAATTCCACATCATCGGGAATCCATCCGGCTTTGCGTGCTACTTGGAAAAATTGGGCAAAGTGGTTTCCTTGTCCAGCATCTGTTACATAAATTATGCGTTTTGCTTCATCCTGCTGAATCCGGTAGCGGAGGGATGCTAAATCAGTTGTAGCGTAGTTATAGCCGCCATCTGATTTCTGCACAATTAAGGGTAAAGGTTCACCTTCTCTATTTGTAAACCCTTCCAAAAAAACGCATTTTGCACCCTGGTTTTCTACGAGTAAGCCAGATTTTTCTAAATCTTCCACAACGCCAAATAGTAAAGGGTTATAGAAAGATTCCCCACGTTCAGTTAACTTGATATCCAGCAACTCATAAATTATTTGAAACTCCTGCCGTGATTGTTCACACAGCAGTTTCCAAGCATGAAGTGTATCCTCTGCACCTGCTTGTAATCTAACAACTTCTTGCCGCGCTGTCTCTTGAAAAGCTGCATCTGTATCAAAGCGTTGTTTGGCTTTGCGGTAAAAAGAGACTAAATCACCAATATCTAAAGCATTAGCGGTGGTAAGCGCGTCTGGGTAAACTTCCCGCAGATAGGCGATTAACATGCCAAACTGCGTACCCCAATCGCCTACATGATTTAACCGTAAAACATCGTGTCCTTGAAATTCTAAAATCCGGGCGATGGAATCACCAATAATCGTAGAACGCAAGTGTCCGACGTGCATTTCTTTAGCAATATTCGGACTGGAAAAATCCACAATTTCCCGCTTAGGCGTTTTTGCGGCTGGAACTCCCAACCGGGGATCAGCTTGTATATCATTCAGTTGTGCTTCCAGGTAGGCCGTTTTCAGTTTCAGATTGATAAATCCTGGCCCAGCGATTTCTGGCGGTTCGCAGATTTCGGATACATCTAATTTTTCAACGATCGCACCTGTGATCGCTCTTGGTTGCAATCCTTTCTTTTTACTCAGGGATAAAGCCACATTCGCCTGATAATCACCAAATTTAGGATTACTAGCAGAAACCAAAATTGGATCTACTCCAGCAAAGTCAGCGCCAAAAGCCGCAACTATTGCCTGCTCAAGCTGAACTTTTAGTTTTTCTTGTGTAGCGTTCATATATAAATTTTATCTGGGAGAGAGGGAATGTAGCTCTGGAAAAGCTTGATTATTCACTTTAGAAATCTGGAGATTCTGAAGAGAGATAAAAATCAACACGCCGCTTACAAAAGTATCTTTTTTGACAAAACTGCGCTTGACTTACCATATTTTGCACTTTCAAATCTTCATACACCACGAGGTCGCTAGACATCATCACACACCTTGCTATTTTTACACCAAAGTCTTGACGCTGGCGAGTTACCTTGATGTGTTTTCGAGCCAATTTATTTCTAAACTATCACACGCATAACTAAAAACTCAACTGCCCAACGGTTTGATTAAGCTGCGTTAAATCTTCACCGTTGGGGCGTTTCATGTTGAAGCGATCGCTTCTGGCGACCACAATAGAAATCTCCATTGGTTTGTAAGAAAATGTTGCCTCTGCTCCAACAACTCACCTTACAGCAGTTTTCATTGAACAAACGATAAGCTCACTTAAAAGCGATCAGTTCGTTGTCGTTACGACCCAAGCTTTACTTTATAAGCATCAACCACACGTTGGCCTAGATCCTTCGAGTCGGCGGCAGGCATTTACGAGCGAGTATTTTTACTGCATTTCTAGTTTACTAGATTTGTAATCCACTCAATTGAAAACTGCTGTAAGTAAAAACAGTACCCCCAAGGGTACTACTATGACCTTTTGATTCTTGATAGAGTACAAATGTCTCAAGATACATACAGTTGAATACGAGAAAATTTGCTTCTTCCGTAGCAGCCTGTTCTTATAACAAGCGAAGATATAAAGCATAAAGATAAAACATGACTGCTGGCAAAATTTTGATGTCAACATCATCGATAATCGATATATGCAGTGCTTCTAAAATCTTCAGACTTGACATCAAAACCTGCTTAAATCGGCTAGGATTCAGCTGTCTCTTTATTTTTCTTCCTCGTTTGCTCTTAAGGAAATAACGAGGTAATTTCTTAACCTTTACCTTCTAACTTTAAAGAGACTTATTATGGCAACTATCAACGGCAACAATTTCAATAACATCCTCAATGGTATCGTTGATCCTTTCATTTTTCCTTCAGGTCTAATTATCGCCGATCTTCCTG
The DNA here is from genome assembly GCF_020829645.1 of Nostoc mirabile CHAB5784. Lineage (GTDB taxonomy): Bacteria > Cyanobacteriota > Cyanobacteriia > Cyanobacteriales > Nostocaceae > Nostoc > Nostoc mirabile. The sequence goes on along the minus strand of NZ_JAIVFS010000056.1, from coordinate 38,915 downwards.
ATATTATCAACGGATTCGGCGGTAACGACATTCTCAACGCTCTTGACACCGATGATACCCTCAATGGGGATGCTGGCAACGATACTCTTAATGGGGGCGCAGGTACTGACACCTTCAAAGGCAGTCAGGGTAACGACATCATTAATGGTGGAGATGGCATTGATACCGCAGATTACAGTCAACTAGGTCAAACCATTACCTTGTCAGGTGTTGGAACCATTCAAAAAGCTGAGGGATTGGGGGAAGACCAACTTTTTAAAGTAGAAAAGATTATTGCTAATGCTAATGTTGCCAACAACACCATAGATACATCCCAATCTTTGCCTGGGGTATTTATCACCGTTAACCTGCAAACCCAGAGTTTGGCTGCCAATAACGTTCCTGCCTTAGGAACATTGTCATTTACTCCAGTCAACTTTGATAATGTCATTGGCACAAATGCAAATGACTCCATTGTTGGTGACAACCAAGATAACCAATTATCTGGTAATAATGGCAATGACACTCTTGACGGTGGTATTGGCAACGATATTCTCGACGGAGGATTAGGTAACGACTCCATAACTGGTGGCTTAGGCAACGACATTTACTATGCTGACACCACTAGTGACACAGTTGCAGAGCTAATTAATGAAGGCACGGATACTGTTTATTATTCTGGCGCTGGCAAATGGATAAATCCTGCCAACGT
>NZ_JAIVFS010000056.1:0-38128 GCF_020829645.1 Nostoc mirabile CHAB5784 | reverse complement strand
GACACAGTTGCAGAGCTAGTTAATGAAGGCACGGATACTGTCTATTTTTCTGGCGCTGGCAAATGGATAAATCCTGCCAACGTGGAAAACTTAGTTTTGTTTGGTAGTGCCACTGATGGTGGCGGCAACAACCTCGACAACACTATTAGTGGTAACAACTTAGACAATCAGCTATTTGGTAATGCAGGAAACGATAACCTTAACGGCTACGGAGGCAATGACAGTCTTGACGGTGGTATTGGCAGCAACTCCATGACTGGTGGTACAGGTAATGATAGTTTTATCTTCAATAGCAAAACAGAAGGAATTGACATCATAACAGACTTCTCAGTGATTGATGATATTATTTATGTTTCTGCTGCTGGTTTCGGCGGTGGACTGACTGTCGGGGCTGCGATAACGGCGGCAGAGTTCCGACTAGGTGCCGTAGCGGGTGATGCAAGCGATCGCTTCATTTACAATAGCAATACTGGTGCTTTTTTCTTTGATGTAGATGGTACAGGTGCGACTGGGCAATCGCAGGTAGCTCAACTTTCTACTAACCTTCCCCTGAACAACAATGACATTTTCGTCATTGCTTAGAGAAAGCACGAATTATGGTTGTGTTGCAATTGCGGAACTCCTACATCTGGTATTTATCTATTTTTTTTGCAACATAACCATCTTGGCAGGTAACTGCTAAAACGGTATAGTTAGAAGTTTTATCAAAGCCTCTATAAGGAGAGTAGTAATGATTGATAAATTACCTACTAAAGAAAAGTTCCAGCTTATTGGTGAAATAACAACTTTAATGATGAATTCATCAATTCATAAACATTTTAGAATATGTGACATTACTAACATTATTATTCCAGCTTTACGCCTTAATCAATTTAGAATATATCGAAGTGATAATACACCAGTTGGTTTTGTTTCTTGGGCTTATTTCAGTGACGAAATAGAAAAAAAATATACCGATGGTTCAATGTTATTAAAACTCGAAGACTGGACATCTGGCGATAATTTATTTTTCATAGATTTTATTGCGCCTTTTGGACATGCTAAAAAAATCACTCAAGATTTGAAAAATAATATTTTTCCCAATAGAGAAATGGCTAAGGCGTTAAGATTTAAACAAGTTGGCAAGTTGCAAAAAGTAGCTAGTTATTATGGGAAGAATGTTTTAAGAACACAAACATTGTTGGATAATCAAGAAACAATTTCGGTCTTGCCGGAATGGCACTAATAAAAGCGGAAACACTTGTGTTTTAAGCAGTTTGCAATTGCTTTTGTAATTAATTCATGCCGGGGTTTGGTCCTGACGGGGTAAATTTTTGGACGAGTTTACGGACTCGTGCTTCACTTCTGGCAGGGCGCGAGGGAACAGCCTTGTGAGCAATAACTGTAAAGTCCGATAAATTCGCTGATGTTTTGTTGTTTGATCAGCTAAAAATTCGGGAATAAAGTTATTTAAATGATGTTCAGTACCTTGTAATATCAGGTGATGGCGTAGCCCAGAGCAGGCATCACACTTTTGATCTCAATGTCTGAGCCGTCCCCCCTTCAAAAGGCTACGGTGTACACACAAGTCTTGTCGCAGCCATATCTTTATTAATAAATCTTGCACTGCGTTTCTATCCCGCCTCGGAATGAATTCCGAGTCTCATAGCTGAAGTCCACTTAAGTGGACTAAATTGATTATTCAGTCCACTTAAGTGGACTTCAGCTATTACTATTAGCCCTGAACTTTAGTTCTGGGCGGGATGTCGGTAAGTGTAGACAGTTTAACTCTGACAAAAATGTGGGTAAAAGAGTTGAAACGTATGTGGACAGCACTTGTGTGTACACCGTAGCTTCAAAAGGGGGGACTACAGGGGGGTTAAAACGATCTCAAATTCTCACGAATAATTTAGGACTGCTATATAAGCAACAGATACCTCGAAGTCGTGTTGAAGTACTTAAAAGTCGTGTTGAGGTACTTCAAAGTCGTTTTGAGGTACTTCAAAGTCGTTTTGAGGTACTTCAAAGTCGTTTTGAGGTACTTCAAAGTCGTTTTGAGGTACTTCAAAGTCGTGTTGAAGTACTTCAAAGTCGTGTTGAGGTACTTCAAAGTCGTTTTGAGGTACTTCAAAGTCGTTTTGAGGTACTTCAAAGTCGTGTTGAAGTACTTCAAAGTCGTTTTGAGGTACTTCAAACTTTGTCGCACCGCGATCAAGTACACAGGTGCGACGCCGAATAGCCCGCCCTAGGCATCGCTTTCATAAATCTCCACAAACAAAGTGATGTCTACGACGGGCTACGCCTACACTTGACTTTTAAAACAGTCGCTACCAACCTACATTGATAGATTTTATTATAAGTAATCACCCGAACTTGATATAACGCAGCGTTTACCCCACAAGAGATTTGTTGACAAACAATACTTATCGACTTTAAACTATGGACTCTTGACTAGAATTTTCAGCATCTAAAATTTCTCTTCTGGTATATTTCCAGCCTCTCTGCCAAGCAAGGCACAACTGACGGAAACGATCGCCCCGCACCTCAAAATTCGGGTACTGGTCGAAACTCGCACAAGCTGGAGATAGCAACACTACATGCGCTTCATATTCCTTAGCTAATTCTGCCGCTCTAGGAACTGCCCTTTCCATAGTTTCCACAATATGGTATGAATAATACCTTACCTCTTGGAGACGTTGGGCAAATGTGGGTGCAGCAGAGCCAATCAATAACACAGCAGCAGCTTTGGTTTGAATTTGTGCTAGCCAGCCAGTATCATCACCTGCTTTAGCTTCTCCACCAGCAATTAAAATCGCTGGACTGTTAACGGATGCTAAACCAACTTCGGCAGCATCGTAGTTAGTAGCTTTGCTATCGTTAATGAAATCAATACCTTCCCAAGTGCAGATATGCTCCAAACGATGAGCAACACCGGGGAATTCAACAATAGCACGTGCGATCGCATCACGATTAATTCCCGCTAACCGTGCCGTTGCTACTGCCATCAAGAGATTTTGTTGGTTATGTTCTCCCACCATCCGCAAAGTAGAGACTTTCACAATCGGTTCTGGTGCAGAGGTTGCAGTCAATTTTTCCACAACCCAGTCGTCCTCGATGTAAAAGCCTTTTTCGCTAATCAGGAAATCTTTTCCTCTCACACTTGTCCAATAGGCATCAGGCCAAGCACTTAAACCTTGCTGCCTCAAGTAGGCATCATCGCCATTAAATACTTGCAACTCGGACTGACGCAACAGCTTTGCTTTGATATTGTAATAGTTCTCTAAAGTTTTATGGCGACTAAGATGATCCGGTGTGAAAGTCGTCCAAACACCGATACGTGGTGCAAGAGAAATCGAAGACTCTATTTGATAGCTGCTAATTTCCGCAATCACCCAATCGAGTGAAGAGTTAGGAGTTAGAGACGCGATTAATCGCGTCTGTACAGGAGTTAAAAGTGAGGAATTATCAAATGCTCCCCCTGCTCCCTGCTCCCTACTCCCTGCCCCTCTCCCCTTCCAAGATGGGGCAACATCACAAGCGGCGTAGCCAATATTACCGCAGGCGGGTGCATTTAAGCCTGCTGCGTGGAAAATGGCAGCAATTAAAGCTGTAGTAGTAGTTTTGCCGTTAGTACCAGTAATTCCTACCCAAGGTAGCGATTGCAAATTTCGCCAAGCGAGTTCCATTTCCCCAATGGTTTCAATACCTAATTGGCGTGCCTTAATTAATACGGGAATATCCCAAGGTACGCCAGGACTAACGACTATTAATTGGGGTAAATTAGCACCATTCAATTCTAGGGATTGGCCTAGTTTTACGGTTATTTGCTCGGCAGCGAGTTCTTGTTGTTGTTGTAGGAGGGTTTCGGAGGTGTTGCTATCACTTAGCTCTACCTCCCAACCTTCCCGTTTCAACAATCTCGCCGCAGCAACACCGGACTTTCCCAATCCAATTACAGTAGCTCTGGACATAGATTGCAGCAGAGTGTCCCTGGTTAAGCACTCCCTATAGTAGCGTCTATTGGCAAAAATTACACAACTTTTTGTTGACCTACGCTACAGATTTTTGACGATCGCACCAAAGTCAGCTAAAACACGGGCATGATTGCGAACTAATCCAAGTAAGTGCAATCGATTACGTTTAACTTCTGGATCGGAGTCCATAACTAATACGCTATCTGGGCCATCAAAGAAATTACTAACTGTAGGAGCAATTTTTGCTAGTGCTGCTACTAACAATTGATAATTTCGTGTCTGTTGTGCTGCCCAGGTAAGCGGTACTGATTCGATTAAGGCATTATACAAAGCTGTCTCAGATAGCTTTTGGAATAGTTCTTGACGGACTACAGTTGTCGGTTCTAGCTGTTTTGTATCCAAATCACCTTGAGCGGCTAATCGTGTGGAACGGTTAACAGTTTCGTAGATGTTATCTAAGGTACTGTCGTTGCGGATTTGTTGTAAGTATAAGGCGCGATCGCGTACATCCAATAAATCTTTTAACGCCCGTTCTGTGTATTCTGGGTCATTTTCTCCCAAAACTGCATTTACCAAGTCGTAGTCAATCTTTTCTTCTTGTAGTAAAGTGCGGATGCGTTGTAAGAAAAACTCTTGTAACGCTGCGGTTAATAATGCCTGATCTTTGTGATATTTCGCTGCAAAATCTGTGGCTATTTGCGCCAATAAATCATCTAAATTTATCGGCAAATTATAAAACCAAGTAATTTTAACTACAGCATTAGCAGCACGGCGCAAGGCAAAGGGATCAGACGAGCCAGAGGGAATTAAACCTAAACCAAAGATACTTACTAAAGTATCTAATCTATCTGCCAAACCGACGATTTGACCTGTGAGGGTTTCGGGAAAATTATTACCTGCTCCCGTTGGCAAATAATGTTGATAAATTGCCTTTGCTACTTCGGCATCTTCACCACTGGCTAAGGCATATTTTTCTCCCATAATGCCTTGCAATTCGGGGAATTCATACACCATTTGAGTAACCAAATCTGCTTTACATAATAAAGCAGCACGTTGGATTTTTTGGTTTTGATTTTCCGCTAATTCTAATTGGGTGCTTATTTGCTCGGCAATTTTGACTACTCTATCTACCTTGGTACGCACCGAACCCAATTCTTCTTGGAAAGTGACTTTTTCTAATTGTGGTAAAAAGCTATCTATTGGCTTAGTTAAATCAGCTTCGTAGAAGAATCTGCCATCAGCTAGTCTGGCACGAATTACCCTTTCATTCCCAACAGCAACAATATCTGATTTATTAGGATCAGCGTTAGAAATGGTGATAAAATTCGGCAATAATTCTTTTTCAGAACTATCTGGTTTGAATACAGGGAAATAACGCTGATGAGTAACCATTACTTCAGTAATTACCTCAGTTGGTAATTCCAAAAATTCTGGTTCAAATTTACCGACAACTGTAGAAGGATATTCTACAAGATTGGTTACTTCCTCTAACAAATCGGGGTAAATTACCGTATATCCGCCTAAATTCTCTGCTACTGCCTTTACTTGCTCTTTGATAATATTTGCCCGTTCTTCTGGGTCAACGGTGACATAGGCAGACTTGAGGGCGGTAAGATAATCAGTAGCTTGGGCAATTGTCACAGGTTCAGGATGTAAGACCCGATGACCTTGAGAAACGCGATCGCTCTGAATCGTTTTAGAACCATTCACTAATTCTAGAGGTAGCACCGTATCATCTAACAAAGCTACCAGCCAGCGAATTGGTCGGGAAAACCTCGCATCTCCATTTCCCCAACGCATCAACCGCTTACCTTCTAAACCCCAAATCCACTGGGGAATAAGTTCTGTCAAAATTTCCGCCACAAGACGACCGGGAATTCTTTTTTGCACAAAGACAAATTCCCCTTTGTCAGTGGGGCGAAGGAACAGCGCGTCCATTTCCATGCCTTGCTTTTTGGCAAAGCCGATAGCAGCAGCAGTAGGCTGACCATCTTTAAAGGCGGCTTGAGCGGGGGGCCCTTTAATTTCTTCTTCTCGGTCTGCTTGCTGGGATGGTAGACCTTTAATCACTACCGCCAGACGCCGGGGAGTACCGTACACCTGGACACTTTCGCCCTTGAGGCTGTTTGCTTCCAGGCTTTGGGGAATGCGCTCCTGCCATTGCACTAAAGCATCACTGAGAAAACTTGCAGGTAGTTCTTCTGTACCAACTTCTAATAGAAACGCAGGCATATAACACTGTTTTCAACTTTGCGTAGCTCAACTTTATCAGTTATTCTCAGGCGATCGCTCGTGATTTTTAGGTAACTAGTACTGCAAGGCGGAAGTCAAAAGTCAATCTTGAGCCACTGCGCCCTTACGATGCCGACTTGTTCAGCAACTGACTCTTAAAAGTCACGCATAATTGTATTCCGAGCTTCTTGTGCCATTTCAATTAACCAGACAACAAGTTGCTGAAGCGACTTGTTGAAATTAGGCAAACTCCCGTCACATTTTACTAGAGTTTGGATGTTTTGCGTAAATTTTTAACTTAGATAAACTTGGCATTTTATGCAAAACTTCACAAAAAAAGTGTTTAACTTCATTAATTCATTACATTTGCTACTGTATTTTTATGCGGTATTTACGTATATATATTTCTATCGTAAGCTTAGTTTTGTTTAATGCATTGATATTTGCATTATTTCAACAAATTTTGGAGTTATGATCATGAAAAACATTTTCAGCAAAATCGCCGCGATCGCAGCAACCAGTGCTGCTTTTAGTGTTGTTGCTGCTGCTAACAACCCAGCAAATGCTATTGAGTTGAACTTTAACTGGCAAGGTGATGCTGGTTATTCAGCAATAGGTTCATTTAGCTACGACGAAACTACAGCACCTACAATCATTTCAGAAAGTGGTAGTGGAGCAACCAACTTTTTACAGTCCTTGAATGTCTCCTTCTTAGACCCATCTAATAATCCTCTGGGAACTTATAACACCGTTACTGGTGGAGTGTCACAATCTGATTTCTTTGCTTTCAACTTTGATACTTCCACTCAGACATTGTTTGGCCCCTTTGATATAGCAGGAGGAACGGGTGTAATTGGAGAATATTTCTTCCAGGGAACGGTTGGCGACTCTTTGTTCTTACGTCAGGATATCGATCAGCAGTCATTATTTAGAACATTAGATCAAAATTCTGGTTCTATTCAGGTATCGAAAGTCCCTGAACCTGCTTCTCTGTTGGGTTTACTGGCATTTACTGGGTTGGGTGTAGCTTCAACTTTGAAGAAAAAGCAAGCCTCTTGCTAGAAATTAGGACTTTCTAGTTCAAAGGCAATACCGTCTCATCTAACAAAGTTAACAGCCAGCGAATTGCTCAGAAAAACCTCCCATCCCGATTATTCCTACAGACTTAACAAGAACAGCCCCAAGTCTTGTAGCATTGGCTACGGTGTACACACAAGTCTTCTAACATTGCTTTATCAACTTTTGATCCTCCCAATTTATCGGGGAGCCACTGCGGTCTTGGGGTCTCCCCAAGTGAAGCAAGTGGCGTGGATTTAGGGGAATCTATAACGATTTTTTGTACAGAGATGTGTGTACACCTTAGCCTTTTAGGAGAGAGGAATGGAAGTTAGGTGAGAGTATTGCATACATAGACGCAAAGCGATGAGGGGGTCGCAGTCTTCTCCCAACGGGAGACGCTAAAAGCGATAGCGTAGCGTTAGCGAGTCCGCGAGCGTCTGGCGGTTCCCGTCGTTAGCGCAGCGTAAAGCCTTCTCTTCTTAGGCTGCGCCAACGGCATGGCAACGCTATGAGCGAGTCTTCTCCCAAGGGGAGACGCCTTAGCGCAACGAGCGTCTTGCGATCGCTACGCGTTAGCGACGTTAGGAGCGTCACCCCCGAACCCGATAGCGTAGCGTTAGCGACAAAGGAGCGTCAGGGCTTCCCGCAGGGTAGGAGCGTAGACGCAAAGCGGCTTGTCGTAAGGCATCGCTATAAACTCGGTATTTTATAGCAAACTTCACAAAAAAGTGTTTATCTTCATTGATTCATTATATCTACTACCGTAGTTTTATGCGGTATTTACGTACAGATATTTCTATCGTAAGCTTAGTTTTGTTTGATGCACTGATATCTGCATCATTTTAATCATTTTTGGAGTTATGATCATGAAAAACATTTTCAGCAAAATCGCCGCGATCGCAGCAACCAGTGCTGCTTTTAGTGTTGTTGCTGCTGCTAACAACCCAGCAAATGCTATTGAGTTGAACTTTAACTGGCAAGGTGATGCTGGTTATTCAGCAATAGGTTCATTTAGCTACGACGAAACTACAGCACCTACAATTATTTCAGAAAGTGGTAGTGGAGCAACCAACTTTTTAGAATCCTTGAATGTTTCCTTCTTAGACCCATCTAATAATCCTCTGGGAACTTATAACACCGTTACTGGTGGAGTGTCACAATCTGATTTCTTTGCTTTCAACTTTGATACTTCCACTCAGACATTGTTTGGCCCCCTTAATGTAGGAGGAGGAACGGGTGTAATTGGAGAATACTTCTTTTCTGGAACGGTTGGCGACTCTTTGCGATTACGTCAGGATGTAGATCAACAGGGAACGTCAATAACACTAGATCAGAATTCTGGTTCTATTCAGGTATCCAAAGTCCCTGAACCTGCTTCTATGCTGGGTTTGCTAGCATTTGCTGCCTTAGGTGTAGGTTCATCTTTGAAGAAAAAGCAAGCCTCTTGCTAGAAATTAGGGCTTTCTAGTGAAAGCTTGCCAAATTTACTGAATCTCTATTCTAGCCCTACTAGTTCACTGAACTGGTACGGCTATCATTCAACCTCATTGGTTCGTCATCAACAAAAATCGGCGGGAATCCCATACCTTCAAGAGGGGTGTCCGGGATAAGCGCCCGCCGATCTAATCATTAGTCATTGGCACTAATAACTAGTGACTAATGACTTCGATTTCCCCACGACTTAAAGTTGTGCAATAAGTGAACACTATGTGCCAGTTTAAAGGGCGTAATGCGGGTTATATGCACGAGCTTGAATATGATGGTAGAATCCCCAAAGTATAAATTTAGGCATTAGTTCAGAAACAACCAGATCAAATATTGTCATGATCACCAGAAACTAAAAACTATGTCTAGGAGAGGATGTTTTAAAAGGGTATTTTACTCTCATCGTGAACACAGTGAAGCATTTTAGCACATAACTGAAAGCTGATGTTTTCGTTGTTGTTGATCTTAGTCAGAACCAGAAAATTATAGCTTCTGGAACTTTTAAAACGACCTCTAAAAACCTAAGCTGTTTACACAAGGTGATATTTTAATTTTTAAGTGATTTATGCAGTACCAAAATCCTCTTTTAAAAACCACTAAAAAATTCATCAGCAATGTTTAACACAATGTTAATGAAGTAAATTTATAAATTCAAATAAGTAATAAAAGTAGCAGCCCATACTGACTATTAAAGGAATAAATCCGATTATATCCGGCTGTCTTCACAAAATTCATAAATAGCTCATGCACATTCTGATTTATTCCTACAACTATCATCCAGAGCCGATTGGTATTGCTCCGTTGATGACTGAATTAGCAGAAGGACTAGTAAAACGAGGTCACCAAGTGCGCGTGATTACGGGAATGCCGAACTATCCTCAGCGCAAAATTTACGATGAGTATCGGGGTAAGTGGTACGTTACTGAACAAACAAATGGCGTCACCATCCAACGAAGTTACCTGCGAATTAAGTCTAAACCTAATCTCCTAGATCGGCTGTTGCTGGAGTTGAGCTTTGTTTTCACGAGCTTACCCCAAGCCTTTAAAGGCAGACGCCCCGATGTGATTATATTAACAGTTCCGCCTCTTTTTGGTACTTTACCAGTAACAATATTTGGTTGGTTATACAACTGCCCAGTAGTTCTAAATGTGCAAGATATTCTACCAGACGCTGCGGTACGTATCGGACTATTGAAGAACAAGTGGATGATCCGAACTCTTGCAGCCCTAGAAAAATTTGCATATCGATCTGCACACACTATTAGTGTCATTGCCGATGGGTTTCGTGAGAATTTAGTGAATAAGGGAGTACCTGTTAATAAAATCGTTTGTATTCCCAATTGGGTAGATGTAAATTTTATCCACCCTTTACCAAAACAGAATAACTCCTGGATATCTAGCCATCAACTTGATGGAAAATTTGTAGTACTTTATTCGGGCAACATTGCTCTAACGCAAGGTTTAGAAACAGTAATAGAAGCAGCAGTTTGTTTGCGTCATATCAAGGAGATTGTCTTTGTTATCGTTGGCGAATCAATAGCATTGCAAAGGTTGCAGGAATATTGTCTTTTAAATGGAGCAGATAATGTTTTGCTGCTACCGTTGCAGCCACGAGAAAAACTACCCGAAATGCTAGCAGCATCTGATGTTGGGTTGATTGTGCAAAAGCGCAATGTGATTTCGTTTAATATGCCTTCAAAAATACCACTGCTATTGGCAAGTGGTCGCCCGATTGTGGGTTCAGTTCCCGCTACTGGTACTGCTGCAAAAGCAATCAAACTCAGTGGTGGTGGGATAATTGTTGAGCCAGAATCACCCGATGCAATGGCTGCTGCGGTGCATGATTTATATGCTAATCCTACTCTAGGGGCGAGGCTAGGTAACGCAGGAAGACAGTTTGCCGAAGAAAACTATTCCTTGGAGCAAGCACTTAATCGGTATGAAGGGCTGCTTTCTCATATTGTTGCTAACCGAAAATCAACTTTAGGTAACTTGCCGAAATTAAATTCCAAGAAATCAGTTGTGGATGGTTGATATGGCTCGATACTGGGGATTTTTTACAAAAATGGGATGCTTTCTTAATTAGCGAACATTAAGCGATTGGGAGGACAAAACCGTAATTAGGAAAAATTAAATCACCCATTCGGGTGAGTTGAAAATCAACCGATCGGGTGACCTAAGTGTAGGAAGTTGAGACTGCTAAAAAATAGGACTCTAGAGAATACTGGTTTATTGCGCGTCGTTATTGATGAGGATAACTCGATGAAACTTGCAAGGTTACTTAATAAAGCTGAGTTAGGGACTTCCAAGAAATAAATTATCTAAATAAACGAACCACTCCAGACACAGAGAAGCCAGTGCGTTGGGCGGGCAATGCCCGACTTGAAGCAACTGGCGCGACACAGAGAGAGGAGAAATAGAGAGAGTTTTGGAACATTTTTTTATTTGGAAGTCCCTTAACAGCGTTGGCGTACTCCTAGGTCGAAGCAAGCTAGCAAGAGCGTGTCGCAGACAAGCCTCTCCAAGAGTTGGCATTGCTCCATACTTTTCTCTTCCCTAAGATCAGTATTCACTACTACTTAAGAGCGATAAACTCATCTGTAACTTATATTCATCTCATATTTTATGTGGTTATAATGCAAGCACTTGCAAACGCTCATGAAAAACTTAGCATCAAGGACGGCACAAACTCATGCACGCTTGATCAAGGCAGCAACTCAGGTGTTTGCAACAGCAGGTTTAACTGGAGCGACAACGCGAGAAATTGCTCGTGTTGCTGCGGTCAATGAGGTAACTTTATTTCGTCATTTCCAGACCAAAGAGCAACTACTAGCTGCTGTGATTACTGAAGCGATCGCTTTACAGGCAGAAGCTTTAGCCTATCACGACGACTGGACTCAAGACCTATACATTGACCTCAAGAATTATCCAAAGCTTTGCAACCAGATGATAGAGGAGCATGAAGACCTGATTGGGACATTTATTGGGGAAGCGAAGCGACATCCCCAAGCCGCCCGTCTAATCTTATACAAAACTGACAAATCGCTGCACGAACAGCTAGTTGTGTACTTGCAAAAGAATCAAGAGAAAGGCACCGTGTCCTCAGATATAGATTTGAAAGCATCTGTAGATAGTTTCACGGGTATGTTGCTTCACGGTATCTTGCGTTTTAGCGATATCCCCACCGCACTCTTTGTACAGTCGTGAATGCTAGGGGGAAACTTGTGTGAATTTATTTGTGCGCGGTATTAGCACTTTGCCGTTGCAGGAAGTAGGAGGTTCAGTTGATTCTTCTGCAACAAGATAAACTCTGTTTTCTCTTTCAGCTAAGGCACTGGGTTTATACTACCTAAAAAAAATTTTATAAATTACACTTTGAAAATGATTTGAGCTAAGTAATGTACAAAATAGCCATAATGTGCTGAACGATATTTATTTCAGGTGCTAGACAACGTTAGCGATCGCCCAAATACTTAAATATATATTTGTCACCAACATCACAACAATGCTTTTTTAGCGAAGAGTAGATTGCCCAAGTCTAAATCCACAAGACGAGAAACCGAATATGTCCCATTCTGAGTTCCCTGATTCTCCCCTACCTATTGAAACAGAACAGCCTGCTGTTAACGATTCTAGTCAAGAGTCGCAACCATTGCCAGAGCGATCGCCAAAGCCACCTCAAAAGCGGCGTTGGCCCCTGCTGTTGGGAATCATCCTATTAATTGCAGGTGTTGGTTTTGGTTGGCGCTGGTGGCAAACTAATAATGCTAGCAATGCACCACCGGGCGGGCCTGCTGCTGGTCAACCTATGGCAATTCCCGTCAAGCTAGCAACTGTGCAAACTGAAACTGTGCAGGAAAGCTCAGAGTTTATTGGCTCCTTAGAAGCTCCACGTTCGGCAATCATCAAGCCACAGGTTGAAGGACGAGTAACCCAGATTTTCATCCAAGAGGGTAACCGTGTTCAACAAGGGCAAGTTATTATTAGCCTGCAAAGTGATGATGTCCAAGCTCAATTATCACAAGCCAAAGGCGCACTAGAACAAGCCCAAGCACGTCTTGCTGAACTCCAAGCGGGTACGCGACAAGAAGAAGTTGCCCAAGCCAGAGCGCAGTTAGCCCAAGCCCAAGCTCGGTTTAGAGATGCCCAATCGGGATCGCAACCAGAAGAAATTGCTCAAGCTGAGGCTCAAATTCAGTCAGCTAAATCTGATGTGGAACTAGCACAGTCACGAGCCAAGCGATACGCACAATTGAGAAAAGAGGGTGCAGTTTCCCAAGATACTTTAGAAGGATATGTCAAAGAACAGCAAAGTGCTGAAGCTGCCCTTGTGGTAGCCCAGAAACGCCTAGATCAACTCCGCCAAAGCAGAAATTCTAGTATCAATGAACTAGCTGGTGCCCTGGAACAACAGAAACAAAACTTAAGGCAACTAGAAAATGGTTCCCGCCCAGAAGAAATTGCCCAAGCGCGATCGCAAGTAACTCAAGCAGCTGCCCAAGTCCAAGCAGCCCAAGTTCAAGTGCAATACACAAAAGTCCTTGCACCTTTCACTGGCATTGTTGGTGATATTCCAACAAAAGTGGGAGATTATGTGGAAAAAGCAGACCAGCTCACTACACTGACTAGAAACGACTCTTTAGAACTGAATATTTCCGTTCCCTTAGAAGAAGCCAAAAAGCTGCGCTTGGGATTACCAGTGCAAATGCTGAACGCCCAAGGCAAACCCACAGCAAGGGGTAAGGTGAATTTCATCTCTCCAAATGCCAGTTCAGATTCGCAAACAGTTTTGGTAAAAGCCAACTTTGGTAATTCTAGAAGTCAACTGATCAATCGCCAGTCAGTCCAAACCAAAGTGATTTGGAACCAACGTCCAGGAATTTTAATTCCAGTTACAGCAATATCTCGCTTGGGTGGGGAAACTTTTGTGTTTGTGGCTCAAGCACCAGCAGAAAACCCTAAAGCTGGAGCACCTAAACTAGTAGCTCAACAAAAACCTGTGAAATTGGGAGTTATTGAGGGGAATAATTATCAAGTTATCCAAGGACTAAAAGCTGGAGACAAAATTGTTGTTTCCGGTATTCTCAACCTAACTAATGGCGCTCCCATCACTCCTGCACCTGAACAAGTAGGTAGTCGGAAGCTTTAGCTGAAGACGGGAGATGAGGGAGCAGAAGGAGCAGGGGAAGCAGGGGGAGCAAATGTAAACTGAGGGCAGTTAAAGAGAGAGGAATACTGCCCTCTACCTCCTGTCTCCTGTCTTCTTCAGCCAACCGCAGAGGCGCAGAGGACACAGAGAAAAGAGAGACGAGAGAAGAGTGCTTTATTTCAGCAATCTTAGTCCACTGAGGGTAACTAACACTGTAGAACCTTCATGCCCAATCACGCCAATGGGTAAGTTAATATTTCCCAAAAAGTTGCCCACCAAAAGCAACATAATAAAACCCAATGCTACGAATATATTCTGTTTTACTATGGCTTGCGATCGCCTGCCCAAATGCATCGCTACAGCAATTTTTTCTAACCTGTCTGCCATCAGTACTATATCTGCGGTTTCCAATGCCACATCGCTACCAGATACTCCCATCGCTATACCTACAGATGCTTGCGCTAGGGCTGGTGCATCATTAATTCCATCGCCTACCATTGCAACTGTTTGATATTGTTGCTGTAAACGGCGGATAACATCAAGCTTATCTTCTGGTAAAAGTTGAGCATATACCCGATCAATTCCTACTGCTTTGGCGACACTATGAGCAGTTTCCTGATTATCCCCAGTTAACATGACAATTTGTTCAACTCCCAGTTTCTTTAACCGGGTAATGGTTGCGGCTGCTTGCGATCTTACTTCATCTGCGATCGCAATTACACCCATCACCTCGCCTCCCCTCTCGAAAAGCGGGGTGGGGTTCTTCGCTACCCAAACCACAGTTTTACCTTCTTGCTCTAAAGATTGAGCTATTTCTCGCAACTCTTTAGGTAAATTTGTCACATACTGCTGTAAAAAAACAGCATTCCCCACAATTACCTGTTGTTCTTGGGCGATTCCCACAATCCCCTGTCCAGGTATAGCTTGTACTTGAACTGCACCAATCCAATCCAAATCACCAGCCGCCTGCACAATTGCCTTACCGATGGGATGTTCTGAATAGGATTCTACACTAGCGGCGGCTTTTAATACATCTGTTTGAGTGTATTCACTAGCTGAAATTACCTGAAATACCTGCACCTGTCCTGTTGTTAGAGTACCAGTTTTATCAAATGCGATCGCTCGGACTTTGCCAATCTTCTCCAACTGCGCCCCATTCTTAAACAAAATCCCCTGTCTTGCACCATTGGCGATTCCTGAAAGCAGCGTGGGCATAATTGCAGCCATCAGCGCACAGGGAGAAGCCACCACAAGGAAAGTAAGCGCCCGATAAATCGTCGTTTCCCAATCCCAACCCCAGAGGAATGGCGGTAAAGTTGCTAGTAATATCCCGGCTACTACAATGACTTTGGCATATACTTTTTCAAAGCGATCAATAAACTCTTGCGAAGGAGGAGCTTGAGTCTTTGCTTGTTCTACCAAGCGAATCACACGTTGAATCAAACTGCTTTGGGCTGGTTTGTGTACCTTAATCTGCAATGCACCATAGCCGTTGAGTGTGCCAGCAAATACTTCTTCGCCCACTGTTTTCTCTACAGGTAAAGACTCGCCTGTAATTGCAGCTTGATTGAGGGTGCTGTAACCAGATACAATTATCCCATCGGTAGGAATTAGCTCTCCAGGTTTGACGACAATCTCATCACCGACTTTTAGCTGAGTGATAGGAATTTCCTCTTCCTTCCCCTGAAGCAAAACCCGTGCTGTATCTGGTGTCAAACTCATCAAACTCCTGATACTCCGCTCAGTTCGCTGCATGGCATAGCCTTCTAGTGCGCCACTGATGGCAAAGATGAGAATCAAAATTGCCCCATCAATAATTAGATGATATTCTCTTCGCCATAAGCCGAGACTAGCAGCACCAATCGCCGCCACAATCATCAGCAAATCTACATCGAGTTCTTTTTCTTTGAAGAGAGTAGTCAATCCTTCCCGCGCACTTTCGTAACCACCAATTACATAAGCAGCAGGTAGCAGCAGTAACGCCAATCCAAACCAACCGAGATGCAAGGCGAACCATCCGAGAAATAACAGTAAGCCACACAAAAGGGCTGCTACGGTATCTGCGTGTTCTCTGGTGAATTGGGTAAAACGCTGTGGGTAGAGCATGAAAAGTGAATTAACAAGGACTCTCTCACGCTAAACCTTGACATTGATGTTAATGTCAAGGTTTATAATGATTTTGAAACGCTCCAGGGGCGCTGAGGGAAGCGCAGAGGTACGCAAAGTTAAATCTTTATCTGTGTTCTTGAAGCATTTTTCAAAAGCGGGATGTGGGTAAATGGGACGATTTAACTGTTAGCTTTAAAATTGCACTAGGAGGAAAAAATCTATGCTAAAGCGAATTTATATTGATAACTTTCGCGGGTTGGTAAATTTCGAGATGAATTTTGACTCGATTAACCTGTTTCTTGGTGGTAATGGAGCAGGTAAATCAACAGTTTTTGAAGTTTTACGAAAAATTCAAATTTTTATAAGTGGTGGTGAAAACCTAGAAGAAATTTTTGAATCTACTGACTGTACTCGCTGGCAGACTTTACAAAATCAGCGTTTTGAGCTAGAAATTGCTGGAAATGGTGGTAATTATAAATATGAATTGGCTATTAAACATAATCAAGATAAGAGTCATGTTGAATATGAGCGTCTCTGGTTTAATAATCAAGTTTTGATAAAATTTGAGGAAGATGAAGTCCAAATTTTTCGAGAAGATACTTCTGAATTAGCAAAAATTCCATTCTCTTCAGCATTTTCAGTTTTGAGTTCTCTGGTATCGTTATTTTCAGTCGGTACTAATAGTACGAAGCTAGCTTGGTTTAGAAAACGAATGCAGCAAATCATTATTGTACAAATTATCCCCAGCCTTATGGGTGATGGCAGTATTAAGGAAGAAATAAGTCTAAATTCTAAAATGACAAATTTTGTTTCCTGGTATCGTTATATTTCACAAGATCAAGGAAAGGTTTTTGAACTTATGAAAATTCTACAAAATGTGTTAGAAGGTTTTGTAAGTTTTAAATTTGAACAGTTCGGCGAAAAATATATAACTCTAAAATTGCGATTTGCAACAGGTGAAAACAGAAAAAATATTATTGATTATCGTTTGAGTGAATTATCTGATGGACAAAAAGTGCTAATTGCCCTGTATACGCTTCTTTATTGTACTCAGTCTGAAGATTATACACTTTGCATTGATGAGCCAGAGAATTTTTTAGCTCTGCCGGAAATTCAACCTTGGCTAATTCAACTTTATGATTTCTGTATTGACGGAAAAATACAAGCTTTACTAATCTCCCAGCATCCTGTATTAATTAATTATCTTTTGGCTTCACCTATAGGTTATTGGTTTGAGCGTCAAAGTAATGCACCTGTACGAGTAAAACCAATTAGTAATCAAGAAGCTGAAAATTCAGGATTACCAATTTCAGAACTGATTGCACGGGGCTGGCTGTATGACCCAGAATAGAGTACAGATAGTAATTTTGTGTGAGGATCTACAACAGCAAGTTTTTGCATATCATTTTTTGAAGAAGCGAGGCTTTAATATAAATCCAAAAAACATCACAATTAGGACTTCTCCAAAAGGTAAAGGTGCAGGAGAGCAGTTTGTTATAAAGCATTATGCAGCAGAGGTTAAAGAATACCGGAGAAAAAACTATCGTTCAGGAATGCTAGTAGTGTTGATTGATGCAGATACTGCGACAGTAAAGGCAACACTGAAAGAATTAGATAATGCACTGATAGAAAATTCACAGGAACTTCGTCACCCTGATGAGAAAATAGCAATCTTCGTACCCAAAAGAAATATCGAAACTTGGATACATTATTTACAAACAGGAGAAGTTGTTGAAGAAGAAGGAGAAAAATCCAAATATCCAAAATTCCCTAAAAATGAGGCAATTTGTAAACCCGGTGTTGAACAATTAGCAAACCAGTGTTCTCAAGGGAGTTTAGATGAAAATGCACCGCCATCTCTCCAGGCGGCTTGTGGAGAATTACAAAGAATTCTGCCGTTGTTGGAATAAATAATGAACGCTAGTTGCTTAACTATTAAAGAACTCACCGATGCAGTAGGAGGCGGTTTAACTCCGCGCATGGTGCGCCATTACCATCAATTGGGACTGTTACCGCAACCAGTGCGATCGCCTAGCAATTACCGTCTCTATACCAAAAAAGATGTTCTGCGTTTGCAACGGATTGTAGCACTCAAGCAGCAAGGGTTTCAGCTAAACCATATCCGCAATATTTTGGAGGTGGAACCAGAAGCCGATACAACTGTTAACTTGATGGGACAACTCCAGCAGCAATATCGGGCGGTGATGCAACAAATTTCTCAACTGCGACAAACTGCATCAGCATTAGAAGGATTATTGGGGCGTGATCGCCATTGTCAAATTATGCAGGCGGAAGTTTTGGCACAACTCAAGTTACTTGATGTCGAAACTCAAGCTGGATTGGGGGGATTGGAAAATCTCTGGAGTGGCTTAGATGCCGAAATTCATACGCACTCAGAAGCTTTTTCAGAATCGCTACAACGCTTACTACCTGATTTGTCTCAGCGTTCGGAAATTGAACAACACTTAATTTCTCAGTTGGTTTTGGCTTGTGGCGATGTGAGTTTGGTATCCTTTGTCAAATTAAGTCGAGGTGCGATCGCAGCTAGTCGAGAAGCTTTATCTTCAAGTTGTCAAATTGTTGTCGATACCCAAACGGTTGCTGCTGCTTTAGATCAAACCCGATTACTTCACTTGGGATGCCACATTGAAACCTTGATTGATAATCCCCATATTACCACCGCCACAGAGGCAGAAGTTGCCTTTTGGGAGCATCGAGAATGGCGAGAAAAATTACAGCAAGTAAGTAAGGGTTGTGTGCTGGTGGTTGGCTATGCTCCCTCAGTACTTGTAGAGGTTTGTGAGGCGATTGCCAACCAGAAAATTCAGCCCGCATTAATAATTGGAATGCCCATTGGCTTTAGCCATGCTCCCGCAGCCAAGCGACAACTGATGCAACAAGAGATACCTTTTATTACAGTTGCAGGGACTTTGGGAGGTGGCGCTTTAGCTGCTACTGCCCTGAATGCCTTGGTGGAGTCATTGATTGATAAGCCAGATTGTCATTGTTATCTCAAAAATGCAGTAGATTCTGGTAAGTACTGAACAATTAGGACTCAGTACTCAGCACTACTGAAAATAATATTGTCAGGACTTACGCACAAGGAACGGAAAATCGAACCACAGAGGACGCAGAGAAGCCAGTGCGCCCTTGCGGTTAAGAGACTTGAAGCAACTGGCGCGACACGGAGGAATAAGAGTTTGAGAGGTTTTTTGCGTAAGTCCTAATTGTTAAATAATATTGAATTTGCTACACTTTACCAGTTTTAGTAATTCAATAATTCATAATTGTGGCCATAAGCTACCACCTTAGTATAAGTTGCAATCTAAATTAGAACATTTTATAGTAAACAGACTCTAGGGATTAGAGTATAAATTATCATGCTACACAAGCTAATGCGAAGTATAAATCAATATAAGTGCGTTGAAGGAACTTAGAAGTAAAGATAACTCAGATGTATAATTAGCGCGTCTCCTCCATAATCTTTAAAAAGATCGCGATTTAGGATTGGCAGGCTTTCTATTTTTTACTTTAATAAGGGGCTTATGTGGCAACAAGAAAAAAAAGATACTTCGATAATTAGACTGGTATTATGGCTTGCCTTAGCTACAACCCCTATGGCAGCAAATTTACTGGTGTTAGAACCCATGCTGGCACAATCTAAACCTGAAACTCCTTCTTTTACACTGCCGCAAACAGTGCAGAATGGGACGGCAGTAAGGATTGATGGTTCAAGTAGCTTGGCTGCAATCAACCAAAGCATGAAAGAAAATTTTGAAAAACAGTATCCCAGCGCAAAGCTTGAAGTTGCTGCCAACGGTACTGATACGGCACTGAAAGATTTGCTAGATGGCAAAATCGACATAGCAGGAATGGGGCGTGGGTTGACGCCAGCAGAAAAAGCCCAAGGATTAGAGCAACTTCTCTTGCACCGTGAGAAGATTGCGATCGTGGTTGGTGCAGATAATCCTTTTAAAGGAAACTTGACTAATAGGCAATTCGCCCGGATTTTCCGGGGACAAATTACAAATTGGTCACAACTGGGAGGGCCTTCAGGGAAGATTCGGTTAATTGATCACCCTAACACGAGTGAGACTCGCAATACTTTTCGGACTTATCCAGCCTTCAAGACTGCTAAATTTGCTACAGGGGCCAATGCTACCCAACTAACTGAAAATAATACCGCAGAAATCATCAAACAACTGGGCAAAGATGGCATTAGCTATGTGTTAGCTAATCAGGTGTCAAAATTGAACGGTGTGCGAGTTCTGGAATTAGATCAAGCCTTACCAGATGATGAAAAATATCCCTTCTCGCAACCTTTAGTTTACGTTTACAAAAAAAATCCAAGTTCAAGCATAGTAGAATTTATCGGCTTTATTGCAACCTCAGGAGAGAACGCTGTAAAACAAGGTACAACTGCAGAAGCAGAGGCGATCGCAACCAGCGTATTACAACCTGTCACGCCTTCCCCCGGTGTCCAAACGACATCTGCTGCTACGCCTTCCCCTAGTGCAACTAGTTCTGCATTTGCCGAACAGCCTTTTGTGGCTCCTGCTACGGCACAACCAGTTCCAATTGTCAATAGGGAAACACCATTTTGGTTGCTCCTACCTTTGTTTTTTGCTCCTGTAGCTGGAGCGTTCCTATGGTGGGTTCTGGGAAAACGCCCATTGCCTACTGAGACAGACAACTTACCAGAATCAGATCCTCGTCCACCCAGCACAGAAGATGGAGAAATGGCAGTACTCAATGCCAGCACATCTCCCTCTATTAACGAAGCGATGCACCAGGAGCAGCCAGTGCCGCAGTTCCAAGGGCAAGAAAGCCCTGATCGCACTCCTTTCAACATCTATGCTCAAACACAATCTGACCTGACCCAAAATGCTACTCAAGGGACATCAAATTTAGTCGGGGAGCGAACTAATGGCACCTCTAATTCCTATGAAGACACAACATCAGGCGTAGCTAATGGCTCAGAAAATAACAACTTGGGAGCGGCAGCTTTAACTAATGGTACGGCTTTATCAACGGGCATCGGGGCGGCTAGCTGGTCTGTCTTGACCAACAAAGAAACAGATGCAGATGCGATTGATGAGACAGTTAATCAAAGTGATTATACGGAGATGAACAATCCTGAGTCTGATTCTGATGAGATTGCCTGGGATTCTGATGAAATTGAATGGGACATAGAAGCCCCAGCAGCTGTAGTAAATACTTCATATCCTCACCTGCCTAATATTCCAGAAGAGGTATCTGATGTGGAACTGCCTTTATCTGAGGAGACAGCCCCACTACCAGAATTACCAGATGTGCTAGAAATAACATCTGATTTTGGATATTGGGACACAGAAATTAATCAAGATCAGATAGATGAACAACTTCAGGCAGAATTAAACTGGCTAGAGAGTATTACCTCAACTGAAGATACAGACTCAGTAGATGAATTAGCCTTACCAGAGTCTGGCGAAGTAGCAGCCGATGTGGAACCGTCAGCGTTACAAACATCCTCACTGGTCGATTTGCCAAAATTATTAGAAGAAGATGTATTTAATGTGGTAGCAGACGCAGCTGAACCCACTGTCAATTTGCCAGAGTCAGAATCTCAAGCAGAGCCTACTGTTGAGGAAGGTATTGCTGAAACTGACTCCACAGATTTAGTGGGTGCTGCGGCTTTAGCAGCAGGTGTAGGAATTGCAGGCTGGACTACCATTTCTGCATCAGATGCCCAAAGAGAAACTGATACTACGGTTGAAAATGTGCCGATGTCTACGACGGGCTATGCCTACACGGCCGAAACAGGTGTTGATTTGATAGATGCAGAAGAAGAGAGTAGTATCGTCCTCACACTACATACTTATACATCGGCTCATGTCAGTTGGGAGATATCCGAACTCAAGAAGGCAACGCTGCATCAACAGGGTGGCTCTCAATTGGTAGTGCGGCTTTACGATGTAACTGGGATTGACTTGAGTTATGAAAGTCCTCACCTGGTACAGGAGTACGAATGTGACGAGACAGCACACGATCGCCTGGTGGAAATTCCCCTCAGCGATCGCGATTACATAGCCGAAATTGGCTATGTCGCTTATGGCGAGTACTGGTTGTTCATCGCCCGTTCAGCAATTGTTCGTGTTTTCAGTCCAGTGCATCCAGATCCCATAATTAATGATGTGGCGATTGCGGATGAAACAGATATTAACTTGCCAGATGTAGAAGAAGAGAGCAGTATTTTGCTCACGCCATATACTTCTTCTATATCGGCTCATGTCTCTTGGGAGATTTCCGAAACCAAGAAAGCAGCGCTGCGCCAACAGGGTGGCTCTCAATTGGTAGTGCGGCTTTACGATACAACTGGGATTGACTTGAGTTATCAAAGTCCCCATCTGGTACAGCAGTATGAATGTGAAGAGACAGCACACGATCGCCTGGTGGAAATTCCCATCAGCGATCGCGATTATATAGCTGAAATTGGCTATATTGCTGATGGCGATGCCTACGGCGGTAAACTACGCTGGTTGTTCATCGCCCGTTCAGCGATCGTTCGTGTCTTCAGTCCAGTGTCTACAGATCCCACCGTTGAAGATTTAACGTTAACAAGCGAAACACTTATTGTTCCTACAGATTCCACCGTTGAAGATGTAGCGTTAACAAGCGAAACACTTATTGTTCCTACAAATTCCACCGTTGAAGATTTAACGTTAACAAGCGAAACACTTATTGGTTTAGTAGATGTAGAAGAAGAGAGCAGAGAAGAAGAGAGCAGTATTTTGCTCACACCCCGCACTCCCAAATGGGCTTATGTCTCTTGGCACATTTCCAAGGCTCAGAACGAAGCACTGCGACAACAGGGCGGTTCCCAATTGGTAGTGCGGCTGTATGATGTAACTGGGATTGACTTGAGTTATCAAAATCCCCAGCTTGTACAGCAGTATGAATGTGAAGAGGTAGCACGCGATCGCTTTGTGGCTATTCCCGTCAGCGATCGCGACTACATGGTTGAAATTGGTTATATTGCCGATGGCGATAGTTGGTTACTCATAGCCCGTTCACCTAATGTTCGGGTTTTCAATCGTTCCCACGAAGATTTTTGGTTTGTGACAGATGCTGAGTTAATTATTCACGGAGCAACCCAACCAAATACAAGCGTAAACATTGGTGGCCATTCCATCAAAATCAAACCCGATGGTACTTTCCACCTACGTCTTCCCTTTTCAGATGGTTTAATGGACTATCTCATAACGGTAGGTGCTGATGGGGAATCCACTAGAACTATCCATAAGAAGTTCTCCCAGGAAACTTCCGAAAGCTAGTACCGCAAGGCAAAAGTCAACATAATTCGTAATTGATAATGACGCTCGATGACTCGCTTTGCGCGTCGCTAACGTAATTCGTAGTTACAATCAGTAGGGGCTTGCACCCTCCACTGAATTGTTGCACCACCAAATCACAGATTATGGTGCTTGCTGTGTACCCTCTTTAATTACGAATTACAAATTACGAATTATTCAGGAGGCAGGAGGGAACCCACCCTATAACAAATGCGTTCGCCGAAGTAACAAATGCGTTCGCCGAAGTAACAAATGCGATCGCCGATATAACAAATGCGATCGCCGATATAACAAATGCGTTCGCCGAAACAACAAATGCGATCGCCGATATAACAAATGCGATCGCCGAAACAACAAATGCGATCGCCGAAACAACAAATGCGATCGCCGAAATAACAAATGCGTTCGCCGAAACAACAAATGCGTTCGCCGAAGTAACAAATGCAGGGCTATTTCATTCTCATCTAGTCCGCCTCAGAATGAATTCTGAATCTAATAGCGAAAGTCGTCTAAAGACGACTGAGAAAAGGTTATAGTCCGTTTATAACGGACTTTAGCTAAAAGCCAAAGAACTTCAGTTCTGGGCGGTTTCTGTCTAGAACGAAATAGCCCTGGTAACAAATGCGATCGCCATGATTGCAAGAATTTAGCTTTGTCACGCCAGCGTAACGAACCCTTCTCCTATCGGAGACGCACTCGCGTTCGGCTTGGTGCAGTCGCCTGCGGAGGGAAACCCTACCAAGAGCGCTGCTTCACTGCAAATCTTTGGTAGATGAAGTTTTTCCGATTTGTGTGTACACCGTAGCCAAAGCATCGGGGAGGGGATTAACAGTGAACAGTGAACAGTTATCAGTACTGATAACTGATTTAGGGCCTCCCCAAGTGGAGCATCTGGCGTGTGGGGTGCAATGACTATAGAATCATAACGAATTAACCGGGCATTATTATATAACTTCGGTGGTTCAAAAAAAAGAAAACTGTTTTAATAATTGCGTATGAAATGGCCAAATCATTTTTTATTAGCGCTGTTCACTGCATTTCTATGCATAGCCTTATCCCCTGTTTTGGCAAAACCTCCTGCTGTCTACTCTGCCATGCAAAATTTGACTGAGCAAGGGGAGTGGGGAAAACAAGGAAGTAGTGAAAACAGGGAACTGGTGAATGCTCAATCCCCTACTTTCCACTCCCCACTCCCTCCAAAAAGCGGCTCATCGCAAACGGCAAGCGTAGTGGAACAAGGCAAAATATTATACGACACGGGACAGTTTACTGAAGCGGTCAAAGTTTTGCAACAGGCTGCTGCTGGGTTTAAAACCTCTAAAGATGGATTACAAGAAGCGATGACGCTGAGTAATCTCTCCTTGGCTTATCAGCAACTTGGCTTGTGGGGAGAAGCTGAGGAAGCGATTCGCAATGCGATAGCTTCGCTTCACGCCCAAAGTTTAAAATTATTACAGTCAGGGGAAAATACGGGCACTTCCAGTGAGCGAGCGCAAATTATTGCACAAGCCCTAGATGTGCAAGGACAGTTACAACTGGCACAAGGGCAAGCAGAAACGGCTTTAACTACCTGGCAAAAAGCGGCTGATATTTATCAGCAAATAGGCGACAAGGCTAGATTAACTCGTAACCGGATTAACTCTGCACAAGCTTTGCAAGCTTTAGGGCTTTACCTTCAGGCTAACAAAATTTTAAACGAAGTACAGCAAACCCTTACCAGCCTTCCAGACTCACTTATTGTAGCCACAGGGCTGCGTAGTCTTGGCAACGTCCGCCGAGTTGTCGGTGATTTAAAGGTATCACGGTTGGTATTGGGGAAAAGTTTAGCAGTAGCAAAGCGAGTACAATCTCCAAAAGCGATCGCAGAGGCTCAACTCAGTTTAGGCAACACAGCCCGCGCCCAGCAAGACACTGAAGCGGCTTCGCAATACTACCAGGAGGCTGCTGCTGTATCTGTTTCCTCCATCACACGCATTCAGGCTCACCTCAATTTACTTAGTCTACTTTTGGAGAAAAAGCAAGATCAAGATGCATTGGCATTGTCGTCTCAAATCCAGTCGGAAATTAGCAACTTACCACCCAGTCGAACCTCAGTATATACTCGGATTAAGTTTGCCCAAAATCTCACCCAATTAAAAGAAAAAACTAGCATAGATACCCTCTCATGGCTGAACATTGCCCAGCAATTGTCCACCGCGATCAAGCAGGCAGAGAATTTGCAAGATCGGCGAGCAGAATCTTATGCTATGGGCAGCCTTGGTGAGTTGTATGAAAAAACCAGGCAGTTTTCTGATGCTCAAGAGCTTACCGAGAAAGCTTTATTCATAGCGCAAAGTATTAATGCATCGGATATTGCTTATCAATGGCAATGGCAACTGGGACGCATACTGAAAAAAAAGGGAGATATTAAAGGCGCGATCGCATCCTATAATGTAGCCTATAAGACCCTTCAATCTCTGCGTGGTGATTTAGTAGCTATTAGTCCAGACGTTCAGTTTTCCTTCCGAGAAAATATTGAACCGGTGTATCGAGAGTTAGTTGAATTGTTGTTGCGTTCTCCCCAAGGCAGCAGTGCTTCTGTTCCCTTTGAGAAGCTAGACCAACGAGACGCTTCTCTACTAAAGGCTAACGCGCCGCTATCGCTATCGCCACAAGAGGGTATCAATCAAGACAATCTAAAGCTTGCTCGTGATGTAATTGAATCTCTGCAATTAGCAGAACTGGATAACTTCTTTCGGTCAGCCTGTTTAAATCCTACGCAGGAACTTGACCCAGTAGTTGACAAAAAAGACCAACGAGCAGCAGTGATCTATCCAATTATTTTGCCAGACCGCCTAGACGTTATCCTCAAATTGCCTAATCAAGAGTTGCGCCACTACAAAACTGTAATAGCTCAAAATGATGTGGAAAGCATAATAGCACAACTGAGGAAAAACTTACTAAATGTCACCGCGACTGATCGGGTTAAGCAGCAGTCCCAACAAATATATGATTGGTTAATTCGACCTGCACAAACAGAGTTAGTCAATAGTGGGATAAAAACCTTAGTGTTTGTATTGGATGGTGAGTTGCGGAATATCCCGATGGCGGTTCTCTACGACAAACAGCAAAAGAAATATCTGCTAGAGAAATATGCGATCGCCTTGACACCAGGTTTGCAACTCCTTGATCCCAAACCTTTGCGACAGTTACAGCTAAATGCTTTAACTGCCGGAGTCAGCGAAAAACGCCCAGTTGAAGGCAAAGAATTTCCCCAATTGGAAAATGTACCACGAGAATTAAAAGAAATCAAATCTGAGGTATCCAATAGTGAAGAACTGTTAAATCAACAGTTTACCGAAACAAACCTGCAAAATAAGTTGCAAACAGTTTCCTTTACCGTGGTTCACCTAGCAACTCACGGTGAATTTAGTTCTGATGCTGAAAAAACCTTTATTCTCACCTGGGATAAACTGGTTAAAGTCAAGGAATTTGATAATTTACTGCGAGTTAGCGACAAAGACGGGTTTAGTGGCATTGAATTACTCGTCCTCAGTGCTTGTCAAACTGCTGAGGGAGACAAACGAGCAGCTTTGGGACTGGCTGGGATAGCTATGCGGGCGGGGGTACGCAGTACACTAGCAACATTATGGTCAATAGATGATCGTTCCACCGCCGATATAATGAGTGAGTTCTATCGACACCTAAAAGCTGGGGTGAATAAAGCCGAGGCACTTCAAAGTGCCCAATTAGCTGTTTTTGCTAAGGAAAAAGCTCCATATTTCTGGGCACCCTATGTTTTAGTAGGCAATTGGCTTTGACATAAATTACCCATATTAACAATTCAAAATTCAAAATTCAAAATTCAAAATTAAAGACATTTCAGACGAAGAGAAGTGCCAAGCGATAGGTTAAGAGCGTTGTGGCAACTACGTTCGATTTAAACCCCGACTGAAATGGATCGGAGGCGGAGTGGCTCCGACTCCGCGCTACATGTAATGGTTGGGGTCTTAAACCCTTTAATTTACGATAAACAGTTTGTAGTGGGGACTTCAGTCCCCAAAGCCAGGACTAAAGTCCTTACTACGAACATTTTTTATTCAGCTTGATTAACTGGACATGATATAACCCAATACGCTTGGGTTAGCCATAAAAACCTTAACCTGCGTAGGTTGGGGAGCCACTGCGTTGGGCGGCTCTGCCGACTTGAAGCAAGTGGCGTTTGAGGAACGAAACCCAACATATTGCAGGGTTTGTTGGGTAACACTAAAGTTCAACCCAACCTACTAGCGTGTCAAGGCTAAAATGTTGCAAAAAAATTGTAGGTTGGGTGGAGGCTTTGCGTAACCCAACATCCTGATATATGTTGGGTTGCGCTCCGCTCCACCCAACCTACGTCTAATGCACTATTTTAAGCTTGACACGCTACTACTAGCGTGTCAAGGCTAAAATGTTGCAATAAATTAGCGCTAAAAACATTGAATTTAAAAGTTCAAAGCCCATTTTATAATGCACAACTTTAGCCTTGACACGCTACTACGATTATCCTTAACCCAAGCGTATTGTGATATAACCTGGTTGTTCACAAACAAGAAGCAGGAGTAAGCCAGGAACTATGAGGCAAAGCGTTCGGCGCGTTCGCCGTGAGTACAACTTCACCTTTAGCATTTATCACCCACCCTTGCGCTTCCACAATCGGCGCTGGACTAGAACTATTTGCCTGATTTAAATTTGTACTAACACGGTTTTCACCCTTTGAGTTGAGAGTTACCCAATCTAATTGAACTGCATCAGGAGTGAGGGGTTCGGTTCTGGGATTGGGTGGTAAGCCGCCGCGTCCGGTAATCGTAAAACTACTTTGATTTTGTGCTGTAAGCGCTTGACAGGCTTGCGCCACTTGAGTATCGACTGGTACGGCTGGTAAGTTAATTAATCCTTGAGAGGGGTCAACATCGAGCGTATTAATTTCTACAATGCCGCTTAAATCAGGTCTTGTTTGGGAAATTGCCGTAATATCATTTGTCTGAAGTTCACGCGGGTTTAAATCCGTAGGGCGCAACTTTTTAAGGTCTTCGGTAGTTAGTGGCGCAATTCCAAAAATCTTAGTAGCGTTGATTTTGACTATTCCCCCTTTACCATCGTAGGCATTAGCGGTGATGTCGCTGTTTTCATTTGGTTGGGTGACGATGAAGCCGTCAGGGACATTGATGGTGATATTACCCCCATTTCCACCAGCCCTACTAGTACCTGCTGAGGTAGAAATCTCACTCTCGCGGCGCAGTAACAATAAGTCTTGCAAGTTCAGCGTAATATTGCCACCATCACCGGAGTTAGCTTGCCCAATGAGCTTACCTTGGTTATCCAATTTGATAGAACGAGCGGTGATTTCCAAATCACCTGCCTTATTTGTGCCTTGACTGCTCACAGTTATGTCAGCGTTATTTAAGACATTTAATTCTTCTGCCTTAACTATAATGCTTCCCCCCTCTCCAGTAGATTCTGTGGAAGCTGAAATTCTTGCTCCATCTTGAACAATCAACTGCCCAGTTTCTATATTTAAGTTTCCGGCATTTCCACTAGCTTGAGTCCCAACAAATAAGCCGCTTCTACTCTCACCTTGTGTTCCAATAAGTTGGATAGAGTCTGCGGTAACAGACAGCGTTCCTCCTTCTCCCTGACTACGAGTATTAGCTGAAACCTGCGCTCCATCTTGAACAATTAATTTCCCAGTTTGAATCCTTAACTCTCCAGCATTTCCATCACCTTGTGTTACTGTAAGCAAGCCACTAGGTATGGGTTTTTCACCTTCTATAATTGGCGAGGTTCCAATGAGTTGGATAAAGTCCCTGGCGTTGACAAACAAAGTTCCTCCCCCTCCGGTAGATTGTAAAGAAGTAGAAGCTGAAATCTGCGAGCCATCTTGAACAATCAACCGCTCAGTTTCAATCCTTAAGTCTCCCGCAGTTCCAGACCTTGTTGTCTCAGTCACCAGACGGCTTCCTCGCAAGAGTTCTACTGACTCCGATGCGTTCACCCCTAATGTTCCTCCCGATTTTGAGACTAGGGCATTAACCGTAATATCTGAACTATCGAATGTAACGCGCCTGCCTTGTATTTGGATACCACCACCGCCTTCACCACTAGCACTTACTGTAGTGAAATTGGTAAAAGATACATCTGCTCGCGCTACACTCTCAGGAAAACTTAAACGGAAATTGTTGTTATCAATATTCAACCCTACTGTTCCTGCTCCTGCCAATCCTCCGAATTCGATTCGACCATCTGGAGCATATACGTACGCTCCTTCTAAATTCACATCGCCTCCCAATAGCACTAAACTCTGACCATCAGGAACGAATAGAAATGCTTCATTGACTTGAATCGGCCTAATAGGCTGAGATGGAATTTGATTGAATAGAAATGCAGAAGGATTCACTCTCAGCAAGGGGTTAAGTGGATTGACGGGTGAAGTCATGGAAAATTCTCCACCACCCGGAAACTGGATCGCATTAGCTGTTGTGCCGATAAATGAACCGTTAATATTTAATGCGGCATTTTGTCCAAATATGATGCCGTTGGGATTCATTAAAAAGAAATTAGCATTACCTTGAGTTTGAAGTGTTCCCTGGATGTCAGAGGCATTTCTCCCTGTAACTCGCACCAAAATATTGTTGATGGTAAGGGCGTTATCGAAATTGACTACCTCCTGGCTTGTAATACTAAAGTTGCTAAAACTATGGAATAAATTTGTATTGCCAACAGTTGTACCCCCTGTAATATTCAAGGTAGTGTTGTCGATTTGCTGCACTTGAGTTCCCACAGAGGGATCAGCAGTGACCTGAGCGGATGTGCGTAAGCCTCCTTGTATTCCAATCGCACCCACTAGAATCACCAAGCCCGACAACCCTAAGTGACAACCGTGACCAAACCAACTTCTTAAACTCACAGAACTTATCTCCTAACCCTTGATAGTTACTTCATTACAAGATAGAACACCACTTTTAGTAATGCTTATGCGAACCTTTGCCCATACCTCTCTCCAGGTAACTCTGTTGGAAGGTTAGGTTTTTGATTACTAATCTGCTGTTGTAAGCTGTTACGCATTTAATTTGTACATTTACCTGATGACTGATGACTGATGACTGAAAACCTGTGAACAGTGGGATATTTTTTTATTTGGAAGTCCCTAAGCCATCGAATTCACATTAAGACTTAGGCACTTTACCAAATAATCATCCTGTATATCAACCTAAATAAGTCTTTCAGCCTTTTGCAAATCACCCTTTATTGGTTGTGTAGGCTAGCAAAAACCACAGCAAAAAGTCGAGCCAGGCGCTAACAGATGGTTTCCCGACTTGTACCCCTGCTCTTAAAGCTTGCTAGCAAGAGCGTCTTTGAACAGGAGAAGCAACTGGCGTCGGAGCGGCGGTTCCTGCCGATAGTGCAGCGTAAAGCCTCCGGCATAGCTTTGGTTAGAGCGAGTCCGCGAGCGTCTGCCTGTGGCAACGCCAAAGGCGAACTGAAGTTTTCAACATAGGCATTGCAAAAAGGTAATTGAAAAATCTAATTAGAAGCCTTGAAAACCATACTTGCTATTTTCACTTTTCTGTCACTGCCTAAGTCATGCACTGTTAGCAAAACTAAGGTTACGAGGTAGCCAAGCTAACTGCTGATCAAGATAAAATAGAGCACCAGTATTTGCGTTATAGCTACAATAACTAGGAAGTCCCACACCCCCAGCAATTATTGTTGCTGAAGGTTCTGGTTCTGTATCTATAGGATCAGCAACTGTCATGTCCTCACTCAAAACTTCTGTTGATAGTAAAACATCAGTTATAGAGTTAGTCAATTTAATAGCATTCTCAAAAGACAAGGTGTCAATATCGTTAACACCAACGAGAATGTCATTAGCAACTCCTCCTACTAAAAAGTCTTTAACCGATCCACCTATTAGAGTGTCATTGGCTTGATCACTTGGAGGGGCTTTACTGCTGCTAATAGGAGGGGTATTAATTTTAAGAATATCGCCGTTAACTGAGAAGTCTGTAATTGTATCAATACCGCCATTTGAGTAATCCAAGACAAAGGTATCTCTACCACTACCACCAGTGATATTGTCATTACCACTTCCTCCCTCCAAGTAGTCATTACCCAGCCCACCTTTTAGAATGTCATTACCTCCATAACCGTATATTTGATCGCTTCCTGGAGTCCCAAGTAGATAGTTGCTTCCAGATGTGCCTTGAATAGTTGCCACGTTCTTTACTCCCGGAGAAATTAATGTTTCTACGGATGATTTTACCTAGCAATCAGCATTAAATAATTCGTAATTCGTAATTCGTAATTCGTAATGAGCAACTCTTAGAGACGCTAAACGCGAACGCCCCGCAACGCTTTCGTAAATTTTGTTTTGTAATGGGGATTTAACTCCAACACAAAACAAAATTTTTATTGAACCGGGGGACTTAAACCCACGGAATTGAGTTAAAGATAAGATTGGTAAAGAAACAAAACAAGGCGATCGCAGCTAGAACACCAATTCCGTAATCAAAACGCTAGCCCCTCTTTTCTGTATACATAGCAATAGTAAAAGAGGAGTTTGCCTCCTCCAACTCTAGTAGGAAACTCGGCTGGGGAGTTAGATTATTGATTCATCAGTAGTAGGAGGAGTACTCATCGAAGGGACTACAACAGCTAAATTCCAATTAAGATTAGTAGGTAGCCAGGCTAGCTGTTGATTCAAATAAAATAGAGCACCAGTGCTTGCGTTATATGTAAAAATATTACCAGTGCTGCTAGAGTTACTCGATTCGACCTTTAGTGTACGATTTGTAGACTTAGTAGAGCTAATAGCAGAATCTCCACTCACTTCAGAATTGCTCAGAGATGATGGTGTACCTATAACATACTGAGAGGAACTAATAGTAGAAGTAGTAACTTTCAGAATATCGTTACTAACTGAGAAGTCTGTAATTGTATCAATACCACCACCTGAGTAATTCAAGACAAAGGTATCTCTACCACTATTACCAGTGAGAGTGTCATTACCACCTCCTCCCACTAAGTGGTCATTACCACCTCCTCCCACTAAGTAGTCATTGCCTGCATAGCCGTATATTTGATCGTTTGCTTGAGTCCCAGTTAGATTGTCGTTTCCAGAAGTGCCGTTAATAGTTGCCACGTTTTTTACTCAGATAATTTAATGTTTCCATCGTTGATCTTAACTAGCAACTAGCATAACTGATGAAATTTGTTAACAAATAAAATAAGGGGAAAAGGTAAATTAGCCTAATAGACATCAATACGCTTGGGTTAAGGATAATTGTAGGTTGGGTTGAACATTCTTGTTACCCAACAAATGTCCGAAAATGTTGGGTTTCGTTCCTCAAACGCCACTTGCTTCAAGTCGGGAAACCGCAAGGGCGCAGTGGCTCCCCAACCTACACATTTTTATTTTTTGGGCTTAACCCAAGCGTATTGTAATAGACATCTCCACCCGTGAGCCACGTTAATCGCGATCGCTTCTGTATTGAGAATTATCGAACAGAATACATGCGTCATATCAAGTTCGGCAAATCACTTACGATATGTCATTGCGTATGCAACGAAGTGGAATGAAGCAATCGCAAAGATTTGGGATTGCCACGCTCCGCTCGCAATGACATAAGTATTAAGTCGCACATGATATCAGTCGTCAGAATACAGGAAAGGTATTTTGACCAAAAAAGCGGATAGCGCAGCGTTAGCGAGTATTCGAGCGTCGCGTCTGAATAATCGGCGTTTTTGCACAAGAACACCAAATCGTAGATTTGGTGGTCAACTTTCGCCCTGCGCCGGTCCCAATCCCCGACTGATAGCGCAGCGCTCCTTCGAGTCCGCGTACCCCTGCTCTTAAAGCTTGCTAGCAAGAGCGTCTCGTAGAGAGCGTCTTGATTCTGACGAATGTTTTCTGACGAATGTTTTCTTCTTCAATAATTCCAGGACTTACGCAAACAATAGCCGAAACCCTTATTTCACGTAGGGGCAATTCATGAATTGCCCCTGAGCGCGTGTACTTTTGCGTAATAAGCTGTTCCACATTTAACTTGCATATATTGGGCGGGCGAGACGCCCACCCCACAGGAAATGTACAATTTCAAATTATGCAAACTAGATGTGGTTTAGCTTATCATGTCCGCCAAGTTACCCATAATAAAAGAACCCCACCCCCAACCCCTCCCCGCTTGCGGGGAGGGGAGCGAAAGCGTAGCTTTTGCGGGGTGGGGTTCTTCGGGTTTAATAAGCAATCAAGCGGACATGATATAAGTCCTAAATTCATAATTGATGGTTTCAAAGCAACTACCCAGTTGGCAATCTCAAATCTTAAAATCACTACGGCAATTAGCTCGGTTCTGCCACGAACTATGAAGCGTAGTTGTCGGCGCATCAGCCGTTAGTACAACTTCACCTTTAGCATTTATCACCCACCCTTGCGCTACCACAATCGGCGCTGGATTGGAACTATTTGCCTGAGTTGAAACACTTGTACTAACACGGTTTTCACGCTTTCGGTTAAAAGTTACCCAATCTACTTGAACTACATCAAGAGTGAGAATGTCTTTAGTGGGGTTGGGTGGTAAGCCGCCGCGTCCGGTAATCGTAAAACTGCTTTGATTTTCACCAGGACGCACTTGACAAACTTGAGACACTTGAGTATTGACTAGTACGGCTGGTAAGTTAATTAATCCTCGATTGGGGTCAACATCGAGCGTATTAATTTCTACAATGCCGTTTAAATCAGGTCTTGTTTGGGAAATTGCCGTAATATCATTTGTCTGAAGTTCACGCGGGTCTAAATCCGTAGGGCGCAACTTTTTAAGGTCTTCCTCAGTTAGTGGCGCAATACCAAAAATCTTAGTAGCGTTGATTTTGACTGTTCCCCCTTTACCATTGTAGGCATTGGCGGTGATGTCGCTGTTTTCATTAGGTTTGGCGACGATGAAGCCGTCAGGCGCATCGATGGTAATATTACCGCCATCTCCACCCTGTTGATTAGTGCCTGCGGTAGCAGATATCTGGCTGTTGCCGCTTAGTAACAATAAATCTAGGTCGTAGAGTGTAATATCACCGCCATTACCGGATGCGGTTTCAGCAGTGATTTCCCCTCCATTGTCTAAGCGAATGAAAGGAGATTTTACCTGAAGGTTGCCTGCGCTCCCTGACCCTAGAGAGCGAACAAACAAGCCACTGTTAACAGACTCATCCTTAACAAGACCCCCACTACTTAGGAAAAGCCGTTTGAAGGTAGCACTGCCAGATATAGTCACCCTCTCAGTAGCATTAATTGTGATATCACCTGCAAACCCACTGCTGCCCGTGAAAGCATTAGCAAGGATTTGTCCCCCATTAACCGCTTCCACAGTATTTGCGTTCACAGTGATATTGCCAGCATTTCCTCCACCTAGAGTGCGGGCATCTACAACCCCATTGCCTGCTACCCGGAAAGCATTTGTATTAATAATGATGTTTCCTCCCTTCCCCCCTTGACTAGTACGTGAAAATAATCCACTTGCCCTTGCACCTGTGCGAACTCCAAAAACATTAACAGCTTCAGTTGCATTAACTTTTATTTCTCCACCTTTTCCTTCACCTTGAGTACCACTAACTATCTCTGCGCCATTTCCCACAATTAACTGCCTAGTGTTAATCGTCAAATTACCAGCATCTCCAACATTTGTTGTTTGAGTAGATAAAAAACTAGGGATTTGCTGCCCATTGGATAATATTCCTGTTCCTTGTAATTCCACCAAATCGCTAGCAGCCACAAATAAACTTCCTCCTTGCCCCTTGCCTAGAGTAGCAGTTAATACTTGCGCTCCATCCTGGACACTCAAGCGTCTGGTATCAATTGCCAAGTTTCCGGCATCTTTAGCACCGAAAGTTTGAGTGAACAAGCCGCTACCAACACCAATAACTTCTACGGAATCGGTGGCGGTTACAGTCAAATTTCCCCCCTGTCCCTCGCCTAAAGTAGAAGTTGATACTCGCGCTCCATTCTGAGAACTTAACCTTCGAGTGGTAATTGTCAAGTTTCCAGCATCTCCAGCACCTAAAGTTTGAGTAAACAAGCCGTTATTTGTTGTTCCTGTTAGTTCCACAAACTCCGAGGCGCGAACGGTAAGCTGTCCCCCCCGTCCCTTGCCCAAGGTGCCAGCTCTTATCCTTGAGCCATCCCCCTGAATACTCAACTGTCCAGTTTCAATCGTCACATCTCCCCCGGTTCCAGTCACTTCTGGAATAACATCGGCTGTAATCTGCGAACCCTCAGTGAGAGTCACCGCCTTTGTTGTGTGGACAAGCACCTCTCCACCAGGCTCTGTACCTATTGTATCGGCAAAAATCCGTGAGCCTTGAGTTAGAGCCAAATTACTGCTCTGAATCTGAACATCACCACCGCCAGCACCGGTAACAGCGACATACGCTTTGTCTTCCAATCCAATATCGCCAAAATTATTGACAGAGGCGTACCCTAGAACCCAATCGTTATCTTTCTGGTTCAAGCTCACTTCTCCAGCACCAGCCACACTACCTAGCTCAACCCGTCCTCCTGGAGCTGCCAAATTCGGTTGTCGTGGTTCTAAAGCTGCTCGTTCACCTCCCTGCAACGTCACATCACCACCCACGAGTGCTAAAGTTCTACCAGGTTGCACTTTTAGGTCAGATCCTTCAACACGAATCTCTCCTGCTGCTCCCTCAAATTGCAAGCCAATGGGAACACTTACCGTTAGCAGAGGTGTGCTTTGGGGAGGAAACGCGCTAAACAGAGCGCCATCTGCAAATTTGAGGCGGTTTGCTGTAGTTGCGATGAAAGAACCTTTAATGTCCAATTGGGCATTAGGCCCAAAAATAATTCCGTTGGGATTGAGAAAAAACAAGTTAGCAGAGCCATTGGCTTTAATCAGATCGTTAATTATAGAAGCAGAACCACCCGTGACGCGGCTGATGATATTTTGAATATCTAGAGCGTTGTTGAAGTAAGCCTGACTGCCAGTGGGTACAGAAAACTGCTCAAAACTGTGGAAAAGATTACTTCCAGCTAGAGTTCCTCCTTCAATAATTCTGGTATTCCCCTCTAATTTGACAGTGGAATTATTGGGTAAAGTGCTATCAGGCGTAATTTGAGCAAAGGTGCAATCCCCAGCATTGACGTATGCGCCACTAATAGCTAAAGAAATCATTAGCTTTAAAAGCCAGCACGAACAGCGTAAGTTTTCAGTCATTTAATGAATTTCCCTTAACAACAGTAATGATCAGGGTTTTGTGTGCAGTTTTGACAGCATAAATTATAAATTTTTGTGAATAAATGGCATAATTGGCAGAAAAATTTATACTGTAACTTTGGTTATTAAATAGAGGTGATTTTACCTCTAAAGAAAAACAATCAATTAGGTGATTACAATGTATCATTCCTTGAAAATAAAAATCCTGGATTTAGACTATATTGAATCAACTTTTGAGCAGGACATCATGGATGTGGAGGCTGAAAAAATTGTCGGAGGAAGACTACGTGAGAGTGGATCTGTAGCAATAGCAGAAAAATTAGATGTAGTTACGCATGAAGCAGACCCTCTGCCTGACCCTCCTCTTTGTGCCTGGCTGCTTGTTGAACCCATAAATTTGCGAAACGAAGCATATTGCCGGTTACAAATTCCTGTGAAACCGCGTAAGTTTTCAGTCATTCGATGAATTTCCCTTAGAGGTTGTTTTAAAAGTGTTTTGCTGTGATTTTAGGCACTTTTAGATCCCCCCTAACCCCCCTTAAAAAGGGGGGAACCGGAATCAAAGTCCTCCTTAAAAAGGGGGATTTAGGGGGATCTAAAACTTTTGATACCGACAATAGGACTTTTCAAACATCCTCTAAGGAAAAACAATCAATTAGGTGATTAAAATGTATCATTCCTTGAAAATAAAAATCCTGGATTTAGACTATATTGAATCAACTCTTGAGCAGGACATCATGGATGTGGAGGCTGAAAAAATTGTCGGAGGAATACTTTCGCATCCAGCAGACCCTCTGGCTGACCCTCCTCTTTGTGCCTGGCTGCTTGTTGAACCCATAAATTTGCGAAACGAAGCATATTGCCGGTTATACCAATCCTCTGGGAAGCTGCACACTATTTCGACCCCTCGAAAGCTCCCTTACATAATAAGGGGAGTTCAGGTAGACGATGTCCGTGGGGCAGAATTTATTAACAGTTAAGGGAGTTTGAGACATTTAAATGCGATTGCCTTTGCCACTGCCCTTTGAGCGATCGCTCCAAATTCCTTGTTAGCGACACCCGTTGTACCCATGATCTTACATGAAAATACTCAGATGTGATTTAGCGATCGCCACAATAAACTTTGAAGTACTATTGATATTTGTTGTTTGTTTTCAGAGCATATTGCGGACTTGGAGGTAAACCGATGCCATCCTACCAGATTTTTCAGCCAGCCTCAAAGCCGTTTGGTAGATGTCTTTGCCCTTTTCATCCTGAAATACAAACTCTCCAGTGCATAAGTTTGTAAGTAACTATGGTAGATAAACCCAAAAGGTCGGATACCTATAGAGACTGTTAATCTAAAATTTACTTTGACAAAATTTATACAAGTAAACCGATAGGCGCAAAACCCTGTGTCTTCAGACCAGGGATGTAGCGCCAACGGTGAATTTATTCACCGTGATATTTACTATTTGTGGTGAGGGTCTTCAATATATTTTTTAATTACAGCCGCGCTAACATTTCCAGCAGTTGAATAAAAGTAACTATTAGTCCACATACTAGGCATCTTTTTTAAATCTGGAAATTCGC
>NZ_JAIVFS010000055.1 GCF_020829645.1 Nostoc mirabile CHAB5784 | reverse complement strand
CTTCTCCCACCAGTCCAGCATTGCTTGTTACCTTTAGCACCCGATTTCAATTACTCTACCGTATATGCTGTGCTGTTTGTTAAATCCTTTATCAGTAAGCCTTTCAAGACTTAACGGGAAAAGTCAGGTTGATACATTAGGCCTATTAATGGTTGTCGTTATTACTGCCGCTTTGGTAAGCGAACAAGCACTCCTCAAAACGAGTTTTATCACAACTCAACAATGTACGCGATCGCTTTGGTCGTTTAATTCAGATCTGGGTGGATGGCGGTTATCGTGGTAAGGATTTCGCCCATTGGGTTATTGATGTCTATAGGTGGATTTGGAGTGTTGTTACCCGCCACCAGGAACAGAAAGATGTATCAACGAGTATGTGTCGCTTTCGCCCCTTAATTTTTTTGCCGGAATCGAAACCAACCTCCTTTGATACCATTGTCGCTGTCTCAACTGTTTGGCTATCCATAATGGCTTCGGATGGCGATGGTTCTCGGTTTTGACTCACACGTACCCACAGCCGTAAACGTTCATGAATAATTTGCCATGTTCCATCTTTTCGCCAAGTTCGGAAGTAATGGTAGACGGTTTTCCATTTAGGGAAATCATTCGGGAGCATTCGCCACGCACATCCTGCACACAAGATGTATAAGATTGCGTTGACGATCGCTTGCATCTCAACGCTACGTTTTCGCCCACCTTTTTTTGGAGCCGGGATTAGTTTTTTGAGTATTTCCCACTGCTGTGAAGTCAAATTACTTGGGTACGATGGATTCATGGCTCTCGTAACTCTGTCATACTTAAGTGTTTTTTCTACTGACAGGATACCGTTACGTGGGCTTTTTTACTTTTCAGACATCCTCTTAGAGATAGCTATTAATAATTTAGTAGATGAGCTTCAAAATCCTACTCTTACCCTTGCGACAACAGGAACTACCAGTAGTGGTAAAAGCACTTTAGTAAATCTATTATGTGGAGCAGAAATTGTTCCTGTTGCTGTCAGCGAAATGAGCGCCGGAGCAGTAACCATAGAATACAGCGAATTGAAATCTTCCCAAGACGATGTAATATTTGAAGTTGAAAATGATATTAATGCTTTTGAAGAGTACTTGCGTGCTGCAATTTTTGAAGCAGCAGGTTTTGAATCGTACTGCATTCAAGAACTAAAGGGCTTGATTGATAGTTTTAGGGAAAAGCAAGGCACATGGACGGGGATTGCCAATAATGAATGGGTACAAGAAAATCCACTTCTGTTGGCGGAAATACCACCAGAATTACGATCGCAAGAGTCTAATTTAGAAGTTAGCGATCGCTTGCGCCAATTATCCACTGCATTAAAAAATACTCGGATGCAAGAAGTGCGTAGGCGTAGCCCGCACTTCGACAAGCTCAGTGACCATCGTAGACATCGCATCCTGTGATTGGTGAATCCATCTCTAATCACTACAGCAGATTTTAAGGAAAGTGAAGTATACAACGATTCGTCTCAAAGCCATTAATAAAGCGTGTTTGACTTCTAAATTCTGAATTCTCCTGTATTAAACTTCATCAGCATTTATTCCAAGCTGTCTCAAGCGTTCTGCTAAACGCTGGTTTTTTTGCTGTTCTTGTTCTAATTGAGATGTTAATAACTGCGATTTTTCCTCACCAGTTAGTAATAAATTTCCCTGTGTATCCCACCAACGCAACCAAGGCGCTGTAGTATTTCCATACTGTCCTTGCCAAATACCCAATTCGACACCCATCAAAGAAATCTCATAGTGTCCACGTTCGTTAGCTGTGAGTTGCTGATACCTACCATCAACTAAGTGATAAACCTCAACCGCAGCTTTGCTAAATTCGTAAATGCCATAAAAAGGTACGCGGATTGCTTGCTCGTATACCCAGAATTTACCAGTCATTGGAGTATTATCTCTTTCTTCTGAACCATTTCCAGAAGCGAATTCCAGTACAATTAGGGGAGCGACATATTCTTGCCACAACACATACGAACGTCGAAACTGACCATTTAACATAGGTGCAACATTCGGGACGTAAAACCAATCGGGTGCTTCGGCACCGCGTTCAGGTGGTTCGGTCAAACGCCAGTAAATGCCACAATCTTGACCAATACAATACTGCTTATCTGAGTGAATTTGCTGTAATCTACCTTGAACGGAGTCAGTTAGAAGTATGCTTTGTGGATGTTCTTGAAAATTTTTCACAAAAGTCCCATCCGACTCTGGTAACTCAGTATGGTCGGGAAGGTGAGTAATGCCTAGTTCGGACAGTTTGGCAATAGTCATTGAACTTTGGCGCGAGTGAATCGGCTTATTTATCTTAGCACCGCTCCGACCAAATGCTTGGCGGTGGGTATAGCGATCGCTTTGCCAACACTAAGAGCGATCGCGCATTAAACTAGTGCCAAGAAGACGACTAGAATAAATTTCTTCATTGCTAATCAGCGACTCATTGCAAAAATCTGTTCAGCCGTTAAAGGAATGTTCGGAAACAATCTAGAATCAATTCGATCCTGCCCTCGAAACACCTTTGGGGGTAAATACTCTGCACCTTCAAGTTGGTAGATTGTAATGGTTGGCTGCTTGGGAGAGCCAATGAACCGAATGCCACCAAAAGCAGCATAGTCTACAATGATGTACTCGAA
Organism: Nostoc mirabile CHAB5784; assembly: GCF_020829645.1. Lineage (GTDB taxonomy): Bacteria > Cyanobacteriota > Cyanobacteriia > Cyanobacteriales > Nostocaceae > Nostoc > Nostoc mirabile. The sequence goes on along the minus strand of NZ_JAIVFS010000055.1, from coordinate 51,278 downwards.
AACGCCTAAGTCTTCATATTCAGCAAGTTTTGTCAGATAGTCGTCCTTCCAGTTATTGCTAACGACCTCAATGACTCCGGGTGGTGGAATATATGCAGCAGCAGAACTAGAGCTAGTTTTCATCCTCTGCCATTCAACTCTTGCAAATATGACAATGTCTGCTTTCCGGCTTTTTTCTTTTTCTCCTGGTGCTGTTTTGAGCCGAACCTGCTTGGACTGGCGCGACACGTAAGGCAGGTCATTTTCTTGGCAGTGATTTTCTAAGTGGGTACACAGTCGCTCGATCAAATCCTCATGATTTGCATTTGGTTCTGATAATGGCACGGGAATCCCATCCAATAGCTCAAACTCTCTGCCTGAACCATCGTCCCAGCCAAGAAACTCTTCAAAAGTCAGTGGTTGTGTGACGGTTGCATACATCGCCCTCGCTCCCTTGCTGACAGGTACTTCACTCAATGCTACCAAGATGTACAGCTTTGTTTATGAGTTCTGGCTGATTTTACTGCCGTAGTTCTGAAATAACAGCTTGAGGTTGGGTAACAAAAGGCAATCGCACTTTTGGTTGGTGTCAGGAGCGATCGCTTTTAAGTTGACTTATTATATCATGTAAAGATTTTTTGGGGTGTGATCGCGCACAGATGCGAGACATTGCTACACTAAAAAGGACTTACGGTAATTACGGTATGGCTTCACTTCAGTTGAGTTCCGAATAAAAACCAAGTACTGTTGAGTTTACTTAATCTATTTGCGATTTACAAAGTTAACTATCCAGGAAGTAAAGAGTTAACCTTATGCTCCCTCCAGGCTTTTCTCAGAGACTACGAGATTTGGAAATACACGTTAGCAAAGACCAAGAACTGCTTAAGGAGTTTGAAGAAGCATTGCGCTACGAGACAAACCCTCGTGTCAAGGCTGGGTATCGCCAGGAAATTGAGCGGCAATGGGATTCACTTGCTCGCTACAAGCAAGAGTACGCTGAACTAGACCAAGAATTATCAAATACTCCAAATGCTCAGATGCAGAAAGTCGAAAGCCAATTGCAGCAGATGGATGCGAAGTTAAACGTTTTACTAAATGGTCAAGTTGCCATTTATGAAAATCAGAATCAAATGCGTCAAGCTCTATTAAACCGCTATGATGCTATCGAACGAGCCATAATTAGTGCTATTACTCAGCAACTAGACCAAACACAATTAGTTTTAATTCAGAACCTAATAGATGCACTGGAAGCAAACTTGATTTCAGAGCAACAGATGCAACAGATGTTAGCAGCATTAGAAGAACGAATTCCTGCTTTGCCTCTCAATAGTGTAGCAGTAGCTGAAATTATCAAAGATCCTGAGCTAGATGCAAAACATAAATTAAAAATAACTCTACCGATTGTGCCGATGCTTGTGGAGTACGAAGGTGAGTTAGAGTTTGGAAGTGGTTTCAACATTAAGTCTGCTTGGGAACACTTAATCGCTAAGTTGCGGAGGAACTAAGCTATGGATGATCAGCTTAAATATCTCCAAGAGCAACTTGCAAAAGATAGGAAGCTATGGAATGAGCTATACAATCAGGAGCGTTGTGAAACAAATCCAAGGCGAAATCTTCAGTTGAAACAGGAGATTGAACAAATAAATCAAAACATGAAAGACCGTGAAAAGCAGATTGAACAAAGAAAGCAAGAGTTAAAAGCAAAGGAAAATCAGCTACAAAACCAGGGTAATAGTGTTGAACCATCACCACCAAAACCAGATGTTTTGCCAAGAGAAAAAAATTCGATTATTAATATAAACAGATATATAAATGTAATCATAAGACCTTTAGTAAAAAGACTACTTATTGGGTGTATAAGTATCGGATTGTTGTTAGCAATATTAGTATTTCAAGGCAGATTCTATTTTTCAAATACTATTTGTCCAAATCGTAAAAACAATAGTAATATAAACTTGTCAATTGTTAAATCTTTAAGTTGTGGTGAAAAATCTCTAATATCAGGGTCTATTTTAAATGACAAAAGCCAGGGGATAGAGGCTTATAAGAACAATGATTATCCAACAGCTATTAAATTACTTGAAACTGTAAGAAACAAAGAACCAAATGATCCTGAAACATTGATATATCTTAATAATGCCAGAATTGAAAAAGAAGAGACACAAGCTTATACAATTGCTGTAGTAGTTCCTATAAGTAGTAACCTTTATACTTCGTTACAAATTTTAAGGGGAGTTGCTCAAGCCCAAGAAAAATTTTTGAGTGAAGAAAAATATCAGCCTAAAATTGGTCTTAAAGTATTGATAGCGGATGACGCAAACGACGTTAAGGAAGCTCAAAAAATTGCAAGCATTTTAGTAGAACAGAAGCATATACTTGCAGTCATAGGTCATTATGCTAGCGATCTTACTCTTAAAACGAGGGATATTTATGAAAAGGGCGAGTTAGTATCGGTTTCTCCTGGGAGTACTTCCGCAGAACTTCCACGTCCAAACGATCATTTTTTCTTCCGCACAATTCCCTCTCTTGAGCGAAACACTATAGCTGTAGTACGTTATCTAGAAAGTAAAAAAATTAATAAAGTGGCAGTTTTTTACAATCCATCCAGTAACTTCAGTAAATCCTTTTTAGATAAATTAAAAAAGAATTTCTCTGACTTTAATATAGATATTATAAATGAGTTAGAAGAGAAAGAGAAAGAGAAAGATAAATATAAATATTTCCATTTATTTCATTTATCTAACCCTTTCTTTAAGCCAAGCAAAGCTATTAAATATGCAAATGCTAAAGGGGTTAAAGCCTTTGTCGTTATTCCTGATGGAGGAACCACTGACTATAGCCTACGTAATACCTTCAAATTAATTAAAGCTAGTCCTAAAGATTTTGTGATAGTAGGAGCAAATCCCCTTTTCACTGATGAAACACTTCTGCTAGGTGAAGATGTTATAGATCGTTTAGTGGTGACTACTCCGTGGATACAAACAACAGTTTCTCAATCCAATTTTGCTAATAAAGCCAAAGAATTATGGCAAGGTAGAGAAATTAGTCCTTGGGCTGTGACAGCTTACGATGCTGCTGAAGTCTTAATTCAAGCCTTATTTACAAATATAAAAGAAAAGCCAACACGTCTAAATTTACGAGATAACTTAGCAAATCCTAATTTTTATGCTAAGGGAGCTGATGAGACAGATATAATCAAGTTTGAGAATGGTAATCGTAAAAAGGAAAAGGTTGAATTAGCCAAAATTATCAAGTCCAAGTGTTCTGAGTTTGGTTACAGTTTCGTTCCTGAAGAATATCAAGAACAGCAAATAAAACAGTTAGAAAGTAGTTGCAACTGATGATTTATTTAGTTATATAATCATTGCTTCAAACCTGATTCATCACCTACCAGAACAGAAGGCGCGTTCGCCTCTGGCGTTGGCGGAGCCATCGCGTTTTAATCGTCTCACAAGATGATTAAAATAGTGGGAAATATGGAAAATAGAAATGCAGGAGAGCTATTAGCTAAACACTTCAACATTAACATGAGGACATAAGAACGCTTGAAGAACAAACACACTATGCGGATTACACCTGACGGTCAGATTACCATCCCTCCTGAAATCCGAGAGGTGCTAAACATTTCTCCCGATGTAGAATTAGCGTTTGAAATCGAAGGCGATCGTCTCTACCTCAAGAAAATACAACCTACCGATAAAATCTCAACCTGGATTGACATCATGCGGGGTTGCGCTGCTGGAAACCTCACCACTGACCAAATTATGACCCTCACCCGTAGCGACGACAATCCATGACCGTCTTGGTAGACAGCAACGTTATCCTCAACATTCTTACCAACGATCGCAACTGGTTTGATTGGTCTGCCCTTCAACTGACAACCTATGCCCGTCAAGACCAACTTGCCATTAATCCCATCATCTACGCTGAGATTGCCATCGGCTTTCCTAGAGAACAGGAACTCATCACTGCATTGCCGGAAGATATATTTCAACGTCTGCCTTTACCTTGGGATGCGGCATTCCTAGCAGGTCAAAGTTTTCTTAACTACCGTCGTCGTGGTGGCGCAAGAACCTCCCCATTGCCTGATTTCTACATTGGTGCCCATGCTAGCACTGCTAATTTGCCTCTCATTACCCGCGATGTCAATCGCTATCGCACCTACTTTCCCAACGTTAGGCTCGTTTCACCTGAATAGCCATTAAATTGAACGAGCAAACACATTAGTACAACAAGGCAAAAGTAAAAAGTAAATTCGATAATCAAATACGCTATCACCTACCAGAACACAAGGCGCGATCGCCCTTGAGACTTACCTTAAAGCCTTTAACAGATTACACTATATCATTCCATCTCAAAATCCTTATCTGATGTCAAGAGAATTGCACCTTCATTATTAGCCAAGTTCAAAACTTCATCGTCAGGAATTCCTGGTTCCATTTCCACAACATACAAAACTTCGTGATCATCCAGCCGCAGACGTTCAACGATTTGCCAATCTAAATTTTCGTCCCCTAAAAACTTCAAGAAGCTTTCTCAATCGTTGGATAAACCACATCATACCGCAAAGCTTGAGCCGCAAATGCCAAAGCTGCTTTAATATCATGTCCGCTTGATTACTTATTAAACCCGAAGAACCCCACCCCGCCAAAGCTACGCTTTGTCTCCCCTCCCCGCTTGCGGGGAGGGGATTAAGGGGTGGGGTGCAATGACTGTGGAAATCATAACTAATTATACGGACATGATATAATTCCTTCATCGGTAAGTCGCGGATGCGCTTCGAGTATTTGCTGAGGTGTTTCACCCGCAGCAAGCTTTTCGAGAATTAATTCAACGTGAGTTCGACAAGTCTTATTTGACCTCTCCCCCAGCCCCTCTCCGTGTCGGAGAGGGGAGCAAAAAGCTTAATTTTTCGTTGCTCTTCCCTTTCTGTTTCCCAGAGGAAGGCAGTCCGGGAGAGGTTCATCGAACTCACGTTAATTCAACTGTAATACGAGTTCCTGAAATGACAGGTTTGCCCATCATTATTTTTGGATCGGATACGATTTTTTGCATGAGTTAGGATTTTTTGGATAGATAATTAATATATATAACGCCTTTCATCATTCTTCTCCATCACCTACTAGAACACAAGGCACGTTCGCCTTTCATCACCTTCTGATTAGTCTGCAAATAATCATGTAGCAAATTGCAACCCCGTGCCAGCAATTTTTCCAGTTCGATATCTGCCAAATTCTGGAAAATCACTGTACCATTACCACTACCCGCAGCCAGAGTCTTGCCGTCATTACTGAAACTGACGCTGGTTAACTCTTGCTTATCACCTTTCAAAGCAATCAGCAACGTCCCTTCTCGGTTCCAAATTCTCACTTTGTCATCACTGCTAGCTGCCAAAGTTTTACCATCTGGGCTAAAACTCACACTGATGAAACTATCGCCATCCCCTGTAAGATTATTTAGCAGATTCCCGTCTCGGCTCCAAATCTTCACCGTGTTATCAATACTAGCTGAAGCGATCGCTTGACTATCAGGTGTCCAAGCAACCCCATTTACCCGGCGACTATGACCATTTAAGCTGTATAGCAATTTACCATCTAAATTCCAGATTTTTACTGTTTTGTCATCGCTGGCTGAGGCTAGCAACTTGCCATCAGGACTAAAGCTTACCCAATTCACCGCATCTTGATGTCCCTGCAAGGTGTTAAGCAGTTTACCGTCGAGACTCCAAAGCTTTACTGTTTTATCTTTACTAGCTGAGGCAATTACTTGACCATTAGGCGACCAAGCTACACTCAAGACGGTATCATTATGACCCTGCAAGGTGTTGAGCAGTTTACCGTCACGACTCCAAAGCTTCACCGTTTTATCTTTACTAGCCGAAGCGATCGCTTGTCCATCTGGGCTGAAACTAACACCCCAAACTTGACCTTCATGCCCAGTGAATGTACGGAGTAGTTTACCGTCTCGACTGAAAAGTTTTATAGTTTTGTCTCGACTTGCTGCTGCTAAGGTGCGATCGCCTGGGCTAAAACTGATGCTAGTTACCCAGTCATTGTTATCGGCTTTGGGCTTTCGCTGTAACACGCCCTCCAAATGCCAGAGTTTAATAGTTTTGTCCCGACTTGCAGAAGCCAAGGTGCGACCGTCTGGGCTGAAACTGACGCTATTCACCCAATTATTATGTCCCTTCAGGGTTGCCAGCAACACACCTTCAGAACTCCAAAGTTTGATTGTCTCATCGGTACTTGCGGAAGCGTAGGCGTAGCCCGCCGTAGGCATCGCTTTCCCATCACGGCTAAAAGTGACGCTGGTAACTCCAGCACTATGCCCCGATAAGGTTCGCAGTAGCTTACCTTCCAGATTCCACAGTTTGATTGTCTGGTCTAAACTAGCAGAAGCGATAAGCCCGTAGGGCATGGCTTCGCTTACCGCTTTCCCATCGGGCGACCAAGCTACACTTAAGACTGCATCATCATGTCCCCGTAAGGTTTTGAGCAGCTTACCATCCCGACTCCACAATTTCACCGTCTTGTCAGCACTCCCAGAAGCAATGGTTTGTCCATCAGGCGACCAAGCGACACTTAAAACTGCACCATCATGTAAGAGCAAGGTTTTAAGCAGTTTACCATCCTGACTCCACAGTTTCAGCGTCTTGTCGCTACTCGCCGAAGCAATAATCTGACTATCTGGGCTAAAACTGGCACTATTCACCACACCCTGATGCCCTAAGAGAGTAGCAAGCAGTTGACCCTCTCGACTCCAAAGTTTCACTGTCTTATCTTGACTGGCGGAAGCAACGATTTGACTATCTGGGCTGAAACTGACGCTATTAACTACATCTCCATGCCCCGATAATGTTTTGACTAAGCTACCATCGGGATGCCAAAGTTTGATTGTAGTATCCGCACTGGCTGAGGCAATTAAAGAGCGATCAAGGCTAAATGTAACACTATTTACCCCAGATATATGCCCTTCTAAGCGGTTATATTCTCTTAACCCAGAAACTGCTTGATATAGTGCCGTCTGTACTTGCTCTCTGGTATTGGAATCTACCCAGATTGTTTGTTGTAATTTTCTCCCTGCTTTTAAACCTTCTTTTAAAGCATCAATACCTTTTTGGGATGCAAATAAGGCTTCACTAGATGCACTGAGGGTTTTAATTTCGCTATCAACTGCTGTGACAATGGAAACACTTAATCCCAATATGGCGAGAACAGAAGCAGTAAGTGCAATTTTCAATGAACGATTTAATTGAGCTTCACTCAGCCTTTGTTTCTTTTGACTTTCTGCGAGTTTAGCTGTTAATTCTTTTTCTTTGAGTTCAGCTCGTAATTGCTCAATTTCTAACTGACTTAATTCTTCGCGCTTGTGTAACTCACGCAATTCTGTTAATAAATCCAAACCCTGTTGGGGATAAGGATCTACTAATTGCGATCGCTGCTCATTTTGACTAAGTTCGCTCTTAAGTCGCTCAATCTCAGCTTGACTCTGTTCTACTTTGTAACGCAACTGGTTAAGTTGTACCTGTAAGCTCGATTCTTGTTGTTGCAGGTAGCGAATCAAGTCTACTAGATAATCGTGAATCAGTTGATAGCGTTCTGGTACATCAGGGAATAGTACCACTAAACCGGAGCTAACTAAAATCTCTAATACTAACTCTAATTTGCTAACATCTTCTAATTCTGCTAGTTGCGCCGCTAACTCAGCACGAGTTTTAAAAGGTCGGTTGTTACTTTCATCTGTTAATAAATATAAGACGAGTAACGCGGCTCGTTCATTTTCTGGGCCGCAGTCTTTAATCAGTTCCTTAAGATATCGCTCGATGAGTTTGTTGGGTCTATATGGCTGATATTCTTCTAAGGTAGTAATTCGCTCATCTTGAATTTGCGCTCCGACAACTTGCAATTCAATGGGGCGGACTTCTCCAAATCCTGTGGATAAATCTTCGATTAAGGCATCAATTAAAACAGGCTCTAAATTAAACTGCGATCGCTCTGTCAATTTTCGGATAATTGCCTTAGCATATTCTGGCGAAAAATTATTTAACTGGTAGCGAATATGCTTGTCGAGAATATTATTATTAATCGCTTCTAGTGCCGAAACATGTTTAAAGTCTAATAAACGGTGTAAATAATCTTCTCGTAAAGAAAGAATAACTTTAACAAAGGGTATATTCAGGCAGTCGCTAATAAATTTATCAAATTCTTGCTTTTGATTGCGATCGCTATAACCAAAGAAAAATTCTTCAAACTGGTCAAAAATTAAAACTGTGATCAGATGGTTATCAGCATTTTCTTTTAGTTGTTGTAAAATTTCAAAGATGGTGATGGGTGTGTCAGAGTAGGGCAAAGCTTCCGATTCAATGGCTGCTTCTGGCATGATGTCAGCATAGATGGCAAGGGATGCGTCATTAGACATCGCCTCACTTAAAGATTTTCCTAATTCCCGCGCCCAATCGCTGTAAACTTGCAGCACTACGGGTACAGCTATTTGATCGCCAATAGCTCGATTTTGCAGTGCTGGAACTAAACCCGCAGTTACAATAGAACTCTTACCTACCCCTGATTGACCGTGAATCACCGTCAATTTTCGATCAGCGCGGCTAATTCTCCCAATTAAGTTATTAATATCACGCTCTCGGCCAGAAGCCGCAATTTCTAAAGCAACGCTGCTACTTCCAGAAGGTGACATCAATGCTGGGTTTGTCGCCTGTCTTTGCGGTTGCAAGCGTCCCGCACCGATAAAAGCCCGGAAACCATACTGTTGCTCAACAGAACGCCGTTTCTGCCGAATGTAATATGCTTCCAAATAACGCCCTTCTTCAAAATAGAGCGATCGCAGTGTCCGCAATAAGCGAATATAACGATGGGCATCGTATTGATGGGCACTGCTTTCTAAGGCTGCTGGTAGTTCTTTTGTCGCCTTGTCTAAGTATTCACGGGCTACTTCTAACTCACCTAAATTTCGCTGTGCTTTCGCTAAAACTAAATAGTAAATTTGCCCCAACAGTAATGGAAATAAGCAGTTATAAGGGTTATTGTGCTTTTGCGCCTCACCTAATTTCAGCAGTGATACGTGTGCTAATATACTCGCCTGTACCCACCGCGATTGCTGCACAGCCACTTGCGCCAGAAAACCGTAGTCACAAGCTAATTGGATTTGACTACCATAAGTTTGATGCAACTCCAGAGACTTTTGAGCAACCGTCTGCAATTCTTGCCACTCTTGCAGATATTGCAAAACTTCAGCGAGTTGACTAATAAATCCAGCAACTATGTCTGGACGCCCAGCCACCTGTAAGATAGTCAAGCACTGCTGAAAATAAGATTTAGCTGTGTACCAATGACGGCGATTTTCTGTTTGATTTTGCTCTGCTAAACGGCAATAACATAGCCCAATATAAAACAGCAAAACTCCCTGTCGCAGAAGTAGTGGAGATGGGCGATTAGGAGGCGTAGAAGAAGAAAATACTCCCTCATCCCCCAAAGAAGAGGACGCAGAGAGTAAGAATGTCACCTCATCCCCTTCATCCCCCTCTGTTTTTTTCTTCAATTTTGAATTTTGAATTTTGAATTTTGAATTGATTTCTCCCTCATCCCCTTTCTTCGCCAACTGCTGCCAAACTTGCAAGCTTTGCTGAAAATGGTTTAAAGCTGGATTAATGCGATCGCTAATATAATCATCTAGACCAAAAACAAATTCTAAACTAGCGTGTAATTCTGGCTCTAAGGTAATACCACGATTGTGCAACTCTCTAATGGCAAAGTGGAGTTCATAGCTATTTTCCCAGACTTGCTCCACAGTGAAATAATGCTTTGCAACTTGAGGAGGTTGGTGTTGTGCAGAATCGGTTGGTAACACCGTCGCAAATAAAGAGTCAGTTTCTTGTTGCAAAAATTGCAGCAATGATTCAGTTGTCATCTCAAACCGAATCGGTGTCGCCGCCCAACTAGCGAAATCTGGCGCTAAACGCACAACCTTTTGCAACACTTCCTCATTCATCCACACAATCATCGGAAATGGGTGGCGCTTGCGAAATTCATCACGAATATGATTAATAGACCTAAGTAAATCATCAAGTCCATCTACTGACTCTAAACCCAAAATCATCAACGCCGATGGCGGATTTTCTTCGGTTAGCAGTTGTAAATGAATACTTGTGTAAAGGCTTCTAGCATTATGCGACAGAACAACCTTTTGAATTCGGTGTACTCCTGAAGAGAGTTCTTCGAGTCGTTGCAGCATTCGCTCTTGCAAAACTCGATAATTGCAGCATACCAAAACCAGGGAGAATTGACCGCTAGAAAGGGTAATTGCTCTCCCCAAACTTCGTAAAGCACGCTCGTTAGCTGCTCTTATATCTGCTTGCGGGTGTCGTTCAACCATGATTTAAATTTTTCCGTCTCTGCTAAAACTGGGTTGACGGCAAACCAAGCTCCCTGATGATCGCGGTATTCAAATACAAATAAACTTCGCAATAGAGCGTGGTATTGTATATCACCTCTGACTCTCTGCTGTTGCACCACCTGAAAGATTAGTTCCCACTCATGAGGATCGATGGCGTTGGCTCGGTAATCGCGCTGTCTTTGAATTACCAATTCAACACAATCCCGCTCAAAGGGTGGATCTTGTTCTCGCAGACAATCAAACAACAATCCTAGCAAGTCGCGTACATGACCACCACTAATCAGGCACAATCGATCTAAGGTTTCCAGACTATCAAACACCTCTGTAATTAAGCCTAACCGATCGCTAGGCAGAATGTCTGGAAAAGCTCTAGCTAGTACCATTTGCTGCATCATTGCTAGCCCTTGGGTGAAAATCTCCCCTGAGCGCAAACGTACAGGTATCATCGGTAAAACTTTTGGTGCAACTCCTCCCCCTAAACGATGCTGAAGTTCGGCGCTATCGTTGGAGAAAGTCAGGGCTAAGGGAATAGTGTAGACTACATGACAATTCAGTTTGCGTAACTGTTCACCCCGCTCAATAAATAAGTATTCTGGCAGCGATCGCCCCGATGGTAAAGGTCGAATTGCGACTCTATCCAAGTTATCAACAATGACCACTAGTCCTTTTTTACCCCTGGTTTTCAGTTCCTTATTGGCACGTTCTAGCAATTCTTGATTAATTGACTGTAAAATATTTGCTGTTCGCGGTTCGAGATAATCTCTTAACCGCCGCCGTAATTGGGGACTTTCTTTAGTTTTAGCTGTAATTTTGCCAATCCCCACAGACAACTCTGCTTCTACCCCAAGGTCAATTGGCGTTTGCAGAAAATCCACAAGTTCACCAAACAACTTGGTAAAGTAGGTAGGTTTGAGCCTAATTTTCATTGCTTCTAGGCTTTGACTCACCTGGCCTGCGATCGCCAACAAAATATCAGTCACATCCACATCTGCCATTTCTAAGACATGGGTAGACTCAAAGTAAACTACATGAAATTGCTGCACTTCTAACTCAGCTTTGAGCCGCAACAACTCTGTTGATTTTCCACAACCGAGATGTCCTGTAAATAGTTGACAGGTTGGGACATCCGGCGATATTTTAGCGATCGTGCGCTGCAAAGCCTCAATGATTTTACCACCCCGCACCGCAGCAAAATCGATATAGTATCTGCGATCGCTGGCATTTCCTATGATTAGAGGTCTGCTCGGATTGCAAGCCTGATAAAATCTTTCTAAATCTAGGAGCATAACTAATCGAGTTCACTCAGGAATAGGGATGACAAAATTTATTGACTAAATATATTGGTTTTAGGGAATTGAACCCTTAATTTAAGTACATTTCACCCAAACTACTAACTAAACTAGCAGCATTCAGGATAATTGTTCATATATAAGTTATATGTAGCACATCGCAATGCTGATATTTGATTTTAAGTAAGCAGAAATACTAATATAAGTACAAATAGCAAAAAATCCTTACCTTAAATAAGGTACTCTTATGAATATTAAAAATATCCAACACAAAAAAAGGTACTGTGAAGTACAATTTTCTAGTGTTTTTGAATATAGAGTTTTGTTACAGCAATTTTGAGCTTAATCTCGTTGCTAAATCATGATTTTGTCAATGAAAATCATGATTTTGTCAATGAAAATCATGATTTTGTCAATGAAAATCATGATTTTAGCAACAACAGCTATTGCATTCAGGGTAACGACCTCTGAAAAACGGGAAGTAATCTAGGACTTACGCACTGAAGCCTGAAACCTAGATCCCCCCTAGCCCCCCTTAAAAAGGGGGGAACTTCTAAAGCCCCCTTTTTAAGGGGGTTGGGGGATCTGAGTGCGTAAGTCCTGTAATCTACAAACCCATTGAGTATAAAATAACGCGATCGTGCAGCTTGTCGGGCAAAATATGCTTCAGCACAGCTCCAATTTTGGCATCTAGTCCAACAAGATAACGTGTCTTGGGTTGTTTTGCAGTGAGCGCATGGACAACAGCCTGAGCGACAATATCCGCAGAAATCCCCCTAGATGCGATAATCTGCATTTTCTCACGGACAATATTCATTGCCTGACCGTAGAGATTTTGTGCTGTTTGGGATAAATCGTGCTGTGCTATTTCAGATTGACTTAAGGACTTTTCCCAGATTGGGGTAGCGATGGAACCAGGTTCAATAATTGAAACCGAGATTCCCCAAGGGCGTAACTCCATCCGCATCACATCATTAAGTGCAACGAGCGCAAATTTGGAAGCATTGTAAGCGCCCAGGAACGGCGTAGGGCTTCTACCAGAGATGGAACCCATATTGACAATTCGGCCCCGATTTTGGCGTAATAGACCAAGAAATGCTTGTGTCACAGCTAATTGTCCGGTAACATTAACCTGCATCTGGTGTTGAAATTCTGCGATCGCTAATAATTCCAACGGGCCAGGGACAGCAATTCCGGCATTATTCACTAAACCTAAAATCCCCGCACCACCGACTGCCTTTGTTACCTGATCAACAGCAGCTGCGATCGATTCAGCGTCAGTAACATCTAAAAAAATCGGAATGAGTCTTTGTGACCCTTTCTGTTTAAGTGTTTGAGCATCAATATCTTGACGCACGCCAGCAAAAACAGAGAAGCCCAACTGGTCTAAAAGCAAAGCACACGCCTGACCAATTCCTGTTGATGCTCCTGTCACCACTACTGTGCGTTGATTTCCTGCAACCATTAACCCTCTCCGTATCATGATAAAATTACTGTGAATTACGAATTACGTTAGCGCAGCGTTAGCGAGTCTTCGAGCGTCATTACGAATTACGAATTACGAATTTAGTATCAATCTCTGCAAGTACCAGCGCGAAGACAATCTTCGGTTTGGTCATCTCTAGCCGATATTTGCCACGGAAATTTATCGAACTGAGAATTTGTGCTGTAAACGACTAGAGCAGTTATTATGGGAAGCTGGTCTTCGACAATTGACACGTCAATACTATGAGTATTGCCTAATTGAGCATTGTATAAATACACAGGCAATGCCATCAGTCCAATGCAAATTGTCCGATTCATAAAACCTCAGCTAAAAATTTCCGATTACGCTATGTATAGATACCACCTTGATCAACCGGATTTCCAAACTGAGTATTGTATGATGTTGTGTCAATTTACTCAGCGCTACTAGCCGCAGAGACGTAATTTCTAAATTATCCGTTCCACTCTTTTTTTAGGTTAAACATTGCCTACAAGATGGCTTACTACTAATTTATGCAGATGCAACCCGAAAAAACAGGACAAAAAAACCTACAGCGCTTAAAAACAATCTTGCTAGCTGCATTCCCCAGATAAAATAATGAAGAGTGCTGAGTCACCGAAATGGTCGATGACCGACAAAAAAAAGATACAAGCCCATAAATAAAAAATTTAGGGCATTGTTAATTTTGAATGCGTGAATTTTGAATTCGGAGCGAAGCGACGTGACGCCTTCACAAGACGTAGATACTGTAAACGTTCCCAACATCGACCCAGAAGGATATGGCAACTCAGACAATGATCCTCTTGATGAGTTGCCAGGTGAAGTCGAAATGTCCCTTTTCGACCACTTAGAAGAGTTGCGGCAGCGCATTTTCTATTCGCTGATTGCCGTAGCGGTGGGCATTATTGGCTGTTTCTTTGCCGTTAAGCCGATTGTCCAGCTACTTGAGGTTCCAGCACAAGGAGTAAAATTTCTCCAACTTGCACCCGGAGAATATTTCTTTGTCTCCCTCAAAGTTGCAGCCTACACTGGCTTCGTACTTACTAGTCCTTTCATTCTTTACCAGATTATCCAGTTTGTGCTTCCAGGACTGACTCGCCGTGAACGCCGTTTACTGGGGCCTGTGGTTTTGGGTTCGACTGTGCTGTTTGCTGCTGGGTTAGTATTTGCCTATTTACTCCTTATCCCCGCAGCTTTGAAATTTTTCATCAGCTACGGAGCCGATGTCGTTGAACAACTTTGGTCAATTGACAAATATTTTGAATTTGTGCTGCTCCTGTTATTCAGCACTGGTTTAGCATTTCAAATTCCCATTATTCAACTGTTGCTCGGTAATTTGAACATTGTCTCGTCAGAACGGATGGTTTCTGGTTGGCGTTACGTGATTATGGGAGCAGTAGTCTTAGGAGCCGTTCTTACACCTTCTACTGACCCCTTGACTCAAAGTCTTTTAGCAGGAGCAGTTTTAGGGCTTTATTTCGGTGGTGTTGGACTGGTGAAGCTTACAGGTAAATAACATTTGGAATAAATGATACCAATTTGAAAAAAGAATGCGACAGATGGATTTACAGAACATAGATACAAAAGGCAATTCCCAATCCAAAATCTAAAATGGTATGAGATTTTGATAGATTGGGATGCGGTGGTTGCGTTTTTCTATAATTCACAACTGCCACCTAGCAAGAATAAAGCTGAACGTGCTCTGGGAGATGGGGAGCATCCCAATTTTGCACGAAGGTGTTTGTCATTGCGTTCGCCCCTGGCGTTCCCGTTGGCGCAGCCTAAGAAGAGAAGGGTATGAAGCGGTAGCGTACCCTGCGGGAACGCCAAAGGCGAACGCAATGACAATTCATAACGTGGTTTTGATATAACTTACACATTTGGGATGCTCCCGGGAGATGAAGTAATTGTGCGAGGTATCAGCTATAGTACTCGTACCTATAGCAATTAGATTATCGAGATTTAAGTTCATCAAAGAAATGTACGATGGACTGACCTAAATGCTCAATGTAAATACTGAGCGGTTGAAAATGCCATCCTTCTAGCTCTTTATATAAATAGGGTTGAAAATGTTTATGTTTAATCTGTTCTACCATGAACGCTACGTCATCTTCAGCTATACTATCCAAATTAAAAGAAATGACGCCTGTTAAATTAAAGAGTTCTTTACTAGAGCGGATCAAGCATTCAGTTTGTTTCTGATTTGGATTGGCTAGAGAATTCGATATTCTCCAGCCCGATCTCAGAATTCTAACTGTGTTACTGATTTCAGGTGCAAGTAAGATGGAAGACTGATCCTTAATGAAAAACTGATTAACCGATTCTGTTGTAGGTAATAACTGCCCAATGACTCCTTTAGATATTTGCTGTACAGATTCTATTGAAGCTATCTGTTTAATGGCTTCGTCAGCATCTTTTTTGTCTAAGCATTCCTGAAGAATCTGCATTCGCCTTGTTGGCTCATTGCTCGAAATTTCCAAAAGAATAATGTACTTACATCCAAGGCTATGACCAAGCCATAAGTAATTAGCAGGATTTGAATATGTATTTATAACATCATCAGGTTGATTCTCTTCTCTTAAGGTTTTAATAATCTCAGTTTTAAGAAAATATTGCTCTTTGAGTAAGCCAAAAGAAACCTCCCAATGATTGAATTGAATCGGATTTAGAGGAAATCGGTATAAAATCAGTGAATATCCTTGAGCAAATAGATATTGATGTAGATATTTATATGCCCACGCAGGAAAAGAACCAAAAATAAAGCTACCAATAAATTGGATGATTCCTTTAGGATTTGGATGTAGCGCTACCTGACTGTTCGATAGCTTTCTAAAGTTTGGTTCAGTATTTTGCAACATACATATATTTAATATTTTTTAATTTTTAATAGACCACAATTAGGGATTAGGTCGAAGATGTCTGACCTAATCCCTAATTTTATTGAGTAGAAATTAAGTAATTACCAGTTTGAACTTAAAGTTAATTGAGACAGCTATAGAAATCCTATTTGATTTTTGAAAAAACTCAGTAAAACTTGAAAAGCCTTATTTCCTGTTGCCTCTTGCCTGTCTATCGCGTTGCGCTGCGCTTCTCTGCGAGACGCTTTGCGAACGCGCACCACGTAAATAAATTCAAAAATCAAAGTGGACTGCTATAGTTCGTATAGGTTCCGATTTATAGGAACATACAAAGTGTCAATAAACTAATCGAAGCATTGTCTAAACGATTGATTTTGCTAATAGAATCAATGTATGCCACACATCATGATTAGCTTAGTTTCTATCGAATAGAGTTAACTATCTTGGCTTAACTTAAATAGACTGTTTCCATTAGCAAGAGGCAACACATAAGCAATCTCACCTAGCTCGGCTCTATCTGTTCCAAAAAACGTACCTCGATGTTCAGGAGTGATTATCAACTGAGTTGTTTTTGGAGTTGATACTGAACTAATGTATATCTCGACATAACCCCGCAACTCAAAATTTGCCTCTTCTCTAAGTTCTTCATTAGTAGCATCTGGTTGCAGAATAAATAAGCCTGTATCATTAGCATTGACTGGAAATGTGAAGCGTGACTTTTGTATCTCTCCTTTAGATTCAAAATCACTGCTTACAGGGCCATCTATACCAGTGGTATCTAGAACAGTGAGAACTTTTTTAGGATCTAATCCGGGCGTTCTAGTTGTAACTACAAGGGACAGAAATACGAGTTCATTTGTGACATTGGCAATCGTAAGGAAATAGCCCTGAAGAACATTTCTCGCTAGTGGGCTAAGTTCAGGTCTTGTAGTTGTAATGCTCTTTGGAAGTTGAGGCTTAAGAAGAATTTCAAATGTTGAGATAAAAGCCATTAGTTTTCTCCTTGAGTAAGTGTATTTTTTTCACATTACAAGTGGGCAAAAGGATGATATAGCAAGTTATAGTATTTTTGTATAAAAAACACTGTGATTACTCAGAAGTTTATTAATCTTAATGCAATAGCGGGTCATAATATCCATTCCGAAGAGCGTTCACCCAAATCGAGAGGAATGCTAACAGCTTTGCCGAGGCGGGGGCGATCGCGTGTTTGGGTAATATATGTTTGTACTTGTGTTGACCCACCCAAGGCATGAAGATAATTAGCAATGCTGTCAAGATGCTCTTGGTACTCCGCCTCGCTCAAGGGAAAAGAAGCTTGCTCCAAGTATTTCCACATGACTTGCAAAAATATCTTTCCCTGTGCCCGTCGAAACTGGACATCATAAGAGTATCCCCACTTATCAAGCAACATCTGACGTAATTCCTGTCCTGTCATAGCTTTTCTCAATCAGATTTTACATTTAGTTATGATGTTAAGTTCCGTGACTCCAGTATGATAAGGATATAAAGAAATGTAATGCTAACAGAAAAGATGCTTTTTATATCTTGGAACAAAGAAGTATGGCATCGTTGTGAGCGCTAGCATTTCGACTTAGACAAGAGTTCCTCAAGTACAGTACTTTTGTCAAAATGCTTAACAAAATACACAAAGAGCGCGTAGATTATGGCTCAATTTTCTGAATCAGCAGACGTGCCCGATATGGGGCGTCGTCAGTTCATGAATCTGCTCACTTTTGGGACTGTCACTGGAGTGGCTCTGGGTGCATTGTATCCCGTTGTCAACTACTTTATCCCACCCTCAACTGGTGGTGCTGGTGGCGGTACAACGGCAAAAGACGAGCTAGGTAACGATGTAAGTGTCACTAAATTTCTAGAAAACCGGAATGCAGGCGATCGCAACCTAGTCCAAGGGCTAAAGGGAGATCCTACCTATATTGTGGTAGACAGCAAAGAAGCGATCAAAGATTATGGGATTAACGCCATCTGCACCCACTTAGGTTGTGTAGTCCCCTGGAACGTTGCAGAGAACAAGTTTAAGTGTCCTTGTCATGGTTCGCAGTATGACGAAACTGGTAAGGTTGTTCGCGGCCCAGCGCCCCTGTCTTTACCTTTGGCTCATACCACTGTAAACGACGACAAAATCGTCTTGACCCCTTGGACAGAAACCGACTTCCGCACAGGCGATGCAGCTTGGTGGGCTTAATAATTTTGTCCTTAGTCCTTAGTCATTCGTCCTTTGTTGAGGGCTTAATGACTAATGACTAATGACCAATGACTAATGACTAATTCAATCGTTGCCCTTATTAGAGATGAGAAATGTTTTCTTAAGAGCGAGGTTAACTCGCAGCGCTAGAGCGATCGTAAAAACATTGCTCATAGCGATCGCTACTGTGACATTTTACTTCACCAGCGATCTAGCCCTTCCCCAATCAGCTGCCGCCTATCCCTTTTGGGCACAGCAAACCTATCCCGAAACCCCCCGCGAACCAACAGGGCGGATTGTTTGTGCCAACTGTCACCTAGCAGCCAAGCCTACAGAAGTGGAAGTTCCCCAATCGGTGCTACCTGACACTGTATTCAAAGCTGTGGTGAAAATCCCTTACGATCTGAGCGCCCAGCAAGTTGGTGCTGATGGTTCTAAGGTTGGCTTGAACGTCGGTGCTGTACTGATGCTACCTGAAGGCTTTAAGATTGCTCCCGAAGACCGTCTTTCCGAAGAACTTAAAGAAGAAGTTGGCGACACTCCCTTCCAACCCTACAGCGAAGACAAAGAAAACGTCGTCATCGTCGGCCCCTTACCAGGTGAACAGTATCAAGAAATCGTCTTTCCAGTTCTTTCTCCCAACCCCGCAACCGACAAAAACATCCACTTCGGTAAATATTCGGTTCACCTGGGTGCTAACCGGGGACGCGGACAAGTTTATCCCACTGGCGAAAAGAGCAATAACACTGTTTACAATGCTTCCGCTACTGGCACAATTACCAAGATTGCCAAAGAGGAAGATGAAGACGGTAACGTTAAATATCTAGTCAACATCCGACCTGAATCTGGTGATGTTGTCGTTGATACGATTCCTTTAGGGCCAGAACTGCTTGTTTCCGAAGGGCAAGCAGTTAAGACTGGTGAAGCTTTGACCAGCAACCCGAATGTCGGTGGCTTCGGTCAACAAGATGCAGAAATCGTGTTGCAAGATGCCTCTAGAGTCCAATGGATGATTGCGTTCATCGCTCTTGTAATGTTAGCCCAAGTTATGCTGGTGCTGAAGAAGAAGCAGGTTGAGAAAGTTCAAGCTGCTGAGATGAATTTCTAAATTCTTTGCTAAATCATTCCTTGTAGGACAGGCTTATTGCCTGTCTTTTTTAATGTTAGTTACACGAAGCCTGGAAATTTGGGACTTAACTTATAGTCTTCTTTTTTGGAATCTGTTATATTTGATTTATAGGTTATAATAATTGTTATAACAAAAAGATAAATTCTCACATCACACTTACGATATCTCAGTATTGCATTTGAATACCTGATATTCTCATATTTAGGAATTAGCTCATGGCTATAAAAAGTTATCCCATAACTCATGCAAAGGTAGGAAATCAAGATGGGTTTCGTTTACCTCGTGCATTCTCTAAAGACTATCCCCATTTAGCTAATGCTTCAGGTCATATTGAAGTGCTATCTGATAACACGTTCTTAGTTAGATTAGAAACTGATAATGTTGATGAAGCTGATGAAGATGAGGGCATTATGATGAGCCTTTTTCTTGACTTTCTGATGAAGGATGCTATGCAAAACCCTTCTCAACTCGTTCCTTATACTCAAGAAATGAGCGATGAAATGGATGATTTACTGGCTGATGTAGTTATAGATTAATGGCTGCATTTACTTGTAATGGATGGCAAATTTTTTTCTACCCATTGTTTAACGAACAATGGGTAGAATTGCGTAATAGGGTTAGTATTTTAAAAAATGAGTTACCTAAAGAAGAATTTATTACACATTCAGATGTTAAATTCTTAAAAGCATTGAATATTGGCATTAAAGAAAAAATTCCTCAAGACCCTTTTGCTAGTCACTTTGCTTTGCAAAAACCTTTGCAAAAGTATAGCCGTCTCAAAAAAATGGGGCTACCTGAACGATATAGATTATTCTTTAGAGCATTCAAAGAACCAAAAATTATTATTATTCTTTGGTTAGGTTTTCCTCGGAAGGAAGGCGATAAAAAAGATTGTTATCAAGTTTTTAGCAAAAAAGTTGAAAATGGGGATTTTCCTGAAAGTATTGATAATCTGCTTGCAGAATGTGAGTTAGAAGATTCTGATGATAAAAACGAAGATTAAGCAGCGATTAAATACAGCTAACATTAGCAAAACTTAAAGCACACGTCAAATGATTAGCAAAGAAACTGTTGAGCATTATCTATAAGGTAATAATTGTCATGGCTGGCGTATTGTTAAACAACCACAGTTGAGTGTGATTTATGAACTTATGCCACCAATAACTTCAGAAGTTAGACACTATCACCAGCGATGTCTACGATGGGCTATGACGCTCGATAGCGCAGCGTTAGCGACGCAGGAGCGTCTGACTCGCTAACGCTGCGCTATCGGCGTCGCACCAGTTTTTCTTTATTTTATCTGGAAAGGCAACCTTAGAGATCGATGGTTCCCGCCAAGTGCTTTTCAAGTGCTAAATTGAATCTAGCCCTCGTTGAGTTAAGGCTAAAAATTCTAACTGGCGTAGGTTGGCTTGAGGAACGAAACCCAACATGATCAAGACTTTGTTGGGTAACGCTTACGCTCTACCCAACCTACTATTCTATGTTTCGGCTATTTATCAAGGAAGGCAAAAGGCAGAGGGCAGTTCAAGAGAGAGGAAAACTGCCCTCTGTTTCCTACCGTGACCGAATGTTCAAGGGTTTAAGACAAGAACACCAAATTTTCAATCTTGGTGGCTCTTTTTCAGGAGGGGTTTGAATCCTATAAGTGAAAAAAACCTTCTGCCTCCAGCAAGAACTGCTCATCAATACCATGCGGAACTCTTAAAAATATTTTTGTAACTTAATTACTAGTTTTCTGAACATCCAGAATTTATTGACAAATATCTTTTATAATTGTTTGTAAGTTAGTTAAAAATTAAATCTTAAATAAATAAAATAGCGTTATATTATAACATAAATTTCCTAATATTAATAAATATTTGATATTAATTGATTGTTGGGGTTTTTGCTGACAATTCAACGGACTTAATGTTATAAAATAATTAGTATCAAGTACAAGGAAATACTTTTTGGCAAATTGACTCTATACTATGAAGTCTATAGCTATGGCAGCTAAACCTACTAAGGCAGTCTGCATATAAAGCCATATTTACTTCCTTGGTTTATCCTCAATTTGCAAGCACCAAGTATTTTTACCAAAGTGGGATATTTCTAGCTTTTTTATTTCTCATAAGTAAGAAGCAAAAAAATGCTCCTGGTGTTGGTAGTTCCAAGCAGTCCAGAAGCTTTCAAATAATACTAAAACCATGATAACAGAATACAAGACTTTTGCTACAGTATTGCAGCAAAAAGATGATCACGCCCAAATCGAAGAAGCCATCCTGAAAATACCAAAAGTACTGGAAGAAAATCAGAGATTGAAAGAAGAAATTCAATCTCTGAAGATTTGGCAGAGCGTTTTGCAAAACATACAGCTAACTGCACCACGGGAATTTATATTACAAAATAAGTGTCAGTTACTGTGTTTTAACGGATTAGAAGCTGTAATTTCTATTCCTACTGAAGGGTGTGGAACACAGGCACAGAAAAAGTCTTCCTCAATAGAGGCGGCTTTCCGAATGGTTGTTGGTCAGCCTGTAAAAGTTCGCTTTAGATTCATAGCAAATCCCTAGATTGGTTAATGGGATATATGCTTTAGTTCCAGAGGGTGAGCAATACACCCTCTTTTTAATGTCTAGTACCTACAACTTAAAATTAGGGTTAAATTGAATCTAGCCCTAGTTGAGTTGAGGTATCCGGTCATGACAGCCTCAGTAGAGTATATCCCCGTTACCCCGATTGAGTACCCAGATGAGGATGGTAAGCCGATGGCTGAAGGTGATTTACAGCGCAAGTGTCTCGTATACGCTACCACTGTGCTGGAAATTTATTTTCAAAATCACCCAGATGTATACGTCGCTGGTAATCTATTTATTTACTACGAAAAAGGTTATCCAGAATCAGTCGTAGCCCCAGATGTATTTGTGGTGTTTGGAGTGGAAAACCGTGACAGACGCTCTTACAAAACTTGGGAAGAAAATAATCAAACCCCAGATTTTATCCTAGAGATTACCTCAAAAAGCACCCGCAGCAAAGACCAAGGCGCAAAGAAAGGAATTTATGCCTTTCTGGGAGTGCGTGAATATTTCCAATATGACCCCACAGGCGATTATCTCAATCCCCAACTCCAGGGTTTACACTTGGTCGATGGGAATTATTTCCCAGTGGCAGCCAATACCCTGCCAGATGGTACAGTGTCCCTACCCAGTGAAGTTTTGGGGCTAGAGTTACGCCTGGAACCAGGAAAACTACGTTTTTACAATCCAGCTACGGGTCAAACATTGCTAACTCATGAAGAGGAAGCAGCAGCACGACAAGCCGCAGAAGAGGCTCGACAGCAAACAGAGCAAAAAGCGCAAAGATTAGCTGCTAAACTTCGAGAATTAAATATCGATCCAGATAGCCTTTAGCTAAATCCGGCAGTGTTAATAAAATAATCGGGTGAGTATGATTTACCCACCCTAATTATGCTTACTGAATTAGACAATAATCTCAAAGCTCTCCATTAATCTTGCGCCTGATGATTTCCATCTGGGCTTGCATATCAGCTTCTGTCACAGGCATAGGATAGCCTTTAGAATTAGGGTCACGTTTGCTCATTAAAAAACGTAGAGCCTCAATGTCTTCGCGGTTTTCCACGACGTAAGCTCTCAACTCTGTAAAACTCATTTGCTCATAATTCTGGTTCATTGACAAAATCCCAGATTCCATTACTTAGTACAATGACTTGGAGTTCATCTCCAGCTAGGATGTAAACTTGCCCTGTTTTGTCGTCAAATCGAAATAAGCGGATGTCTTTGTAAAGATTTGACAGCATTTGACAAACCCGTACACAGGCTAAGGCTTGCTCTGTTATTGGTAAAATAAACGAACGCTCCTCACTACTAATATAGGGTGGGCAATGCCCACCCTACTGCTGTTGATTATTTTTTGTGAGACTATAGCGGACGATAGACGCGATAGTTAATTTCGGGGAAGATATTATCCATTAACTCGACTTTTTCCAACCAACCACTGTCAACTTTGCCGACTTTAACATCTTCGTAGAGCTTATTGAACCGCATCAGGTGCGATCGCGTCCGTCTAACTGCATAGGGTACCATTGTTCCCGTCCGCATAATAAATGCCCAGTCGGAAGATTGTGCTAATAACAATTCCCTCGCTGCTTGGTTGAGCGCTCTCCACTGCAATTCATCCTCTGGTTCCAAATGCGAGATTTCAATCATTCGTTCAGCAGCTTTGTGCAAATGCGGATAAACCCACGCGTTCGTTTCATTCAACCAATATTCGTGGAAACCCTTGAAACCCCAACTCGACTGCGAAGGACGACAGACTTGCTGAGTTGGCTGATCTCGCAAATAGTCTGCTAAATGGGTCATTTGATATGTTTTTTGGTCATACCACGACTTACGGAATAGGTAATCGATGAACCAGGGGCCTTCATACCACCAATGTCCAAATAACTCTGCGTCATAAGGCGAAACGATAATTGGCGGGCGCTGCATTACACCATAGAGATGCTCAGATTGCTGCTCTCGATTATACATAAAGTTAGCAGCGTGTTCTGCGGCCTTTTCCCTAGCCCAATAAGGATCATAAAGCGCCTTATCTGAAAGTCCTAAACCACGCCCAGTAATTTTGTGATACTTAATACCTGTATTTTTTCTCTGACCATTGGGCATGATGTAGGGCTTGATATACTCATATTCTGCTTCCCAGCCCAAATCTTTATAAAATTCTCGATATTCCGCCGCCCCAGGATAGCCCACTTCAGAAGACCATACCTGTTGGGAAGATTCATGATCTCGACCAAAGACAGCAACACCAGTTTCTGTATAAATTGGGGCATAAGTGCCAAAGCGCGGACGGGGACGGGCGTAAAGGATGCCATGCCCATCAGTGAGGAAGTAGCGCAACCCAGCATCGGCTAGCATCCGATCTAAACCTTCATAGTAGGCGCATTCCGGCAACCAAATGCCTCTGGGTGCTTGTCCAAAGGTTTGCTCGTAATGTTCGCAAGCTACCTGAATTTGCGCCCATACCGCCTCTGGATACATTTTCATCAACGGCAAATAGCCGTGAGTAGCGCCGCAAGTGATGATTTCCAGGTTGTTACTGTCTTGGAACTGCTTAAAAGCTGTCACCAAGTCACCTTGATTGCCTTCCCATATCTGACGCGCTTCTTTAAACTCAGTAATGTAATGTTCGGCTAAATAACGAAGATGTCCGTTATTGACATTATGTTCTGCTTCTAGTTCTATAAGTTCTTCTAGTTGAGTCAAGTGTGCGTCATAGCGTTCTTGCAACACAGGATCACGAAGCATCGACACTAGAGGTGGTGTCATACTCATCGTGATTTTAAAGTCGATACCGTCTCGCTTTAAGCCTTCAAATACTTTCAATAATGGAATGTAGGTTTCTGTGATGGCTTCATAGAGCCATTCTTCCTCCAGCACGTAGTCACTTTCCGGGTGACGAACGAAGGGCAGATGTGCGTGAAGTACAAGCGCGACGTAGCCGATAGCCATAGTGATTTTGGGGTGATACTTGTAAGTTGAAGGTCGAGGGTTTGGCAGAAATTAACAATATTTTAAGACTTTATGGGGATAGTGAAGATACGAGTGTCAACTTTTCATATAAAAGGAACGGGCGTTGCTGCTGCTTCATGTTAACTGTTCATTTCTAACCAAATTATCAATCCTAATCTCTAGTACCTACTAGATGTACAGTATAATTCCCAACTTTTTTTGATCGACGATCGCCAGAATTATCCAAAAAAACGCTCAACTCGAACGCCAAAACCTGGTAAAAGTGGTGATGTTATTTCGTCATCAGCCAGCAAGGTTGCAATCAGTTTTAATTGTGCAGCTTCTCGGCGATAAATTTCTAGCTGCTGTAATTGCCAATTTGCAATCCAATATTCTTGGACTCCTGTGGATGAGTAGAGTTTCAGCTTGGCTTCTCTGTCTCGACGTTCGTTAGTTGTCCCAGGAGAAAGCACTTCGACAATCAGTTCTGGCGCTCCTCTCAAATGCCCTTCCTCATCTAGCAATTGTGCTAAACGCTCACGACTAATCCAAACTACATCGGGTATGACATTATCGGCATCTGTAAAAATTATGCCGGGAGTTTGACGGGTTTCCCCTAGCCCACTAGAGCGATCCCAAATTTGTAACTCCAAGCATATATTACCCGCAGTTCCTTGATGTTTCCAGTGAGGCGCTCTAGTCACAAAGAGTTCTCCGTCAATAATTTCATAGCGCTTCCATTCGTCAGTTGTGAGTAATTCTAAGTCTGAGGTTGTCCAACGCACTTGATCGGATATTGTTTGGTTCATAGCACTATTTTTCTATGCCTAGTTTAGAGATAAAATTCTATTTCTCAGAATATTTGCTCAGGATCAATACCTGCGGTTCGCAAACGTTCTGCCAATATTGCAGCCCGTTGACGTTCTTGTTCTAACTGTTGATTTGCTTGTTCTAACTGTTGGTTTGCTTGCTCTAACTGTTGATTTGCTTCTTCCTCTGGTAACATCACCAGCTGCCTATCTGGTGTAAAAAAGCGTAATTTGCCCAAATATACTGCCAAATACAGCCCTAATTGCTGACTCCACAACCAACCTGACTCAGTGGGTACAAGGTCTTGATATTGCCCATCAACTAAGTGAAATCCCTGTAATTCTAGGTTATTTGGGTCAAACCAAAAGTAATCTGGAGTCCGAAATGTATTCTGGTATATTTGCTTTTTCAAACCTTTATCAACCGAGGCAGTGGAATCAGATAACATCTCAATAATTACATTGGGGTATTTGCCGTCTTCTTGCCACACAACCCAGCTTTTGCGGTCTTTTTTTTCTGTATCTAAAACCAGAAAGAAATCAGGCCCTCGAAATTCTTCTGATTTTTTCTGGTTAGGACTGAAATAAATAGTCAAGTTGCCGGTAGCATAAAAATCCTGACGATCGCGCCACCACCACTTGATGAGGCGGATAAGTAAATCGATTTGTTCGCGGTGCAGATCAGATTCCAAAGGGGGTTCGTCACTATAGATGTCGCCTGGTGGGAAAATTATACTTTCATTGACATCTTTTACACTAGTCGTGGTAGCGAGGGGCTGAGACATACAAGATACTTTTTCTGTTTGTATCCATGCTATCGTGACCAACCTTTACATAGAAGTGCGACACCGATAGCGTAGCGTTAGCGTTAGCGAAGCGGTAGCGAGGAACGAGCGTCCGCAGGAGCGTCATAGCCCGTCGTAGACATCGCACTTCTTATTCCTCATCTCGATATAATTCCTGCAAGTCCTGTAACTGAGTCTTGCGGGAAATTCGGCGATATTTTTTACTTTCTAGCTTGGGTTCGTATTGACTCTGCCCTTTGCCTTTGCTTTTTAACTTCATCGTAGATTCAGGATCAGCTTGTTGGTGCAGCTGAGTTTGACGAGCGATCGCATCGGACAAAAATTCTAAATAATGTTCATATCGTTCCCAGTCTCCCCGCACTGCACATTCAGGCTCGTCTCGATGCAGACAATCGCTAAACCTACAGCTAGCAACTGCTAACCGCTTTCTTGCTTCTGGGAAATAATGGATTAATTCTTCTGGGATACAATCCATGTCCGGCTGATTAAAGCCGGGGGTGTCTGCAAGCATTCCACCGTTAGGCAACTCAAATAATTCTATATGGCGAGTGGTATGACGACCACGAGCTAGTTTGCCAGAAACTTCTCCCACTCGCAGCTTTGCAGAATCAATCAGCGAATTAATCAGGCTGGATTTACCCACACCGGAAGGGCCGGCAATTACGGTAATTTTATTACTCAAATATCTGGCTGCTTGGTCGGTATTTATACCATCTTTGACGCTGATAAATATTGGTTTATAGCCCCAATCAAGTAGGCGATCGCTAACTTGCTGCTGTTCCTGCTGTGAAATTAAATCACTTTTATTCAAACATAAAAGCACATCCAAACCAGTAGACTCAGCCTTAATCAGAAACCGACTCAGTTGATAAGGTTCCAAAGGCGGATCAGCAACGGCAAATACCAATAAGATTTGGTTGACATTGGCGATCGCTGGACGATCCAATTCACTTTGGCGGGGTAAAACATCAGCGATCGCACCCCGTCCCCCAGCCCAATCTGGCTCTTCTACTACAACGCGATCGCCTACCATCACCTGTTGTCCGATTTTTTTCAGGCGTGTTCGGCGAGTACAGAGGAGGAGAGGGGGATGGGGAAGATGAGGAGGATCTTGCTCCCTCATCTCCCTTATCTCCCTCATCTCCCCATCCTGTTCATCCAGATGTACTCGGTAAAAATTAGCCTGTACAGCCACCACCGTACCCAATAACTGTCCAGTTGCAGCAAAATTTTCCCCTGTCATTGGCTAGCAACTGGACGACGTACTAACAGAGAAAAATAACTAGTGCAGTTTGTAATTTGTTCCACCTGATAACCTGCCATTGTCAGACTATCGGGAACCTGCTCAATCGGCTCACCAGGGTCTAGCCAGACTTCTAGCAAACCTCCCAATGGCATTTTCTCCAGACGTAGTTTTGTCCGCACGAAATTAATTGGGCAAGGGGTGCCGCGTAAATCAAGTTGAGCATCGGGAGTTAAAAGAGAAGAGGGCTTCATTACTTAAATAAATTTCCCAAGAATCCTTCTAGACCACCTTTACCAGTGCGATCTCCCTTAATTTTAGCCAGCTTCTCCAACAGTTCCCTCTCCTCAGGGGTGACCTTGGTAGGAATATCAATTAATACTGTCAGCATGTGATCCCCTCGACTAACGGGATTACCCAAACGGGGTACGCCGCGATTTTCCAACTTCATCACCGTATTGGGTTGGGTTCCAGCCGGAATGATCAGTTCCACAAGCCCATCTACCGTATCTACCTCTAACCGACAACCTAAAATCGCTTGCAGATAGCTAAGTTTGATTTCCGAGAGAATATTAATGCCATCCCGTTGGAATTCTTCGTCCTCATTTACGAACAAGTAAACGTATAAATCCCCAGGAGGGCCACTGCGTTGGCCGGCATCTCCTTCACTAGAAATCCGCAAGCGTGTGCCATTATCCACCCCTGCGGGAATGGTAATTTTGAGTTTCTTTGTGACTTGATTTGCGCCTTTACCATCACAGGCATCACACTTATCTTCAATTACCATCCCTGTCCCATTACAAGTGGGACAAGTTGAGACTTGGGTGAAACTGCCAAAAGGTGTTCTGGTAACACGGCGTACTTGACCCGATCCGGTACAAGTAGAACAAGTCCGGGGACGGGTTCCAGGTTTAGCACCAGAACCGCTACAGACTTCACAATTTTCTAGATGGGAAATGCGAATTTCTTTTTCACCGCCAAAAACCGCTTCCCGAAAGTCTAACTTCAGGTCTAGCCGCAGGTCATCACCCCTGGCAGGCCCACTGCGCCGTCTTTGTTGCGTGGGATTACCCATACCGCCAGCAAAGCCGCTAAAAATGCTTTCAAAGATATCGGCAAAACCACCCATATCGCCCACATCTTGGAAGCCTGAGCCAGCAGCACCTGACACACCCTCTGGGCCAAAGCGATCGTAACGAGCGCGGGTTTCTGGCTCTGAGAGTACCTCATAAGCGCGGTTAATTTCTTTAAAGCGATCCTCCGCCCCCGGTTCTTTGTTCACGTCTGGGTGATACTTTCGGGCTAAACGGCGATAGGCTTGTTTGATTTCTTCTTTGTCGGTGTCACGAGAGACACCCAGGATTTCATAATAGTCGCGGGCCATATAGCAAAGGTAAAAGTTAGAAGGAAGAAAGCAGAAGGTGAGCCTGCGCGATCTTGGGGAGCCACTGCGGTCTTGGGGGTTTCCCCCATGAGCAAGTGGCGTGGTTGCCCCCATAAGCGACTGGCGTTAGCGCAGCGTTAGCGACGTTAGGAGCGTCACCCGAACGCGAACAGCGTCTCCGTCAGGAGAAGGGCAGTAGAACGTCACGGTCACTTGCTACCCTACAGAAAAGTGTTTTACCTACAGATTGCAAGAGCAACACATTATTCTTTAGAGAGCGGCTTGCCGGAGGTCGGGCAGAAGATAAAATTAATTTTTGTTAATAACTGATTTTACCCTTTACCCTTTACAAAAATCACCGACAAATCTTCAGCAACAGGTGCTTTCCTCGTGGGAGACGACAAAAGCGATAGAAGTTAAGAGCGGGGGAAGCCTTATGCTCAGACTTCTCACTGCCGAGTCGGCTGTCTCTTTTACAATTGTGCTACGTAGCAGAGGAAAACCCCGCCCATCAACAAAGGGGCTAGCCGCACCATTAGGTGTGGAAAACCACCCAGATGCAATGGAAGTGCATCTGAATTGGCAGACTGCCTAGCCCAAAGTAATTTGCTTCTACAATCTAGCAAACCGTTGGGGTCTTGTGAAACTTCGCTAAATTTATAATCAATTAATAGATATATTAAAGTGTCTTAATAAAAATCTGCAACTTAGGGGAGTGGGGAGTGGGGAGTAGGGAGTGGGAAGAGGGGAGGCAGAGGACAAGGTGACAAGATGACTTGTTGAGTGAGAACTTGCAACAAGTCACCTTGTCCCCAATTCTCCTTGTCCCAAAGTCCTCTGCCTCTTGCCAATGCCCAACCCCTAATCTATCGCCTCATAATCAACCTGGGCAGTACTTTCTTCGTCAAAATCAAAGTTGAATTGTGGTATTAGTGTGCCATTCATTGGTGAGTCTACTTCTGGAGTAAATAGACTACCTGAAGCCTCTTGAGTCTCCTCATTTTGGCTGTTAGCTCGGTTATAGACATCAGCACCAATTGCAAACAGGGTTTGTTGGAAGTCGTCTAAGCGCTGCTTAAATTCCACAGTGGAGATGCTGGAGTCAATCATTGCAGCTTGGAGTTGTGAAACTTTTTCACTGGCCAAAGTTTTCATTTGGTCGCCGATAAAGTTGCTATTATCCTTGATGGTGGATTCGTAACTGAACAACAGATTATCTGCTTGGTTTTTGAGTTCAACCAGTTCTTTACGTCTTCTATCTTCTTCAGAAAACAGTTCGGCCTCTTGGCGCATCCGTTCGACTTCGTTGGTACTCAAACCACCTGTATTGGTAATCCTGATACTCTGTTCTCTACCTGTACCTTTGTCTTGGGCAGAAACCTTCAGGATGCCGTTAACATCGATTTCAAAGGATACTTCAATTTGTGGCACACCACGGGGTGATGGGGGAATTCCTGCTAGCAGAAACTTGCCGAGACTCTTGTTATCTCGTGACATTGCCCGTTCACCTTGGAGGATGTGAATTTCCACCGAGGTTTGCCCATCAACTGCTGTGGAAAAAATTTGTGATTTACTAGTAGGAATTGTGGTGTTGCGTTCAATAATTTTGGTGAACACTTCACCCAAGGTTTCAATTCCCAAGGACAGAGGGGTGACATCCAATAGTAAGAGATTATCGACTTCGCCACCCAACACACCTGCTTGGATAGCCGCTCCCAATGCTACAGCTTCGTCAGGGTTGATGGAGCGATCGGGAGCTTTGCCATTGAAAAACTTAATCAGCGCGTTTTGAACTGCGGGAATACGGGTAGAACCACCTACCAAAATAATCCGATCTATGGCTTGTGGCTTGAGATCCGCATCTTTGAGCGCTTGGATCATTGGTTCGATGGTACCTTCAATTAATTTGCCTGCCAGTTCTTCAAATTTAGAACGGCCCAGTTCCATCTCCAAATGCTTTGGCCCAGTGTCATCAGCCGTTATAAATGGCAAGTTGATGGAGGTATTCACCATGCTGGAGAGTTCAATTTTTGCCTTTTCTGCTGCCTCCCGCAGGCGTTGCAGTGCCATCTTATCTTGGGAAAGGTCGATTTTCTCTTGTTGCTGGAAGCGTTCCATCATCCAAAGCACGATCGCATTATCAAAGTCGTCTCCACCTAAGTGGTTGTTACCACAAGTTGCCTTAACTTCAAAAACGCCATCCCCAAGTTGCAGAATTGATACGTCAAAGGTTCCGCCTCCCAAGTCAAATACTAAAATTAGCTGCTCTTGGTCTTGCTTGTCCAATCCGAAAGCTAAAGCCGCAGCGGTTGGTTCATTGATGATTCGTAGGACTTCTAGTCCAGCAATCGTGCCAGCATCTTTAGTTGCTTGTCTTTGGGCATCTGTGAAATATGCTGGTACGGTAATCACTGCCTGAGTGACTTCCTCACCCAAAAAGCTTTCTGCATCCTGCTTGAGCTTTTGCAGGATCATGGCGGATAGTTCTTGTGGCGTGTAATTTTTTGAGCGAATTTGGACATCAACGGTATCATCTCGACCTTTGATGCAGTTGTAGGGGACGCGATCGCGTTCTATTTCAGTGTCTTCCCAACGCCGCCCGATAAATCGTTTAATACTGTAAATTGTGTTTTCGGCATTGGTTACGGCTTGGCGCTTTGCCAATTGACCAACCAAGCGATCGCCACTCTTCCCGAATCCCAGAATACTTGGAGTAGTTCGTCCACCTTCAGAATTGGAGATCACCAGTGGTTGACCGCCCTCCAAAACTGCGACGCAACTGTTAGTAGTGCCTAAGTCGATCCCAATAACTTTTCCCATAATTATCAGTATTTTTACCGAGTTTATCTGCTGTAATATGTCGCGGACTAACTTTTTTTACGAACCAAGGCTAGCGGATAACGTCTGTGGAACCCTTATTGCTGGTAGCAAAAGAGAAGTTGAAACACAGAGAGTTATCCAAAGCCTTGCCCAAATTTTAGGTACGCGATGCTCGTCCTTGCTAGAACCCAGGCACTTTAGGTCAGCGAGGCGAGCGATTACAGCTTAACTGTTGGCTTGACTCGACTGATCTTCTGGTGCAGCAGGGCTATCTTCCTTGGGAGCAGCTACTTTGACCATTGCATGGCGTAGCACGCGTTCGCCCAAGTAATATCCGCGCACTAACTCTTCTAACACTGTTCCTTCAGGATGTTCATCCGTAGGTTCGCGCATTACTGCTTCATGGAGGTTAGGATCAAATTCTTGACCTTCAGGACGCATTGGTGATACACCCAAGCGTTTCAGGCTATCTACTAATTGTTTGTAAACGCCTTGGTAACTTTTGTGCATGGTCATTTCGCCTTCAGATTGCGGTTTGAGGTGCGATCGCGCCCGCTCAAAATTATCGACTACTGGCAGCAATTCCAAAATGGTGTTCCGCTTGATCTGTGTCTCTAGCTCTTCTTTTTCTTTGCTGGTACGTTTCCGGTAATTCTCAAAATCAGCGGCAATCCGCATATATTGAGTACTACGTTCTTCTAGTTGCGTTTTGAGAGAGTCAATTTGTTGAGTCAGTTCTGCCAAAGCTGCTGTTTCCACTCCAGTTTTCTCACTTGCAGCGACGCTATTTTCTGGATTGAGATTAGCCGTATCCCCCGATACATTAGTTTGGGCTGTCACTTGCTCTGTCACCTCGCTACCAGATTCATTGAAATTAATTTGGGCTGGGGAGTCACTCTTCATTGCTTGCTTTACCTCTGTTGGTTCACCCAATTGCTGGCTTGTATGTTTATCTGTTTATTTTCATCCATCATTGTCCACTCATTCCAGATGCTTTCTATGGCAGTGTATCTCCACAGCTTGCAATCGTCGTCATTCACGGCTTGCCACTGAGGCTGATTTTGTTGCCGACAAGTTTCTGAAAATGATGTAACCGTCCTTTTATTGTGACAAATGGTGAACACGTTAGCGTAGACCCCACTAAGGCGGTAACCCGAACGAGGATTATCATTATCTTCAAAGGCTTTGACAATTAGCTGAGACTTTTAACTACAACTGCGATACAATTGCTGAAGCTGAATACTGACTGGGTTGGCTATCATTCTTTGTTAAAGTAAGAATTGCCTGCCAAGACTTGCCCTTTTTGTCTTTTAGCATCCAAACACTCAAGATAAGCGATTTACCGGATTTAGCATCAATGCGTGTCCAGCCTGCTTGTTTAAATTGGGCTTCATAATGAGAAGCAAGGGCTTGACTATCTAGCTCAGTTTTCAACGTCGCCTTTGAAATCAAACTATCATTACCAACTCCAGACCCATAGGGGCTTACACTTATGCTGGTTTTAGGTGGAGCGCTCAATAAAGGCATTGGTGCTATATCAAATCTTTCGGCTGCATTAAGGTACCGTTGCCGGAATTTATCAGAACATGGGTTGTTTGCATTGTTGTAACTATGACCAGCACTTAGAATAAGAAAACCAGAGTTCAGTAGCAAGCTTACATCTGTAAAAGTATTTGACCATCGTCGAGTAATGATCGACAAGAAAGGTCCAATTGAAGTCTTGCAGAATGTCGAACGTTCAGGAAGCGTTGAGTCTGTTGAAACAAAGCCGCGATTGGCTGTACGTGAGAATGCATCTAGGCTTTGCCATCCAGCAGACAAAAGCTGTTCTCGGTAGAAAGCTTGTACTTGTTCGGGTGATTGAGAAGCATCTAGGAAAATCTCAAAACTTTCTTGTTTGTCTGCGTTGTTATATATAATACTAGCAGCGACTTTAGCACCATTTGGCAGTGGTAAATTTGTGGGTAATTCTTTTGGCAGTTGTCCGACTAGCAACTGCAATTGCTTACCAGTATAAGCATTGAGCAGCCGCTGAACCAACTCCTGTGGCACGACCTCCGAATTAGGTGGTTTTGTTTGAGCGTCGGCTTGCTCTATTACTAATGGAAAAGATCCAATAATTAAGGCAAGAGTTACCAAAAATTGCTTTAAAGACATGAGTCATCTCCTCTAAAAAACATTAATTCTTTAGCAATACCTTCGCCAAAAAAAGAGCAAACTTTGATCACGCACAACGTCATAATATTCCTACTATAGATAACAAAGCAATCGCCAAACATTTAGAGGCTTTATTAAGCCTAACAATTTTGGTTTAACAAAATTATTATAAACAGTTAGGATTACGAGATAGAATTTTGAATTTATCGTTAATGGTGGCAGCAGTATTAAGTTTATTGATTGAGCGAGTCTTTTTCACTCAGCATTTAGCAAGAACTTTCAGAGGCGGCTTGGGTTCCTCAGAAGTTGGGTGACTCAGGACTTTTGTCGAAATGAGAATTCTGTCTCGCAGCCTGGGAATACTTTAAGCAGAGGTTTCCCCAAATCAATTGCTCATTTATGACTTACTCGTCACCACAACGGCGCAGTACCGCTCTAACTACCAGAACAGAGTTTTCGCCCTTTGGCAACAAGCTAGTGCAATCTGGCTATGTCAATACCGAACAGATGAGGCAGGCACTAATTGAAAGCCGCAAATCTGGCAGACCCTTAACGGAAGTACTAGAGTCAATCACTGGGCAACAACTATCACCTGAGTTGCTCAGGCAATACAAAAAACAGCAGCTATTTGAACTAAAAATACTATACGGTGTTGAATTCCTTGATCCGGAAGTCAATTCCTTTGGCAACACGGAGATGGCGAACCTGATTGAAACCCTCATCCCAGTGGATATCTGTCGTCGCCACCGTTTAGTACCACTATCGAAACACGAAGACCAAACCCCGCCCTCAGTTTTAGTGGCGATGGTCGCTCCAGATAATCTAGAGGCTTCTGATGACCTGAATCGCATCTTGCGCCCCCAAGGCTTGGCGTTGCAGCGCATGGTGATTACACAGGAAGACTACCAACAGCTAATCAACCAATATTTGGATGAAATGGCTGTTAAGCAAAAGCACCTAGAAAGAGAAAACTCTACAGATATTAGTCAGGATTTAGAAAATCTCGGAAATCTCGATATTGAAGATGCTCCTGAAGAAATGGAGGCTGATCTAGGGGCAGCGATGAAGGGTGCAGAGGATGCCCCAGTTATCAACCTAGTCAACAGAATCCTAGCTAAAGCCTTGCATGAGGGCGTTTCTGACATTCATATCGAACCGCAAGAAGAAAACTTACGCATTCGCTTTCGGAAAGATGGCGTACTGCGTGAAGCTTTCCCCCTAATGCCGAAAAAAATCATCCCGGCGGTGACAGCCCGATTTAAAATCATTTCCAATCTAGACATTGCTGAACGCCGTCTACCCCAAGATGGACGCATCAGGCGGCTGTTTGAGGGACGTAAGGTGGACTTCCGTGTGAATACCTTACCCAGTCGCTACGGGGAAAAGGTGGTGCTGCGGATTTTGGATAACTCCTCCACCCAACTGGGATTAGATAAGTTAATTACTGATCCAGAGACTTTAAATATTGTCAAGGATATGGTTAGCCGTCCTTTTGGTCTAATTTTGGTAACTGGGCCAACTGGTTCTGGGAAAACAACTTCACTATATTCTGCATTATCAGAAAAGAATGATCCCGGAATTAATATTAGTACTGTAGAAGACCCCATTGAGTATAGTCTTCCAGGGATTACTCAAGTACAGGTGATTCGGGAAAAAGGGCTGGATTTTGCTACCGCTCTGCGGGCTTTCTTGCGGCAAGATCCAGATGTGCTGCTGGTGGGTGAAACGCGGGATAAGGAAACGGCAAAAACAGCAATTGAGGCTGCCTTGACCGGTCACTTGGTATTAACTACTTTACATACTAATGATGCCCCAGGTGCGATCGCTCGTTTGGGAGAAATGGGGATTGAGCCTTTCATGGTTTCTAGTTCCCTAATTGGCGTTTTAGCTCAACGTTTGGTGCGGCGTGTATGTTCTGAATGTCGTATTGCCTACATTCCCACAACCGAAGAATTGGGTCGTTATGGTCTATCAGCTTCCTCAGATGTTGGAGTTACTTTCTATAAGGCTAACACCTTGACATTAGATGCGATCGCCGAAGCCAAAACCAAAAATCAGCTTTGCTCAAAATGTAATGGGATCGGCTACAAAGGGCGTTGTGGTGTTTATGAAGTCATGCGAATCACCGAAAACCTGCAAACTCTCATCAACGAAGATGCACCCACGGAACGCATCAAGGAAGTGGCAATAGAAGAGGGCATGAAAACTTTGCTGGCTTACAGTTTGGACTTAGTGCGCCAAGGTTCCACCACTCTAGAAGAAGTAGAACGGGTGACGTTTACTGATACTGGTTTGGAAGCCGAGTTAAAAGCCAAACGCAAGACTGGTCTTACCTGCCGGACTTGCGAGGCCACATTGAAACCAGAATGGCTCGATTGTCCCTACTGTATGACATCTCGGTTTTAAGGCTAATAGTCATTGGTCATTGGTCATTGGTCATTAGTCATTGGTCATTGGTCATTAGTCGATGTTTAGTAACTTTAAACAAATGACGACTGATAAAGGACAAAGGACAAATAACAAAGGACAAATAAAACATTAAAAGGAAGCAGAACTATGGAAATGATGATTGAAGACCTGATGGAGCAGTTGATTGAAATGGGTGGCTCGGATATGCATTTATCCGCAGGTTTGCCTCCCTACTTTCGTATCAGTGGTAAACTCACCCCCATTGGTGAGCATGTATTAACAGCCGATCAATGTCAAAGGCTGATTTTTAGTATGCTCAACAACACCCAGCGTAAAACCTTAGAGCAGACCTGGGAATTGGATTGTTCTTATGGTGTTAAGGGTTTGGCTCGCTTCCGGGTGAATGTCTATAAAGAACGTGGTGCTTATGCCGCTTGTTTACGGGCATTAAGTTCTAAAATTCCTAACTTTGAAAAATTAGGTCTGCCAGATATAGTGCGGGAAATGTGCGATAAGCCCAGAGGACTTATTCTAGTCACAGGCCCTACAGGTTCCGGCAAGACAACTACCCTAGCGGCAATGATTGACTTGATTAACCGCACCAAGGCAGAGCATATTTTAACGGTGGAAGATCCGATTGAATTTGTCTATGAACCAATTAAAAGCTTGGTTCACCAACGGCAACTGGGAGAAGATACTAAGAGCTTTGCTAATGCTTTGAAAGCAGCTTTGCGGGAAGACCCAGATATTATTCTGGTAGGGGAAATGCGCGATTTGGAAACGATTTCTTTGGCGATTTCCGCAGCAGAAACAGGACACTTGGTATTTGGTACGCTACACACCAGTTCCGCCGCCCAAACTGTTGACCGGATTATCGACGTTTTCCCCCATGAAAGACAAACCCAAGTGCGGGTGCAATTGTCTAACTCGTTAGTGGGGGTATTTAGCCAAACTTTAGTATCCAAGAAAAACCCTAAACCTGGTGAATATGGTCGGGTAATGGCTCAAGAAATTCTGATTGTTACTCCTGCTATTTCCAACTTGATTCGAGAAGGCAAAACATCTCAAATTTACTCGGCTATTCAAACTGGCGGCAAATTGGGAATGCAAACTCTGGAGAAGGTTTTAGCCGATTTTTACAAAGCAGGAACGATTTCCTTTGAAGCGGCGATGTCTAAAACTTCTAAGCCAGATGAAATCCAACGTCTCATTGGTACTTCTGTACCGCCCCAAGCAGCAAGTGCGAAACCCGGTGCGGCTGCCAAAGCGCATTAGAGGAACTGGGGAGATGAGGGAGATGAGGGGGATGAGGAAGTTGCAGTAAGTCTTTTCCTTGTGCCCAATGCCCAATGCCCAATGCCCCATGCCCAATACCCAATAATAAATAACGACTATTTTGAATTGATTTATGCCAACCTACGTTGCCCGTGTTCGGGATTCTCAAGGAAAATCCCGAACAGAAAAAATTGTTGCCGAATCCTTGGCGCAAGCTCGTACTAATCTCAGAGATCAAGGTTTTGTAGTCCAAGAACTCAAACAATTTCAAGGATTTCAGCCGAATTTTGATTTAAAAAAAATCCAGAATTCCTTTGTTAAGGTTTCTGTGAAAGACAAAGCCGTTTTTTCCCGTCAATTTGCCGTTTTGATGAATGCGGGAGTTGCGATCGTTA
Source organism: Nostoc mirabile CHAB5784 (assembly GCF_020829645.1). Taxonomy (GTDB): domain Bacteria; phylum Cyanobacteriota; class Cyanobacteriia; order Cyanobacteriales; family Nostocaceae; genus Nostoc; species Nostoc mirabile. The sequence continues at coordinate 13,119 of NZ_JAIVFS010000055.1, read as the reverse complement.
GAAGTTTAGGAGTACTTTCCGAGCAGTGTAGTAATACTAAACTCAAACAAGCCCTAATTGAGATTAGCAACGATGTTCAAAGCGGAATGAATCTTTCAGAGTCAATGCGGAAGCATCCTGACTGCTTTGATGGATTATATGTGAGTATGATTCAAGCTGGCGAAGTTGGTGGTGTTCTAGACGAAGTATTGAATCGTTTAGCCAAGTTGTTAGAAGATGTTGCCCGCTTACAAAACCAAATTAAATCAGCATTATCTTATCCCAGTGTTGTGGGTTTTATCGCACTTGCTATCTTTCTCGGTATGACCATTTTTCTGATTCCTGTTTTTGCGAAGATTTTTACAGAAATTGGAACTGAATTACCACCTCTAACGCAATTTTTGATGGATGCTAGTCTATTTTTAAGAAGTTCGAAGGTTTTCGTGCTTATCGCTGCCCTTATAGGATTGAAAATTGCCTTTACACAATACAGTAAAACTCCTGTCGGTCGCTTAACAATTGATCGTTTTTCCCTCAAGATGCCATTGTTTGGTGACTTAATTCAAAAATCTGCGGTTGCCCGCTTTAGCCGAACTTTTGGTTCTTTGACTCGTTCAGGTGTACCAATTTTAACTTGCTTGGAAATTGTCCGAGATACATCAGGAAACCTAGTGATTGCCAATGCGATAGACGCAGCCCGTATAGAGATTCAACAAGGAGGTATGATTAGCATTGCTCTACAAAAAGATAGCGTTTTTCCGGCTATGGCAATTCAGATGATTAGTATCGGAGAAGAAACTGGAGAATTAGATGGAATGTTGATGAAAGTTGCCGATTTCTATGAAGATGAAGTCGAGCAAGCAGTAAAAGCAATGACCAGTATTTTGGAACCAGTTATGATTGTATTTGTAGGGGGAATGGTTGGAACCATTTTGCTAGCAATGTATTTACCTATGTTTAAGGTATTTGAAAAAATGGGATAAAAGATTAAAAGTTAAGAGTTATATCATGTCCGCATAATCGCTTACGATATGTCATTGCGAATGCAACGAAGTGAAATGAAGCAATTCCCTTGACTTTGGGATTGCCGCGCTTCGCTCGCAATGACATAAGTACTAAGTCGGACATGATATTATAAGTTACGAGTTAGGAATTAAAACTTTTTATTTCTAATTTTTAACTGCTAACTGATTAATTTTATTCTTAACTCCTGTACAGACGCGATTAATCGCGTCTCTACTCCTCACTATTTAATAAACTATGACTGTGCAAAAATCTCACTACGAAGCGAGTTTGGCAGAGTACAGCAATCATCTAGCTGCGATCGCCTTACTAAACCAATATCGGCCATACTTGGAGATGATTCCCAGTCTGCGCCGTCCAGATGAAAGTGTCATCACTATCCCCTTGCCAATTGTCCGCCTTCGCAATACTGCTACAACAGCCTCACAAACGATTTGCTTACCTTGTGATGTGGCAATTTTGATGTGCGATCCAGAGTGGAAAATCAAAACTGGAGCAGAAATCCTAGTCTTTATTCATCGTGCTGATGAAGACTTTTCTGATTTGTTAGGACGTTGGCGAAAAACTCAAGTTTGGCTAGACAATGATTATGAGTGGTTGATGCCTCTTTGTCACAGTCATATTTTGAGTGAAGGAGCTAATACTATATATCCTCTGTTTGTCGTTTTTAATGAGACTTTAGAACGCATCCAACGAGGACTCGTAGGAGCGGAACTTCCATTTATTATACAAGCATCAGATTCGCTACTTGAGGAGAATTCCACAGATATTTTCTCTCCAGAACTCCCACCGGCTTAGAAAAGTTAGGAATTAATAGTGAGGAGTTTTGAGTTTAAAATCGCAAGTTTGGAGCATATTAAGAGACTCAAAATTTGCGATTTTATATTTTTAACTCCTAACTCTTGTACAGACGCGATTAATCGCGTCTATTACCTCACAAATTGGGGCATAATTTCAGCAGCAGTGAATATTCCATAAATGCCGCGTTGGTGCAATTGTCTACCAGCTTTGAGATAGCCAAAGGCAGGGCCGCAGACATTAGCTGCCATACTAGTTTCATCTCCCAGAGTAAAGGTATGGGTGGAAATCTTACCTTCAAAGGTGCGCCCTGTTACCTTAACGTTAGTGCTGAGAGGCTTTTTAGGATTGCGAGTATCGACTACACCACCAACAGTAACGCGATCGCGCCCCACTATTCCCGCTACCTCTAGCATCACATCATCAGCGTGTTCCATATTCGTCAAGGTAAGCACACCATTAGTTTTATCTAGTAATGCTTCTACCTCGGCATCAGTCATCGCCCTGGCAGTTTCCACTGTATAACCAGGGATATGTCCAATATCTTCCCGAACGGTGGCGCGGTAAGCTTCCCAGTTGGCAATTCCCACCCCAAAGGTGATTTCGACTTGATGAATTTCGGCGTAACTTTGGGCGGCTAAAGCTGCTGCGGCGGTTAACAGTCCGGGTGTAGCACCACAGCCTGTCATATAGGTAATCCCGGCTGCAAGCAGTTCTTCTTTCATCGCCAGTAGTTGTTCTACAGCAGTGGTGCGCTTAATCGCATCTACTAGCACCCCACGCCAACCAGATTTGATAAACTCTTTGGCAACAGAGGGGATAAAATCATTTGGCAAGTTGGGTAAAGCCAGAAAATACCCATCCACAGGTTGAGCTATTTCAATTACATCCTGAATACTTTGATTTGTTAATGTACCAACTGGCTCTAAATGACCTACCGAACCTTGGGACTGGTAGGTTGCAATGCATTCTTGAGTATTTAAACCTTCAGCAGCGTAAGCGTAACCTTTTTGATCTGCTGCGGCGACTAAAATCATTTCCTGTTTAGCAGCAAGTACCTTGGCGGCGGCTTGTCCGAGTCCGCCGAAACCTAGTACTCCTATGCGTATCGCTGGCGAAATATTTAGAGAATTTTTGACTTTTTCAGAATTCATAGTCAATTAGTTAAGTTGAATCAAAAGCCTTTAGCATTCGGCATCTCAGTTTCCGGCTTGTAACTGGTGGCTGATGGCTGATAGCTCAAAGCTATAGAGGTTAATTATGATTCATTATCCTGGGTTCTTTGGCTGACTGATATTTTTTTTATGTAAGGTACTTGTACAGTATCAAAAATTAATTTTCATCAACAAGCTGTAAAACCCTCTCGTATAAAGGTTCAGCCACCCAGAATCCTGCTTGGTTAATTAGAGCATCTAACAGAGGTTTCACGGCAGAAATTAGCTTTTGACTTTTAGCTTCAACCAAGATTCCTAAAATCCCTGTGTAGCTGAGATTTACTTTAGCCGCAACCATACGACCACGACGTTCATCAATCAAAACTTGATCTGCTTTCATTTCCAGTGCTAGAGCGATCGCTTCAGCTTCACCAATATCCAGTTCATTGCTGAATGCTTCAACCAGTATACGATCTTGAACTAGACAAGTTTGAATCCAGATAAAAGTTTGTACTTCAGTTGCACCTACAACTGGAAAGTTGGGATCAGTTAGTTCTCGGTAGACAGCTTCAGGAATTAGAACTGTTCCGTAAAGCTGTTGTAGTAAATGAAGATGGTTAATGGCGGCGAGGTTATTGATGGGCGAAGTATCACTGACAATGATCACAGTCTACCCATCGTCCGCAAGTTTTCTATATCTTGTTCAAAATCCTCCACACCGTAATGCACTGAAATTTGACGACTTGCAAGTAGATGCTGAAATGCTATACGATTCATGCCTGCAAATCGACTGGCTTGAGCAAGGGTTAACTTTTCTTTTTGAAAGAGCATCACCGCAATTTCCTGCTTCATTTCGCCTTCAGTCATCCGAGTTGCGGTTAGTATTTCATTAGGAATGACGACGTTCATAATTACAATCCTCTCTATCACTACTATTCTAAGCAGCTTTCCGCAGCTATGCAGGTTAATACATCATTGGAGCAAACGGACTAGATATAGGACGAAAAGCGATCGCCTATTGTAGTGTAAACACTGATGACTCTGATGAACAAAAAGCAGTTTTAGATACTTTGGCTGAAATTTTTGCTGAATAATGTGTCTAAGAATCGCACACACCGGATGGTTATGAGATTGCAACTGTAATCGTTAGTTATCTCAAGCAAAGTTTCTGTGTTCAAAGCGATCGCCTATTGTAGTGCCCACGATGGTTTAATAAATTATAGAGTGCCATATTTACAACGATGATCTGCCTACGTTTACAGTAGTAGTAATTCCGAGTTAGGATCATAGCGAAATATTGACAAATAAATGTCTAGAGTTTTTATGGTACCGACATCGCGTATTGTTCACAGTGACCCCGATATATTAGGGGGAACTACTGTCTTTGTTGGAACTCGCGTACCAATTAAGACCTTGCTTGATTATCTAGAAGCAGGTGATTTCCTAAATGAGTTTTTAGATCATTTTCCCAGTGTTAGCCGTGAGCAAGCGATGTCTACGACGGGCTACGCCTACGCAGCACTGGAATTAGCAAAAGAAATGCTGACTGCTTATGCGAATTCTGCTTGATGAATGTGTTCCACGTCCTCTCAAACGTGAACTCAAAGATTACGAAGTACGCACAGTTGTCGAGATGGGATGGTCAGGGAAAAAGAATGGTGAACTTTTGCAACTGATGAAACAACAAAGTTTCACCATACTTACTACAGATCAGAATTTGCGATACCAACAAAACTTAGAACAAGCAGGAGTTGCGGTTATTGTGTTAATCGCATCCAAAAATCGTCTTCCTGATTTAATGCCTCTGATACCAGAAGCACGAAAAGTTCTAAATGCCATCGTTCCGGGTAAGGTCATAGAAGTAAGACTTTCGTGACGTACCTACACTTCTCTGACGAGTAAGTGTAGGCTTCTCAGAGACTCTTCAATGAAGACATAATCTGAGCTTTTAGATCGTGCGTCCCACGATTCTTTATATTTATCGCTGCATTTAAATCTCTACATAAACTTACTTTGCAGCTAGAGCAATTGTGCATTCTTTGAGATAAGGACTTTTTGACCTTGACACCACAACTAGAACATTCAAGACTTGTGCCATTTGGATTTATTGCTATTAGTTTCAGCCCAGCATTTTCGGCTTTGACTGTCAATATAGAAATAAATTGACCCCATCCGGCATCATTTATACTTTTAGCAAATTTAGTTTTAGCTAGTCCTTTGATATTCAACTTTTCTACTGCAACAACATCATACTTTTTCAGCAGATTTTTTGTTGTTTTGAAGTGGAAATCAATTCTTGTATCAGCAACTTTTTTGTGCTGAATAGCCAACTTTTTGATCGCTTTATTGCGTCGGTTAGAACCTTTTTTTCTACGAGAAACACGACGTTGTGCTGATTTTAGTTTGCGTTCAGCTTTACGTAAGTACTTAGGTGCCGCAATTCTTTCATTATCTGAAGTGACAACAAAATCTATTAATCCTACGTCAATGCCAACAATATTATTAGCATCAAAATCAGGCTTAATAGTTGGGACTGTTTTATCATCCAGACTCAGAGTAACATAATATCCATTTGCCTTTTTGGTGACAGATACAGTTTTGATATTAAAACCGTCAGGTATCTGACGATGAACAATGACCTTTACAGTACCTATCTTTGATAGTGTTATTTTATTATTTTGAAAATGCTCCTTTTGGAATTGTGAATAGGTGAAAGTCTTGTACTGACCAACACCTTTGAATCTAGGTTTACCGGATTTTTTGCCATTACTATCACCTTTTAGCCAGCGCTCAAAAGCCAGTTCAACTTTTTTGGGTACTTCTTGCAATACCTGAGAATGAACTTCTTTGTACCAAGGTCTGTCTATTTTTAGTTGAGTTAAAGAAGCTTTTTGATTGTAATAATTAGGTTGCTCTTTTAACTCTGGTATATGACAAACAATAAGTGAACATCTATCGATAGAACAACGATTTTGTTCATACCAGTGAAATCACAATTATAAATTATCTGTATCAATTCCCTTTTCTTTGAGTTTAGCTAACAATTCTTGATAGCGATCGCGCTCTTTTTCTAATTCTTGTAAAGCTGCTTCCTTTGCTTGGCGTTCTTGTTCCCGCAACTGGTCAATTTCTACGGGTGTCAAAAACTTTTGTCCGGTGGGAGAAATAATTTCCAGGGTATCCGGTGTTAATGTAAAACAGATTCCCAAACGCGGACTTACCCAGCCATTCATCTCTTCAATGACTTCAAAACTATCCCCAGAACGGAGCAAGCCATTTAAATCGTTCTTAGCCGGATCATAAATATAATATTCTTCCACGCCGTAACGCTGGTAAAACTGCAATTTTTTGGTCATTTCTTTGAGGGTGTTACCTGGCGATAGAATTTCAAATACTACCTGTGGGGGGATATTCTCTTCATCCCATTGTAAATAAGAACCCCGTTTTCCTTTTGGTCTGCCAAAGACCACCATTGTATCCGGCGCTTGTTTAATATTCGGGCTTCCTTTAACTGGATACCAAAACAAATCTCCGGCGATAAATACATCATGCGATGCAAATAGGATTTCTAAATTTTCTTTAATTTTGACAATCCATGCAAATTGTTCCGTATTATCCGCCATTGGCTGTCCGTCGCTTTCCGGGTAGATGACTTCAATGGTGGTTCCTGGTGTGACTTGTTGTACCATTGCAGCACCTCCAAGTATGGGGTTTAGTAGTCATAGAAATTTTGACTCAACTTAGATTCTACTATTATGGAAATTTCCGATCGCGCACTTCCACGGCATAATCTTGCACGGCTTTGGTAATCGTTTCTCGCAAGTTTGTATAAACTTTGGCAAAAGGTGGATGCTTTTCGGTAAGTCCGAGGACATCAGAGGTAACTAAAACTTGTCCATCGCAGTGAGTTCCTGCACCGATACCAATTGTCGGAATGCTCAATTTTTGTGTAATCTGCATTGCCAAATCTGCGGGTATATGCTCTAAAACTAGAGAAAATACACCTGCTTGTTCGAGAGCGATCGCTTCAAGTAAAATTCTCTCACTCGCTTCTTGCGTTTTCCCTTGTTGTCGCAAACCGAGTTGATGTACTGATTGCGGTGTCAAACCGACATGACCCATTACCGGAATTCCAGCTTGTACCAAACGAGCAATAGTTTCTGCGATCGCTGGATAGCCACCTTCCAATTTTACCGCTTGAGCGCCCGTTTCCTTCAGTACCCGCCCAGCTGAGTGCATCGCTTGTTGGAGACTTTCTTGATACGTCAAAAATGGTAAATCTACAACCACTAATGCCCGTTTAACCCCACGGCGCACAGATTTGGCGTGGTATATCATCTCATCCAAAGTTATCGGCAGTGTTGTTTCATACCCTAGAACTACTGCCATAGAGTCACCTACAAGGATTAAGTCTACACCAGCTGCATCGATGAGTTGAGCGATCGCATAATCCCAGGCGGTCAACGCCACAATTGAACGTCCCTGTTGTTTCCATTGAATTAATTGCTGGGTAGTGATTGCCATTTTTAATTAGGGGATAGGGGATAGGGGATAGGTGATAGGGGATAAGTGATAGGTGATGGGCTATTAGAAAGAATTCAGTCCCCTGTACCCTGTAACCTGTCCCCTAATCCCTACTTAACAGCGCGACTGAAAGCAATATGGGGTTTTGCACTACTCGTTTTGGGCATCAACCAAGCTAGACCTTCACTAGTGCCAATCCATAATTTATTAGCTATGTCAGGTGCAAGGGCAAGAACCCGACTAGAAGGAAGTCCAGCAACTTGTGCATCTAACACAGCTCCTGTATTTGGATTTAATCGTAACAAACCATTGTTAGTCCCGACCCACACACTACCATCTTTAGCAAAACGTATCGCCGTCACGTCACGCCCACGCAGGCGAGTTACAGACCGCAACACTGCACCAGTTTTTGGGTTAATAACTAGCAAATTATTTGGCATTCCCGCCCAAATTAATCCTTCTGGACTGATAGCTAAAGCTTGGACAGTCGTCCCTGGCAAATCGGCTATCTGCTTCACAATCGCAGCACTAGCAGTATTTACCCGCACCAATCCATCAAGAGTGCCAACCCACAGTTGACCTTCAGCATCTAAAGTCAAGGTATTGGCGCTGACACCAGGCAGATTTTTTAATGTTGTCATAATCAAGCCTTGGTCGGGACTAATTAGGGCTAAACCACTATCAGTTCCAGTCCACAAATAACCCCGTTTGTCAACTAACAATGACAACACCCGTTTAGAAGGCAAAAATAAATTCTGCGCGGTGATTTCACTAGTACGGGGGTCTACTCGGAACAATCCATCATAACTTCCTACCCACAAACGTCCTACTTTGTCTTGAGCTAAAGCACCAATAGCAACATTCGGTAAACTAACACGAGAAATAATCTTGCCGGTTTTAGGATCAATCCGCGATAGTCCTCGCCAAGAACCGACCCAAAGATTGCCTGTAACATCTCCCAGTAAGTTACCGACACGATAATCAGTTTGTGGCGAATTTTCTTGCACTCCCCGCTCATCTGGCAAAGGTTCTACTCGCGGTGGCGGTGCAGAAGGTGGGTAAGCAGGGGTGACATCAGATGAATTAATATCAGGGGTTTTTTGTGCCCATCCTATACTCGGCAAAGCTATTAACCCCAGCAAAATAGAAGTAGTCAATAAACTAGTACGCTTGCAAAACAATACCACGGTGACATTTCCTTTGGAGACAGTACCCAACAGCCGTTACCTAAACTGGCTTTGGGTTAGTTCCAGTGTTCCCCTAGTCAGAATTTTTTAAACGTCATCTGGAATTTTCCTCAAATTTAATAGAATTGGGCATTGAGGAAATAATTCTTATAACTCCTAACTCCTAACAGACGCGATTAATCGCGTCTCTACTCCCCACTCCCCACTCCCCACTCCCCACTCCCAAAAAGCTTCTTTACAGTTATTGATGACACCTTGTAAAGCATCTGTAACAAAATGTTAAATCTTTATGTAATAACAAAATTAAATATATAAGTTAAAAACTTTCAAAGAATAACTTATCGAATTCTTGATATATTGTGGAATAAGTTACAGATTACGTGGTGTGCAATTTTTTATCTTTCGCTCACCACTCTGCTAAATCTCTGTCAAGTAAATTCTTTTCTGGTATCTTTTCCATCAACGGAGAAGATAGAAGGAGTGTAAAGGCGGGAATGTGTGCCAGCCAGGCCAATCCCCTGAATACCCCGATTTGTAGGGGAATTATCTAAATCAAGCCGCAAAAAGCGGAAGTTTTGGTGAAATTGAGAAGGTTTAGTCGGGTGCGAAGAAGAGGTAAAAAAGAATTTTGATTCGTAGGAAGAGGGAACAGTAGAAGCGCTAGGTCGTGTACCCCTAGAAGGGGATAACACTGGTGAGGAGGGCTACCACCGCTACCAAAGTGTCCGCCGCAAAAAAACTGCTACCCTTTGCCAAAAACAACCCTTAACAAAAATTTTTCCTGATCTCCTCCCCAATGAAGGGGGGAAATAACTGGGTGAGGGGAAGTTGCACAAAACGTGATTTGATAATTAACAAGAGTGATTTCAGGGAAGGATAAAATATGTCTTACGCTCAAACGAAGACTCAGAGCAAGTCTGGGTATCAAGCCGGGGTTAAAGATTACAGACTAACTTATTACACACCCGATTACACACCAAAAGATACCGATCTTCTAGCTGCGTTCCGCATGACACCCCAGCCTGGTGTTCCTCCCGAAGAAGCAGGTGCGGCTGTAGCGGCTGAGTCTTCCACAGGTACTTGGACAACTGTATGGACAGACTTGCTCACCGACCTCGATCGCTACAAAGGTCGTTGCTACGATATCGAACCAGTTCCCGGTGAAGACAACCAGTACATCTGTTACGTTGCCTATCCTCTGGACTTGTTTGAAGAAGGCTCTGTAACCAACGTTTTGACCTCAATTGTCGGTAACGTATTTGGTTTCAAAGCTCTGCGGGCACTGCGTCTAGAAGACATCCGTTTTCCAGTAGCTTACATCAAGACCTTCCAAGGGCCTCCTCACGGTATCCAAGTTGAGCGCGACAAGTTAAACAAATACGGTCGTCCTTTACTGGGTTGTACCATTAAGCCCAAATTGGGTCTTTCCGCTAAGAACTACGGACGCGCTGTATACGAGTGCTTACGCGGTGGTTTGGACTTCACCAAAGACGACGAAAACATCAACTCCGCACCATTCCAAAGATGGCGCGATCGCTTCTTGTTCGTAGCTGAAGCTATCAGCAAAGCCCAAGCTGAAACCGGTGAAATCAAAGGTCACTACCTAAACGTCACCGCTCCTACCTGTGAAGAAATGCTGAAACGGGCTGAGTACGCTAAAGAACTCAAACAGCCCATCATCATGCACGACTACCTCACCGCAGGCTTCACCGCCAACACCACATTGGCTCGTTGGTGCCGTGATAATGGTCTGTTGCTGCACATTCACCGTGCTATGCACGCTGTAATTGACCGTCAAAAGAACCACGGTATCCACTTCCGTGTATTGGCTAAAGCCCTACGTTTGTCTGGTGGTGATCACATCCACACCGGTACAGTAGTTGGTAAGTTGGAAGGTGAGCGCGGCATCACAATGGGCTTCGTTGACCTGTTGCGTGAAAACTACATTGAGCAAGACAAGTCTCGTGGTATTTACTTTACCCAAGACTGGGCTTCTCTACCTGGTGTAATGGCAGTTGCTTCTGGTGGTATCCACGTATGGCACATGCCCGCGCTGGTAGAAATCTTTGGTGATGACTCCGTACTACAATTCGGTGGTGGTACTCTGGGTCACCCTTGGGGTAACGCTCCTGGTGCAACCGCTAACCGTGTCGCCTTGGAAGCCGTTGTTCAAGCTCGTAACGAAGGCCGCAACTTGGCTCGTGAAGGTAACGATATCATCCGCGAAGCTGCCAAGTGGTCTCCTGAACTAGCTGTTGCTTGCGAACTGTGGAAAGAAATCAAGTTCGAGTTTGAAGCAATGGATACCGTCTGATCAAAAGTTAGGAGTTAGAAGTAGAGACGCGACGCCAGTCGCTACAACGGGGAGCCACTCCGTTGGGCGGCTTTGCCGACTTGAAGGAAGTGGCGTGGGAACCCCCGCAACGCGCTGGCTCATTAATCGCGTCTGTACAAGAGTTAAGAGTTAGGATTTGCATTAATTCATAACTCATAACTCATAACTCATAACTCTTCAGGGCTGGGGTCAAGCATGAATCTTAAGCAAATTGCGAAGGACACAGCCAAAACTCTCCAAAGCTATCTGACTTATCAGGCTCTAAGGACAGTATTGGCACAGCTAGGCGAAACGAATCCTCCATTAGAACTTTGGCTGCATAACTTTTCTGCTGACAAAATTCAGAATGGTGAATCATACATTGAGCAACTGTTGCGAGAAAAACCAGATTTGGCTTTGCGAATCATGACTGTCAGAGAACACATTGCGGAAGAAATCATCGAATTTTTACCGGAAATGGTTCGCACTGGCATTCAGCAAGCCAACATGGAACAGCGTCGCCAGCATTTAGAACGCATCACACGAATAGACGCATCTAACCCCAGTCTGCAACCAGAACAGCAAGCAACTTCAGATCCGAATTTGGATAACTTATCTAATTAGTTCGGTCAACCTAGTAGTAAAAATCGCAACCCATTATCAAAAAGCTATGCAAACTTTACCAAAAGAGCGTCGTTACGAAACCCTTTCTTATCTGCCACCCCTGTCTGACGCTCAAATTGCCAAGCAGATCCAGTACATTTTGAATCAAGGTTACATTCCAGCGATCGAGTTTAATGAAACTTCTGAGCCAACAGAATTATATTGGACAATGTGGAAGCTGCCTTTGTTCGGTGCTAAATCTACTCAAGAAGTATTGAGCGAAGTTCAAGGATGCCGTTCTCAATTCAACACCAGCTATATCCGTGTTGTGGGTTTTGACAACATCAAGCAGTGCCAAATTCTCAGCTTTCTTGTTCACAGACCCAACAAAGCTAACAGATACTAAAGCCAGCTAGCTTTAAGTAATTAGTTTATCCCCACAGGAGAGGTAGAATTATCTACCTCTCCTATTTATTAACTAAAGAATCATAAAAATTCTGGCAAACCTCACTATTCAGTCCCAGGAATTTTATGCAATATGAGTGAATCAAAAGTAATTTTAAATACACCATCATCTCGTACTCGTCAAAGTTTGGCTAAGGACTTGTTGGACGCAGGTTTAACTCCAGGTATGAATGTGATAGTACACTCTTCTCTTAGTTCGCTGGGATGGGTTTGTGGCGGTGCAGTCGCAGTAGTTCAAGCACTGATGGATGCGATGCGCCAGCAGGAACTGGTTGACAACTCATCCCAGATAAACCTCTCAATTAAAAGGCAATTTTATCATATTAAAATCTGGATTTGAAAGCAAAAATTTAAGAACTTAGACGGCACAGAAGTAATGAGTTCGGTACATATACCAGAAGTTAGAATTTGTTTTGTTGGGGACTCTTTTGTTAATGGTACTGGCGATCAAGAATGTCTTGGTTGGACAGGGAGAACATGCGCTAATGCTAATAAAAAAGGTTATGACATTACTTACTATAATTTAGGAATTAGGCGTGATACGAGTACTGATATATCAAAGCGTTGGTTACAGGAAGTATCATTGCGATTACCGAAAGAATATGATGGCAGAGTTGTATTTTCTTTTGGATTGAATGATACAACATTAGAAAATGGTAAAACTCGTGTAGATTTGGCAGATTCTATCAAAAATGCCCGTGAAATTTTAAGTGAAGCTCAAAAGTTATATCCTGTTTTGATGGTTGGCCCTGCACCCTACGCAGAACAAAAAGATAGTCAAAGAAGGCAGAGAACTATAGATTTATCCAACCAATATGCTTCTCTTTGTCAAGAATTAAATGTACCTTATTTAGACATTTTTCCGATATTAGAAAAATCAAATATCTGGATTAATGAAGCAAGAGCCAATGATAGTGTTCATCCTAGAGCAGGCGGTTATGCAGAATCTGACTTTTCCCGTTAAGTCTTGAAAGGCTTACTGATAAAGGATTTAACAAACAGCACAGCATATACGGTAGAGTAATTGAAATCGGGTGCTAAAGGTAACAAGCAATGCTGGACTGGTGGGAGA
>NZ_JAIVFS010000054.1 GCF_020829645.1 Nostoc mirabile CHAB5784 | reverse complement strand
GTTCGGATAAGATCCCCCCGCCTGTGGCGACCCCCTTAAAAAGGGGGTAATAAGAAAAAAAAGCCCCCCTTTTTAAGGGGGGTTGGGGGGATCTTCGACGAATAAACACGTTAACCGAACTGTATTGGAACCTGTTGTAATTGACTCAATATCATCTGCTAAATCCATTTCAGTATAATGGCGGGGAATTTTTTGTTGCGCTAAAAGTTGCTGAAATTCCCATACAGATAGATTAGCCAAGCGGCGTGCTTGACCAAAAGTAAAAATATTTTGGTCGTATAACTGCAAGGCAATTTCCTGACGAATAGCCTGCTCACCTTGATTTATGGAATCTGGAGATAATTGCAGGTTAATTGAACTCACAAATTGACTCATATCCAAAAACAGCGTTTTACTTATAGCTTACTCTGCGATCGCTTACAATAAGTAGGTCGGTGTAAATAATTATCGTTTATAAGGCAGGCAGCAGAAGGCAGGCAAAAAAGGGTTTGAGTCTTGTTTACTTTTCTTCATACAGTTTGGTTTTATTGTGCCGACTTACTTACACTCAGATAAGTTTACTCAGAATTCATCGGCAAAACCTGCAACTTCCGATTGCATTCAACAAAGACGCAAAAGCACTTTCTGCGCCTCTGCGTCTCTGCATGAGATATCCCCTACTACACCATCTCAGACGAAGCCTGCACCATCTGCTGCGGCTGCGGCTGGAACATGAACAACGAGTACACCACATCTCGGCGAATGTTAACCATCATATCCAAGAACAGTTCGTAACCCTCGCTCTTGTATTCAATCAGTGGGTCTTTTTGCCCATAACCACGTAATCCCACCGATTCGCGTAAGGCATCCATTTGTTGCAGGTGTTCCCGCCACAGTGTATCAATGCGTTGCAAGATAAAGAAGCGTTCAGCTTGGCGCATGAGTCCGGGTTGAACTTGGTCAATCTGCGCTTCTTTGAGGTCGTAAGCAATTCGCACCTGTTCATGCAGGAAGGCTTTAATCTCGCTGACTGACATATCCTCTAATTGATTTGGCTGCAAATCCGCTAGCAGATAGACGAATTCTTTAACTTTCTCAACCAGCTTTTCTAACTCCCACTCTTCCGAGGGCAAGTCTACGTTGATATAGTAGTCAACGATGTCATCCATCGTTTTTTCAGCGTATTTAATCACCTGTTCTTTCAAGTCTTGACCTTCTAACACCCGACGGCGTTCAGCATAAATAGCACGACGCTGATTATTCATCACCTCGTCATACTCAAATACCTGCTTACGAATGTCGTAGTAGTAGGTTTCAACTTTTTTCTGTGCGCCTTCTAAACTGCGGGTAAGCATCCCAGATTCGATGGGCATATCTTCTTCCACTTGGAAGGCATTCATTAACCCAGCAACGCGATCGCCTCCAAAAATCCGCAGTAGATTATCCTCTAAACTGAGGAAGAATCTCGTGGTTCCAGGGTCGCCTTGTCTTCCTGCACGTCCGCGTAACTGGTTATCAATCCGCCGCGATTCATGGCGTTCTGTACCAATTACGTGCAAACCACCGATTCCCACTACCTCATCATGTTCGCGGGTAGTAAATTGTTCGTATTCCTGCTTAACACGGTTGTAAGCTTCTCGCAATTTCTGAATTACAGGGTCATCAATGGGAGCTTTTTCTGCGGCTACAGCTACCTTGTCTTCTGCTTCCAATTCCGATAAACTGCGATCGCCATACTCTCGCACCGCAATTTCTACTGCATCTTTGAGCAGTTTTTCTGTTTCTTTTGTCAATTGGGTGGGGAAAATTTCTGGCGAAGCCCGCCAAGTTTTGACTTTTTTACCAGGGACAAAGCCTTGACCACCACCGTGTCCTGTAGGCAATCCGGCTGGTCTTTGAACGCCAAAGCTATCTTCTGACTCTGGCATGACGATCCGGGGCATGAAGTATTCCCGTAGCTTCAGACGTGCCATGTATTCGGAGTTACCACCCAAGATGATGTCTGTACCTCTACCAGCCATGTTAGTAGCAATGGTAACAGCACCTTTTCGTCCAGCTTGAGCGACGATTTCCGCCTCACGCTCGACGTTTTCGGGACGGGCGTTGAGTAATTCGTGGGGAATCGCCAATTCCTTCAATAGTCGGCTGAGAAGTTCGGATTTTTCCACACTAGTGGTTCCTACTAATACAGGTCTGCCGAGTTCGTGCATTTCGGCACATTCTCTAGCGATCGCACCCCACTTGCCCGGTTCTGTCTTAAAGACCATATCAGACAAATCTTGGCGTCTGCGATCGCGGTTGGTAGGAATTACCGCAACTTCCAATTTGTAAATTTTTTCAAATTCCGGTTCTTCCGTTTTTGCCGTTCCGGTCATTCCACCCAGTTTTGGATACAGCAAGAACAGATTTTGATAAGTAATTGTCGCTAGAGTTTGAGTTTCTGGCTGAATTTCTACGTGTTCTTTGGCTTCAATAGCCTGGTGTAATCCGTCACTCCAACGCCGTCCGGGTAGCACCCGACCGGTAAATTCATCTACAATTACCACTTCGCCATTACGGACGATGTAATTTACATCCTTGAGGAAAAGTTCTTTGGCTTTAATTGCATTGAAAACGAAGTGTGCCCAAGGATCTTCTGGGTCAAATAAATCTGTGACTCCCAAAAGATTTTCCGATTCCGCAAAGCCTTCATCTGTCAAAAGCACGTTACGAGCTTTTTCATCCACATCATAATGCTCGTCTTTTTTGAGTGTGAATGCGATTTCAGCTGCTTGCAGATACTTTTCTGTAGGTCTTTCCACCTGCCCAGAAATAATTAGGGGTGTCCGCGCCTCATCAATTAAAATCGAGTCTACCTCGTCAATCACGCAATAATTGAACGGGCGTTGCACCACATCTGCCATTGATGTCGCCATATTATCCCGCAGGTAGTCAAACCCTACCTCGCTGTTAGTAACATAAGTAATATCGCAATCATAGTTTTTTTGGCGTTCACTGGGAGTCATGCTTGACTGGATTAGCCCCACACTCAGCCCCAAGAACCGATGC
Source organism: Nostoc mirabile CHAB5784 (assembly GCF_020829645.1). GTDB lineage: Bacteria > Cyanobacteriota > Cyanobacteriia > Cyanobacteriales > Nostocaceae > Nostoc > Nostoc mirabile. The sequence continues at coordinate 51,500 of NZ_JAIVFS010000054.1, read as the reverse complement.
ACCTGTCCCATCCATTCAGCATCCCGACGAGCCAGGTAATCGTTCACAGTGACGACGTGTACACCTTTACCAGTAAGGCCATTTAAATAACTCGGTAAGGTTGCTACAAGCGTTTTACCCTCACCGGTTTTCATTTCGGCAATTTGCCCTACATGCAAAATGATACCGCCAAGGAGTTGAACATCAAAGTGCCGCAAGCCCAAGACTCGCCGTCCTGCTTCTCGGACAACGGCGTAAGCTTCGGGCAATAGGTCATCCAGAGTTTCGCCTTTGGCAAACCGTTGTTTAAATTCGACGGTTTTACCTTTTAACTCCTCATCGGAAAGAGCCTTAATTTCTTCCTCTAGAAGGTTAATTTCAGTAACAGAAGGTTGATATTTTTTAAGCTTACGAGCGTTGGGGTCGCCCAACAAAAGTTTTAGCATGGCAGATTATAGAACTGAATCAAGGGGGATGGGGATTAAAGGTTTGGCATTGATTATAAACATTTAACCCAACCCAACCTTCTTGGTTGTGGATGGGTGTCAAATGAGAATTAACTCAAAAACAGGAGAAAAACGAGGCAATCAGTTTACTAAATGATTGGTTTTAACTCTTATCTGATTATTTAGTCTTTCTTCATAGTATCATTTTGCCCTCAGATGGGGCCAGAGAAGGAGTGGGGGAATAGAGTTAGGAGTTAGGAGTTAGGAGTTATGAATTTTTCAACTCCTCACTCCTGTACAGACGCGATTAATCGCGTCTCTACTCCTCACTCCCATTCTGCTGTCAGGCGGCGGAAATTGTAATCACTAGCGCCTTGATGACAACTGACACAGCTACCAACCTGGACGGGACGTGGTAACTTAACTCCTGGATGCAAAGCCTTGAAATAACGCGAGTTATTAAGGCGATAGGGTGTTTCTTCGTCGTCTCGCTGAACACGGGAGAAAGTCGAAAGATATTTCCACACCAAGATGCGTGACGGATCGACTAAAGGCTTTAGTTGTGCGCCGTAGTGCTGCGAGTCTTCCAGGAGATTTTTCCAAGTTTGGGTGGGTAAAACGGCTGGTGGTAAGCCGATGTGGCATGTGGAGCAGTTTTCCAAATACAGTTCTTGTCCTAATTGGTACTGTGCAGGCACTACGTCAACAGTGCCAATTTCGGCGTTAGGAGTAGCACTTTGGGCATTAGTTGCCAAGGCTAGAAGCCAACCCATAGCTAGGCTCCAGGTTACAATTACCAGAAGTAAACCGAAAAATTGGCGTTTGAATTGGCGTTCGGCGCTTTGCTGTAGTACTTGGCGATCGCTCTTTGGCGGGCGATTTTCGCGATCGCGGATTTTGCGCTTAACAAAAATTGACATTCCTCACATTCCCAGATATTTAGAAGTGGCGCTTGTGCTAATCATAGGACTTACCCAGCGTTGGCAGTAGCAACATAGCAATGCCTATTGGCAAGCCCTTCTGCGTCTGTGCATCTCTCAACATTGCAAGGAAAAATCTCTTAGCAGTTTTAACCTGACTCACTAGAAAAATCAGCCAGAATATCTCGGATTTCAATTGCACCAATATCTTCTCGGTCAGATTTGGAATAAATTGTTAGTAGCAAAATACTTGTAGGTGATTCAACTTGATAAATCAATCGGTATCCAGCACTCTTACCTTTTTGGATACTACTGTTGCGAACTCTCACCTTGTAAACAATATACTCTTCCCCAATGCCTGCAATGCGTAGGCGTAGCCCGCCGTAGGCATCGCCTACAAAATTTCTTTGTTGTAATTGCTCAATAATCGGTTGAACATCAGAGCGAATATTGCGGAATCTCTTTGATAGTCTGTAAAGTTCCTGCTCAAACTCATCGGAAAATCGAATTGAAATCGCATTATCACTCTGCATCAATCCTGTCCCATAGCTCACTAAGTGGTCTAGTTTGACCAGCTTTTGCTTGCTGCAAGGCTCTCCTCAAGCTGGCTTTAATCTCCTCAACGGGTGTATCATCAGGATCAACCTCTTCTGCTTCTACCTGTTCTGGAACCAACACAATCACCCGAACCTGATGAGGATAAGTAGTTCCCTGAATCGGCTCATCTAAAACTAGGTTTCCCTGAGAGTCAATCCTGCCGGTAACTTCGATCGCTTTCATTTGTTGTCTACCTGATTTTGTAGGAGATCCTAACATTTGAAGGATTTTAGGTGCATTAGGACGAATCTCCGTAAAGGAAAGGCAGTTATAAGCAGTGGCTTGAGTTGCTCATAACTGCCTCTTTTAGACAACTACGGAAAAAGCTGCTAACAGTTCTACCATTTTTGCTTTCAGTACAGTAATTGCCTCTTCTAAAGATTCACTTGGTTCTGTATCTAGCAAGTGGGCATCACCGACATCAGCACTTGACCAAAGATAGCTGTGTTGCCCTATCGTTAGACATCCTTGCCACTTATCTTCATAAGTCAATACGCTTGGGTTAAGCCCAAAAAATAAAAATGTGTAGGTTGGGTTTCGTCCCTCAACCCAACATTTTCGGCCATTTGTTGGGTAACACTAAAGTTCAACCCAACCTACAATTATCCTTAACCCAAGCGTATTGCTTCATAATAGGTATCGAGTGTGATAAAAAAATGTCGTGGCATTAGCTCATCGGGGTTAAGAACAAACTTTCCCCATTTTTTTCATTATTGTATTCCCAGTTACTCAAGTTGGGAAAAGCAGCTTGAGCTTAGTCTAGAACTTGTTGGATTTCAGGTTCTGTTAATAGCATTTTCAAGAGAAAACAATTAGAGTTAAAAGCTTAGAAGCAACAGTTATCTTTAAGGAATAGAAACCGATCGCAATAATCGCTCAACAACAGTTCTTGCATTCCGTCCACCTCTAGGAATGAGGCGATGGCAAAGAACATGAGGGACGAGAAATTTCACATCATCGGGAATGGCATAATCACGCCCTAATAGAAAAGCTAGCGCTTGGGCAGCCCGTTGTAATGCTAATGTGCCACGCGGACTAACACCAAGGGCTATTTCCTCATCTTGCCGTGTTACTCGTACCAATTCGAGCATGTACTGTTGCAAAGAGGTTGCCACTTTTACTTGAGAGCAGAGGTAACGCAATTCCTGTACTTCTGCCAAGGTAATACAAGGCTGCAAATCAGCAACCTTCACACCATTTTGGAGATTTTGCAGCATTTGGAGTTCTTCTGCTTCGGAAGGATAGCCCAAACTCAGCGACAACATGAACCGATCCATTTGTGCTTCCGGTAGTGGAAAAGTACCTTGATACTCAATAGGGTTTTGAGTGGCAATGACAAAAAAGGGCTGGGGAACTGCACGAGAGACACCATCGACTGTTACCTGATGTTCTTCCATGACTTCCAGTAAAGCTGACTGAGTGCGGGGTGTAGCGCGGTTAATTTCGTCAGCTAGGAGGATATTGGTAAAAATTGGCCCAGGAAGATAAGTAAATTCGCCGCTTTTTGGGTTCCAGATGTTAGTGCCGGTAATATCAGTTGGCAGTAAATCGGGGGTACATTGTAGTCGTTGAAACTTACCATCCAGTGAACGAGCTAGAGATTTAGCGAGTAGGGTTTTACCAACACCAGGGACATCTTCTAGCAGGGCATGACCACCACTTAGCAAGGCTACTAGCACTAAACGTATCGCCTCAGCTTTGCCAACGATGGTAAGAGCCAGATTTTGTGTTAGAGCGTCAATTTTTTCTCTCATGCGGTGCGGGGAGTGGGGAGTGGGGAATGGGGAGTGGGGAATGGGGAGTATGAGGAAAGAGTTTTCCCCATGCCCAATTTCCCTAAATACATTGTTCCCACTTAGAACTGCTAACTCCTAACTTTTAACTTTGCGCTTTAGCACTCAAAACTTCTTTAGCAACAACGCAGTCAAGTTTAATTTGTGTTTTCAGGGCTTCTAGAGAAGCAAATTTTTGTTCAGGGCGCAAAAATTTCACTAGTTCCACAGCCAGTTTTTTGCCATATAAATCACCAGACCAATCGAATAAATGTACTTCCGCAGATGAATAAGTACCATTTAAAGTTGGGCGGTTACCGATATTCATTACGCCTAAGCTTTCACTAGGAGCGACATCTGATGTTTCACTGAGAGTGAAAACGCGGACAGCATAGACTCCTTGGCGGGGCAAAAACTTTTCTTTTGGTAGTTGGAGGTTGGCGGTGGGAAAGCCAATTGTTCTGCCTAATTGTTGACCTTGAACGACAACACCAAGGAGAGTGTAGGGGCGTCCTAGTAGGAGATTTGCATTTTCGATGTCACCTTGGTCAAGGGTTTGGCGAATTAATGAAGTGCTAATGCGGGCATCCTGAGTCGGAGTCCTACTGACGCAACTGCTTTCGGTGGGCGAGTTACCTGTATAAGTTTGTAAGGGAATGATGGTAACGGGGATATTGTGCTTGGCGGCGATTAATTGCAAATCTTTGGCAGTACCACTGCGCTTTTCGCCAAAACAAAAATCCTGCCCGATGCTAATTTGCTGGCATCGCAGTTGTTGCACAAGAATTTTTTCGACGAATTCTTCAGGGGTCAAAGCAGATAATTCTTTGTCAAAGGGTAGTAGTACCAGTTGTTCTACCCCAAGCGATCGCAATTGTTGGACTTTTTCATCAAGTGGCGTTAACAAAGTCCGGGGCTGCCCCGTAAAAAATTCCTGTGGATGGGGGTCAAAGGTGACAACTGTTGAGTAAATATATTCTTCATTTGCTAGTTGTTGATTTTCCTTTGACTGCGGACTACTAGCTACTGACAACTGACCATCAGCGTGCAAGACTGGCTGAATTACCCTTTGATGACCAAGATGAACACCATCAAACTTGCCAAGGGCAACAGCAGTCGGCGTTAGCAGCCCTTTGCTTGAAGAAGAAGCAACCCACACAGAACACCCATTTTGAGACAAATTTAGCACGTGGATTCTGAGATTTTAGGTTTATTTTAGCTATCAGCAGGAAGCTACCTTATGGTAAACCGCCTTGAGGAGGACATTCACCAACTGCCCATGAGGTCTTGGCGATCAGCCAGGGTGTTGATGCTACCCCTTTTAGCTATCAGCCAAAAGCCTAACCCACGGGAAGTTGCCCAAGATGGTATCTTGTGCTATTAGCTTGACAGCTAATTACTAAGTCCAGATAACCCCAAATACCAGAGCTAAAAAGGCTCTAGTTCCTTGTTAAGACTGCAACGAAGGTTTAGCCGCAATCTTAGGGCGTCTGTGGGTGTCTGGGCTGTGTTGGTGAATCTATAAAGTAGTCCTCCTGTTGTCGCCCTTATCCTATGGTTGGCGTGACAACTCTGGGCAGCGCTGTCTCACCGTACAGCCAACAGGTACGCTCTCGCGCTGAAAGCTTCTGATCACCAATCTAATCTAAAATCTCCAATTCCTCCGATCGCAATCTTTAGGTAGAAAACTTACTAATAGGAAAAGATTCTGATAAGACCACTGAGGTGGGAATCTGAAGTACCAATCCTTCCCGTGCCATGATAGCCCCAGGAAATTTTGCAGCTGCTTGTTTGCCTACACTATCCAGAAAGTCGTCATCGTGCGCGGGGTCGTGGTGGTAAATCACCAGAGTTTTGACGTTAGCAGCTTGTGCCACTTTCACCGCTTCTTGCCAGGTAGAATGTCCCCAGCCAATTTTCGGGGATTTGGGGGAGTAGTATTCCTCGTCTGTGTAAGTGGAATCGTAAACCAGAATGTCAGCATTACGAGCTAGCCACAGCACATTATCATCGAGTCGGTCGGGAAAATGTTCGGTATCAGTGATGTAAGTAGCAGCGCCACCACGCCAGTTGACGCGGTATCCTATAGCTTCACCTGGATGGTTTAAAGGTGCTGTTTCTACGGTAACGTCATCGATGTGGATTGGTTGCCTCGGTCGAATGTCGTAGAAATTTAAATTGGCTTGCATAATTTGCAAGGGTACGGGAAAGTTCGGGTGCAACATCTGGTCATTGAGGCGCTGTTCTATGGTAGAACCATCAGGTGCGATCGCGCCGTAGATATGAAAGTCATTCCCCTTCACAAATCCTGGGGTAAAGAAGGGAAAACCCTGCATGTGATCCCAGTGAGAGTGGGTAAAAAATATATGAGCTTCTAACGGCATTTGGCGCAATAAAGATTGCCCCAAAACATGTAGTCCCGTGCCAGCATCGAAAATTAAGCGTTTATCGCCCGCTTGCATTGATATGCAAGGGGTATTACCGCCGTAACGAACGGTGTTTGGCCCTGGGCTGGGGATGCTGCCGCGAACGCCCCAAAATTGTACGGTAAATTGATTCTCTATCCTAGACATGTGTATTGCTTGCTGGACTGAGCGGGCGATAAGTGGAAAAATTGCTACTTATTTTGTCTAAGTTTATGCTGTCTCACTGATTCTGCTAGAGGAAGGATTTCTTGGTAAAACAGCATACCCTGTTTCTGGCTGATTGTGTAAATGTGAATGAAATACTCTCAAGTAAAATTTTCCAGTTTTTCAGGTCGATGTGTATCGGTTATTTCAAGAGTGCCCCTACGTTATAGCCTACATTTTTCTCTGATGCATTTAAATAATTCTAGTTTTATCCTGATAAATCAAATGATTCACCGAAAATTGAATTCCCATTCAGATAATTTATTTAGCCCATCTGCGTAAGTAAGGTTGTATTGTAACGGAGTGATACTGATGTAGTTTTTACGTACAACATGTACATCTAACGGTACATTTTGAGGCAGATTGAATCCGGTTGGGGGTTCTACATCCTCAATTACCTCTCCGGTTAACCAGTAGTACGTCTTTCCACGAGGATCAACTCGTTTATCAAACACATCAATGTAACGCCGCACTCCTTGACGGGTAAGAGTAACTCCAGCAATTTCTTCCCACTTAAGGGCAGGAATATTGACGTTGAGCAACATTAAATCTGGCAGGGGTTTTTGGGCTAACTGGTCTACGAGAATTTTGGCAAACTTAGCAGCAGGTTTAAAGTCTTTAGATGTGTGACTAATAAGACTCAGCGCTACACTAGGAATGCCTTCAATTAAACCTTCCATTGCCGCCGAAACAGTGCCGGAATACAAGATTTCAGTTCCCAAATTCGCACCTTGATTAATGCCAGAGAGAACCAAATCGGGGGGAGTATCTAGCAAAGCCCACAGCGCCAATTTGACGCAATCTGAAGGCGTACCATCGCAAGCCCAAGCTTTGATAGCAGGATGAAAAATCCCTTCAACAATTTCGGCGCGAATGGGTTGGTGCAGAGTTAATCCGTGTCCAGTTGCCGATCGCTCTCGATCTGGGCAAACTACACTCACATCATGACCTGCCTCTGCCAAGTGGTTGGCTAGGGTACGAATACCCAAGGCAGAAATGCCGTCATCGTTGCTAATTAGTAATTTCATAGTCATTGGTCATTGGTCATTAGTCATTGGTCATTGGTCATTAGTTATTTGTTATTTGTTATTAGCCATTTGTCAATGTCTGAGGTCACAAGCAGCAAAAAACTATACACACTCATTAGTAGACTGTGGCGGAAGTTTGCCTACTTTTAACAAGGGGCTTTCAGCTTTTTGTCTAGTTAATTGAGATGTATTTTAGCTGGATATTGAGATGTTACCTGCATTTATGTCAAGCTGTACTAGTACCGCAAGGCAGAGTTCAAAATTAAAAATTCGCCTTGAAAAGTTCTGATGGCCGGAAACCTCCCCTTTGGCTGATATTGATGGCATAGCTGTAAGTTGATTTATCGAGCAGCTTACAGCTTTTGAATATAGACTAATGACTAATGACTAATGACCAATGACTAATAACTAATGACTAGCAATTTAGAAGCTCAACTTTTAGCACTGCGGCAAGAAGGAGAAAAAGCGATCGCAGCCGCCGACACCTTAGAACGTCTGGAGGAACTCAGAGTTAACTATCTGGGTAAAAAAGGCGAACTGGGGGCACTGTTGCGAAGTATGGGGCGCCTTAGTGCAGAGGAACGACCAAAAATTGGAGCGATCGCCAATACAGTCAAAGAATCCTTGCAAACTAGTCTAGACCAGCAACGCGTCGCCTTGGAAGCCGCGCAAATTCAGGTACAGCTAGAGGCTGAAACTCTGGATGTTACTATGCCGGGAATTTACAGCCCCCAAGGTCGCATTCATCCCCTCAATGGTATTATCGACCGGGCACTGGATATTTTTGTCGGTATGGGCTACACCGTGGCTCAAGGGCCAGAGATGGAAACAGATTACTATAATTTTGAGGCTCTTAATACCCCGCCTGACCACCCCGCCCGTGATATGCAGGATACCTTCTACCTGCCAGACGGTAATCTTTTACGGACTCATACCTCGTCAGTGCAAATTCGTTACATGGAGAGAGAAGAACCACCGATTCGGGTTGTGGCTCCAGGGCGAGTTTATCGGCGAGATAATGTAGACGCGACTCACTCGGCTGTTTTCCATCAAATAGAACTTTTAGCCATTGACGAGGGACTAACTTTTACAGACCTCAAAGGCACAATTAAGGTATTTTTACAAGCAATATTTGGCGATTTGCCAATTCGCTTCCGCGCCAGTTATTTCCCCTTTACTGAACCTTCTGCTGAGGTGGATTTGCAGTGGAATGGACGCTGGCTGGAGGTGATGGGCTGCGGTATGGTCGATCCAAATGTACTTAAGTCTGTGGGTTATGACCCAGAAGTTTATACTGGGTTTGCTGCCGGTTTTGGTGTAGAACGCTTTGCAATGGTGTTACACCAAATCGATGATATTCGTCGCTTGTATGCTAGTGATTTGCGGTTTTTGCAGCAATTTTAGGCATACGTAATAGTTATGTACTGCAACCAAGGTAACAAGAAATAATGACCTCATTCTCTAGGTTAGATCAAGTTCTAGAAAGCGTCGAAAACTTATCAGTAGATGAACAAGAAGCACTAATTGATCTGATACGTCATCGATTGGCAGAACGACGGCGTTCTGAAATTTCTGCTAATATCACTCAAGCACAAGTAGAATACCAAACTGGTAAAGTTTTCCGTGGAACAGTTACTCAAATAATGGATGAGTTACGCAAGTGAGAACTGTAGTTCTAGCATCATCGTTTAAACGAGCATTTAAACGATTGGTGGGACGACAGCCACAATTAGAAGAGCGAATTCAAGAGCGGTTAGCACTACTAACCGCCGATCCATTTGATCCACTGTTGCAGACTCATAAGCTTAAAGGCAAACTGTCTGGAGCTTGGGCGTGTTCAACGAAGGGATTTGAGAGGTGCGATCGCTGTCAAAAGTTTCATCATTTCAAACAGTAAAATGTAGTCAATAATTCCTACTCAAAATTCATGCCATGAGTTGATGGCCTTTTTACCGCAGGATGCAATAATCGCAGAAGAAAAGCTAACTAAGTATCTGCTTGTACCGTTGCCCAAAGACGATAAATCTAAATTTCTGGCTAGGGCTGGATACACACTAGACAATTGGCAACAACTGGAACGGGATCTACGCGCTCAAGTTTTAACGCAACCTGCCGAGGCGATCGAAACAACTCGTTATGGGCAGAAGTATGCTATTCGTGCGTGTCTGCGAGGGCTTAATGGTGTTGAACTAAATATCTTAACCATTTGGATGGTTGCAAACGATACAACCAAATTTGTCACCTTAGTGCCAGATCAAGGAGCTAACTTATGAAGGTACAGTACCCCTTATTCTCTCAAGTTGCTTTAGCACAGGATTTACCAGAATACAACCTCAAGCGAGGGAATGTTGCAACAATTGTGGAACATTATCCCATGCCTGAAGGGGAAGAGGACGGGTATAGTCTGGAAGGGTTTGATTTGCCCCATGTGACAGTCGAAGTCGCAGCATCTCAAATTATCCCCATTGCCCAGTTGCAGCAAGAAGAAATCATTTTAGCCAAGTTACGCCAGCTATCTGGAGCGAGGCTGTTGCAATTACAAGACTATCTCGATTTTCTGTTGCAAAAAGAAGAGTCTGAGCATCAGAGTAGGTTAAAATCTCCCACCTAACTATTTGGCGAGAAAATCTTCTGCGATCGCTTCTACTATTTTCCCACATTTACAATTAACCGCACAGCAATTACTCCAAGCCGGAGAAAGCACTCAATCCAGCTTGGAAAGTTAGATAATTACTGAACAATGTAAAACTAAAAAGTTAAAAATTATATCATGTCCGCCAAATCACCCATAATAAAAGAACCCCACCCCCAACCCCTAAGAGCTTGCGGGGAGGTTAGCTCAAGCGCAGCTTTTGCGGGGTGGGGTTCCGGTTATTATGGTTAATTACCCGGACATCATATTACTCATCAAAAAAGTTTTATAACCACTTTTATATCGCTATCTTTAACCTAATAATATGTGTGAAGCAAATCCGATCGCTCCTCCTGCCAGTACTAACCAGGCAGAATTGATTTTGAATTGGAACACAGCGATCGCACTCACAATTGCTACGATAATTGTTAACCAATCCACTAGCGCTGCTCGTCCTAATGTGTAAGCTACTCCTGCCATTAATCCGAGAGAAGCCGCATTCACACCATCCAGAAATCCACTTGCCCAGGAAGATTGACGTAACTTAGGAACCCAAGGATTAACCACCCAAACTAGCACAAAAGCTGGCAAGAAAATGCCAATTGTAGCAGCAATTGCCCCAGCATTTCCTGCTAGCAAATACCCAATAAATGTTGCGGTGGTAAAAACAGGCCCCGGTGTAAACTGCCCGATCGCTACGGCATCTAAAAGCTGCTGTGATGTCAGCCACTGGTTGCGCTCGACCAAATCCCGTTGCAGAAATGCCAGCAACACATAACCACTCCCATAGAGAACACATCCAATTTTGAGAAAGAAGGCAAAGACGCTAATCCAACTGACTGATGTAACTGCTGTTGTACTACCAACCTGCGCCAGAATACCTGAAATAGGTAACAGGAATGCTCCACTTGTGTGTCCTCTAGCTTGCCAATTCTTTAGTAGCATGACAGCGATACCTAGTAAAATCAGCACCAAAATTTCGTTGAATCCAGCTAAGTAGGCTGCGATCGCTGCCACCCCTGCAATGATCGTCGGCACGTCTTTAGCTGCCTTTTTCCCCAGATTCCACACAGCCTGAATCACGATCGCAATTATTACAGGTTTAATTCCATAGAGCAGCCATTCCACTTGGGGGACTGTTTGATAGCGAGCATAAATGGCGGCTAATGCCCAAACGATCAGCATCGCAGGTAGAATAAAGCAGCTGCCCGCAACTACTAAACCACGCCATCCGGCTCGTTCGTAGCCAATGTGAATGGCTAATTCCGTCGAGTTGGGGCCTGGAATCAAATTCGTAATCCCTAGCAAATCTAGCAGTTTCTCCCGGCTCATCCACTGACGACGATTCACCACTTCATTGTCCATCATGGCGATGTGGGCAGCAGGGCCACCAAAAGCGATCGTCCCCAGTCGTAAAAACACCGTTGCCAGTTCTGTTAATCGCTGCTTCTGTTGTCTGGGAGTCAAAGCCTTATAGGAAACTACTTCTTGCTCTTTCTGGATATCCTCAGCTTCTTGCGTCATTATAATTTTCCTGATTAATGATCATGACAGAATTAAGATATCGAAATTCGATAGCGGAAATCTATATACTTAGAAATTAATTTGTGATACTATGCATTCAACTAGTAAGTACGGTAATACAATCGAGATTAAGGGGTATATATGAGTGATGTCAAGAAGGTGAGCGATGAGTTTTCGGCAGGTGGACAGCCAACCCCAGAGACACTAAAACAGCTTGCCGATCAAGGATATAAGTCTGTGGTGAATCTGCGTAGACGCAAAGCGGCTTGTCGTTAGACATCGCTTGATGAAACTGGAGCCTTAGAAGACGAACAGCAACATGCCCAAGCCGTAGGTCTTGAATATGTCAATGTTCCACTCAAGCCAACCCAAGCCAACGATAACTTGACTGCAAAAGTTCTTAGAGAACTAGAAGAATTGCCGACTCCTGTATATTTTCATTGTGGTGCAGGTGGACGAGCCAGCGCCTTAGCACTCATTGCTTTTGCAACTCAATAAAAGCTGAACCGTGAACAGGTTTTAGCAAGAGCAAAAGAACTTGATATCAACCCAGAGCAACCTCATTTCAAGCAGTTTTTAGAAAGCCTCTCTTGAATAGTGCTGAGTTCTGAGTTAGGAGTTAGGAGTTAAAAGTTTTCCACTGCTCCCTCATCTCCTTCATATCCCTCATATCCATACTCAGCACTCACCACTACTCCTCGAACAATTCGCCAAATAATTCCCGTACCTTTTCTTTAGCATCCTCTAGAGTCATTTTTCCTAAATCGGTAGCTCGGTAGAGTCGTCGGCTTTGCCGCCCCGATCTCTGCTCAATGGAATATAGATATCCCTTGCGCTCCATCTCATGCAGCATTGGGTAGAGTGTTCCAGCACTGAGTTTATAGCCGTGACGTGCTAGTTCTTCAATAACGCCTAGCCCAAATATTGGCTCCTGAACTGCATGATGCAGAATGTGAAGCCGAATCAAGCTTGAGTAGAACTCTCGTCCATCCATTAGGCAAGGCTTTTGCGACACTTAGAATTTTATTTTCGCTTATATCGGGCTATTGTCCGGTTTTTCCATTCCACTGGCAAAGCAGCCCAGAACTATAGGGGTTCCCACATGGGTAATACCAATTCACGAAAATTTTGATACATATCGATTTATCGTAGGGGCATGGCATTGTATCATTATTAAAGTGAAATGGTATGATAAAACTTTAAACAAAATATAGTCTAATCTAATCAAATATATTCAGATATCGGGAGTATGGTATATTAATTTCAGGTTGTAAATAGTCATCATGCGGCAAGTAGAAAAACACGTAATCAAAGATGGGCATGAATGGTTTGCTTATTGTGTTGAAGTTACCACAATTTCTCGCCAGCTTTATAACACGGCTCAATTTACACAACGTCAGGGGTTTTTCTATGGATGGGGAACTCAAACACAAGCCAAATTAGATGCTTTATTTAAGCAAGACGAAAATTACAAATCTTTGCCAGCTAAAGTATCTCAACTTGTTTTGAAACAAAATGCAGACGCTTGGATCGCATACTATAAAGCCTTAGAAGTCTATCGGATTGAACCAACTAAATTCACTGGTTTTCCAAAAGCGCCAAGTTATGTTGACGACAAAAACTTAGTTAAATTTAATAATCAAGCAGTTGGGAAGAGGGAATTTAGCAAGGGTTGGGTTGTTCCGTCAATGTCACCAATCAAAATTCCTATTCTACCGGAACTAAAGTTTGAGGACTTATGCGAAGTTAGGATTGTGCCGCGCACTGGTTGCTTTGTTATCGAAATAGTTTATGAGATTTCAGACAATAGTAATTTCTTCTGTAGTCTGAACCCCCAACTCAATGCAGCAATTGATATCGGACTTGACAATCTAGCGACAATTGTTTTCAATGACCCGACAATTCAACCAATTGCTGTCAATGGTAAGCCATTAAAATCAGATAACCAGTTTTATAACAAGCAGATTGCAAATAAGCGAGGATTCTTGCCCAATGGCAGAGGGACATCAAAGCGGATTGCAAACATAGTTCGTAACCGGAATAATTTTGTAGATTCTTACTTGCACCAATCGACAAAAATGATTATGGATGAATTTTTGCGCTTAGGAGTAACTCATGTATCAATAGGTAAAAACGAACAATGGAAAACTCATCTTAATTTAGGCAAGCGTACAAACCAGAACTTTACTCAAATACCCCACGCTAAATTCCTAACGATGCTGACTTATAAACTCGAACGAGTCGGGATCACCGTTAAGGTAGCAGAAGAATCCTACACCAGTCGGGCTTTAGCGATTGATTGGGACATCATCCCAACTTATGACTCTAACAATAAGGTAAAACACGTCTTCTCCGGGAGGCGCGTCAAACGTGCGTGGTATATGAGTAAGAATGGTTTTAAAATTCATGCCGATGTGAACGGTGCATTGAACATCGGCAGAAAAAGTAATCCCGAAGGATTCGACTGTCTCAAGTCTATTTTAAGGGATAGGGGATGTCTGGTAGTGCATCCGAGGCGGATAACTCCACTATTTAAGCGTGTCCATGCTGAAAGTAGAGTTGCTTAAATCCAATCTCACAAACGTCTGACTATACTTGACGGGAGTGATTTGGAACTATAAGGTCTAAGTTTCTCCAATACTTCCCGCCAAAAGGTGGTCAGTGAATTACACTAACCACCATGCGTGAGACTTTATCTAACAATTCCTGAGTGACCGGGGATATCTGCTAAAGGTTCAAATCTTCCGCCTAAGTATTTGGCGAGAAACTCTTCTGCGATCGCAAAAAAGTGCAGCCGATTTTCTGGTCTGGCAAAACCATGTCCTTCATCAGTGTAAAGTGCATATTGTACTGGCAAACCAGCCTGCTGCATTGCATTGACAATTTGATCGCTTTCTGATTGTTTCACTCGTGGATCGTTTGCACCTTGACCGATAAGTAAAGGTTTTTGAATTCGGTCAGCAAAGAATAAAGGCGATCGCGATTTCAAAAATTCCTCTTCTGTCTCCAAGTTACCGACACGATGAAAAAGCATTGCCTTCAATGGTTCCCAATAAGGCGGTATAGTTTCTATCAAAGTAATCAGGTTACTCGGCCCCACAATATCCACACCAGCCGCAAAGATTTCTGGTGTAAAAGTTAACCCCACTAGAGTGGCGTAACCACCATAAGAACCGCCCATAATCGCAATCTTTTGCGGATCGGAAATGCCTTTTTCCACTAACCAATTCACGCTGTCAATCAAATCGTCGTGCATTTTGCCAGCCCATTCTCGATTTCCAGCATTCAAAAATGCTTTACCGTAGCCAGTGGAACCGCGAAAGTTCACTTGCAGAACAGCATAACCCCGGTTAGCTAGCCATTGCGCTGTGGGAGAGAAACCCCAAGTATCCCGCGCCCAAGGGCCACCATGAACCAGGAGTACTGTTGGTAGATTCTGAGTAGGTATTCCCACAGGAGTTGTTAGGTAACTGTAGATAGTTAAGCCATCCCGCGCTTCGTAAGAAATCGGTTGCATTGAAGCTAACTGCAACGTTTCGAGTTTGGGTTGGTTACTAAAGAGGAAGGTACTAGTTTTTGACTCTCGGTTGTAGGCATAGTAATAAACTGGGCCATCGTCAGTTCTATAAGCTAAAGCCCAAGTTTTATCTTCCAAGTCGCGGCTAATTATAGAGAATTCTCCAGGACGCACCTTGGCGATTTCCTCAAAATCTGCGGCGATACTCTGGTCAATTACTTGCCATTCCTGTTTATCTTTGTAGAAAGAAACTGCTTGGATAACTCGCGTCAGTGGCTGAATGATTATCCCCACGACATCATACTGCTCATCTTCAGCAATGACAGTTTCTTGACGGGTGTCTAAGTCAACAGCTAGCAGACGTTTGGCGTTAGCATCGTGATTCCCTTGAATATAAAGGGTTTTACTATCAGCCGAGAAACTTATAGAATTCCCTTCTTCCTCTGGCCCCCAGTGGCGAAGAATTTCCCACTGTTTATCTGGCGTTTTCTGCAATAAGAGGTCGTAACCACCATCGGCTGTGCTAGCTGTCGCTGCACGTATTTGGAAATCAGCGTCAGATGTCCAACTGATAATGTTACCGGGGTTGTCAGTGTCGAACTCCACAGCACCATTTTTTAAGTTGATGCGGTAAACGTCAAACTTTTGGGGATTGTTCAAGTTCAAAGCTACCAGCATTTGATCTGGAAATTTGGGTTCCAGTTCCACGAGTTCGGCTTTTACACCCTGGAATGGCGTTAAGTCACGCACAATCTTGGAGTGAATATTAACCAAGTGGAGGTGAAAGTTCTCGTCGCCATCCGAGTCCTGCATATAAATCAACTGGTCGGCGTTATAAGTCCAGAAGAAAATGCGGATACCGCGCTTTTTGTCGGCAGTTAGTATCTGGTCGTCTTCTTGTCCTACAGTTCGCAACCAAACCTGCAAGACATTTTTCTTATCAGGGGCAATATATGCCAAGTACTTGCCATCAGGCGAGAGTTGCGGGCTGGTTTTTTCGGGATTACCAAACAGAATTTCGCGCGGAATTAGCGGTGGTAGGGAGGGCGCTTGAGCAGATGACATATTTTCATCCTCTACTTGACTTCCCTATTGTCACTTGGTTATGAAAATGACAATTCATCCTATTGGATGAACCTCATTGGAGAATAATATCATGTTCGCTTGATTACTTATTAAACCCGAAGAACCCCACCCCGACAATCGTCGCTTCGTCTCCCCTCCTGCTTGCGGGGAGGGGAGATTTTGGGGAGCCAGTGCGGTCTTGGGGTCTCCCCAAGTGGAGCCGGATAGCGTGTGGGGTGCAATGACTGTGGAAATCATAACTAATTATGCAAACATGATATAAGGGATAAGGTATTGATCTCCTGAACGAGTCTTTGATACTTATAAACGAGGCTTTTAGCTCCGTTCATCCACCTTTTATACTCGTGAACGAGTTGCAAAAAAATTGTAGGTTGGGTGGAGGCTTTGCGTAACCCAACATCCTGATATATGTTGGGTTGCGCTCCGCTCCACCCAACCTACGTCTAATGCACTATTTTGCGTAGACAGTCCACTACGTGCATTTCAAAAATCAAATACTAGTCCTATATAAGGGATAAGGTATTGATCTCCTGAACGAGTCTTTGATACTCGTGAACGAGGCTTTTAGCTTCATTCATCCACCTTTTATACTCGTGAACGAGGCTTTTAGCTCCATTCATCCACCTTTTATACTCGTGAACGAGGCTTTTAGCTCCATTCATCCACCTTTTATACTCGTGAACGAGGCTTTTAGCTCCATTCATCCACTTTTTATACTCGTGAACGAGGCTTTTAGCTCCATTCATCCACCTTTTATACTCGCTGACGAGTCTTTGATACTCATTGACGGCAATTATCGCAATGTCCGCAACGCAAGTTAGCAGCTTCTTTGTCAAAACCAAAGGCATTTAACAAAAACTGCCAACGACACTGCTTAGTTGTCAGGTATTGATGCATCTGTTTAGCAGCGTGTAATTGCGTCGCTGGTTGATTTCCGGCTTTTTGAGCAATGGTGTAATGAAAAGGATCAAGCCAGTTTAGCTGACCGTTGCTGTGGAGTAAAGCTAGCGCTGTAGCACCTTCAGGAAATTGTCGGGTTACTGCATTCACTTCTCCCTGTTTTGGTAATTTTTTCACAAGTTGCTGCGCTATTTGTTGTTGCGATCGCATTTTTTCTTGAAAAAACTCCTGTCTTTGCTTATCCTCTGGATCTAACCACCCCGTAGGTTCACTTACCAGCGTCAACGCTTCTGCCGGTTTCCCATCCCTTCCAGCGCGGCCTATTTCTTGCACATATTCAGATAACAAATGTGGTGCGTGAAAGTGGGCAACCCACCTGACATTGCTTTTATTAATCCCCATGCCAAACGCACAGGTACACACAACAAAGGGAATTTTGCCACCTAACCAGCTTGCTTCTACTTCACGGCGTTCGGTTGCACCCAATCCCGCATGATAACTAGCTGTTGCATAACCCATGTCTGCTAACCATTCGGCTAAATCTTCGCTATCTCTCCTAGTGCGAACATAAACTAACCCCGATTGTTGCGGTCTATTTTGAATAAACTTTAATAATTGTTGTTTTCTACCTCGTGGTGTCCAAGCAATGCGAACACTGGGATGCAAATTAGGACGGTAGGGATTCAAGCGGAAAATCTCTGGTTGCTGTAATTGTAAAACTGTTTGAATAATTTTTTGGGCTAACGGGTCAGCAGTCGCAGTAAAAGCGGCGATGCTGATTTTTGTTCCTGGTGGTTTTGATTTTAGCAATGCAGGACGCACTGCCCCTAATCTGCGATAAGCTGTGCGAAACGTGTCTCCCCACTGCACTAAACAATGGGCTTCATCCAAAATTAAGGCATTAATTTGCAATTGCGGCTGACATAATCTTTCCCAGACTGGCGCACTTAGCAAAGTTTCTGGGGATAAATAAAGTAATCTTAGCTGTTGACGTTCTAAAGCTTGCAGAGTTGCACGGCGTTGAAATGAAGGTAATTCACTATGCAAAAGTGCTGCTTTTTGATTGCTTTGTAATAGTTCCTGAACTTGATTTTCCATCAACGCCACCAAGGGCGAAACTACCAAAGTTAATCCTGTTTGTAGTAGCGCGGGAAGTTGAAAACAAATCGATTTTCCTCCACCTGTGGGCATAATAATCAGTGCATCTTTTTGTGCCAATAAACTGCTGACAATTTCTCCTTGTGGCGAACGGAAATCTTCATAACCCCAGATTTTTTTAAACGTAGCGAGAACTTCTTGCCAAGATTTTATTGTAGGCTGATTCATAATCAATAGTATATACATTTATATCCTTGAAAACTGAATATAGCCTCTGTTATCCAGCTAATGGTTCAGTAATTTCATCATCTCAGGTTGCAACCCACTGACTACAAGATTAGACATAGGAGTGAAAAAGAATTGTTTTGACGTAGCAATGCTACGTCTCTACCAAAGTTATTTTGAGAATCTTGGAAAACCAACGTTTCCTGAAGTTTTTTGTTTGGGCTAGCCGTGACATTGTTTAGTGAAGTCACGCGATGTTACAAGGTTGATATTACAGCAGAGCGAGCAATATTGATTTGATGCCTGTTCTACCACCTTTACAATGGGGAGAAGGACACACTTCAGGAAAGCGCAACATGCCGAAAATCACCCTGGAAGTATCAGAAGAATTATCTCAACAACTAGCACAAGTAGGCGATCGCTTACCTGAACTACTTGCTTTGAGCCTCAAACAGCCAGCTGTACCAGCACAAGTTTACCGATATATCCTAGATTTTTTGGCCAGCAATCCCACTCCTGAACAAATTGCTGAATTTAAACCTACTCCCGAAATGCAAGAACGGTTGCGTACTTTGCTAGCACGCAGTCACGCAGGTGAACTCACACCCACGGAGTTCAAAGAACTAAATGAGTATGAACGTATTGAACACTTAGTTGTGATGATTAAAGCAGGTAACTTATTTTATTTGACCAGTTGACCGTGAGTGTAACCTATATTCCAATACGCTTGGGTTAAGGCTAAAACTCTTTGTGAAAGTCAATTTTTTTAACGAACCGCAGAGGCGCAGAGAACACAGAGAGAAGAAAGAAATGCTTAACTGAACTGTATTGACCTATATTCCGGTTGTTCTTCGCCGACTAGTAGAAGAACGCGCAAACTACAGATGTGAATATTGCCAGTTACCCGCAGGAGTTGCCTTTTTTCCCCATGAAATTGATTATGTTATTGCCCAAAAGCATGGCGGTGCAATTGATGCTGATAATTTAGCCCTCACCTGCTGGCGATGTAATCCTCATAAAGGCACTGACTTAGGATCGTTTTATCCAGAAACAGGGGCTTTTAGCTTTCTCTTCAACCCACGCACCCAGAAATGGGATGAACACTTTACCTTTTCAGAACTAAATCTGGTGGGCTTAACGCCTCCAGGACGTACAACGATTAGATTGCTACAAATAAATAGCGACGAACGACTAGGCCAACGCCGGAGAATGCGCTGAGTAATTGTTTATCACACCTGCCGTAGGCATTCACCTGCAAAGTTAGAATGATGTCTAGGAAACTTTTTAGCAGAACATAACAATGCTGAGAATTAGCCTAAAAATATCATTTGGTGCGATCGCAGGAGGCAAAAAATGGGCTTGGCTGGATTAAGAATTGTGTTGGTAGAGCCAGCTGGGCCGATAAATATCGGAGCGATCGCCAGGGTAATGAAAAATTTCGGGCTATATAATTTAGTATTAGTGAACCCCCAATGCGATCCGCTATCGACGGAAGCTTTGATGATGGCTGTTCATGCTCAGGAAATTATAGAATCTGCGGTATTAGTGCCGACTTTACCAGAAGCATTGCATGGATGTGTACGGGCGATCGCTACTACTGGTCGCGTTCGGAGTTGGGAAACACCCTTAGAAAACCCCCGCACTGCACTACCCTGGTTACTGGAGGAACCAGAAAAACCCGCAGCACTGATTTTTGGCAGGGAAGACCGGGGATTAAGCAATGAAGAATTAAATTATGCACAGAGGTTTGTTGGCATTCCCACAAGTCCAGATTATGTAGCCCTAAATTTGGCTACCGCCGTGGCAATCTGTTGTTATGAATTGTCACAATGTACCCAGCAACCTGACACTAAAACCTTAACCCAAACTGAACTCGCCCCCTTAGATGTTGTGGAAGCATACTATCAGCAATTAGAATCATTATTATTAAAAATTGGTTATGTATATCCCCATACGGCAGCTAGTCGGATGGAAAAATTCCGCCAACTATATAATCGCGCTCACCTGAAAACAGGCGAAGTATATATGCTGCGAGGGATTTTGCAGCAGGTAGAATGGGCCCTTAAAAACCAGAGGGATGGTGAAAACTTGTAATTATTTGTTTAATATATACGCAATCATCTCTCAAAATATTTAATATGGCTTAAACTAAACACAAAAATGCTACTTAGTGGCAAAGTGGAATTTGAGTATTAATATTTGCTTAAAGATTAAGTTTTGGGTTAGGAGTCTGCAAGAAAACAGCCAAGTGGATCACAAGGAGTAACTGTGTCAGAGTCAAGTGACGAACTAACAGCTTTCTCGCGGCGTCAACCCTTAAATCGCCGCCAGCCGCCACAAAAAGTTCAAAAAGTGGTAAAGAAGAAAATTAAAGCTAACAACCAGCAGCAAGCTGCCAATGGACGAGAAGCGGCGCTAACACGCCCAAAAAATCCCATCAGTCCTCCCCCAATCCCCGGTGCTACACGTAGGGTAAAATCGGGGTTAGTCATGCCAACGGCAGTAAAACCAATACCTAGTGTGAAGGGCAAAATTCCTCCCTTTCGACCAGGTGCTGTGATGGTGAAAACAGTGCGGATGGAAAAGCCAAAAATCGGCAGGCGTTCATCGCCCAAGACACGGTTAAAACCAATGGCCAAAACCTTGTTGTATATTGTGCGGTTGTTAATTGTGGGTGTTGGCATGGGTGCAATTGTTGGCACAGCATTGTCAGTATTAGACCCCGCTAATCGCATCAGCACAACTTCTGCGCCGCACTCTAATAGTAATGTGACGCGGGAGCAGCCACAACCTACCCAAACTCCCTCAGTAGCAGCTTCGAGTCTGTACTTATCCCAGGAAATTAGCTCTTTGAAAAGTGCTGTGCAAAATTTGGCGGCGACCAACCTAAATCTTACACCCGGAGTTTTCTTATTAGATTTAGATACTGGTAATTATGTAGATGTCAATGGCTCTAGCACTTTTCCGGCGGCTAGCACAATTAAAGTGCCGATTTTGATTGCCTTTTTTCAGGATGTGGACGCGGGGAAAATTCGCCTTGATGAAATGCTGACCATGCAACAGAATATGGTTGCTGGCGGTTCGGGAACTCTGCAACGCCAACCAGCCGGAACCCAGTACGCCGCTCTGGAAGTCGCCACAAAAATGATTACCGTCAGTGATAACACGGCGACAAATATGCTGATTGCGCGACTGGGAGGAATGGACGCTTTAAACCAGCGTTTCCGCACTTGGGGATTAACAACCACAACAATTCGTAATCAACTCCCGGATTTGCAAGGGACAAACACCACTACTCCGAGGGAATTGGGGAATTTGATGGCTATTGTGAGTCAGGGAAATTTAGTGAGTATGCCATCACGGGATCTCATGCTCGATATCTTGCGTCGCACCCAGAGAGACACTCTGTTACCATCCGGTTTGGGAACAGGCGCAAGGGTATACCACAAAACGGGTGATATTGGTACTATGCTGGCAGATGCAGGTTTAGTTATTGTTCCAACTGGCAAACGCTACATAGCCTCTGTCATGGTACAACGCCCCAATAATGACCCTCGCGCCGAAAAATTAATTAGCTCAATTTCTAGTGCTACCTACCAAGAATTTAGCCAAAATGCTGTCATACCCAACAGTAGCACAAGCATAATACCCGCAAATGGTTATCAGCCCCCTGCTGTAAGTCCTGCTTTACCTAACAATACAACGGGCACTGTACCCATGAGCGTTTATCAGCCCCCTGTTGTGAGTCCTGTACCCAACAGTATGGGAGGTACTGTGCCGGCAAATGGTTATCAATCTCCAGTTATGAATCCCCAGTATTATCCCCCAAGATAATTAATTTGGGATTTTTGAATTTTGTATTGTTTATGACATCCATCACCCCCTCATAAATGAGCGGCGAACTAGAGCTGATTGCCTGCCAACCTCACCCCATTGAGAGTAACGGTTTTAATTTTAATGCGACTCTGCCATACGACTGTACAATTGAACACATTGTTTTGGCAATGAATAATTTTGTAGAGTTTTTAGGCTTTATCAATCAACAGCTTTATAGTAAGGAAATAGAACGTCTTGAGGTAATGCTGATGCCAGCCAACTTTAGCAGTATGGTTGGAGAATTCATGATTTCAAATATTCCGAAATACTGCTCTAGCCTGGTTAAAAATCAATATCATAACGGACATCCTGACTTAATTCCTGCTGGGATGTTTCCTAAAAACTCTGTACAGCATTCTCATATTGGTATTGAAGTAAAAGCTTCTCGTTATCAGAGTGGATGGCAGGGTCATAATCCCGAAGATACTTGGCTGATGGTATTTGTTTTTGATAGTAACCGTCCTAGTGACGCTGTTCAAGGTATTCAGCCAAAGCCCTTTCGTTTTATCAAGGTTGTTGGTGCTAGCCTCACAAAAAATGATTGGTCATTCTCTGGACGTTCGGAAATTAGTCGCAGAACAATAACTGCCAGTGTTACTAAATCTGGATATAAAAAAATGATGTCCAATTGGATTTATCAAATTCCCAATCTACCATAGCGTTAATTGCAAGTCTGTAATATTTTGGGAAGGGATTTCTAAAGTTATCAAGTTAGGAATAGCGGTGCAACTCATCTTGTAATAATCTAAATTACGCTCAATACCAATGCAGCAAACACCAACAGCTTCCGCCGCTGCAACTGTCGAACCAGAACCCATAAAAGTATCAGCAATTATACCTTCACCTAAAGGCAGTGCAGCATAAACAACCTGACGTAAAAAAGACTGTGGTTTCAAACTTGGGTGATTTGCAATAGCTCGTTCCTTCTGAGGTGTCCTCTCACTGGCAATAACATCACCCAAAGGTGTACCATCTCTGTTGCGTCTTAACCCTCCAGTTTGAAATTCTCGCAAACATTCGCTGAGTTTCATTCCTACTGGTATCGGTTTTCGTAAAATACCCCACGGCTCATAACATCCTCTGAGCATGGAAGACACATGAGGAAATTCATCTTCGGCATTTTTTGGGCGATCGCCACCACGAAGTGTTCTCACCAGGCGAATCAATTCTCCACGAAACTCTAAACCGCCCTCAACTAAAGCAGAGAAAACTAACTGCGAAAGAAATGCATTACTTGCTATAAAAACATGACCACCAGGGCGAAGTACACGTACCACTAGTTTTGCCCATTCTACAAAGAAATTTTTTAAAACTAGACGTTCTTTGGTACTAAGTGCTGTAAATCGTGGTAGAGGTGCGCGTTGATGTCCATCAAATGATGGTGGAATTCTCCAAATACCTCCATTTCCATTTGCTCTTTTTAGCAACTGGTCAAAATCATATTCTTTCACCCCGTAAGGGGGATCTGTAACTACTGCATGAATGCTATTTTCTGGTATTCTACTCAGCCACTCAAAACAGTCTGCGTGCAAAATAACAGATTTACCTATATTTTCTACTTGGTATTCAAAAGCCCATTGATTCATGATTTTAAGTAATTTGTTTTTATATCAAAATTGTATTTTTATATTCCAATACAGTTCACTTAAGACAATTGTAGGTTGGGTAGAACGAAGTGAAACCCAACAAAGTCACGGAAGTGTTGGGTTTCGTTCCTCAACCCAACCTACGTAGAGTTGAGTTTTAGGCTTAACTGAACTGTATTGTTTTATATTCCCATAAATCTGTTAGTTAAATCGCTAAAAACAAACTTAAAAAGCTCAACTATACTATTACAGCAGATTTCAAGTTGGTGAGGTATACAAGCTCGCGTCTGTTACCCAGGTATAAAGCGTGTTTTACTCCTGAATTCTGAATTCTGAATTCTGCTGTATCTTTTAACTCTTAACTTTTTTGATACCGCATTCCTGGTAATTGCGAAACGAAACCCATAAGTTCCAACTGTAACAACGCACCGGAAACTGAACCAGCAGCCATGCCGGTTTGTTGGACAATAAAATCGAAGGGTAAAGCTTCACTTGCGATCGCATCCATTACTGTTTGCAATTCTGGCGATAAAGTTGGCATTAACTGTTCTGGTGCTGTGGAAGCCTCGACTCCATCAATTTGTGGTATTGCTCCTAGCATTGTTAACAGTTCATCTAATTCTTTGAGGATGAAAGAAGCTCCTTGACTCAGTAACTTTAAGCACCCTTGGGATGGATGATCGTCCAGTCTTCCAGGTAGTGCATAGACATCTCTACCAAATTCATTTGCGTAGGTAGCAGTAATTAGGGCACCAGATTTTAAAGGCGCTTCCATTACGAGGATAGCGCGGCTTAAACCTGCAATAATCCGGTTGCGACGGGGAAAGTGCTTGCGATCTGGTGGGGTTTTTGTGGGATACTCACTCACGACTAACCCAGCCGTCAAAATCTGCTTGTACAAATCTCGATTTTTATGTGGATAGATAACATCTACACCAGTTCCCAAAACTGCGATCGTGCGTCCACCTGCTTTCATCGCGGCGATGTGGCTTTCTGTGTCAATTCCCTCTGCCATACCAGAAACAACTGTAAAGCCATTTTTAGCCAAAGCTGTACTAATTTGGCGAGTCCAACGGATACCGTATTCTGAGGGTTGGCGGGTTCCGACAATTCCAACCATCGGTTTTTGTCCGAGATTTTCTTGGAGTTCAACTTCACCGCGATAATACAAAATCGGCGGTGGACTCGGAGTTTCCAACAGTAAGCGGGGATAATCTGCATCTGCTGGTGTCCAGAAATGGGAATTTTCCTGCTGGTGCTTGGTGAATAGTTGTTCTGGATGCAAACGCGATCGCTGTTGTACTACTTTTTCTAGTGTTTGAAAACCAAAACCTTCTACTTCTCCCAACTGTACCTTGGTAGCCTTCCAAGCTGTTGCCAACGTGCCAAAATGCTGTTGCAGCCGCCGCAGTAATACCGGGCCAATTCCCGAAATTTGCGCCCAAGCTAGCCAATATGCGCC
This sequence comes from Nostoc mirabile CHAB5784, assembly GCF_020829645.1. Taxonomy (GTDB): domain Bacteria; phylum Cyanobacteriota; class Cyanobacteriia; order Cyanobacteriales; family Nostocaceae; genus Nostoc; species Nostoc mirabile. The sequence continues at coordinate 26,222 of NZ_JAIVFS010000054.1, read as the reverse complement.
TTCTTCTACCACGGTTTCATCCTCACGCCTACTGGATTGAGTATTCCCAAATGGTGGTTGGATGTTGATATTAATGGAAAGTGAGGAGTGGGGAGTGGGGAGTGGGGAGTGGGGAGTAGGGGGCAGGGGGAGCAGGGGAAGAATAATTAATGACTAATGACTAATGACTAATGACTAATGACTAATGACTAATGACTAATGACTAATGACTAACCCCTTGACTTTTGACTCTTGACTCTTGACTATTAACTATTGACTATCTTCTTATTTTGTGTGATGAAATATTTCTATCGTCTTTTAATAAGCTTATCTGGGTGTTTAATATTTTTACTGTTGCACAGTGGCCTTGGTTTGTTGCCTAGTTTGGCGGCTGAGAAAGTTACTGTCAGATACGGATTGTTTGAGCAATCGATCCCTGTGGCAGATATACGCAACTATGCCGATAACCAAAAGGTTTCTGCCGATCTGCAATCTTTCTTAGATTACCTCAGCGCGAAGGAGAAACAGAAGTTCCAAGATGCCCTTCAGGTAAAAATGTCTCTTGATATTGTGGCTTTAGATAAGTTGATAAATACAGGAATGGGCAAGCAAATTTTATCTTTTGCATCCCAAGCCATCGCCCGTCGCGATCAAGCGAGTACACAAGCCCTACGATCTGCCATTATCATAGGAGCAAAATCACCAGAAGGTCTAGGATTAGTCAGCTTTCTAGCAGCCTATCCCAGTAATCAACTAGTTGTTGATGTGTCAAAAATTTCTAAGCTAGTCGGCATGGCAAATTCTTCTTCTGGTTCTGCTGATGCACCTCCAAAGGACAATGTAAGTTCTTCCCCCTTAGGTAAAATTGCACTGCAATATCAAATACTTGCCGCCCAAGATAAACAATTCTCAGGTTGCTTATTTGGCGATTCTATTTCGGCTGGACTTGGTAATACTCTTGGGAATGATACTTTTAATTTTGCGTTAAATGGCTTGAGTACAATCTCATTACTGGAACAACTGAAAAGTTTAATTCCTACCAAGGTTACATGCGAAAAAGCTATTATTGCCGTCGGTGGAAATGATGCTTGGTATGGAATTAGTGATGAGTTGTTTAGCAAGAATCTGCAAGAGGCGATCGCACTTATTCGTACAATGGGAAATAAAGAGATTTTTCTCATTCCGGCTTTTTATTCAACAGTTCCAGCAAGCTCAGATCCAACTGTATCAGCCCCACTTTCTAGAGTTGAACAAATTAATGCTCTGATTAATAAAGTTGCTGAAACTGAAAAAGTGCCAGTTGCAGCAGCAGGAGTAGCACCATTGTATGAGAATAATGTTCTTAAAGAGAATTTGACGACCGATGGTGATCATCTGAACGCAGAAGGACTGAAAATTTACCGACAAGCATTATTACAAATCTTGGAGAAGTAATAAAATCTCGTCTAATTGCCTATAGTAAAAGCACCTCTCCAAAGTTAAGTTTATCTAACATAATTCGTAGTTCGTAACTCAAAATTACGAATTACGTAGCTTGCTTCTCGCCGGAGGCGAGTATTACGAATTACGAATTACGAATTACGAATTACGAATTACGAATTACGAATTATTACTTTTAGGCTTTCCAATTCAAAAACCGCGCATAAATATAAGCTATGCCTTCATCAATAATTGTCCGTACACCTTGGCTATAATTCCACCATTTTTTCGGATCATAATCTTGTGTTTTGGCAGCAATTGCACCAACTTTTATGTTAGGGGTAAGCAGTTTTTTGAACAGCAGCCAACTCCTACGGGTGTGAACGTCCAAGGAAAAAACATTAATTGATTGTAGCTTTAAATTTGAATTGGATAGCCAGCGATTAAATTCGGCAGCAGATGCATAGCTACGATCCTTGATTACCACAGGTGTTGGAACAGCCACCACCTTCTCTGATTCTAAACCGAGTTTCTTGAAAGTGGCGGCTGACACTTCTGCAAAGTTCTTGTATTCGCTAAGATAATTTCCTTTTTCTATTGAGCCTCCCGTGGTAATTACTAGACTATAAGAACCGTTTTTAAATTCAGTCAAAGCTTGTTGTATGGCATAATCTGGTAGCCATCCTTCAACAACCAATACTTCTGCTGATTTTATCGGGGAAGTCACGGCGAGAAATGAGTGTACATGAGTAATAGTGAAAAATATTAAATAAGCAATCGAAGCGATTGCAATCGCCCACCCCTGAGCCGTAAGTGTCCACATTTCTTGGCGTTTTATTAGTTTGATTTTTGGAAATTTTTGACACCGACGATTTTTCTGCATTAAACCTTAGCTAAACGTTGTTCTTTCAAGTAAGTAAATACAGACTTATCTCCGATATCAGCAGGAATTGCTTGCACTGTCTTTCTCAGGGCAAATACCAAAAACAATGTTGCCCAAATTCCTAATAAAACACTTTCCCCCTGAGTTGGTAAAATTCCCACCAAATGTCCTAACAAGAGTAGCGGTACTATTAGGGTTAATACTTTGGTTTCCAGGCGATTGAAGCAAAAAGCCTCTTTAAAATAAATACCTGTCAAAGCAACGAAGATAAAACCAACTCCAAATAAGCTAAGAGGCTGATTGTAAACAGCGAGAGCTAAAGGTTCACTACTAGAGATTGCCAGAATCACTGATGCTATACTACCGAGCGCCCAAAAAATTTGCAATATTCGGTGCAGTGATGCCATATAGATATGAATGGTAAATAAACTTACACCAAGAGCGAGACTAAAACAAGTATATAGAGGTGTAAGTGCGGTAAAAATAGCCGGGTTATTGTTGAGCAAAACTAAAGCACTGCCTATGGCAAAGCTCAGTGCTGCTACCATTAGCCCAGCGCGGTAGATAATTACGCCAGTGCGATCGCTCTGAGTAATTGTAAATTCCCCAAACTGACCTTGATAAACTTCTGATGGAGGTAGTGTTTGCGTAGTCATAGTTAAAATATAGTTATGAATTACTAATAGAGTACAACAGTAAATTGCTGAAGTGTTACTTTTATTATTATGGGCAATCAGACGAACTAAGTGTCACAATCCCTAAACTTTTAAGCCAATTTTGTAGTATTAGTTGAGTTTACAGACGCGCTAGAGTCGTGAATTATCTCTACCATTTGACCAGATTTCCTTCGAGAGCGAAAGACATAGCAACTAGTAAAGGGGGCGTGTAAATCCAGCTACCATCTCAATTAACCAGACTAACAAGGGGATTTTGCTCCTTGTTAAAGGTAGGCAAACTTCCGCCACACTTTACTAGTAATTAGCAATGGTTTGTATATTCTCTAGTTTAGCTGAGGACTTGATTTTAACATTTTTAGCTGAGGACTTGATTTTAACATTATACTTTAGCTGTAGACAGTAGATATTGACAAATTTAAAATTTAGTGGATACAAAACTTTGGCAATCAGATAACCCCATAATTAGTTGATATAGGAAGGTGAGATGAGCGATCGCATTTGTCTCAAGAATTGCAAAACTGTAGACTCTTCCTCGATTTGTCGTCAGATATTGCTCTTTGCCCTGGATGTGCGATCGCTTAACAAAATAATTTCTACTTAAGTCGATAGCGATTGCCTACGGCACGCTACGCGATCGCAATTAGAAAAACTGTATAAGTTGCTTCAAAAATACGCCTTGTAATCAAGATAGGCTGATATAAGGGATGTCCAAAGACAAGCCGCAACTCTTGGAACGCGAATTTATGTCGCAGACAGACGCTACGCCAAGCAAGATCCCCGTAAAAGTATGCGTCTACGCACCATTCGACGCCAGAAATTAGCCGCATCCAGTTTTACAATTCTTCGCTTGTCTGGCCAGATATGCCCACACTGGCGAACCTAATATGCAGCTTTGGTTTAAAAATCAATGTTTTTTGTGAAATGCGATCGCACTTCAATTTATTAACCATTTACTTCTAGAGAAATTGAATGGAGTTGCGCTATGAGGATTTCATCAGCAACTATTGTTAGTATCGGTTGATCAGTTGTCACTACACTAAACACTGTCCCTCAGAAAATTAAAGCTGTGGTTACAAAGGTTCAAGTTGTCATAAGTAACGCTTAAGCTGTAGTTACAACAGAAGAAGCTGTAGTTACAACAGAAGAAGCTGTAGTTATAAACGTTCAAGCTCTTATAAGTTACGCTTAAGTTGTTGTTAATACAGTTGAAGCTGTGGTTATGAATATTCAAGTTATTATAAGTTACGCTTAAGTTGTTGTTAATACAGTTTAAGCTGTTGTTATATTTGCTGAAACTGTGGTTACAAACGTTCGAGTTCCTATAAGTTACGCTTAAGTTGTTGTTAATACAGATACAGTTGTGATTATCAATGCTCAAGTGTTATAAGGTACGCTTAAGTTGTGGGCATGATGTCAAGAGACATTGCTCTTTATAGATGCGTTGCTTTGAGCCGCGCAGGTTGAAATTTTTTTAACTTGTTTCGGAGCTTTTATTTCAGTAAATAGCTTAATTGCTCGATTAAAATTTCTTTGACTTTCATCACCCTTTGCCATTTTTTGATAAGTTAAACCTAATTGAAAATAAGCTTCAGCTAGGTCACACTTAGCACCTATTTTATCCAAAAGTTCGATTGCTTCTGTATGATGAGTAAGGGCTAACGCAAAATCTGCTTGTTGTCGATGGATTTCTGCTAAACCATTTAGTGTTTTTGCTTTTACCTGCATATAGTGGCTTTCTTCAGCAAAAGTCAAAGCTTGGTGGAGTATTTGATTTGCCTTATAAGAATCTCCTAAATTTACATAGGTTTGACCCAAAATTTGCATGAAATAGACAAATCTTCCAGTCTGTTCCACCAATTTTTCGTTCGTAATATTTTGATAAGCTACATTTGCTAATGCATAAGAGGCATCACGTAAACCTAAATAAGAATACACCAAAGCTAAACACACTGAAGCTTTCTCTGCCCAGCGATGATGCTCAGTATTTTGAGCCAGGTAAATTACTTGTTGAAATAACTCTGCGGCTGCCTTTAGTTCCCACAAATCTATTTGATAAAGACCAATACTTAATAAAGAATCTACCTCTAGCATTCTCAGATAGTAAACTGCATGTTTATTATCTGGCTGAGGTACAAGTGATTTAAGTGCTTGGGTTGCCAGAGTAATAGTCTTTTTTTGACAAGCGATCGCTTGACTAATATTACCTGTTATCCAATATAAATCACCCAATATGTTGTAAAGTTCACTGAGATTTTGCTCATTTTCCAGATTGTGAATAACTTGATTAATTGCCGCAAGTATCGGTTGAATTAAACCCATACGGTACAACGTACTACCAAGAGGCAAAAATTGCTGCCATTGGTTATTTCGGCTTTTTAAAATGACCTTCCCCGCCAACTCAAATTCATTAATTTCTATGTAGTGATGATATGCTTCCAGAGCTTGCAAAGCATCCTTAAAGGTTTCAATTTGTTTAACACTAGTTGTCCAAAATTCTGCGGCTTTGTGGTTGGCAATTTCCCATTCATAGGTGGGGCGTAGACGTGCGATCGCTTCTTTCCGAATCACCGGATGCAACCAGTATTCACCTTTTTCACACTCTACTAAAGACCGATTTCTCAACGAGGCAATGATTTGGCGATGTTGATCGGGTGGGACATCCCAAAGTAAACAAAACAATCCTTGAGATGCAATGGTGGGTATATCTTGGTAACGATAACATCCCAAACGACAAAGCAGGCGATAAGCTTGGGGATCGAGGGCTTGCAGGCGATTGATTTGACTAACTGCTAAATTTTTTAAGTCGGTTGCTGCTAACGGATCGGCATGATTTTCTTGCCAATAAAGAACCATATCACCGTCAAAATCCTCCAGAATCGAACCACAGAGAATTCCCATTGCTTTAGCATTACCGCCATAAGTGCGATGCATGATTTGCAAAGTTGGCGAGTTGATGGCTAATCCACGGTTGCTAAAAAACTGTTGCCATGCGCTTTGATCCAAGCCAGGAAGCCGATAGTGATTGACATTCAGCCCTGGTTCACAAAGGCGATCGCGACTAGTAATCAAGGTAACAGACTGCACCCTAGCATCAGCCAAAACCCGCAATAGTTCTACATAGTTGCGGTGAGAAGCAATCAACCTACCTTGTTGATCCAATGCAGGTTCGAGATTGTCAATTAATACCGCAATGCGCCGATTGTGGAGTTGGCGCTTGAGTCGTCCCAATGTCACCCCAAATTCTACCCCAGGTTCTTGATCAAAATCTTGTTTAAGCCATTCCTCTACTACTCGTTCGGCGGGGGTGATATTCTGCGTTTCCTTCGCCATCAGCAGTTCCAAAACCAACTCAAACCCCTGATGGAGATATTGCTGCGCTAGAGTGGTTTTGCCTAAGCCTCCCTCACCTTGGATAACAATAACTTTCGATCCCTGATTTACCAAAGTATTCAAGTGAGCGATCGCTTCTGTTCGTCCAATAAAATTGGTATCCTCTAATTTTGGGGTGGGATTTTGGGGCGATCGCGAGTAATCAATCAGACTGGATATTACAGTAGTTTTTCTCAGAACCCGTTCCAAAGTAGCGCGACAATTACTTTTGGTTATTTTTTCTCGCAATACTTTAGAAAGCAGTTTCCATAACTGAGAACCAGCATCCTTGGCGTGTCCTTCGGTACAACCGTAAGAATGAGCGATATCCAAGTATTTTCTACCCAACCAAACTTGCACAAGAATCACTTTTTGCAAATCGCTCAACCGTTCCCCAGTCTGAGGGGGAATTATGGCATCTAACCATGCTAATGCTGCTTGGGCGTCCATTGTGTAACGACGAGGAGAGTTCAGATTTTAAGGACAACTATAAATCACTCTACAGTTATATTGCTGGAGTTTTTGGATAAGATTCTGTAAATCCGACTTTTTTCCCAACTTTTGCAAACTTTATTCAAAATTCAGCAGCAAGTTCTTGAAACGATTGCTGTTATTCCGGCGGTAAGTATTAGAGTCTCGAATCCGACGTTTTCCGCGACTCTTGCAACTCCATCACATAAAACTGCCGACTTCAGCCGACTGACAAACGATAATGCGATCGCTTAGTTTTGTACGGTGTGTTATGCCGCTATCTTACGCCAATACGCTTGGGTTAAGCATTTTTTCTCTTCTCTCTGTTTCGCGCCAGTTGCTTCTCCCAAGGGGAGACGCTGCGCGAACAAGTCGGGGAACCCGCCCAACGCACTGGCTTCTCTGCGCCTCTGCGGTAGCCTGCGGCAAGCCCTCCGGCTTGGTGCAGTCGCTCATGGGGGAAACCCCCATCGCCCTTGGCGTCTCCCCTTGGGAGAAGACCGCGCTGCTTCACCGCTTTGCGTCTACGTTAAAAATTTGACTTTGATAAAGAGTTTTAGCCTTAACCCAAGCGTATTGTATCTTACGCACCCTACCAGATTGAAGCTTATTCCCTCACATCACAAACTAACCTTTTAAATAAAGACAGAGAAATAATAGTTGTGTTTAACAAAGTTTGCGCTTCATTAAAATCAGCATCACCCGTAATAAAAAAATCTGCTCCTGCTGCAATAGCACAAGCTAAAAACTTTGCATCTTTCCTATCTCTGGGGAAATCAACTTCCACATCCACATCAATTAGTGTTGTTACTGAATCAATTAAATAAACCCATCTTTGGTATTGTGCCTCAGTTAACTTTAAACGAGGACGCTTTAAAACTTCCTTATACTCTGCGATAATCTCTGCCGATACAATCCACTCAAAAGCAGAATTAGCAATCACAAATAAAATTACTGCCTCTGGATTTTTATCAGCTATAGCAGCAGAGACTACGATATTAGTATCAATAATAACTTTCATTCTCCCTGTCTATAAGCTTCAATTTCTGCTACTATTTCCTCATCATTCAAGGGATTATCTGCGTGTATCGCTTGTATTTCTTTGAATAATTTTTTTAATTCTTCTGCTAAAGTAACCCTTTGATTATCGTCTGTCAAAATAATTACCTCAACTCTCTGTCCTGCTTTAAATGGTAAATCAGATAATACTAACTGCTTTGGATCTGCAATGGTGATATATGTTTTATAAGCGTTCATGATTTATCTTGTTACTCAACTCTTATCTACCCTTGTTCTAACAATTTCGCCACATTCTCTGCAATTCTCTCTTCTAAGTTTGTAAAGTCGTCTTAGAAGGGCGAGGTTTGAAACCCAAATTTTCTATAACCAACTTTTTCCCCGACTTTTGCAACCCTATCACATAAAACTGCCGACTTCAGCCGACTGACAAAACAAAGTGCGATCGCTTAGGCTATTGGGCATAGAGATAAAAATTTAAGTATAAAAATATGCTTAATACCCTCAGCCCAATTGCAGAAGACTTAGCAGGTAAAAGCTATCCCAGTCCTGATTACTTGCAAACACAGCGCCGTATTCGTTCCCTCATAGACAGATATATTGCAGTCGAAAAACTACATGAACGTCTGCAAGATTTACCGATACAGTTTGCCAATCCTCAACCGCGTCCCTGGAAACTCATCGACTGGCAAACGATTAACCGCAATCAAATTATCGGCTTAGACGCAGAGGTATTTTTATCTATATTGATCGGTGCGATGGATACAGAAGCTCCTATTCGCGGCTATACCCAAACCAGTCGGCAGTATTTGGAAAAATTGCATCCTCAGATGGCTCGGTTTGTTGGTGGAACTGTCGGTGAAGATGGCGAACTGCTGGAACTTGGTTTGTGGGAAAAGGAAGAACGTCAGCACACACCCGCATTAATCAAAGTCTACACCCAATTAACAGGCGAGAAAATTACCCCAAAATTTCGTACTGTTAGAAGCTATCTTCCCACAGATGACGCTCACGAAGATTTATATCGCCACGGCTTACACCGCATTGCCACAGAATACGGTGCTACCTGTCTTTATATTTGGTTGATGGCTCACACCACTGGCGCACTCCAGGATGTTCTAGAGGAACTAGCACAGGATGAAATCAACCATACGACCAAATTCTGGGGGTTTGGAGTCTGGACTTTTCCTGATACTGGGTTGATGCGAATTGGACGCACGCTGATCAAAACGCGATCACAAAACTATCAGCGTAACAACCTGATGCGTACCCTCCGCCGCATGATGGCTACCCTCAACTGGAATGCTTGGTCATTAACCAACAAAACAACTCTCCTATTCACCTTCACCTACACAATGCATCGTCTGTGGAATTGGAACAACACCCTCACACCAGAATATTTGCAAGATTTATTTGAAACTACTCATTAGTAAAAATAAATGACAAATGACAAATGACAAATGACAAATGACAAATGACAAATGACAAATGACAAAGGACAAATGACAAATGACAAATAACAAATCAAAATTACCCACCGATTTAAACCCCCAAAAAATCCCCCAACATATCGCCGTCATCATGGATGGTAACGGACGATGGGCAACCAGTCGAGGATTACCGCGCATTGCTGGACATCGCCAAGGAGCAAAGACACTCAAAGAACTATTGCGTTGCTGCAAAGATTGGGGCATCAAAGCGTTGACAGCCTATGCTTTCTCAACAGAAAATTGGCAGCGTCCCGTTGAAGAAGTGGATTTTCTAATGCATTTGTTTGAGCGATTACTACGCCGCGAGTTGGCTCAGATGCATCAAGAAGGAGTACGCATCTCCTTTATTGGAGATTTATCGGCTTTACCCAACTCTCTACAAACAGAAATGGAACGTTCAATGACAGAGACGTTGAACAATCAAGCAATCCACTTTACTGTTGCAGTCAACTACGGTAGCCGCAACGAAATTACTAGAGTTTGCCGTCAAGTAGCTCAACTCGTGCAACAGGGTGAACTTAGTCCCCAAGAAGTGAATGAAAGTCTTGTAGAACAACATCTCTACACAGCAGATACTCCAGAACCCGATTTGCTGATTCGTACCAGCGGTGAGATGCGATTGAGTAATTTTCTTCTGTGGCAAATGGCGTATACAGAAATGTATTTCACCGATATTCTTTGGCCAGATTTTAATAGAGAAGCATTTTATCAGGCTTTGTTGAGCTACCAAAGACGCGATCGCCGTTTTGGTCAAGTTAAAGCTTCAGTGTCAGCTTAGTGTACCAAACACCAGACATCGCCTCAAAATTAAACCGGATTTTTGCTATGAGCGATAAAGTAAAAGCACCCACATTACCACGATGGTATATGAGCGCTAATAAATGAAACATTATTGAGGATAATCTATCTGCTATGACAGACCGAAGTAACTATAAGAATAGCAGCCACTGGGTAAATAAACTGCAAGGGTAGTTACAAATGTTTTGTTAAAAATATTACTTACCGTAAATGTGATGCTTGACTTAGCCAAAATCCAATCGATTGCGAAATCCTATTCTCCTCAAGAACTGTTTGCTGCCTTGGTTTGGCAGCGTCGGTTCAATGAGTTTGATGGCGAAGAAGTGATTACTGACCTTTCTAGCCACAGAAATTTATGGGCAAGCTTTCTGTTCACAAAACCAATCTTTGCACCAGATGAAAACGGTTTAAGCTTTGGTGGTATGGTCGATACCCTGCTTGCAATGGCGAACTATCGCCCCATGCCTGAAACCAGCATCATCCATTTCATTGCTTATCCTGCCGATACGTTGTATATCCTTACAGAGAACCAAGACATAAAAGTGTCTGAGCTTTTAGACTTGGGCAAAAAGTGGCGAGCTGATTCAGTAGAGGTAAGTGATGGCACGAATGAAGACTACGGTTTGCGGCTGAAGCGCCGACTGAGAACTAGATTGGAAGGGGGGCTATGGGGTGAAGATGTTCACCAGGATTGTGATGCGGTTATTGTTACCTATTGGTGGGATTGAATTCTTGAAAGTTATTTCCACTGTTTTCCTCCTGATCTTACCTGCACCCAAATCGATCAGCGATCGCAGTCTCTTAATTTTTTTTGAGTAAATTATTCTTTGGTAGGTATTGAGCCGAAATCCTCGGCTCAATATCTATATTCCTTATCACAAAATCAGACTTATGTAATTATTATTTTGTCAATATAGCAATCCAATTTTATATTTGAACAGAGAAAATTTGGAAGGCTTATGAATCAAGCATTGTACAGAACGTACTGTTCACAACCCATTTAGGATTGATAGAGTAATTATAAGAAATCTCAATATAATTTGTCAAAAGCTATAATAACTACCAATAAAAATTATTGTTAATTCTTTCCAAAAATAGTATTTACTATAATTTAATACTTGCGATATAAGCTGATGTTCTGGTAAGTCAATTCAGAAAAAAACCTGATATCAAAAATTTAAAGTTAACAAGATTCTCTTGCTAAATCTACTTTAAATTTACTTATCAATCCATTTGAAAATCGCAATTAATTTTTTCACTATTTTATAGGTGTTGGGAGTTATGATGGCAAAATATCTACTAGCTTCTGCTAGTGGGATGGGATTTTTATGTTTAATTGCCGGGTTATCACCTGTGCAAGCCCTTCCTAATTTAGAAATTGCAGATAAAAACGTAGCTGTTAATCAAGATGATGGTAGCTATGAAAAAAATTCTTCTCATCAAAGCAATTCAGCAAATAATATCTCCAGTGAATTGCTGATAGCTAATGACAACAAAAAAAATTTACGCTCAGTCAATGAACAGCAAAAAAATCAAGATTTAGGAGTAGATTCTGCTGTTAACTTTTGGCAGCCAATCATACCACAATCTACAAATTCATCTCCAACCTCATACAAACTTGCACAAGTAACATCCGTATCCCAATTGTCTGATGTACAGCCGACCGATTGGGCTTTTCAGGCACTCCAATCTTTAGTGGAGCGCTATGGTTGTATCGCAGGTTATCCCAATCAAACCTATCGCGGTAATCGGGCGATGACTCGCTATGAATTTGCTGCTGGCTTAAATGCTTGTTTAGAGCGAATCAACGAACTGATTGCGACTGCAACTGGTGATTTGGTCAAGAAAGAAGATTTAGCCACGTTGCAGAAACTACAAGAAGAATTTGCGGCAGAATTGGCAACATTGCGGGGTCGAGTAGATGCTGTAGAAGCTCGCACAGCAGAACTAGAAGCAAATCAGTTTTCTACGACTACTAAACTTAATGGAGAGGTAATTATTGCTGGTGTTGGTGCTAGCGGCGGCGCTCCTAATGACAGTGACCCGAACATCATCCTAGTCAATAGAGTGCGGTTAAATCTCACCACTAGCTTTACTGGTAAAGATTTATTAATTACTGGATTGCAAGCCTATAACTTTTTGGGTGGAGCCGATGGACAGGGTAGCCTACAACAAAGTTTAGGATTAGCTTCGCCCCTTTTAAGTGCAAGTAGCGCACGTACCAGTTTTGAGCCGCAATTTCCGGGGTTAAATGTCAATACTTTGTCGGGTGTTGGCGCAAACAGTGTTCAGGTTTACAAATTGCTGTATATCTTTCCCGTCGCTAATAAATTAACCTTGTTTGGAGGAACTGCGGCGGAAACATCAGATGCTTTCCCAGCAATTACGCCTTTTTATGGTGAAGGACAAGAGTCAATATCTCGTTTTGCCGGCTTGAATCCTGTGGTACGGATTTCTGGTGGGACTTCGGGTACTGGTTTAGCATCGGCGGCGGGATTTATTTTTAACATTTCGCCAAATTTGGATTTAAGAGCTTTATACGGCAATCCAAATGCAAATTTAACCCAAAAATCCGCTACTGAGGCACTACCAGGAGTTTCTACTACACCTTTAGGAGCAGGTTTATTTAGTGGTAGTAGTGTTATTGCCACACAGTTAACCTTCAAGCCAAGTCCCGCTCTGGATATTGGTTTAAACTATGCCCACAGTTATCACGAAATCAATATTTTAGGTACAGGATTAATTAGTGGTGATATCGATGCTTTAGCAGGGGTTGCAACTGGAACACCCGTCACACTAAACTCTGTTGGGGGTACGGTAACATGGCGATTGTCTCCCAAGATAGCCTTATCTGGCTACGGTGCAGCACTATTTGTTGATGCTTCTTCAAATAGCGTGAATGCTTCCACCACCTTTACAAGTTGGATGGCGGGAGTTCACTTCAGAGATTTATTCAAGTCAGGGAACACTGCCGGAATTATTTTTGGTCAACCGCTTTTCCGTACTGATACTGGTGGTTCTGCTCAACTTACCCCCACAGGCGAGAATCGGGCGACTCCTTACCATTTAGAAGGCTATTACCGCCTTCAAGTTAGCGATAATATCAGTATTACGCCTGGTGCGTTTATTCTCTTTAACCCAGAAGGTAACAGTAACAATGAGACTACGACTGTAGGTGTACTTCGCACTACTTTTACGTTTTAAGAGATTGCGAGTAGGAAGCGGCTGACGTAGCAAAAACATTATCAAACAAGGTAGCTATTTCTTTACTGCTTTCTCTTACAACCTCCTTAGCTGCACCTTCAAATTGTTTAACAAGACCTCTAGCCATCCCATGATTTCTTCACATTCTTTCACAGCATAATTAGTAAGCAATACGGTTCAGTTAAGGACAAGACTTAGCCAAAATTAAGAAACAACGAACCACAAAGGGCGCAAAGCACACAAAGAAATAAGAGTTTCGGAGAGTTTTTGCGTAAACCCTGAAAGGTTTTTGGCGCTAAGTGAACCGTATTAAATTAGTAAGCAGATATCCTCCCGAAAATAACACTCCTGAAAAGGAGTGTCGAGGATAAAATAATAACTAATAAATAAGTATAAATTCGGTGGGCGATTATCGAATAATATTATTTAGTGTTTGACAAAAATATAGTCGCTTTGCCCAAAACCTGTTGTGCAAAACTGTTGCGATGCCGACGCTAGTCACTAAGCTTTGCCGTACTACTTCGGGGATCTTGCTACGCGCAGCGTCTGGTAGAGAAGTGCGGGCTAGGTCTACGCTACAATAAAAATAAACTGTCTAGGTGTAGCTCATCGTAGACATTGCTCTACAGATAACCTAATTATTTCTTTTGCCTGATTTACCAGTTTGATTTGAAATTTGGTGCTTTTGTATAACTCGCTCAATCTGGCAAGTCACCGCATCTATTCTATGTTTAACTTTATCAAAATCAATATTCACCCAAATATAGGCTTTGTCAGGTCTTTGCTGCTTATAATTCATATATTGCTTTATTTGTCAAGATATTTTGTTATATCTATACAATATAGCTATCTCAATTTATAAACTACTTTCTCTAGACGTATAAGTAGATATGCTTAATATTTACTTAAGATTTTACACGGTAATTCGTAGGGCTACAAGCTGTGCTACTCCACTAAAAAAGACGCGATATTCCGCGCCTCTGGCAGCTAAAATCCAAATTTTAAGTGTTAGCTTAAACCTTTGTTTGTAGATATTGCACCAACTGCGGTGCTTGCATCACTCCCTCTATCCGATCCACAGGCTGACCCTGCTTAAATAGTACTAAGGTTGGTAGAGCGGCAATTTTATACTGAGTAGCCAAATCTGTGTATTTTTCCGTGTCGATTTTGACAATCCGCAGGCGATCCTTAAGTTGGGCATTGACTTGCTCTAAAATTGGCACCATCATCTGGCATGGGCCACACCAGTCAGCGTAAAAATCTACTAATACAGGTACATCAGAAGCAGACAGCATCTCTTCAAAGCTGTTAAATTGCTTTTTAGTTGCCATGTGACACACACCGATTTTCAATTGTTTGTTTCAATAGTAATTCTTAGAAAATAAAAGCGGTATAGGTTCATGGGTTTTTGTTGGGAAAGGATTAAACCAATTCGCAATGACGCTCGTTCCTTGCTAACGCTGCGCTAACGCAATGACGCTCGTTCCTCGCTAACGCTGCGCTAACGCAATTACGTTTTGTGTTAGCGAGTCTGCGAGCGTCCGGGGATTTAGACCCCGACACAAAACGCGCTGCCTGTCTTGTTGGGGACTTAAACCCCCAAAGTTCGTTAAATTAGTCAATATAGACTGATTTGCCAGCAAAGAATCTTAAATAATTATAATAAAATACTTATATGATTCTGGTTTGTGTATATGCATTAGATATGTATTTAAACCTATTTTGACCAAGCAAATAACTAACTATACAGGCATTCAGGAAAGTGATGTCTATGACGCTTGTAGCTGCAACGCTTTCTAGTAGTATCCAATCGGGCGATGTTTACGATGGGCTATTAGGCGTCGAAGCTATAAATTAAATAATTCGTAATTCGTAATTCGTAATGACGCTCTCTACGAGACGCTGCGCGAACGCGGACTCGCTAACGCAACGCTTTCGTAAATTTTGTTTTGTAATGGGGATTTAACCCCAACACAAAACAAAATTTTTATTGAACCGGGGGACTTAAACCCACGGAACTAGTTAAATCAGCAATATATTGCTTCAAGTTATTCATCTATTAATAGAGAAATAAGTATAGATATTTAATTATCCAGACAATATTTAGATGTTCCCTAAATCACCATAAGATAATTAGCGCGGTATTTCTAAGATTGAGGAACATTAAATGACACTATTACAAGATAAAGTCGCAATTGTCACAGGTGCATCACGAGGGATTGGACGAGCGATCGCAATTGAATTAGCCTCACAAGGAGCGATCGCAGTTGTCAATTATGCCAGTTCCAGTACTGCTGCTGAGGCAGTTGTTACAGAAATTACAAATGCGGGAGGTCAGGCGATCGCTATCCAAGCTGATGTTTCTAAAGGCGATCAAGTAGACGCATTAGTTAACGCCGTCATCGAAAAGTTTAGCCGTGTGGATATCTTAGTCAACAACGCAGGTATTACCCGCGACACCCTGCTTTTGCGTTTGAAGCCAGAAGATTGGCAAGCTGTGATAGACCTTAATCTAACTGGTGTTTTCTTATGTACACGCGCCGTCAGTAAAATTATGCTGAAGCAGCGATCGGGGCGGATTATCAACATTACTTCCGTTGCTGGGCAAATGGGCAACCCAGGTCAGTCAAACTACAGCGCCGCCAAAGCGGGTGTAATCGGCTTCACCAAAAGCGTTGCCAAAGAACTAGCTACTCGCGGGATTACCGTTAACGCCGTCGCCCCTGGATTCATCACCACCGACATGACCAGCGATCTCAACAACCCCGAAGATATTCTGAAATACATTCCACTCGGTCGCTTCGGTCAACCCGAAGAAGTTGCTGGGATGGTGCGCTTTCTCGCCGCCGATCCCGCCGCCAACTACATCACCGGACAAGTCTTTAACGTCGATGGCGGTATGGTAATGGCTTAAATAGTTGAGAGGTAGCGATTGTTCGTAGTTGGCGCTTTAGCGCTTTAGCGCTAACTACGAACTTATTAATAGGACTTACGCACGGGTAACGGAAAACGAACCACAGAGAAGCCAGTGCGCCCTTGCGGTTAAGAGACTTGAAGCAACTGGCGCGGCGCAGAGAAGCCAGTGCGCCCTTGCGGTTAAGAGACTTGAAGCAACTGGCGCGTCACGGAGGAATGAGAGTTTGAGAGGGTTTTTGCGTAAGTCCTAATTAAATCAAGCTTGACAAACTAATTATGAAAACAGACTCCATTTTTTATCGTTTATTTCAAACTTTCCCCAGCGCTTTTTTTGAATTAATTAATCTGCAAGCATCAGAAGCAAATGCATATAATTTCGCTTCAGTAGAATTAAAGCAAACAGCATTTCGCATTGATGGAGTCTTTCTTCCTGTTGCTGATACTAGTAGTCAGCCGATTTATTTTGTGGAGGTTCAATTTCAAAAAGATAACGAATTTTACGCTCGTTTATTTTCATAAATATTTCTGTATTTACGACTTTACGCACCTACTACAGATTGGCGAGCAGTAGTTATATTCCCTCGCCGCAGCCTTGAACCAACCCAAGTACAACCTTATCGAGTCTTACTCGAAAGCCAACTGGTAACGAGGCTATATCTAAACGAGCTTCCAGAAATAGCTGAACATTCCTTGGGAGTTGGTATCATCAAATTAGTAGTTGTAAATAAAAAACAAACTCCTGTATTAGTCAAAAGTTTGATTACAAAGATACGTTCGGAAGTGAGCGATAAAGCACTTCAAAAAAAAGTGCTAGATTTAATAGAAACAATTGTAGTTTACAAACTACCGCATATCAGTCGTCAGGAGTTGAGAAAAATGTTTGGACTCGGTGATTTTGATATCAAAACTACTAGAATTTATGAGGAAGTCCGTGATGAAATCATTGAGGAAGTCCGTGATGAAGTCAGGCAAGAACAGACTATAGAGGTAGTCATGCGTCTGCTGCGACGACGCATTGGTAATTTGAGTCCGCAATTGCAAGAGCGTATCAGCCAGTTATCTATTGAACAGCTTGAAAATCTAGCCGAGGCACTGTTAGATTTTTCCACAGAAGGAGATTTAGTTGCTTGGTTGCAAGACAATTTAACTCAAGCTTGAATTTTTGGTGGACTAAATAAAACCATAGTAGGGCTAGCACTGCAATGCTCACCCTACAAGCAACTAAGGCTGTTGACGTATCCTTTGCCAGATAGTAAAGCCTAAAAGAATAATAATGCTACTGGCGGTAGTCAGCATCACAGCCAAACTCATGCCTTGTATTCTCATAGCCAGCAAGTTGAAAACTAAGGTAATTGACCAAAGCGTGAACGCAGCATGGCGCTGGGAGAGTCCCCAAGCAAGTAAGCGGTGGTGCAGGTGGTCTTTGCCAGGAGTACTGAGGGGGTTATTTCCTGCTAGTAGCCGCCGCACAAATACTTGAGTCGTGTCTAGTACTGGCAACAACAGAAATAAAACCGTGGGAATTAGCGCATAAACTGTATTTTGTTGCAGTCTACCTAAAATACTGGTTGCCGCCAATACATAGCCGAAAAAGTATGCTCCGGCATCACCCATAATGATCCGCGAGGGGTGAAAGTTGTGACGTAAAAAGCCCAGTGCAGCACCTGCCAAGGCTGCTAATACCAAGATTGCTGCTGCACGATTGTTAAATTGGGCTGCAACGCCTAACAAACTCATGGCAGTAATAAAGCTGATTCCTCCCGCCAAACCATCCATACCATCCATCAAGTTGATGGCGTTGGTAATTCCTACTACCCAAAGTACTGTTAACAACGTAGACAGGAGCGAGTCTATGGGAGTGCCAAACATGACATGAATACTGATACCATTAGCTACCAGTAAAAGTGCCGTGAGAATTTGCGTCCACAAACGAACAGAGGGCGGTAAGCCGAACTGATCATCGATAAAGCCCACAAGGACTAATATCGAACCTCCCAACAGAATAGTGAGCACCTGAGCCAATACGTTTTGGAGTTCGATAGGTCGTAACAGGCTAGCTAAAACCAGGGCGGCAATCACACCCGCGTAGATAGCCAGCCCCCCTGCATTGGGTAAAGGTTCTCGGTTGAGCCGCCGTGCGTTGGGTTGGTCAGCCCAACCTACCCGCAAGGCGAATTTGCGTACTGTCGGAATTAAACGCCACGTTACAAGGCAAGCCAAAAGAAACGTAAATACTACCGCCAACCAGCCGGTGCCGCTAGGGTCGGCAATACCGAGGGACTTAAGGGAGTTGTATAGATTCATCTCCCAATTCAAGCATTACTGCCTGTATGTAATATGAGCATCACCTGTATATTAATCAATTTTTTTATTTCCATTTGTAACTTGAGCCGCTTGAGAGATTAGCACTCTGGCGCTGTGAGTGCTAAATTGTCTAATGGAAGCGCTGGAGAAATGAAACATGGCGAAAATTATTGCATTTGACGAGGAATCTCGGCGAGCTCTAGAAAGGGGTGTTAACGCCCTTGCCGATGCCGTAAAAATCACCTTGGGGCCCAAAGGTCGCAATGTCCTTTTAGAGAAAAAATTTGGCGCACCTCAAATTGTCAACGATGGTATCACTGTTGCCAAGGAAATTGAATTAGAAGATCCTTTGGAAAATACTGGTGCAAGACTCATCCAAGAAGTGGCCTCAAAAACGAAAGATGTCGCTGGGGATGGTACAACCACGGCAACAGTTTTAGCACAAGCCTTGATTCGGGAAGGTTTGAAGAACGTCGCGGCGGGTAGTAACCCAGTTAGTTTGAAGCGCGGGATCGACAAAACTATTGAGGCACTTGTACAAGAAATTGCCAGGTTAGCCAAGCCAGTAGAAGGAAGTGCGATCGCTCAAGTTGCTACTGTCTCTGCTGGTAACGATGAAGAAGTTGGCCAAATGTTAGCCCAAGCAATGGAAAAAGTCACCAAAGATGGTGTAATTACCGTTGAAGAATCTAAATCTCTCACAACCGAACTAGAAGTAGTTGAAGGGATGCAGATTGACAGGGGTTACATTTCACCCTACTTCGTCACCAACAACGAGCGGCAAATCGTCGAATTTGAAAACGCCCGAATCTTGGTTACTGACAAAAAAATCAGCAGCATTCAAGATTTAGTACCGATTTTGGAAAAAGTCGCCCGTTCTGGTCAGCCCTTGCTGATCATCGCTGAAGATGTTGAAGGTGATGCTTTGGCAACTTTGGTAGTGAACAAAGCGCGGGGTGTACTTGCTGTGGCTGCAATTAAAGCACCTGGGTTTGGCGATCGCCGCAAAGCTTTGTTAGAAGATATTGCTATTCTCACCGATGGACAGTTGATTTCTGAAGAAATCGGCTTAAGTCTAGATACCGCTTCTCTAGAAGCGCTGGGAACTGCCCGCAAAATCACCATTGACAAAGAAAGCACCACAATTGTAGCTGGTAGTGTCACCAAGCCAGAAGTACAAAAGCGGATTGGTCAAATTCGCAGACAGTTGGAAGAAACCGATTCTGAATACGATCAAGAAAAACTGCAAGAACGCATCGCCAAGCTCGCTGGCGGTGTGGCAGTGATTAAAGTGGGTGCGGCAACCGAAACCGAACTCAAAGACCGTAAACTGCGGATTGAAGACGCGCTGAACGCTACTAAAGCTGCTGTGGAAGAAGGTATTGTTCCTGGTGGTGGGACAACTTTAATTCACTTAGCTAAGAAGGTAGAAGAGATTAAAAACAGCCTACAAAATGACGAAGAAAGAATTGGAGCTGATATTGTCGAACGAGCGCTAGAAGCCCCCTTGCGCCAAATAGCAGACAACGCTGGTGCTGAAGGTTCTGTGATCGTCTCGAAAGTCCGGGATAGCGACTTCAACATTGGCTACAACGCTGCTACCGGCGAATTTGAAGACTTAATCGCTGCTGGTATTATTGACCCTGCCAAAGTCGTGCGTTCAGCTTTGCAAAACGCTGGTTCCATTGCTGGTTTGGTCTTAACCACCGAAGCGATCGTTGTTGAAAAACCGGAGAAGAAATCTGCTGCTGCTGCCCCTGATATGGGCGGCATGGGCGGTATGGGCGGTATGGGCGGCATGGGCGGCATGGGCGGCATGGGCATGTTCTAACTTCTGCTCACCCAAATAAATATTTTTTAAGCAGTTTGTCTTACTAAGGCAAACTGTTTTTTTATGGCATTGCTGATTCAGAAGCAATATGTTAAGTGTATTGCTGGTAACTCACTGAACGTAAATAAACTTACAGCAGTTTTCATTTATTTAAACCACACCTATCGTAGGGGCACAGCAATAGATATCTTGCAAAAGTCCCTAACACCCCACACGCCAGTCGCTCATGGGGGAAACCCCCTTGGCGCTAGCCTCTCCCAATGTAAGAAGACCGCGTTGGCTCCCCTTAATCCCCTCCCCGATGCCTTGGGGAGGGGAGTAAGGGGTGGGGTTGGCGGGGTGGGGTTCAAATTTTGTGATTTATGCAAGAGGTCTAATGCTGTGCCCTTACGACGCGACCCTATTTATCTGAAAATAGCTGTAATTATGAAACTTTTCAGTGCTTATTTGTGAGTACAACTGACTACCAACAAAATGTTGATGACCAAGTTAGCAACCTAAATAATTGCTTAATCTAGAAATTGCCGTATTTGTATTAATTTTTGTAAAATTACGTGTAAGTTGTCAGTTGCCACGAGTCAATTATTTTTACTAATGACAAATGACAAATGACTAATAACTAATAACTATTAGGTAATATTGCATGGCACGAAAACTGCATCGCCTTCCCAAAATAGGAAATAAGCCAAACGAAGATGAGTTCTATCACCAACCAGGGACTGTACCTGGAACCATTTTTATTGATGCAGATGCTCCAGAACCGATAATTTTCTTGATTGACTATAACCAAACCGATTTCATCCGCGAACAAATAGCAACTCCTGAGGAGTGTGCCCCATATCTTGATAGCGAATCGATTTCTTGGGTAGACGTACAAGGTTTAGGCAGTCAAGACATATTACAACGATTGGGTAAGGTTTTTGAGTTACATCCTTTAGTTTTAGAAGATGTAGTTAATGTACCGACCCGTCCCAAAACAGAGGATTATGAAGACCAATTGCTGTTCATTTGCCGCATGGTAGTGCCAAAGGAAAGAACATGTGGTTTTTACAGTGAGCAAGTGAGTTTGATATTAGGGAAAAATTATTTGCTCACAATACAAGAAGAACCAGAACATGATTGTTTTGAAAGAGTGCGATCGCGAATTGAAAAAGGCAGAGGTATTATCCGCAAACAGGGAGCCGATTATTTAGCTTACGCTGTGTTAGATGCGATTATTGATGGCTTTTTTCCTGTGCTGGAGATTTATGGGGAGCGAATCGAAGAGTTAGAAGAGGAAGTATTAGTCAGACCTACGCCGCAAACACTACAAAATATTTATCAAATTAGGCGAGAATTACTGCAACTGCGTCGTGCTATTTGGCCCCAGCGAGATGCGATTAATTCTTTGATTCGAGATGGTAGTAAAGTGATTGGTGAGGAGGTGCAAATCTACCTGCGACACTGTTATGACCATGCAGTGCAAGTGATGGAGATCGTGGAAACTTACCGAGAACTAGCATCTGGATTAATGGATGTGTACCTTTCAGCTGTGAGCAATAAAATGAATGAAATCATAAAAGTGCTAACGATAGTTTCATCGATATTTATCCCACTGACTTTTGTTGCCGGAATATATGGTATGAATTTCAATACTGAAAAATCGCCATATAATATGCCTGAGTTGAATTGGTATTGGGGCTACCCACTTTGCTTGGCAGTGATGGGAGCGATCGCATTTGGTTTGCTATTGTTTTTTTGGCGACGAGGCTGGCTGCAAAATTCTGTAGTAATCAAACGTAATTAAAAATCGTAGATGGATCAGGACTCAGATATACATTTATTAGCACCGGGAGTTAATATTATAAATTATGAGGAGTAGCGACCAGAATTTAGTAGTTTTAACAATTTATATTATCGGTGTTTCATACGTTTTTAACCGCATGGTTGAATCCATCGATGATCAAATTAAGTTTGAGTTTAAAAAAGGAATCGTTGACGAGCAACTCAAAGAAAACAATCTCGACGATAAAATTGGGATTTCCTTTAAACTCAAATCCTCATACCCAATTGACGAACTGAAAGATTTAGGAATTAGCATTGAAAATAAATCTGATAATGTTGCTGTATACGTTGACTGGGACAACAGTTCTTTAGTAGTTGAACATAGCAAGCAATCGCGCCGCGTAATTCGGAAATCACCAGACTTAACCCGCGACTTAGCAGTACCCCAAAGTCCTAGCCTGATTGCCCCCAAGAAAACACTTTCTGAAACGGTGACAGCAGAAGATGTTTTCGAGCGCGATCAAGTAGCTGGAACCTATTCAGCCAAAAAACCACTAATTGATATCAACGGACTGCAAAAAGGGCAAAAAAAATTGTACAACGACTTTATTAACAGAAGAAAGGAGTTGGACTTTTCCCTGCAACTGGTGCTACGGATATCTGAGGTGCGTTTAGGTCTAGCCCCAGGTCGTGATTTTCCTCCCATTAGCATTATCAATTGTCCTTTCACAGTCAAGAAACTACCTTGGACTTACGCTCTACCTTGGAATAAAAAAAAGTAATGCCATGTCAACATACTAGGGACTTCCAAAGATTACACTGGATCTAAGGAGAGAGTAGGCGCAGGCGGTTGCAGATCAGTCATAGTTACTGGTTTGAGGAAAGTCCGGACTCCCAAAAGACCAAACTTGCTGGATAACGTCCAGTGCGAGCGATCGTGAGGATAGTGCCACAGAAAGATACCGCCAAGAATAGGGAATAGGGAATAGGGAATAGGGAATAGGGAAAGAAAAACCCCACTCCCCACTCACTACTCCCCACTCCCCAACTTGGTAAGGGTGCAAAGGTGCGGTAAGAGCGCACCAGCAGTATCGAGAGGTGCTGGCTCGGTAAACCCCGGTTGGGAGCAAGGCGATAGGAACTACGGTTGGTCTTTTACCAGTTCCGCTCAATGAGAGCCGCTAGAGGCGTTTGGTAACAAGCGTCCCAGATAGATAACTGCCCTCGCAAGAGAACAGAACCCGGCTTATGTCCTGCTCTCTCCCCTGTAATGGAGTATGAACTTTCACGGTTTGTACTCCATTATTTTTTGTACGGATTTTGTACGATGATTAATTCATCATTTATAGGACTTACGCAAAACTACACGCCGTAGGGGCAATTCATGAATTGCCCTAAGAAGAAAATCATTCTTTTCGGCTATCGTTTGCGTAAGTCCTGATTTAGAGCATTCCCAGTATCTCTAATGCTGTATCCAGATGCCATTTAACTCGATAGAGTCCAAACAGCTTCTCTTGACTGTACCGTGCTGGGTACTCTAGCTTCCTTCCCTCCATCGTCACCTTGAGCAATGCTGACTGCTCTGGTGTTGGTGTTCCCATCGCTTCTAGCGTTGCTTCTAGCGCTTGTACTTGAGAGAGCATAGGAGACTTCAATCCTTTATTTTCTGACACTTGCTTGCAGGCTATAACAGGGAAGGTCAGGAGGGCGTTAATGTAGGATGCCTTATCAGCAGGGTTTCCTATTGCTTGGATACCGTACTGTATCAGGCATAAATCGCGTAATGCTCTCAAGCTTTTGGTTGAGTCGATGGCGGGTATTATCCCGCGCACCTCTCTGTTAAATCTGGGCGTGCGGTAGGGTAGGTAGCCAGCGAGTTACCATTTTTGGCACTTTTCCAACCACCCCCCTCCAAACTACGCATGACCGTTTCCGTATCACGTAGCTTTCCAGTAACCATTACGTTTTGAGAGCCTTAGCTCTCGTTCACGTATGATGTTCAGTATCGTTTCGGCTGTTCGCATCTCGCGTACCTCTCGATTTCTGTTTACCCGTTCATCTTGCAGTGGCAGTGGTAGTTCCGCCATCCTCTAACTAAGGGGGCTAATTTTTCAGCTTTGACCTTAGCACCATAATTCGAGTTGTTGACGATAGTTTTTACTTTCTTGCGGAAGGCTTTAAAATTACCCACTGATGGAGTGCTTCTAAACTTTCCGTTGCTCTGAACTTTGAAGTTCCAGCCGAGGAAATCAAACCCATCTGTCGTAGCAGTTACTTTGGTTTTCTTTTGGCTTACTTGCATTCCGCGTTTGCGGAGGAACTCGCTGATTCTTTCAAGTATTTCTGTCGCATTATCTTCGGGGCGGAGTATTATAATCATGTCATCCGCGTATCGGATTGATGGCTCGTTGATCCGCCCGTTGGCTCTGAATCGTGGATACTCTCAATCCCGTTGAGCGCGATATTTGCTAATAGTGGACTGACAACTCCCCCTTGAGGTGTACCCTGTTCGGGGAATTCTGGATTAACCCCTGCCTTGAGGCATCGGAATATTCCGAGTTTTAAGCCTTTGGGGGCAATGAGTCTATTCATTATTGCTGAGTGGTCAATCCTGTCGAAGCACTTTTCAATATCGAGTTCTATAACTCGTTTTTCTATTCCGTTGCATTGGGAGCGTAAGTTGTCAAAAATGTTTTTCTGCGCGTCATGCGCTGACCGTCCAGTTCTGAACCCGTAGCTCCGGGCGTGGAAAGTGGCTTCATGTGCTGGTTCGAGTGCATATTTTGCTAGGCATTGCCAAGCTCTATCCGCGATAGTCGGTATTTTTAGCATTCTGGTGGTTCCGTCTTTTTTAGGGATTGGAATTTCCCGTAAGCCGCGATGATGCCAGTTGTTATACTGGGACTTGAGTGTTATTTCAAGTGCAAAACGTTCCTCAAATGAGAGGGACTTTTTGCCATCAATACCTGCTGTCTTCTTGCCAGCGTTTAACTGTGATACTTGTCTTATTGCAAGAAATCGAGCCGAGGTGGATTTCATAATAAGCTTTTGGATTGACCGCGCTTTCCGCTTGTCTCCAACTTGAACAGCTTTGTACACACGCTTTTGAAGGCGGAATAGATTTCGGCGGAATTTCTTCCACGGTAGAGCTATCCAAGATTCACTAGTTACGTAACTGTGTCTAATCATTTTCTCTTCTAGAGTGTATGTATTTTGAACACCTCAGACCAATTAGTCGGGTAAGGTTTGAGCGTCACCGCTCTCCCCTCCCCTAAGAACCGTGCATAAGACTTTCGCACTTACACGGCTCAAGCCTTACTTCAAGCGAGATTTAACTTGGGTTTTATGTACCTGTTTGTGGCACGCTCTGTGCAAATGCTGGAGGTTTTCCAAGTCGCCTGTTCCACCTTCGGCAACAGATACTATGTGATGGGTTTCGATTTCCTCGCCGTTGAATAAGGGTTCGCCGCATTCTGGACAATTCCAATCTTGGTTTTCTGCTATCCTATAAAGCTAGTGAATTCTTTACTATTGCTTGCTCAATTCTGTCGCGCACGGTTGGGATTCCAAGCGGTCGTTTCTTGCCGTTAGGCTTGGGTATCTCTACTCGCCTAGTTGGTTTGAGGTTTCCCCCATTCCAGGTTTTTACCAGAATCACCCGTTGCTCTGGGGTGTTGACGATTTCCTTGTCAATGCCTGCCGTTGCTTTACCTTGATTGGTTTGGGTGATACGTCGAACTGACAATAGTAAATTTGCGTAGCTTTTTTGGATCAATTTCTGTAAGTTTCTAAGCTTACGGAAGTCCCCAAGCTTTCTCGCACGAAAGATTCTTTGCCGCAAGTTTCTGACAGCTTTGTTCACCTTCTTCCAGTTAATCTGGTTCCAGTTTTCTAGCTGTTTCTTCAGTCCGTTTGTTGTCATTTCTGACATCATCTAACTTGTCCTTAGATTAGATTCTTTTGTTTAGTTTCTCATACTCTTCTGAGCTTGGCGTGCTGCCAATGGTTGATATTTAGTTGTGTAGCAAGTGTCAAGCGTTGATAGCAGTTGAGGTTTCTCATCCCATCTATACCAGCCGTACATTTGCCTGTATTAAGCT
>NZ_JAIVFS010000053.1 GCF_020829645.1 Nostoc mirabile CHAB5784 | reverse complement strand
AGAAGTTACTACTCTTAAGGCGGAAGCTGCTACAGACTGCGCGAAACACCGAAACGTGAAGGCAGAAGTTACTACTCTTAAGGCGGAAGCTGCTACAGACTGCACAAAACACCGAAACGTGAAAGCAAATCAAATTTATCTATCAGCATGAGAATTAAGTCGCACACGACATAACCCAATACGCTTGGGTTAAGGATAATTGTAGGTTGGGTTGAGGCAATGCGTTACCCAACAAAGCCGAGAGAATGTTGGGTTTCGTTCCTCAACCCAACCTACGCAAAATCAGGTTTTTAGCTCTAACCCAAGCGTATTGCGACATAACCAAGTAATCCCCGGATTTTTTATGAAATACCAAGTTGTTCTCCAACATAGTGAAGAAGATTGCGGCGCTGCTTGCCTTGCAACTATTGCCAAACATTACGGACGCACTTTGACTCTGAGCCGGGTACGAGAAGCGGTAGGCACGGGGTCACGAGGTACTACCCTGCTTGGTTTGAATCGAGGTGCAGAAGCTTTAGGATTTAATGTCCGCCAAGTCAAAGCTTCTGCTCAATTGATCGACAGTTTAGATAAAGCTCCAATGCCCGCAATCATACATTGGAAAGGTTACCACTGGGTAGTTTTATACGGGCAAAAAGGAAACAAATATGTGATTTGTGATCCTGGCGTTGGTATCCGCTACCTCAGTCGTAAGGAATTAGCCGAGGGTTGGAGTAATGGGATTATGCTGCTATTGATGCCAGATGACACCCGTTTTTACGAGCAGCCGGACGATAAAATGAGTGGCTTTGGACGCTATCTGGTGCGTGTTTGGCCCTATCGCTTCCTTCTGGGCCAGGCGATCGCCATCAATATTGTAATCGGACTTTTGTCTCTCGCCTATCCCTTGATGATGCAACTCCTCACTGATGATGTGCTAGTGCGGGGAGATACTCAACTATTAACTACCGTGGCAATTGGGGTAATTGCCATCAACTTGTTTAAAAGTGCAATTGGTTTGGTACAGTCTCACCTCATCGGTCACTTCGGTCAACGGCTGCAATTAGGAATGCTGCTGGACTACGGTCGAAAACTTTTACACTTGCCTTTATCTTACTTTGAAGGACATCGTAGTGGGGAAGTCGTCAGCCGAATTGGCGATATTAATGCCATCAATGGGTTAGTTTCCCAGATTGTCCTTGGCTTACCTAGCCAATTTTTTATTGCTCTAGTTTCCTTGAGCTTTATGCTGTTCTTGAGTTGGCAACTGACTCTAGCTTCTATACTCGCATTTGCCATCGTTACTTTAGTTAATCTGCTTTTCCTGCCCGCCTTGCGCCAGAAAACCCGTAAACTTATCGTTTTAGGCACTGAAAACCAAGGCTTTTTGGTGGAAACTTTTCGCGGTGTCCAAGTACTTAAAACCACCCAAGCAACTCCTCAAGCTTGGCAAGAGTATCAAACCAATTATGGTCGCCTCGCTAACTTGGGTTGGAGTACGATGAAATTGGGACTCTACAGCAGCACATTCACTAATATTCTTTCAAGTTTAACTAATATAGGTTTACTCTGGTTAGGCAGCTATTTAGTAATTAATCAAACATTATCCATTGGTCAGCTGCTAGCGTTTAACGGCATGAGTGGGAATTTTCTCGGTTTTTTGAGTTCAGTAATCGGGCTAGCTGATGAGTTTATTACTGCCCAAATTGTCATCCAACGAATGGCAGAAGTGATTGACGCTACCCCAGAAGACTTGAATGCAGAGAAAAAGCCTTGGGCAGCAATTTCCACTGATGCAAATATTATTTGCACTAAAGTTAACTTCCACCATGCTGGTAGAGTTGATTTGTTACAAGATTTTTCGTTGACTATCCCTAGCGGTAAAGTTATTGCTTTAATTGGTAAATCTGGTTGTGGTAAAAGTACCCTAGCCAAACTGATTGCTGGTTTATATTCCCTCCAGTCAGGCAATATCCGTTATGGCATCTATAACATACAAGACTTATCTGTAGAATGTCTGCGACAGCAGGTAGTCTTAGTACCGCAAGACCCGCACTTCTGGAGTCGCTCAATTTTTGATAACTTTCGCTTTAGCTATCCCGACATAACTTTTGAAGAAATTGTCACAGCTTGCCACATAGCAGGAGCTGATGAATTCATTAGCGAACTACCTGACAAGTATCATACCGTTTTAGGAGAATTTGGAGCTAATCTTTCTGGTGGACAACGCCAAAGATTAGCGATCGCTAGAGCAATAATT
Organism: Nostoc mirabile CHAB5784; assembly: GCF_020829645.1. Classification (GTDB taxonomy): domain Bacteria; phylum Cyanobacteriota; class Cyanobacteriia; order Cyanobacteriales; family Nostocaceae; genus Nostoc; species Nostoc mirabile. The sequence continues at coordinate 53,320 of NZ_JAIVFS010000053.1, read as the reverse complement.
ACTAACCCACCTATATTGATTTTGGATGAATCCACTGGCGCTCTCGATCCGGTGAGTGAAGCTGAAGTACTAGATCGACTGCTTACCTATCGCCAAGGCAAAACCACAATTTTAATTAGTCACCGCCCGAAAGTCATTGAGCGAGCCGATTGGATTGTATTACTAGAGAAAGGACGTTTGCAAATCCAAGGTTCTCCAGAAGAATTGCGCCAAATTGCTGGCGAACACTTGGGCTTCCTAGACGATGTTCGGTTATCAACTCCGAGTTTACTGGTGAAATCTTCCGGTCATGCTAATGGCAAATATGCCGCCATTAGTTAATACCATCTTCTTTCTTTGAGATTTTGGATTGCTCCTCGACCAAATAATTACTAATTCGTAATTCGTAATTCGTAATTCGTAATTCAAATCAAAAATCATCTCTTCCTCAATTTATTATGGTTAGTCAATCGAATTCTGTCTTGCTGCCCCAAGTTGAAGAAAACGATTTTCTTCCACCACTTGGTAATTGGACTACTATTGGCGGCGCGATCGCATTGGTTACTGTGACAATAGCAATTGCTGTAGCCTCTGTAACTAAATATAAAGTCATTGTTCAAGCACAGGCAAACCTGCGTCCGGCTGGTGAGTTGCGGCTCGTTCAGGCTGCTACGGAAGGCCCAGTTATGCGGATTTTTGTGAAAGAGAATCAGGTAGTGAAAACAGGAGATGCGATCGCTACTATTGATGACTCCCGCCTGCAAACCAAGAAGAGTCAACTAGAAAGTAGTATTGGGCAAATCAAATTACAACTGGTTCAAATCGACGCTCAAATTCATGCTCTTAATAACCAAGTTGTAGCCCAAACTGACAGCACCAAGCGTGCGGTTGCGGGCGCTGAAGCCCAATTGAGCAGTCGCAAGCGGGATTATCGAGATAAGCAAATTACTACTGTTAGTGATGTTCAAGAAGCCGCAGCGAATGTCAGAGCAGCAGATGCTGGTTTAAGAGCAGCCGAGTCAAAGCGAAACCGATATGAGAACGTAGCCAAAGTTGGAGCTTTGTCACAAGATCAATTCGAGGAAGCACAACTAGCTGTTCGCCAGCAAGAACAAGCACTCTCTGCTGCCAAAGCCAAATTGCAAAGCCTACAAGCTGCCCTGAATCCAACTCCAGCAGAAGTAGCGATCGCACAAGAACGCATTGCTCAAGAAAAAGCTACGGGGCAAGGTAACATCGCCACATTAAACAAAGAACGCAACGCGCTGATTCAGCAACGGATTGAAATGCAAAAACAGTTCGAGCATGATGGCCGCGAACTTAAACAGGTGAATATCGAACTTAAGGAGACGATCGTTTCTGCCACAGCAGACGGTGTTATCTCCAAACTCAACCTACGTAACCCCGGCCAAACATTGCGCCCTGGAGAAGAAATCGCCCAAATTGTTCCTACTTCTGCCCCCTTGGTAATTAAGGCAGTGGTAGAAACTGAGGAGAAAAGCAAGTTGAAGCCAGGACAAAACGTCCAAATGCGAGTTTCTGCCTGTCCCTATCCAGATTACGGTACTCTCAAAGGTAAAGTTAAATCAATTTCTCCAGATGCATTTTTCCCACCAACGAATAATGGTGCTTCTACAATGGCAACTACTCCCAAAGCTACTGCTGCCTTCTATGAGGTAACAATTGAACCTGAAACTCTTTCTTTAGGTCGAGGAAACAAACAATGTTCCGTTCAAATGGGAATGGAAGGCAGAGCCGAGATTATTTCTAAAGAAGAGACTGTACTCCAATTCTTTTTGAGAAAAGCAAGGCTAATTGTAGATGTTTGAGTTGTTACTCACTATTGGCGCAATCAAGAATGAGTTTGATGTCAGTCTTACTCTTGGTGAGTATTTAATTTACTGTATCCACCCAAGAAGAGTAGCCAAACTATTACAACTATCCAATGAATAATAACAGATGTCCATAAAGAACCTGTTTTAAAATATATAATGATGCAGAAACTTCCTAAGAGTGCTGCTAATAACAGAAAGACTGGATTAATGAATGTAGGAAACCCTGCTTTATACACTGTGATGGCTTCAAGAGGATGATAAATAACAAAAATTACTAAACTGAGACATCCCCATAGCCATTGGTCACTTATTGAAACATTTTCTGTCAAATGAGGAAGTAATAAAACACGAAAAAATAATTCTTCTGCTATTGCAGGGGCAAAAATAGAAATTATTATGATTTTAGCTGCTTCTAATGATGACTTTTGAAACAACTCAAACTTTAAAAATTTGAAATATAAGCCTATAGGCAAAGAAAGTACTGCAAATAATACTACTAATATTGCCGAGTATAGCCAAGCTTGAGGAGAAGGAATTGTTAAAATTGCGTGGTGTACACGGAAGATAAGCGTATTCATTTTTTACACTATAAGCAACACAGTAGGTTAGGTTGCCTAATACCCAATATCCAATGCCCCATTCCTAATTCCAATCCTGTTCTTCCTTCTTCCCGTGACTTTTGTAAATACCCCCCAGGTTGTGAATTTGGCGAGTTTTCTCATAAAGTTCGGCCTCGGTCAAACCCCACTGCTGCAAGACTTTATCAAGGTCTTTTTGGATATCTCTTGCCCCTGGAAACCCTTGATAACGCATTCGCAGCCTAGCTAATTCTGCTAAGTTATAGTCTGTCGCCTCTTGAGAGAGTAAAATATCAATAAGGGGGCGATCGCGGTTATAAAGAGGATGTTGTTGGTCTTTACCTGCGGGTGCATTAGTCATCATGAGTCAGTCCTGAGTGTCGTTAGCGGATAGTTATGGTTGAGCCAGTGCTGAGTCCTGAGTTTTAAGTTTAGCCCAGAGATGAGGAGCAGAAAAGGCAAAAGAAAATCATCTTCTGCACTGACAAGGTAATTGTCAAATTGAGAACTCCTGTACGCGATTAATCGCGTCTCTCCTGTACGCGATTAATCGCGTCTCTACTCCCAACTCTTCTTAGACGGCTACTACACCTGAGGTCTTACGGCTCTCACCACTGCCAGCTAACTTTAAATAAAGTTACATTAGTCCTTAAGAAAATACAAAAAACTTTAGATGAGGGTGAATTTTATCTCACCCAAAGTCCAAGCAGCTAGGGAGCAAGAACCCATTATGTTTGAACACTTCACTTCCGAAGCCATTAGAGTAATTATGTTAGCTCAGGAGGAAGCACGTCGCCTGGGACACAATTTTGTAGGAACTGAACAAATTCTCCTAGGTTTGATGGGAGAAGGAACTGGGGTTGCTGCTAAAGTGCTGGCGGAATTAGGCGTTACCCTCAAAGATGCACGTCGCGAGGTAGAAAAAATTATTGGTAGGGGTTCTGGCTTTGTACCACCAGAAATTCCTTTTACTCCTAAAGTAAAAAGCCTCTTCGAGCAATCGTTTAAAGAAGCTCATAGTCTGGGACAGAATTACATTAACACTGAACATCTACTCTTAGGATTGACCGAGGCTGGTGAAGGTGTTGCCGCCAAAGTACTGCAAAATCTAGGAGTTGACTTCAAGACTGTCCGCAGTGCCATAGTTCGCCGTTTGGGTGAAAATGCACCAGCTATAGCTGGTGGTGGTGGTCAAAAGCGCACTCAACCGCTAACTATGGAAGAGTTTGGTAGGAATTTGACCAAATTAGCACAAGAAGGCAGACTCGACCCTGTAGTTGGTCGCCAGAAGGAAATTGAGCGGGCGATCCAAATCCTTGGTCGCCGCACCAAGAATAACCCAGTGTTGATTGGAGAACCAGGAGTTGGTAAAACTGCGATCGCAGAAGGTCTAGCTCAACGAATTATCAACCAGGATGTTCCCGAAAGTTTGCAAGACAAGCAAGTTATCAGCCTCGATATGGGGTCATTGGTAGCTGGAACTCGCTTCCGTGGCGATTTTGAAGAACGCATCAAAAAAGTTGTGGAAGAAGTCCGCACTGTGGGCAATATCATCTTGGTGATTGACGAAATTCACACCTTGGTTGGCGCTGGTGGTACAGAAGGTGGTTTGGATGCAGCCAACATCCTCAAACCAGCCTTAGCACGGGGTGAACTCCAGTGCATCGGCGCAACTACCCTCGATGAGTATCGTAAGCATATCGAGCGCGATGCCGCCCTAGAGCGTCGTTTCCAACCAATCATGGTCGGGGAACCCTCAGTAGAGGAAACCGTACAAATTCTTTACGGCTTGCGCGGCGCTTACGAACAGCACCACAAAGTCACAATTTTGGATTCAGCACTTGTAGCAGCAGCAGAATTATCAGACCGCTACATTAGCGATCGCTTCTTGCCAGATAAGGCAATAGACTTGATTGATGAAGCTGGTTCTCGCGTTCGTTTGCGGAACTCTCAAAGTTCTCCGAATAAAGAACTCAAGCGTGAACTCGCTGGCGTTACCAAAGAAAAAGAAGCAGCAGTCAGAGTCCAAGATTTTGACAAAGCTACACAACTGCGCGACCAAGAGTTAAAACTCGCAGAACAACTGCAAGCAACGTTTGCACAAAACGATCAACCTGTCAACTCGACTGTAGTTGACGAAGAAGACATCGCCCAAATCGTTGCCTCTTGGACTGGCGTACCAGTCAACAAACTAACCGAATCTGAGTCAGAGTTGCTCCTGCACCTAGAAGACACTCTGCATCAACGGCTTATCGGTCAAGAGCAAGCAGTCTCGGCTGTATCTCGCGGTATCCGTCGCGCCCGTGTCGGCTTGAAGAATCCCAATCGTCCCATTGCTAGCTTTATCTTCTCTGGGCCTACCGGAGTCGGTAAAACAGAATTGGCGAAGGCACTAGCTGCCTACTTCTTCGGTGCGGAAGACTCCATGATTCGCCTAGATATGTCCGAATACATGGAAAGCCACACCGTCGCCAAGCTAATTGGTTCGCCTCCTGGTTATGTGGGATACGACGAAGGCGGACAGCTTACAGAAGCTGTGCGGCGGAAACCTTACACGGTATTGCTATTCGACGAAATCGAAAAAGCACACCCCGATGTATTCAATATGCTGCTGCAAATGTTGGATGACGGTCATCTTACCGATGCCAAAGGTCGGAAAGTGGACTTCAAGAACACGCTAATCATTTTGACTTCCAACATCGGTTCCAAGGTGATTGAAAAAGGTGGTAGTGGTTTAGGCTTTGACTTCGATACTCAAGCCGATGCTAGTTATAACCGCATCCGCACCTTGGTAAATGAGGAATTGAAAGCTTACTTCCGTCCTGAGTTCCTTAACCGTCTCGATGAAATTATCGTCTTCACCCAGCTTTCTAGGGATGAAGTTAAGCAAATCGCTGAGATTATGCTTCGTGAAGTTTCTAAGCGCTTGACAGAAAAGGGAATTATCTTAGAAGTTAGCGATCGCTTCAAAGAGCTTGTAGTCCAAGAAGGCTACAGCCCCAGCTACGGTGCTAGGCCATTACGTCGGGCAATTATGCGCCTTTTAGAAGATTCTCTCGCCGAAGCAATGCTGTCTGGTCAAATTACAGAAGGAGACACAGCGCTTATCGATGTTGATGATGACTCTCAGGTGAGAGTACAAAAATCAGAAAAACGAGAATTGCTCTTGGCAAATGTTGGCTAATTTTATACCAGATCGCTTTTTGCTGTAATATTTGAGAAACACTCCAGCCTCTTATGTAAGTAGAGGCAATGGCAGGGGCATCTCCGACAAACATAAAGTGAAATGGTATTATATCTCACCCCTAGTATAAATGCTGGGGGCTTATTTTTATGCAATTCCTTTTTAATGGCCAATACCCACCTACCCACAGCTGTTTATAATGAGTTTAGGACATAGCAGCAATATGATTGAAAATCAGAACTTCCACATAGTTAAAGATACTGTCAGAACTGATGAAAAAGGACGATTAACCTTGGGTACTGTTGCCAAAGCAAAGAGCTACCGAGTCCTCATCAATGACGCAGGACAAATTCTGCTAGACCCAGTTGTAAACATTCCAGAAAGAGAACTTTGGATATGGGAAAATTCTGTAGCTCGTACTTCGTTAGAAGTTGGTATAAAACAGGCAAGTTCTGGTGAACTTCACGACTTAGGCTCATTTACCCAGTATGCGGATCTAGAAATTGATGAATAGGGTGTCTCTACGACACAAAGATGTCACAAGGACACTAGCCCTGGACACTGATCTCAAAATATAATCTTTGTCACAAGGTTAATCTCCAACACTAAGCAATAGTGAATTTTAAGATAATATTTTCAACCGAGGCTAGTACAGCATTAGCTAATTTACAACAAACTGACTCTAAGAAGTACCAAAAAGTTTTAAAAACGCTGGGTTTAATGGAAATAAACCTGCGACACCCTAGTTTGAATACTCACAAATATGAATCTTTATCAGGGCCTAATGGAGAAGAAATTTTTGAAGCCTATGTAGAAAACAAAACACCTGCTGCTTTTCGAGTTTTTTGGTATTACGGTTCTGAACAAGGAGTTATATCATGTCCGGATAATTAGTTATGATTCCCACAGTCATTGCACCCCTCCCCTTAATCCCCTCCCCTTACTAAGGGGAGGGGAGACAAAGCGTAGCTTTGGCGGGGTGGGGTTCTCCGGGTTTAGTAAGTAATCAAGCGGACATGATATTATAACTATACTGACAATTACACCCCATCCTTAATAACACCGTTGAACTTCTTGTTAACGGTATAAATGGGGCATAATATTTTTATCTACAAATCATTGCGATATTGATTTCTCTGTTAACAATTCTGATGCTACTTCACTCTTAACTACATTATCAGAATCACCAGATTTAGAAAAACCATCTGCTACATCTTTGATAAAACCAGCTACAGGTACCGCGATTAGCAAACCCAAGACTCCACCAACATTGGTTCCTACAAGCAAAGCAATTAATACCCATATTGGTCTGATGCCAGTAAATTTACCTAAAAGCCGTGGTGCGATCGCTTGATCAATTAACTGGTCTATGACAACAGCTACTGCAAAAATCTTTACTGCTAGCCAAAAGTCATGTGTGGCTATTATTAAAGTTATTACAATAAGACTAACGACATCGCCAAAGGGAATTAAACTCAAAAGCCCAACCCCCAAACCAAAAAGTAAAGCAAACTGGACTTGAAAAGCTAAAAACAATAATGTTAATGAAACTCCCATCAGCAAAGCCAAACTTCCCTGACCAATCAAGTAATTTTGAAAGTTTTGTTGAATAGATTGGCTTACCTTCTGAGCAAAACTTCCAGGTAGCTTTTTAAATATCCCCTCCCAAATCCTTGGGCCATCTAACAACAGATAGAAAGTCAATACTATTGTGATTAATGCCTCAGAGATACTATCAATCGTATCTATGATAATACTTAAAAGTTTATCTGAAAGAAACTCTAATTCACTGGGTAATTGCTCAGTTAATCTGCTTAATAACTGACTTAAATTCACATTTAATTTGTGTGTAAAAAACCAATCATTTAAAATATGAAGTTTTTCTTTGCTAGAATCAATCCATTGGGGAAGGACTTTCACCATCTCATTAAATTGCTCTAAAACAATGGGAACCAAAGTAATACCCAGAGCCATAATAATTATCAATGCTGATATAAAAACTAATGCTACTGCATAGCTACGTTTAACTCCTCGCTTTTGGAGAATGGCAACAGGATAGTTTAAAACGAATGCAAGCAAAGTAGCTAAGACAAGAATTGTTACGACAGGTTGAAAGTTTTTAACCAGCAAAAATGCTAGCCAACCATTCAGAAACACTAAAGGAAATAACAGCGTAAAAATTAACCATCTAAGTAATTGATTCAGTGGAAAATTCATAATTAATTTAAAAGCGAAAATTATTCTAGTTACTAGATTGAACCGAGTAATTAAATCTACTCAAGAGGAAGTAAGTAGAGCGGCGTAAATAATTAAAGGTTCGTAGTGAGGACTAAAGTCCTCAAATAAGGACTAAAGTCCTCACTACGAACTAATTTCAATATTTTTTACATTACTTAACTTACTTTGATTTCTTCTCGCCTACTTACTTAGACAAGAAAAATCTTCCCCCATTCCCCATTCCCCATTCCCTATTCCCCACTCCCCACTCCCCACTCCCCACTCCCCATTATTCCAATCACTAACTTTCAGCGAAAGCTAAAAATTGCTCCTCATTTATTCGCCCTGCTTGATACAGAGTATTAGTAATTTCCGAAATAGTTAAAACTGCGTGACTGCGATAACCATTTTGCTGTAGCCTATCTTTCACCCCTTGTTCATGGTCGATAAATACCACAATATCATTAACATTTAATCCTGCTGATTCCAACTTTCCTGCCCCTTCCATAACACTTTTACCACTGATGAGAATATCGTCAACCACTACAACTGTTTCACCAGGATGAAAGTTACCCTCAATGACTCTCCGAGTTCCGTGTGCCTTTACCTCTTTACGGGGGAAAATCATCGGACAATGGAGGCGCAAAGCTAAACCAGTCGCAGTAGGTAAAGAACCATAGGGAATACCCGCTAACCTATCAAAAATGAGGTTCTTCAAAATATCCTCATAAGCTGTGAGAACTTGATTAAAAACTTGGGGATTGGAAATAATTTTGCGTAAGTCGATGTAATAAGGAAATATAGCTCCTGATGCTTGGACAAAGCTGCCAAACATAATGCAGTCAATATCATAAAGTTGTAAAATCAAATCCTGGTGGGGGTGCTGATTTAGGAAACAAACATCAGGAAACCACACAGAACATGTGGAATTTTCGTGAATAATCTCAGCTTTAATTTGATTAATTTCTGCGCGTAGAGACTGGATTTCCTCAGATAGTTGTGTGTTTCCCAACATATCTTGAGGAACAGGAATCAGCAAACCATCACCGTTAGTATTCAAGCCCGCTTCTAAAATTTGCTTCAGGTTTGCGCCTTCCGCCCAGATGCTACGCGCCATAATAATTCGTTCAGGCGCGATCGCTCGAATAAGTGCTAAAATCTCAGGATTTGTAGTTCCCACTTCCAAACCCAATTGCTCTGGAGTTCCCCAGGTTTTTGATTCTCTTACCACCTGTAAATAAAGGGGTGATTCGTTTGTAGGATATTGCTGTAAAGCTTCTGCACTTGGATTAGAAGTACAGCATAAAATAAACACCGCTTTATCAGGATAGACTAAAAAAGGTGCTACATGATCTTGTCCTGTATAGGGGCTGAGAGTGATTGCATCCACCTGCCATTGTTTAAACACAGTTTGGGCAAAAATGGTACTAGTATTTAAGTCACTGTGTTTGGCATCTAAAATTACTGGAATATGGGCTGGAATAGCTGCTAAGGTTTTGTACAGCAATTCTAAACCGGGAATACCTAGCGCCTCGTAGAAGCCAAGTGTCGGTTTATAAGCACAAACGAAATCAGAAGTTTCCGCAATAATGAATTGCAACCACTTCCACAAACCAATGATGAGTTCTTCAGATTCATAACGCACAGGCATCATTTCTGGATTTGGATCAAGTCCTACAAATAGTAAGCTTTGATTTTGCAAGATATTACGATTCAATTTATCAAAAAAGTTCATTTTTTTTATTTAAAAAAGAGTCATTAGTCATTGGTCATTAGTCATTGGTCATTAGTCCCCGCGTTTCCCTATCTCCATGACCAAATAATTACTAATTCGTAATTCGTAATTCGTAATTCGTAATTAAAGGTACAGAGCAACTAACTAACATTTTATGGAGACAAATAAATTTATTCCTTATTTCAGAGCAAGCGACTTCAGTCGTGGGGTAATAATTACGAATTACGAATTATAAATTACGAATTATTTTGACCATAGTTTATTTACCAAAACATTGATTCTGTTAATTCAGTACCACCAGCTTTCCGCCCTAATCGAGAGTGAATTGCTACAAATAAGATAACCATCGGCACTGAGGCAAAGTGAACAATTCGCAATGCTTGCCAATCGCCAAACAAATCCACAATCCAGGGAAATTGAGCAGGTTTATACATTCCTATTCCTGTCAATAACGCTAGCAGCAAGATAGGAATAATTGCTGTATACGCAATCCGATGCCAAGCATAAATTAGACGTTTGGAATTGTGACTTTTTTGTAATGCTTTGAAGTCATTAGCACCTACAAAGCGATGTCGCCAGCGTCGGGTAATTAAAACGTAAATTCCATACCACAGGAGATTCAGTGAAAATAGCCACATTGCTGCAAAATGCCAGTGTCTACCTCCTGCGAGCCAACCTCCTAACGTAAATATCGGAGGAATGTGCAAACCTGCACGTCCACCAAAAACAGGGTTGGCGTTGTAAATTTGTAGTCCACTGGTGAGCATGATAAATAGACTAATGATGTTACACCAGTGGAAAATTTTGGCTCCTATTGCTTGGGTGGGTGGCTTTCGAGTTTGAGAGGGGGTCAAAGTCATAGATTTTGACTGATAAAATTTGTTGTTTATCTGTCTTGGGTAAATAGTCCAGCAAATTTGGGGGTGGACATTACTCACCTTTATTTTCCCATCCTATGACTCAGTATTCTGACATTGATGGTTTACCATCTGCTGTTTTAAATGTCAGTTTAGGTGTGGCTAAGGTTGTTTTAAGCTAAATTTTCAAAATTGGGCGATGTCTACAACGGGCTGTTGAGTGATGCTGCTAAGATGCTGTAAGCTGTTTTAGTGCCCACGATCAAAGATATTCTATGCAGTGTATCCCTAGCGGCGATCGCTAATCGGACTGATATGAAGGAAACATGGATTTCTGAGCGCCGGATGATTCAATTGCCTGGATTAACTATTGATCGTCATATTTCAGCACCGAACGAGCTTGAATTCCCCGGATGCAACCATCATCTCCTTTGTCTTTTGTTAAGCGATTGCAATCAACAAAAAATCACTCGCATCGGTGAACAAAAATCGGAAAAACCTCAAGCCAAAGAGGATTTCTGGATTTGTCCTGCAAAGATGTCGGGGCTTTGGGCATGGGATAGTACTGATGAATCGCTGATGTTTGTGATTGATCCACTGTTTTTGTCTCGAACGGCAGAAGAAGTTGGTGGGCTGAATGAAAACAAAGTGGAATTGCTCAGTAAGGTAAGTGCCCATGATCCACAGATTAAAGCGATCGCTTGTTTGTTTCAAGCAGAATTTGACACGGGTGGAATCGGTGGTTATCTTTATGCCGAATCGCTGGCAGAGGTGTTGATCGTTCACTTGCTGCGACAATACTGTGCATTTTCACCAAAAATACAGCCCAACGTGGGAGGTATGCCTAACAATCGACTCCAGGCAGTGTTGGACTACATTGACAGCTATTTGGATCGACCGCTACATCTGGTTGAACTAGCAGAAATTTCAGGCATGAGTCAATATTATTTTTGCAGATTATTTAAACAGTCAATGGGTGTAGCACCCTATCAATATGTGCTTGGGCAACGAATGGAAAAAGCTAAAGAACTATTGCAACAAAAAAAATATGCGATCGCAGAAATTGCTTTGCTCGTTGGTTGTGCAGACCAAAGCCGCTTTACAAGACATTTTAAAAAATATGTCGGAGTCACACCCAGGATGTTTTTAAAGAAAAATTAGAATGGGTACATCTGGTTTGGGAAGTTCTAAATTAGTCAGTACTCCTTTACTGATTGCTGTTACAGTAGTCTGTTCGCAATAAAACAATAAATTGCATTCCATCACTTCCTCGCTCAAATGATTGCTGATACTGGAATCCCAATTTCTGCCATACCCGTATCGCACGCTTGTTGAATGCTGCGATCGTTACCCGAAAAGTTTTTGGTTTAAATAAACTCTCTGCAAATTCCAATACGGCATTAGCATACTCAGCACCCTTTCTTTGTCCGGTCAAGTCAGGGCGAATTCCCATGCCAATATCCAACGCCTGATTATGGTAATTACCACCAGTGACCTGTCCATCTTGTCCAAATGAACAGTAAGCTACTAACTCGCTATTTTCATCCATAATGCTGTAGAAGGTATTCTGGGGGTGAAGAATATGTTGTAGTAGATTAGCTTCATCCTCTAAGTAGTTGTATAAATCATAGGGTGGCTGATATCGCCAACTTAGGATAGCGCGTGCGTTACTCTCGTCGATTAGGTGAAACGTAAACATTACTACTGTGCTGTTTGTACTACCCTTATACTCCCCTAGCCCTAACCTTACGCTTAGTAGAACTCCGCGATACGAATCCCGTAGGCGTAGCCCGCCGTAGGCATCGCAAGAATGACCTAAATCATGATTAGATATAGCAAGAAAAGTCTATCGTTTATCCAGTAGCACATTGTACCTTCATTTGTGGGATCTACGACTGATGAACACACACCAGTGAAAGCGATTAATTAAGGGTACACCAAAAAATTTTATGAGAAGAATTAGTCGTATATTGCTTTCTGTCGTTCTCGTCAGCACTGCTGTAGTTTCCGTAGCGGTAGATTGGAACGCGACTCACCTCTTTAACCCCGAATGGCATCCCCATGCTAAATTCCATGATGCAGTGATGCTATGGTTACTGAGTGGAATGAGTATTGTGGCGCTGTGGTTACTATGGCGACGAACTACCGAACCTGACATCGGTTACACCGTCGCAATGTTAGTACCTGTGACCTTCTGGTCGCCCTTTTTCTTTGTGACGCTAGTGATTCCTGGAACCAGTTTGCAAGCCGATCTTAAAGAAGCTCCACCAATTATAGGAGGCATTCCCATTTATCCTAACGTTGCTGTTGCAACAGTCAGCGTTATTTTGGCGTTGATTGGCTATGGTTTGTACCGCGCTTCTAAGTCGGAAGCGAGTGGTCTATGAACAGGCTGATCCTGGTTTTCGGTTTGGCATTGCTAGTTAGTTTTCTGCCGAGTCAACCAGCCGTGGCTCACATCGGACATGGTAGCTTTCTGATGCAAAACCTGGCTCAGATGACCCTCTCTCCATCTTTAATGTTCAGTGGTATCGGCATCGCGCTGATGGCGGGAGCCGGACACGCTCTTTCACCTGGACACGGAAAAACGATGGTAGCAGCATATCTCGTTGGTTCGCGGGGTACTCCTAAGCAAGCAGTTGTGCTGGGGCTGGTGACAACCCTTACCCACACAATCAGCGTTTTTGCACTCGGTATTTTAGCCTTGTTATTATCTCAATATATTTTACCAGAGCAATTGTATCCATTTCTCAGTTTACTGAGCGGATTGATGGTCTGTAGTGTTGGTTTTTGGTTACTTGATCGCTATCTCAACCCCGCACCCAAACATCATCATCACACTCACAATGATTCTGCTTATCATCATCACACTCACAACGATCGCCATCATTCTGCAAATTCTCAAGTTACGTTACAGTCTCTTTTAACTCTGGGAATCGCTGGTGGTCTAGTTCCTTGCCCGTCAGCGCTGGTATTATTGTTGAGTGCGATTGCACTTCACCAAACTGCATACGGTTTAATCTTGGTGTGTGCATTCAGTGTGGGATTAGCAATCGTACTAGTAACCATTGGTTTAGTCATTATTTATGCTCACCAATGGCTGAAGGGTTTTTCATGGGTGCAACCATTACAGCAGTATACGCCGATAATTAGTGCGATCGCGGTAATTGTCGTAGGAAGTGTACTGATGGCTTGTGCTGTAATTTAGGTGTAAAAAAGACAAGACTAAATCTATCGAACTTAGGTATTGTGAATGCGAAGGCCGCCTTGTTAATGCATCGACTTGCAAAAATTAACACGTTCTGCCCAAGGTTAATTACCTAAAAACTGGCGTGTTTTCTAATAGCGGTATAGTGTCTTGCTGTTGTATTCATCTCAATCACCAACTCTGTGCCTTGACCTAATTGAGAATTACACTTAAGTTTACCTTGATGTTTTTCAACTATAATTTGCCGACTAATTGATAGTCCTAGCCCTTGACTTTTGCCTACTGGTTTAGTCGTAAAAAATGGTTCAAATATCTGTCTTTGAATATGGGGAAGTATGCCTTTGCCATTGTCAGAAATGCGAATTATAACTTTGTGTTTTTTTCCTAGTAGTTTATCATTTACCCAAAGTTCATTACTATTGACTAATGATAAATGACTGCTAATAATTTCTGTATGAATAAAAATATTGGGAGTAAAGGAATAATCATGTTTCATCCTTTCTTCTAAGGCATCAATGGCATTAGTCAAAATGTTCATAAATACCTGATTTAGTTCACCAGGGTAACACTCGATTAAGGGCAATTCCCCAAAGTTTTTAATTACTTCAATCCCGGCTCTATCAGGCTTTTCTTTCAAACGATGCTGCAAAATCCTTAGAACACTATCAAGTCCTTCATGGAGGTCAACCTTTTTCATTTGACTTTCGTCAGAGTTTGAAAAATTCTGCAAGGCGAAAACAATTTCTTTAACGCGCTCAGATCCGGCTCGCATTGACCACAGCAGTTTCAAAAAGTCTTTCTTCACGAAACCAAGGTCAAGGCGTTGCAGCTGTAAGGCTATGACTGGTGTCGGTGTGGGATAGTGATGTTGGTAAAGTTCAATGATTCTGATTAAGTCTTCAGCGTATTGACTCGCAGGATGGAGATTGCCGTAGATGAAGCTAACGGGGTTGTTAATTTCGTTAGTCATATCCGCCACCAGTTGACCGAGGTTAGCCATTTTCTGGTTCTGCAATAACTGCTTTTGGGTATATTTGAGTTCTTCGAGGGTAGTTTCTAGCTGCTGTGATTTTTCCCTAACTTGGTCTTCGGTAGACTGGAGTTGTTCAAATAGTTGGTATTGTTGAGTAGCGTAGGCGCAGCCCGTCGTAGACATCGCTTTATCCTGAGTAATATCCTTGTGCGTCCCCGCCATCCGCACTGGCTTACCGAATTCATCCCACTGAAATACTTTCCCACAAGCCAGAATCCACTTCCACTCACCGGATTTAGTCAACATTCGCAATTCGACTTCAAACACAGGTGTGCATCCTTCCAGATAATCGTGCAATACCTGGCGAATTCTTGGTAAATCCTGTGGATGTACAAGTTGCTCAAAGGATTTATAGTCATTATCGATTTCGTCTACTCCATACCCCAGAATGCCTTTCCACTGAGGATCATAATAGGTTTTATTGGTTATTAGATTCCAATCCCACAACCCCAAGCCACTGGCTATTAATGCCATTTGTAAAGCGGCTTGTGAGCATTGACAAGTATCTAAATTTTCTTGAGATAAGTCTTTTGTTTCTGGGAAACTCTGGGAATCTTGTACTGATAGAGCTTCCGGTTCATGGGTAACGGGTTTTTCGATATGCATAGCTGCTGGTACGATGAGGAAGATATCCTGTAGCTCTCTCTACGCTGTCTTAGCACCCTGACGATCCAGTTATAGACAGGACTTACGCAAACAATAGTCGAAACCCTTATTTCACGTAGGGGCAATTCATGAATTGCCCCTGAGCGCGTGTACTTTTGCGTAAGTCCTAATAGATAAATCGTCTACTTAGTTGATTAGGCTGTCACTGCCCATATCATCAATTTGGATGGAATTTAGAAAAAGGTAATGCGATCGCAGTGGCCATTTTTAGAAAAAATAGCTCCATTGTGTGCATCTACATTCTAAGATATGTCTAAAAAAAGTAGTTAAAATCACATATAATTACCTAAAAACTCGAAAAAATTTGTAAAAAAAATTCTATGCTGAAGTCACGTCAAATTTTTCAGGATACAAAAAAATTGTCAAGCTTTGTTTGTAGATTTTTGGGAAAGGACTGGCTGCTATCCATAGAAGCCAGGTTACATTGAGTTCCAAAGAATAATGGTGTGAGAAAATTTCATGCTTTAGAGCCGATGAGTAATGACTATAGATGAAGTAGTATTGCTACTAAAAGCCAGTCAAGCAACCGGTTTAACGACACTCCAAGAGATTATATTGCGTTCTTCGTGGGAAGGAAAAACCTACACAAATATAGCCTGTGAAGCTGACTACGACGAGGAACGTGTCAGGAAAATTGCTGCTCATTTATGGCAATTACTGAGTAATTTTTGCAAAGAACCGATAAATAAATCAAACTTCCGCCAGAGTGTAGAAAATCACCGTCTTAGCAAAGCGCATCAACAGTTAGTTAAGGAATTCAATAAAGCAGCCACGGCTATATCCTTAGAATTTCCTAGTGGCCCAGTATCCCTTAATTCCAGATTCTACATCCCTCGCCCGCCAATTGAGGAACTCGCCTACGCAGAAATGGCTAAACCTGGGAGTGTCATCTGCATCAAAGCACCGAAGAAGATGGGGAAAAGCTCTCTGATTTTGCGGTTGCTTGCACGCGCTAACAATCAAGGCTTTCGCACCGTGACGTTGGACTTTCAGCAAGCAGATAAAGCAGTATTTGCCAGTTTGGATACATTTCTGCGCTGGTTCTGTACAAACGTCAGTCGGGAGTTACAGCTAGAACCAAAACTTAATGATTATTGGAATGAAGATATGGATAGCAAAGTCAGTTGCTTTATCTATTTCCAAGAATATTTACTGTCTGCGCCAGAAACTCCCCTTGTTTTGGTATTGGATGAGGTGGACTGGGTGTTTGAGCATCAAGAAATTGTTGAAGAATTGTTACCATTGGTGCGATCGTGGTATGAACAAGCCAAAGGGGTAGAAGTTTGGCAAAAACTGCGTCTAGTTCTGGTTTATTCAACGGAAATTCTCGTTCCGATAAAACTGACTCAATCACCATTTAATATTGGTTTACCGATTAATTTATCTCCCTTTACAAGAGAGCAGGTGCTGGATTTGGCACTACGTCACGGCTTGGATTGGACAAATGGTAAAAACGTCGAGAGTTTAATGGCAATGGTGGGAGGATATCCTTATTTGGTGCGATTGGCTTTTTATCACCTTGTGGGTAAAGGGGGACTAGAAAGGGATTTAGAACAGCTATTGCAAGAAACACCCACAGAAGCAGGAATTTATCACGAGTATTTAAAGCAGTTTGTGTTAGTGCTACAAGATGAGCCAGAATTGCAAAATGCTTTTTATGAGGTAATTAACGCTACAAATTATGTGCAATTAGAGCCAGCATTGGCATGTAAATTACAGAGTATGGGGCTAATTAATTTAGAAGGCGATCGCAGTACTGTTGCGTGTGAATTATATCGTTTATATTTCCGACAATATCTGAAAAAAAGTGAGAGTTTAAATAATAATCGTATTGAACACTTGTTTTAATTGCGATGTCTCTTGACTCGCCCCTGCGCGTCTAGGCATTCCATTATTCACCAGAAGAGAAAAGCAATCATCCCTTTTGCTCAAGTAATCCCAGAAAATCGCCAGCTTTGAGAATAGGAATATCCTGATATTTATCTAATGATAGTAGGTGCTTATCACCTGTGATAATGTGTGTTGCTCTCCCGATAACTGCACACTCGATAACCATATTGTCATCAGGATCATCAACAACAACTTTAAGGGTATTAGGAATTTCCACCAAGCGTGAAAAAGCGAGAATTTGCTCAATGTCAATGGCTGCATCCATTGGAGAACGATTTTGCTTTGTCTGCAACTTTTCGCGTAACTCTAATAAAATTTCTCGACAAGTTACAGATTCAATCTGCCCGTTTCTAGCAAGTTCTAAACAACGATAGGGACTACCTCGCCAACCTAGCCCGGAAAAGAGCATGTTTGTATCGAAAACAACTACATAAGAGATCATTACTTTTCATGCATGAGATCGTCTATGAATTCTTCTCGCTCTTGTTCACTCATAATATCCCAGTTGAGTCCCCGTGTTGTACTCAAAGAGCGCATCTGTAACTCTCCCTGTTCGAGTCTATTTTGCC
Source organism: Nostoc mirabile CHAB5784 (assembly GCF_020829645.1). Classification (GTDB taxonomy): domain Bacteria; phylum Cyanobacteriota; class Cyanobacteriia; order Cyanobacteriales; family Nostocaceae; genus Nostoc; species Nostoc mirabile. The sequence goes on along the minus strand of NZ_JAIVFS010000053.1, from coordinate 35,569 downwards.
ACCAAGCATCTTGCTCTACTTTGATGGCTTGCAATATCATCCGTTGCTCTGGAATTGCTAGTTGCTTCACTAGTGTTATGACTTGCTCAATATTAAGTTGAAGCGTTGCCATCTTTGTTGCACCTCAAGTATTTGGAGTTAAGGATATTTTACCTCAATTACTTTGATGCCGTGATGATTAATACTAGATTGGTAAATAAACATTATAATCAAGTAAAGAACTGATGTAAGGAACTTGAGTAATGGCTAGTGCGACCATCACGAGCAAAGGACAAATAACTATTCCTCAAGAAATTAGGGATTATCTTAATCTTGATACTGGTAGTAAGGTTGATTAGGATTCATCTTGATATTCTTTGACTTTGGCATATAAACTGGCAACTGTTTCTTCAGCAAACAGTTTTTCTTTAAGTTCCAAATAATCGCCTTCACCTAGTTTACAAGCTGCCCAAAATTTCATTACCTTCGATGGTTCTAAGTGGGTGAGTAGAACCTGCATCACTTCTTGTAAATTTTCTTGTTCGTCAATAACTTTAATTTTCATTTCATACCTCTAAAATAAAATCAATTGGGTTGATTACCTTGACGCAATTATATTCATCTCTCAACTCTCACAGGCGACGCCGAATAGCCCGTCGTAGACATCGCCTGTAGATTTACACTTGAAAGTAGAGCGTAGACGCTTCATCGGCGAAACACCATCATTTAACATAAGATTAAACTGGTAGTACAACGCGAGATTTCATGGCGATAAGGTTTATTTTGAGCGACTATGTTGATCGAGCGATCGCTCAGGCAATTTATGACAAGTTAGAAGATGGTACATTTGCAGGTAGAATTCCTGTTTGCAAAGGAGTGATAGCTTTTGCATCAACTTTGCGCGAGTGTGAGGATGAATTACGCTCAACACTGGAAGACTGGATTTTGCTTGGGTTAAAGCTGGGACATTCTCTACCAGTAATTGATAATATTGACCTCAACAAGGAGCCGACTCTTGAGCCGATGGATACCCTGTAAGCGTCGGGATTTTTTGAAGAAATTACGATGGATTGGGTTTGAGGGGCTTTTTTCTGGAACAAGACATCAGTTTATGGTTTACGGGGAATATCGTCTAACTATTCCTTCTAATGATGAGTATTCTGTACCGCAATTGCGGATGATGATTGGGGAAGTTGAGGTTATTCTAGAGCGGGAAATCACGCCAGAAGAATGGAATAGCCTTTAAGATTTGCCGAGAAGCGATGTCTGACGACAAGCCCTTCTCTACAGAGGCTGCGCCAACGGGTTCGGGGGTGACGCTACGCACAGTCGCTAACGCTGCGAAGAGAGCAATCGACGGGAACCGCCAAGACTGCGACCCCCTCACCGCTTTGCGTCTACGCTTTTCTGTGTTTCTGAAGAGAATTATATGATTTATGTAGCTGATTTTTTGTTGGGCGACGCCGAATAGCCCGTCGTAGCGAAAAGTTGGAGCGGAGGTTTCCTCCGGTCCAAACTTTTTAAGGCAGACATCGCTCGCCATTATTCACAACCACATAAGAGCGATCGCTTTCTGGATTAGTCAATAGACGTTATCCTTAAACAAGGAACTGATGTAAGGAAAACGCGTATGGCTAGTGCGACCATCACCAGTAAAGGACAAATAACTATTCCTCAAGAAATTAGGGATTATCTTAACCTTGATCCAGGTAGTAAGGTTGATTTTGTCATTGATGAAAATGGAACAGTTAAACTGATTCCCCTAAATATCCCCATCCAAAGCTTATCGGGGATTTTACACCGTCCGGGGATGAAAAGCGCAACTTTAGAAGAAATGGAAGCAGCAATCCAAGAAGGTTCAAGTGATTGGACTTGATACAAATATTTTAGTGCGTTACCTGACAAAAGATGATGAAAAGCAGTGGAAGCAAGCTGCGGAAATTATCGAAAGGGGAGAGCAATGTTTTGTTGCTAATATAGTTCTCTGTGAATTAGTCTGGGTTTTGCGCGGGAACCCTTATCAATTTAGTAGTGAAGAAATTAGTAACACCATAGATTTGATGCTGCAATGTTCTGTATTTGAGTTAGAAAATCGTTCTATAGTTTATCAAGCATTACAGCGATTTCAGCAGGGAAGTGCAGATTTTTCTGATTATTTAATTGGTGTAATTGCTCAAAATTCTGGTTGTAGTTCAACAGCAACTTTTGACAGAAAGTTGAGAAGCGAAAAGGGATTTGATTTATTTGAGTAATGCTCATCTCTAAACTAGGCGATCGCTTGTCGATTTATACTCTAAACTAAAGCGATGTCTCCGATGGTCACTGAGCTTTGTCGAAGTGCGGGCTACGCCTACGCTTTTCTTTCGGCTCAATGATATCCAAAATGAATGCGTAAATTACTCAAATGAGAAAGCAAACTGGGGTTTGAGAAAGTAAAAGCTCCTTTTGCTTGCGGAAAACACCAAAATGAGGAAGTAAAAGCTGCTTTTGTTTGTGGAAAACACTAAAATGCGAAATTAAAAGCTGCTTTTGAAGAAGTAAAAGCTGCTTTTGTTTGTGGAAAACACTAAAATGCGAGATTAAAAGCTGCTTTTGAAGAAGTAAAAGCTGCTTTTGCTTGTGGAAAACACTAAAAAGGGAAAGTAAAAGCTGCTTTTGAGAAAGTAAAAGCTGCTTTTGAGTAAGCAATCAGGCATTTTTACTTAATTCAATATGAATTTTAGTCTAGGCGATCGCACTTTTCAGTTTTATTACGGTACGCTTTTCATAAAACCTGTAAATTTGTAGCTCCATGTAGTTTATTCTGGATTTGAGGGGAGGCGATCGCTTGTGGGTTTAAAATCAAAAATAGAGCGTTAGGCTTTACAATATCATTGCACCTCAGAACGATAAAAAAGATTTTGGAGCGATCATTTATGTTAGGTCTGGAGAGAATTACATTTGACCCTAGCATTATGGCTGGACAAGCTTGCATTCGCGGGATGCGAATTCCAGTTTCTTTAGTGGTAAATTTGGTAGCTCATGGAAAGCCTATAGAAGAAATTTTAGAAGAATATCCTGATTTAGAAGCAGAAGATATTCGTCAATCTCTTCTTTATGCAGCGTGGTTGACTCAAGAACGGGTTTATACCTTCAAAAGTGCTTAACAAGTAATAATGAAGTTTTTGGCAGATATGGGAATTTCACTACGCACTGTAACTTGGTTGCGTGGTGCTGGTTATGATGTGGTGCATTTGCGCGATGAAGGTTTGCAAAGACTACCAGATAATGAGATTTTAATTAAAGCCCGTGCAGAAGGAAGAATTTGATTAACTATATAGCGGTTCTCGAATGGAAGCAATACACTTTGACCTCACTTCCATTCCTCTCTCCTAAAAGGAGAGAGGCTTTGAATTTTACTCCCCAACGCTAGTAGGGAAGGGGTTGGGGGTTAGGTCTGTATTGTACTCAACAGAGAAGTGCTATAGATTTAGATTTTGCCCAACTTTTAGCCGTGAGTGGGGATAGTTTACCCAGTGTGATTTTGTTTAGGTTGGGGAACGAAAATTATGATGCAATTAATGAACGGTTGACTCAAGTTTTGAGTGAATGCCAGGAAGATTTAGAGTTAGGGACAATTATTTCTGTAAGTAATGAAACTTTCCGAGTAAGGCGATTGCCTATATAACAATACGCTTGGGTTAAGGCTAAAAACTAAAACTGGCGTAGGTTGTGGGGAACCTCATTCTACCTCAGAGTTCAGAACAGGAAAGGCCGAGTTAAAGCGATACCTTCGGTAAGCTCCGCTAACGCTCTTTTCAGTTTTATCACGGTATGCTTTGCCCAGAAGTCAAATTTTACTGTGGTGGGGGGAGGCGATCGCGCAAATATGCTAAATTTTCACGAACACTAATAGTATTGGGATGATTCAACCCTAACTGTCGCTCAAAAATATCCAAAGCTTGGATGTAAAGGGGTTCGGCTTCGCTGTATCTGCCTTGGGAGTAGTACAGAGAAGCTAGGTTGTTGAGGCTAGTGGCGACAGATGGATGTTCATCTCCGAGCAGTTGACGCATGAGTGCCAAAGCTTGGATGTAAAGGGGTTCGGCTTCGCTGTATCTGCCTTGGGAGTCGTAGAGTAACGCTAGGTTGTTGAGGCTAGAGGCGACATCTGGATGTTCATCTCCGAGCAGTTGACGCCTGAGTGCCAAAGCTTGGATGTAAAGGGGTTCGGCTTCGCTGTATCTGCCTTGGGAGTAGTAAAGTGACGCTAGGTTGTTGAGGCTAGTGGCGACAGATGGATGTTCATCTCCGAGCAGTTTGCGCCAGAGTGCTAAAGCTTGGATGAAAAGGGGTTCGGCTTCGCTGTATCTGCCTTGGGAACAGTAGAGATAAGCTAGGTTGTTGAGGCTAGAGGCGACAGATGGATGTTCATCTCCGAGCAGTTGACGCATCAGTGCCAATGCTTGGATGAAAAGGGGTTCGGCTTGGCTGTATCTGCCTTGGGAGTAGTAGAGAGAAGCTAGGTTGTTGAGGCTAGAGGCGACAGATGGATGTTCATCTCCGAGCAGTTGACGCCTGAGTGCCAAAGCTTGGATGTAAAGGGGTTCGGCTTCGCTGTATTTGCCTTGGGAGTTGTAGAGATTAGCTAGGTTGTTGAGGCTTTGGGCGACAGATGGATGTTCATCTCCGAGCAGTTGACGCATGAGTGCCAATGCTTGGATGTAAAAGGGTTCGGCTTCACTGTATCTGCCTTGGAAGTTGTAGAGTTCTGCTAGGTTGTTGAGGCTTTGGGCAACAGATGGATGTTCTTCACCCAGCAGTTGACGCATCAGTGCCAATGCTTGGATGAAAAGGGGTTCGGCTTCGCTGTATCTGCCTTGGGAGTTGTAGAGAGAAGCTAGGTTGTTGAGGCTTTGGGCGACATCTGGATGTTCTTCACCCAGCAGTTGACGCATCAGTGCCAAAGCTTGGATTAAAAGGGGTTCGGCTTCGCTGTATCTGCCTTGGGAGTTGTAGAGTAAGGCAAGGTTGTTGAGGCTTTGGGCGACATCTGGATGTTCTTCACCCAGCAGTTGACGCGTGAGTGCCAATGCTTGGATGAAAAGGGGTTCGGCTTCGCTGTATCTGCCTTGGGAGTTGTAGAGATTAGCTAAGTTGTTGAGGCTAGTGGCGACAGATGGATGTTCATCTCCGAGCAGTTGACGCATCAGTGCCAATGCTTGGATGAAAAGGGGTTCGGCTTCGCTGTATCTGCCTTGGGAACGGTAGAGTTCTGCTAGGTTGTTGAGGCTAATGGCGACATCTTGATGTTCTTCACCCAGCAGTTGACGCCTGAGTGCCAATGCTTGGATGTAAAGGGGTTCGGCTTCGCTGTATCTGCCTTGGGAACGGTAGAGTTCTGCTAGGTTGTTGAGGCTAATGGCGACATCTTGATGTTCTTCACCCAGCAGTTGACGCTTGAGTGCCAATGCTTGGATGAAAAGGGGTTCGGCTTCGCTGTATCTGCCTTGGGAGTGGTAGAGTAACGCGAAGAAGCTGAGGCTAGAGGCGACATATGGATGTTCTTCACCCAAGCGCTTTTTAGTGACTTCTAGACATTGTTCCAACCAGGGTAAAGCTTGGTTATATAAACCTTGAGCATTATAAAATTTAGCGTTGCCGACGAAAGGCCAAGGTAAATCATCATCGCTGACGTATTGAATGAGATGAGTCGCTACTTCAGCTATATGAGGAATGGCAGGGGAAACAGCAGTAATTTGCTTAAGGGTAGCGTTTTCAGAAATTTCTTTTGCAACTGCTACCATTACCTCGCAAAGCGATCGCTTTAATTCCTCTGCCTGTTCTAAACCTGTAAGCTTATATTGGAAAAACTCCCTTAGCAATGGATGCAGTTGGTAGATTTTCTCACCCTTATATTGGAGTAGATGTAACTGTAACAAATCACGTCTGGCTTTTTTCCAATCTTGAGCTTCATCTGCTATTGTTATAGCCTCCACCAGTTTCCAAGGAATCGGAGCTAGGGCACATAAACTCAGAAGACAGCCTAAAAGTTGGGCATTTTCTCGCAAACGTCGCCAACTCAACTCAAAAGCAGCAGCCACACCCAATTTAGCAGTCATTTCTGGTCGAGCTTCGTCTAAAGATTCATTCGTCAGACGCTCATTTTCCAAGTCTTGCAGCATTTCTGCTAGAGATAATTCCTCATCACCTAACAAATAACGCCCGACTAATTCTAAACCCAAGGGCAAATATCCCAGCCACTTACAAAGTTTTCTAGCAATCCAAGGCTCATGTTGCAGTCGTTTTCTACCCACCAAAGATTTTAATAAATTGATTGCCGCTAGTGGTTTCAGCACATCTAAATGTAATAGCACTATCGGCGGCTGTAATTTTTCCCGCGTGGTAATCAACACTTTAAACCGGGAAGATGGCGGAGGTAGGTAAGGCTTAACTTGTTGATATTCTCCAACATCGTCTAATACTAGCAGCACATTACCCTCGCACCAAAGCCGAAAGCAGTATTGCACTTGGGCGAGTATATCAAAATCTTCTGGTGGGTTTAAATCAAGCTGAGTTCTGGCAAACTGCACAATTTGAATACCCACATCTCCAGCCTTTGCCAGCAACCAGCAAATTCCACCTTTGTAAGTTTCACGGTGAGCCATTGCATATTGTAAGGCCAGTTCTGTTTTACCCAGTCCACCCATGCCAGCGATCGCAGCAATTACCACCTGATTATTTTCCTGCAACATCTCATGCAGGATTTGCAATTCATCTTCACGTCCAACAAACTCCACCACCCCACTCAGGGGTAAATTTTGCGGTGTTTCAGTAGAGGGATTTGACTTTACCCGTTCCCGTTCAGGCGACTGTAGTCAGAAATTAAACGTTTGATTGCGGTTGTCATTAGAAACGTTCCCAACATTCCCGCCATAATTTTTATCAACTGTGTTCGTAAAATTCTGGATGATAGAGGGTTGAGATTTAACAGTATCCGCCACATCCTTAACAGCTTGAGCAATTTCAGGGTCTTTCTTTGCAGCTTCTTCTACCTGCTCAACCAGAGAAGCTTGACCATAATCTAAAGGTTGTGCTTGAGCTAGTTCGATAGCTGTCGCTGTGGTAGGTTCTTTACGCTTAAGCAATGATAATAAGTTACCACCTTGCTCTAAAGCTTTTTCTCCCAGGATTTCGCCAGTTTTCTCAAAAGCTTTTGTAATCACTAAGGTTGCGATCGCAGCTGCTGTCAGGGTTACAGGCTCCATATTTTACCCATTAATTACAAAATAAAACTGTGAGATATTTTACTTTAGTGCATCTCATCTGAGAAGAGATAACACAAAATTCTTAATATTTATCTTGGAAGGCGGGTTTTATCGCGTTTTTCTCTTGAGTAAAATCTCACAAATACATTTACTAAAGCCATACTATATCTATTAACGCTAAAGTCATAGTATGACAACTAAAATCACAACCCAAATGCAAGCTGATAAATACCCTTTTGCTCAAGAACTGATTACTGATATGGAAGGTAATATCCGCAAAGTAGTCATAGATTTTGATGACTATCTACGCTTGCTAGAAGCTATTGAGGATGAAGGACTTATCTTAGCAATGAAGGCAGTAGAACATGAAACACCTTTGAATATTGATGAAGCATTAGCACAACTAGAATAAGAGTGATTACCCAATATCTACCCAGCTTTATCAAGGATCTCAAGGCTCTGAAAAGTACACCTTACTATGAGACTATTAGAACCCTTGCTTTTGAATAAATACCACAAATATTAATCTTTGAAGAAATTACTAACCTTAAAAAACTTCAGGGTTATGAAAATGCTTATCGCATCCGCGTCGGTGATTATCGTATTGGACTTATTTTTGATGGAGAAACAGTTTTATTTCAGCGAGTAGTACACCGGAAAGATATTTATCGTTATTTTCCCAAATAAAATCATTTTCAATGATCTGGCGAATAGAATTCGCGCCCATACAAACATAGACGCTTTGTGGCTTAGGGACTTCCAAGTAGTAAAATATCCCAATATTTCTTGTAGGATGGGCGTCTCGCCCGTCCTGTGAACTGGGCGGGCAAGATGCCCACCCCACAACATTGAATAATTTATTTGTTGGAGTTCCCTTACCGCAGGGTAGTCTACCTACGCGGACTAATAAAAATTAAAGTTTTAAAACCTGCAAAAGCAAGTTTTGCCTGTGTGGAAGATGAACTGAAATTTATAATCGCCACTTTCTTAATTACGAATTACGAATTACGAACTACGAATTACTGATGCATGATACCCAACTGCTACCACGTATTAATGCCACATCCAAGAGAGAAAATGGTAAACAATATTATGTAGATGCCAAGGGAAATCGCTTTCCCAGCGTTACTACAATACTTAATGCCACCAAATCACAAGCAGACCGAGACAGATTATTAAACTGGAAAGCGCGTGTTGGTACAGAAGAAGCTACCCGTATTACTACATCTGCTAGTCGTCGGGGAACCCAAACACACAAGCAAATTGAGCGCTACCTTCTTGGACAAAACCCTGTTTGTCCCGAAGCAAGTCGCCCTTATTGGGAGAGTATCAAGCCAGTTTTAGAACAAATCGACACAGTTAGACTAGTGGAAGGCTCTGTTTTTCATGATGATTTGGGTTATTCTGGCAAAGTTGATTGTATTGCCAGCTATCAAGGTATTCCCTGTATTTGCGAGTGGAAAACAGCAGATAAACCCAAAGGCTCAATTGAGCATTTATATGAACATCCACTGCAACTTACGGCGTACATAGGAGCAGCTAACGAGTATTATCAAGATTATGGCATTCAGCTAAAGCACGCTTTGTTGGTAGTAGCGATTCCAGAAATGCCAGCTGAGGTATTTTGGTTTGAATCAGCAGTTATCAAAGATTACTGGGAACAATGGGAAAAAAGGGTCGCCCAGTTTTGGGAACGCAGAAGTGTTTGGGGTTAGTCAGTGGGATTGCAATACGGTTCGGTTAACATATTTGTCTCTTGAAAATCCCCCCAACCCCCCTTAAAAAGGGGGGCTTTTTCTCCTCTTTACCCCCTTTTTAAGGGGGTCGCCGCAGGCGGGGGGATCTTATCCGAACCGTATTGAGTGGGATTGCACAATTACCGAAAGACTGCATTTCATAACGTGAAGTAAATTTTCACGAGTAGTAATAACAAGCAATCTAACCTTGTAATGGCAAGACAGTAATTAACCCAGAAAATCTTGCAAAATCACCTGTGTTGTGAGTTAGTAATTGAGGAATACCATAAACCAGCATCGTGGCGACAATATTTGCATCATGAACTTGCTTCCCACCAATAGCAATTTGCTCCATTAGAGATAAAAGTCTTTCTGTCACTTGGGCGGTTTCGTCAGCTACTCGAAATTGAGCTTGAAAAAATCGGGTACGCTCAATTATGATCGCAACAGGTCGGGGATTCATCAATGCTTGTGGACGACTGAGAATCATCAAGAATTCCCGCAACACCTGGCGACTAATCCATAACTCAATTCCTGCGTCATAACGATTTTCAATAGCTTGTAGTGCTGCTTGGTGAAAGGGAGATTCGGACACATTTGCATACACCAAGATGTTCGTGTCCAGAAATACAGAGTTAGCGACCCCAATCACCATACATATTCTCACGTCTTAGAGAAAGATTCTCAGGCCAATAACCATAATTATCTACAGGAAAGTTTAGAGGAGGACGTTTCTCCCTGCTCTCTGCTTTCTGTACTAAAGGCTTTTCATCAATTACTATTACCACCTGATGCTCACCCTCTGGAATATCCAATGGTAACTGCGCTGTAATCTTACCATCTTTGGTAACTGTGGCAATTGTTTCTATACTTTTCATACTATTTCTATTAGATTAATACATCACTACTTGGTGAAAGGGAGATTCGGACACATTTGCATAAACTAAAATATTCGTATCGATGAATACAGGGTTATTAGTCGTTTGCATAAAGGTCTTCTCTGCGGAAAGTTAAACTTTCCGAGACTAATCCTACAGGATAGGCGGAAAATTTGAGAGGTGCTTTCTTTTCTTTCTTCTCCGTTTCTTCAGTCAAAAGCTTTTCATCAATTACTATTACCACCTGATGTTCACCTTCTGGAATATCCAATGGTAACTGCGCTGTAATTTTACCATCTTTTGTAACTGTGGCAATTGTTTCTATAGTTTTCATAGTATTTCTATTAGATTAATACATCACTACTTGGTAAAAGCGATATTCAGACACATTTGCATACATTAAGATGTTCGTGTCCAGAAAAACAGGATTACCGCCCCCAATCACCATACATATCCTCACGTCTTAAAGAAAGATTTTCAGGCCAAGGCCCATAATTATGCACAGGAAAGTTTAGAGGAGGACGCTTTTGTTTGCTCTCTGGTTTCTCTACCACAGGCTTTTCATCAATTACTATCACCACCTGATGCTCACCCTCTGGAATATCCAATGGTAATTGGGCTGTAATATTACCATCTTTGGTAACTGTGGCAATTGTTTCTATAATTTTCATCTCATTTATCCTTAATCAATCCATTACAGCTAACACAGCTTTTGGCAATAACTTATCTTTAAACCAAACAATTCTCGCGGGGACATCATTTAATTTTACTCCCGCTTTTTCTAAATTAAGCCGCTCGGAAATAGCCAAAATCAAGTCATCACGTCCAGCCTTCCGCACCTGAGAAAACTTCTTTTGTAAATATTCTGGTCGCCAATAACCAACAATTTCTAACAAGAAAGTACGTCCATCAGAATGCACCAAGCGAAAATCAGGAATCATTACGCTACCAGGAATCGGTATCAAATCAACTTCTCGCTCTAACGCCCAACCACTTTTCAACGCATCCCACTTATCAGCAAAGGATGCTTCTAGCATACTATCGTAGGGTTTACCTGGTGGATAATGGGATACCAAACCACATTCGGAATTGAGAGTAAAACGTCCAGTTTTCCAAGTATTTGTATAAGCATCGCGGGTTTGGAGAATCGACGAAAGACTCCATTTAGTAACGTGAAGTAAAGCCGGAATAAGTTTAGCGATCGCTAACCCATATCGCGTACTAGGATTAAACAAACTCGTCGGCCCATCTATCGTAATTGTAAACCCGTGGTCAGCATCACCTTCAATATAAGCCATCAATTGAAACAACTTCAAATAGCGAAATAACAGCTTATATTCACCCGGAACATTTCGGTGAGCATTTAACACCAATTGACTGGCCTTATAAAATACACCCTGCACCTGAGATAAGTTATATCGATTTAACAAATCTGGCGCTGTTGGTGCATCAAACACTGTCAAAATTTTATTTTCAGATAAATCAGCATAGAGTCCATTCCGAACCTGTTCTAATAAAACTTCCCGCTCAAGTTCTTGAGTTAATTCATCAGCAATTTTACTCAAAGTAACTTGTGTATATTCTCGACTAGAAACCGACTTTGCAGCCAACGAAAACACCCGTTCTCTTAACATCTGTGGCTCCAAAGGACTAACCACCTCAAAAGTGCAAAAACTGCTTTTGAGAATATAAGCTAATCCCCGCTTCACCCGATAATCTGTAGAATCTCCTTCAAAATCAGTCAATTGTCGCTCAAGCACACCTTGAGTCTTCCCCACTGCTGATTGAAAATAATTAATTAACTCAATCGCCAACTCCGAAGTTTTCTGATCAATCTTCAGTCTCTTCGGAATGATCTCCTCCCCGTTTTGGCGATGCATCAGTAAATCTGTCGGTAACATCTGCTGAATTTTGGATTTTAGATTTTGGACTTTCCTGCGGAACGCTACGCGAACGGCTTTGCTCAGTCGAACGATTTTGGACTGAATAATTAATTTCTAACTGTTCCGCAGCCTTCAAACTCCTTTCCTTCCCACTCCCATACACAACCTGTAACTTCCCTCTCTTCTCCTCCTCCTCTCTGCGTCCTTTGCGCCTCTGCGGTTCGTCTCTCCTCTCCCCTCTCCGCCTAGCCGAAGTCCCCTCCTCACTCGTATCCTCCGCCACCACCTCATACAAAATCGCCTGCTTATTCTCAATATTCCCCTTTCGTAAAATCCTCCCCAAGCGCTGAGTATACTCCCTAGCCGAACCCGTCCCCGATAAAATAATCGCCACAGAAGCCGCAGGTACATCAACCCCTTCATTCAACACATGAGAAGCAACCAAAGTATTATATTTACCCTCCCGAAACTTTGTTAATATCTCATGGCGTTCCTTCACAGGAGTTTGATGAGTAATTGCCGGAATTAGCAACTCTTGAGAAATGCGATAAACCGTCGCATTATCAGCAGTAAAAATCAAAATTCTTGCCGGATAATGTTCTGCCAATAAATCAATCAGAATTCGCAACTTCCCATCAGTACCCAAAGCGATATCTTTGGCTTCTCGGTGCGCTAACATCGCCCTACGTCCAGATTGCGATCTAGCACTCATTTGCACGAACATTTGCCAACCTTGCAGACTCCCTAAAGAAATCTTTGATTGCTTTAAAAAGTCGTTGCGAGTTTGAATTAGTTGATTGTATCTTTCCCGCTCAAGTTGCGATAACTTTACCTTAATTTGGACAATTTCATGTTCTGCTAACGCCTTCCCCGCCAAATCTTCAGCGCGTTTGCGATATACTTCTTGACCAATGAGGATATTTAAGTCAGCGTGTTTACCATCGGTGCGTTCTGGTGTAGCGGAGAGTCCAAGGCGATAAGGTGCGATCGCATATTCAGCAATCACCCGATTAAAATCTGTTGGTAAATGATGACATTCGTCAAAAACAAGCAACGCATATTGATTTCCCAACGTCTCAGCGTGAATTGCTGCACTATCATAAGTTGCAACTAGAATTGCCGTTCTATCCCGCGAACCACCCCCCAACAATCCCACCTCAGCATCGGGGAAAGCCGCTACCAAGTGTGCATACCACTGATGCATCAAATCCAAAGTTGGCACCACAATTAGCGTCGTGCGCGGCGTTGACTGCATCGCCATTTGCGCTAAATAAGTCTTTCCCGCCGCCGTCGGAAGTACGACGACCCCCTGTCTACCCGCCAGTTTCCAAGCTGCTAGCGCCTCAGTCTGGTGGGGATAGGGTTCCATTTCCAAACTGGAAACCAAATCTACAGGATAAAATTGCTTTGCCTCATCGATAAAATAAACATCTTCCGCTTGTAGTGCTTCCACTAGCGATCGGTATCTAATTGCTGGAATGCGGAATTTTTCAACTCTATCATCCCACGTAGCATAATCCATCCAACCTTTGCCGCGTGGTGGTGGATGCAAAATTAATGTGCCGCGATCAAAATTTAATGTAGGAGTACGAGCCATTTATGGGGATTGGGGATTAGGTACTGGGTACTGGGGATTGGGGATTGGGTAGAATTGAGTCCCTAGTCCCTTGATTACTAATAACGCAAAAAGTGCATAATTCATCCAAGTAACTCTGACAAAACCCAAGTAGATACGCTCGTTAGTAATGGAATGTATGATCGACAAACCAACAATAACCTTGCCGAATCATACAAATAACAACAACAAACCTTTCTGCTGAAACGGCTGCAATTGCAGGCTCAGATTATGCTAATTCTTTGCTTACTGTTATTTTTTCCTGCCGTGGCGGTTAGTACCTGGTATGGCGGTATAAAAGCAGGGTTACTAGCTACTGCTTTGTCTACTTTAGCCGTCAGCTACTTTTTCTTAGAGCCAGTGTTTTCGCTTTTTGTTGATAATATTGACAGCATAGTGCGGTTAGGCTTGTTTATGCTGGTGACAATACTCATCAGCTTGCTCACCTCAGAGTTACGCACTGCTAAACAACATCTTCAAGTGAGTTTGCAGAAGCTACAGGTAAGCGAGGCAAAATTTAGAAGGTTGGTAGAGTCCAACATTATTGGGGTAATTGTAGCCAATATGGACGGGGCGATCGCAGAAGCTAACGATGCTTTTTTAACAATGGTAGGTTATTCGCAAGAGGATTTGCTAGCAGGGCTTCGATGGCGCGACATGATACCACCAGAATATATTGAAGCTAACAACAGAGCAGGGTGGGCGGATTCCAGCAGTGGCGCTGACAGCCTATGCTAGGGCAGAAGACCGCACGCAAGCCCTCTTAGCAGGCTTTCAACTCCATGTGCCCAAGCCAGTTAATCCGGCCGAGTTAGCAGCTATAGTTGCCAATCTCACCGGGCGTACTTGAATAGTTTAATAAAAATAGGACTTACGCATTGACAAGAAATACCAAATATGGAGCAAGGTTAAAAACCATATCTTTCGTAAGGGCTAAGCAATGTTCATACGTGTCAACTTAAGCTAGAAATAGCTTAACTGTTAGCTTCCTCACCCGCCCAGAAATAAATTTCTTTGGCTTTTAGCTAAAGTCTACTGAAGTAGACTACAGATTTTTGGGTATATTTTAGTCATCAACAGAAGACTTTCGCTATTAGCAAGGAACTTCAGTTCCTTGCGAGACATGACTTTTACGTTAAGTTGACACCAATGAGCAATGTTTAGCCCCTACAGTATGGTCTATTTACGATCGCAGGATAATTAAGAAAAGCCTGAAAACTTCCTCAAGATAGGTAATGCACATCACGATGCATTTGTACAGTGCGTAAGTCCTACTAAAGTAGAAAATTTATATTAGCGGAAAATGCACTAGATACAAGGTGCAAAACCGGAGAAGTTTTTTGTCTTCTCCGGTTCTTGTTTCAATACCACCTTTTTAAACGTAAGAACAATAGCTGCTTTCTATCTTATAAAATTGCTAGTAGCAACTTATACTTACGTTGTTTCAAGTTGTTTTTGCACAACATCTATTAGGGGATCTGTAGTGAGTTTCACAGCATCCTTAGCACCACTTATGGTCAAAGGAATGGTAGTACCACCCGTGTTATTAACGATTGCCTTTACGGCTTTGGTAACGGCAGGAACGGTCTCGCCAATACCTCCTTTACAGCTTTCTTGTTCTTCTTCGGTAAGCACCGTCAGAGTACTTAATTTTAAAATTTTAATAACCATTCCTTAAACCTGTAAAATTAAAACTTACATAAAAAATGTATAGCAAATGCATTGATATATCAATACCTCCGTTTAACTTTATTTTAGACACACTATGAGATGTATAAACGCCCCACCTTAGTCAGCCCGTCAGACATTGCCTACCCCTCGAATGCTCTCAATCCCTACAAACGTCCAATCCACTCGGTCAAACTCAGACTAGAATTAGAATGGACGTGACATTCTTTAGTAGCCAAAGTGCCAGACTCTTTGCCATTGCGCGATCGCTATCTTGCCTTAATTGATGAAATTGTCGAAACCACCCTCAAGGGCAAAATTAGCTCTGTTGAGATGGTGTATCAAATGCTGCTTAAAGGGATTACTTCTGGTACAGGGGAAGTCTTTGAGCTAGTTTTGAGCGATCGCCTGAATGCTCTCCAAAGCCAAGTCGATAATGAAAAAGACGAACTCAAAAAAGCTAAGGCTACTCGGAGTTTGAGAGCCATTAAAACTATTCAAAGTCAATGGCAACGTTGGCAGGAGCAAAACAAAGTCACAGAAGCGATCGCCTCCGCAGTTACAGAAATTACCACAGCCACTGCTGACGAGCGTCTAGCGGTGTTTTTAAGGGTTACTGATCCCAATCAGAAGTATCCGCTAAATTTGCAACAGCTACAGCAGTTGTCAAAAGCATTACAGCAATTTGCCCAGGCAGATGCTGATTTACAACAATTTTCCGAAGGTATTACCCGTGGTTTAGCTTCTTGGCAGCGATTGCAAGACAACTTGCTCAGTTGGATGTACGAGCAAAAAGAATCTCTGGGATTTGGCGGCGTACCAGGAGAACGTGGCCCTTGGGCAAGTTGGGCGAAACAACTCAATAGTGAGTTACCCCAAGCACTGCTTCGCACCTTAGCTATGGAAGAATCTGCCATAGAGTTTGCCGAGCGACAACGGGGGATCACCCTTAGAGATTGGGTGGAAATGGCATTGATTTTACAGTACTTGCAACGGGGACTAATTAACTGGTTTGACCAACAAGCTTACGATGTTAAAGCCGGGCCAAAGTTGTCCATTTCCACTTTTTTGACCTTTGCAGTGATTTGGAGTCAGTTAGCAAGTGGTTTTAGGAGCATTGGGACAGTATACAGCGATGCCTGTTCTCAAATTATGCTCCAGATTTTGCGAACCTTTGCCCAGCGTCCATATTTTCCCTTTTACGGCGGGATTTTTGCCTCTTTTACTGGCACTTATTTGCGAGATGCCCTAGATTATTTGGATGAACCGCTACGACGAGGCGAGGGAACCCAAGAAAAGGCGCGGATTTTGACCCTTTTAGGCTATTCTCAGCGTGCTTTAGGACAATACCAGCGCTCTATTGATTTTCATCAGGAGGCGTTAGAGATAGCCAGAAATGCAGGCGATCGCGCCTGTGAAATCGCCAATCTCAACCACCTCAGCCGCACCTATGTGCAACAGCAAAATTATGCTGAGGCAATTAACTACAGTCAACGAGCATTAATACTGAGTCGGCAAGCAGGCGATAGAACAGGGGAAGCAAACGCGCTGGTAAATTTAGGTTACAGCGAAGTCATGCAGGCTCAACAACTGGAGAATCTAGAACCAGAAACCTATGAAGCCGCAATTAACTATTTAGAACAAGGTTTAAAATTATCAGAAAAATTAGGCGATATTCAAAGTAAAGCCTTATGTGTCAGCAGCTTAGGAATTGCCTATTTAGTAATTGGAGAACACCAAACTGCAATTAAATATCTTGAAGATGGCTTTAAAACAGCGCAAGTTTCCGGTGATTTGTATCTTCAAGGGCGTAACTTAGCTTATTTATCAGAAGCTTATTACCATTTACAAAACTCTGAAAAAACTGTTTACACTGGCTGTTTGGGAATGTATCTTTTGGAGCAAATTGCTTCTCGTGAATGGCGTCAAGCGGCAGGATTACTAACAATTTTACAAGGACAGATAGGGGCAGAAGCTTTTCAAAAGTTCTTACAGCAACATCGCCCTAAAATCATTGCGGTTATTGGTGTAGATGGGTATGATCACATTCCGCAATTGTTAGAAGAATATAAACAAGATATGTAATATTATGTCCGCTTGATTACTTATTAAACCCGAAGAACCCCACCCCCAGCCCCTCCCGAACAGCGGGGAGGAGTTCTTTTATTATGGGTAATTTGGCGGACATGACATAAGACAATACGCTTGGGTTAAGGCTAAAACTCTTTATCAAAGTCAATTTTTTAACGAACCGCTCCAGACGCAGAGGAAACAGAGAGAAGAGAAAAAAATGCTTAACCCAAGCGTATTGTACTAGAGCGAATGAAACAGCCCTGCTTTTTAAGGGGTTGGGGGATCTGTTCTGCGTAAAATCCTAATAAAAAACCAACCTAACTACCTGCAACAACAGCAGTGTTATTTACTAACTTGCCATCTTCCATGTAGACGATGCGATCGGCAATATCTAGAATGCGGTTGTCATGAGTAACTAAGAGAATAGTACAATCCTGTTCTTTAGCTAGGCTTTGCATCAGGTTGACTACATCTCGTCCCGATTTACTGTCAAGGGCGGCGGTGGGTTCATCTGCTAAGACAATTTTAGGACGACCGACCAACGCACGAGCGATCGCAACTCTTTGTTTTTGTCCCCCAGATAAATCATCAGGATAATAATTCAGGCGATGCCCTAATCCTACCTCCTCTAACATTTGGGCTGACCGGGTTTTCATTTCTGCAGGCGAAATATTATTATGTACTTCCAAGCCCATTCTGACGTTCTGGAGTACTGTCAGGCTACCGTGCAAGTTGTGCGCTTGGAAAATATAACCGTTACTGCGTCGCGCTTGGGTAAGTTGTCCTTTGTTAGCGCCACACAGTTCTTGTTCCAATATTTGCAAACTGCCGGATTGGGCAGAACGCAAGCCGCCGACTAAGGTGAGAAGTGTAGTTTTACCAGAACCAGAAGGCCCAGTCATAATAATAATTTCGCCAGCGTTAATATCCAGGTTGATATCAAAGAGAACTTGCTTGCGGAGTTGACCATGACCAAAATAGTGGTCGAGATTTTTAACAGAGATGACGGGTTTGCTAGTCATAAATAGCTCGATTACTCGTGATGATTGTCATTTGTCCTTAGTCATTAGTCCTTTTGAGTAACAAATGACAAATGACTAATGACAAAGGACTAGTTTCAAAACATATCTGCCGGATCAGCTGACTGTAATTTACGGGTGGCGATCGCACCAGAAATTACACACATAATCATAGTTAGAGTTAATACCGTTAAGGCCCGCCCTACGGTCATATAAAGTGGTAAATTGGTAGCATTACGAGTTAAATGATAAAGTCCTAAAGGTGCGATCGCTCCTGGAATAAAACCTAAAACTGCCAAAATTATCGCCTCTTCAAACACCACACTTAATAAGTAGAGATTGTTATACCCCATTGCTTTGAAAGTGGCGTATTCTTTTATATGAGAATTCACATCTGTAGAAAGAACTTGATAGACGATAATCACGCCCACCATAAACCCCATTGCTACACCCAGGCTGAAGATAAAGCCGATAGCCGTATTTGTTTTCCAGTAATTTATTTCAAATTCGATAAATTCTGCTTTAGTTAAAACTTTAACATCATCATCTAAATAACCTTCTAAAGTTGTTTTCATTTGCTTTGGGTCGTAGCCTGGTTGTAGTTGCACTAAACCTAGACTGACACCGCTAGCTTCTCGTCTGGGAAATAGTCGCAGAAAGTTCTGGTCGTTGGTGATTAAACTACCATCGGCTATGAAGGAAGCCCCCACTGAAAATAAGCCGCTAATGGTAATTGTCCGGCGTTCTATTTCGGTTGTGACAGTTTTACCTTGTTCAATTTGGGCGATCGCATCATTGTAATCTCCTCTAGAGGCGCGATCAAACAAAACGGTATCTGGTAGCTTAACAGCATCTATCTGGCGATTCACATCCGCTAAGTTAAACACTTGCCGATCGGGATTGAACCCCATAACTAATATTGTCGTCTTCTGATGTGTTTGGGGATTTTTCCAATCAACAATGTTGATATACATTCCTTCTGCTGACTTTACACCTGGTATATCCATTGTTTGATACAGCCGTCGCCGCGTAAAGCTAGACATATTCGCTAGGTTACGTGCTTGGGGACTGATGACAAACATATCAGCCTGCATACTGCGATGTAGGATTGTGTTACTTTCAAACAGGGCATTCTGAAACCCTAGCTGCATGAACATCAGAACATCGGCAAAGGCAATGCCTGACAATGCTACCAAAAGACGGCCTTTTTCATGACTCAGTTGCAGCCATCCTAAAGGCGTTCGCCGCCGCACTTGTTCGATTAATTTCATAATAGTGGAAGTGGGGAGTGGGGAGTGGGGAGTGGGGAGTGGGGAGTGGGGAGATGGGGGAGCAGGGGGAGATGAGGGGGACAAGGGAGATGAGGGGGACAAGAAGAATGCCCAATGCCCCATGCCCAATGCCCAATTTCCAATGCTCAATTCCCTTTAAAGTTCAATTACCGCCTTGACTTGCAAATTAGTGAAGCTAGAAGCATTTTGGCTAGATAGTTTATTCAGTTGCACATGGACTTCCACTACTCTGGCATCAATATTGCTAGAGGGGTCAGTGTTGATCAGATTTTGCCGCTTTACCTGCATACCAATCCAATCCACTCTTCCTTCTAATTCATTGCGTAGGGAATCACTACTTACCCGCACATCCTGTCCCGGACGAACTTTCTTGATATCACTTTGGTAGACTTCTACTACTGCATACATCTGGTCGGTTTGACCTAGAGCTACAATTCCTTCATTGCCAACAGTTTCTCCGGCTCTTGTATTAATCTCCAAAATTCGACCGGCTTTAGGAGCCACAACGTATGCCTGCGCCAGTTGTACTCTAATTTTATCCGCCGTGGCTTGAGCGCTGTCTACCTCTGCTTGTGCGTTTGCTATATCTGTTGGACGGACTTCAGCAGTTTGATTCAAGTTAGCTTTTGCTTCGTTAATCTGCTGTTGCAAACTAGCGAGGGTTTGATCCTGGTTGGCTTTTGCTTCCTTAAGTTGCTGTTGTAGGGTAGCTACAGTTCTTGTCTGGGTGGCTTGGCTTTCAATTAACGCTTGAGTGGAAGTTTCGGCGTTTAAGCGTCTGCTATCAACTTCCTGGCTAGAAATTGCTCCTGCTTTGTATAAAGTCTCGTAGCGCTGCACGTCAGCTTCGGCATTACGTCTCTCTGCTGCTACGCGAGCCACTGTTGCTTGCAAGCTCCGTTGTTGCCCAAGGAGTTCTGCTTCTATACGATTAATTGTGGCTTGCTGAGTTTTAATGTTTCCTTCTAGTTCTACTTGCAAACGATTCACGGTAGCTTGACGCGCTCCAATTTCTCCCTGTTTGGCTCCAGCTTTTACCTGGTTAAGGCGAGATTTGGCAACTTGAACTTGTTTTTGTGCTTCAGCCAAATTAGCTTGTAGGCGCGAGCGGTTGTCCATAATCGCAATTACCTGCCCAGCTTTAACGCGATCGCTTTCTTTTACCAATAGTTGTTCTACCCGATTTCCTTCACCACTTGAAGAAGGCGCTGACAGTTTTATTACCTCTCCCTTTGGTTCCAACCGCCCTAATGCTGTTACCGTTTTTACCACAGGCTGAACTGCTACTGGTGTTTTTTGTTTTTCATTAGCTGTAGCCTGAAACTTCATTACAGCATAAACACTGATTCCGCCTATTGCTAGAGATGTAATTATTGCAAGTAGAACAGGCGATCGCACAAGATTCTGAGAAGACCTTAAACCCTCTAAATTCCTGTTTTGCTCCATACTATTTTCCCTTACCACCAGTAGCAACTTGTACTAAACTGTCCAGTTCAATTTATGCTAAACTAAACGGACTAGTTTAGTCAATATGATACAACTAAACTTGTCAATTAATTTGCAAAGGCATTATGCAGCGAAATGCTATTCCTGCCCCCAGCAAGAACTGCCCCCTGCCCCCAGCAAGAACTGCCCCCTTCAACGAAGGGTATATTTATTTTCGCCATTTTGTACTGGGGCATTTTGCAGCATCTATTAATATTGTTTATAAGAAAGGATGATTAATAAATGGTACGCATCAAAGCTGACGAAGTTGATCGAGACAATTCCGTTGATAAAGTGGAGCAAATTCTGCAAGGGGCAATGCAAGAATTCCTTCAACATGGTTATGCTGGCACAAGTATGGATCGGGTAGCAGTAGCAGCAGGTGTTTCTAAAGCGACAGTCTACAGCCACTTTCAAGATAAAGAAGGACTTTTTAAAGTACTGTTAGAGCAACTGGCAAGCAAAAAGAACATCTCTATTTTTGGCACAGAACCTATTGAGGGAGAACCAGCCGCCATAGTGCACCAGGTAGCAACCAAAGCATTAGAGCAGATGCTTAACGACAAAGAACATAGTGCATTTATGCGAGTACTAATCGGAGAATCTGGGCGTTTTCCTGAGTTAGCTCAAATTTGTGTTCGGGCGATGATTAAGCCAGTAGCGGAAACTCTCACTCACTACTTAGCGGCTCCTGAATTAAACATACCTGACCCAGAGGCAACAGCGAGAATTTTCTTAGGAGCATTGGTGCATTTTCATATTACTCAAAATGTGATGCATGGACAGGACATTGTACCAATGGAAAGCGATCGCCTGATTGATGCCTTAACACACCTAATCACTAAATGCACTGATTGATGCTTAACAATCGATAAAATGAAGAGAATTTTCAATCCCCCAATGCCTCTTTTATACGTAAAGCGCATTAGATAAATCCAAAAGCCGCACTTTTAAATGTCAGTGCGGCTTGCAGAAATCAATATTCGTACAAAGGATCTAAGATGTTTCGATGTCCCAGTACTTGGGGTTATGGCATCCCCCACTGGTTTAAGGTTCCATCCTCATCTCCAGTGTAGCTCTGTGCAAGCGCGAGTCGATGCACAGCGAAAAAATCCCCTTGCTGTCTTCAGTGGGGAGAATCTCAATGTTTTTTCCATAGAAGCTACAGTGTTGCTTCCAGCTTTTTTTGTTCCTAACAAGCTCTCACCAATATATCCTCTAGCGATCGCAAGATTAACTAGGCAGGAATCACTTGAACAACTAGTGCGCGTTTATCCAGTGACTGGATTTTACCTACTTGACTGAGATCATTTGCAATTCGGTCTAGCAGTTCTCCCGCTTTGTCACGATATTGATGTTCTCGGCCTCGTAACCGGATGGCAAACTTGACTGAATCGCCTTTACTCAACCATTCACCTGCTTGTTGGATGCGTAAATTGTAATCAGCCACGCCCACGTTTAGGCCAAATCGAACTTCCTTTACCGTCGGTCTAGCACTCTGGCTCTGACGTTTTTTCTTTTGATACTGAAGCTTGCCATAGTTGAGAATCTTGGCGATTGGAGCCTCTTTACCTTGGGAGACTACAACTAAGTCAAGCTCTAAGCTCTCAGCTAGCTGTAGCGCCTCATTGGTGTCGATCAGACCACGATTGTTATTCTCATGGTCAATCAAGAAGACGCTAGGTGACTTGATTTGTGAATTAATCAGTTGCTTTTGGATTGCGATAACGAATTTCTCCTAATTGTTCAACATTTTACATTCCAAGTAATGCTAATTTAACACAACGCTGAATTAGAGCAACTTTAACGACACAATGGACTACAATCTGTTAAAATGTGGAATTGCGGCACTCGCTCTTCAGTCTTTACGCTATTGCCCATCAGCTTTTCAACGCTTTTTTATCCGTCCGCCTAAGACTGACGCCGCCATTGGCGACAGGCCGATGTTATTTTTGGAGTTTTATGTCTTTTTCTACTCTCGGCTTGTCCAATGAAATTATCCGTGCGGTTACCGAACGCGGGTACACCGAACCCACACCAATTCAGATGCAGGCGATTCCAGCCGTCTTGTCGGGTAGCGATTTGCTAGCTGGGGCACAAACTGGTACTGGAAAGACCGCTAGTTTTACCCTACCGCTTCTGCATCGGTTGTCGTCTGACAAGAGCATCAAAGGTACATATAAGGGATACCCGCCGATCCGGGCGCTGATTCTTACCCCGACTCGTGAACTCGCTGCACAGGTAGAAGAAAGCGTGCGCGAGTACGGTAAGTACTTGCAGTTAAACTCGATGGTGATGTTCGGCGGAGTCGGTATTAATCTGCAAAAACAGCGTTTGAAGAACCGAGTGGATATTCTAGTCGCTACTCCAGGGCGACTGTTAGACCATGTACAGCAGGGCACGCTGAACCTATCGCATATAGAGGTTTTGGTGCTAGATGAAGCAGATCGGATGCTGGACATGGGCTTTATTCATGATATCCGCCGCATCCTCTCACTCTTGCCCAAACAGCGACAAAATTTGCTATTCTTTGCTACTTTCTCGGACAAAATTAAGGCACTGGCCGCCGGGCTGCTTAATAACCCGACGATGATTGAGGTAGCACGCCGCAACGTTACCGCCGAGACGATCGCACAGAAAATTTATCAGGTAGACCGTGACAAGAAACGCCAATTACTTGCTCACCTGATTCGTCGAGATAATTGGTATCAAGTGCTAGTGTTCACCCGCACTAAGTATGGCGCTGATCGTTTGGTTAAGCAGTTGGGCGAAGACCGCATTCAAGCACTGGCAATCCACGGGAATAAGAGCCAGCCGGTGCGTACTAATGCTCTGGCAAAGTTCAAAAATGGTAGCTTACAGGTATTGGTGGCGACAGATATTGCAGCTAGGGGTCTTGATATCAGCGAACTGCCTCATGTAGTTAACTTCGATCTACCCAATGTACCAGAGGATTATGTTCATCGCATTGGGCGTACTGGCCGCGCTGGCGCGTCAGGTGAAGCCGTATCGCTGGTGTGTGTCGATGAATACCCTCTATTGAAAGATATCGAAAAACTGATTGAGCAGCGCTTGCCAAGGGAAGTGGTGGCTGGTTTTGCGCTCAACCCCGATATCAATCCCGAACCAATCCCAAATGGACGGCAACACAGAGCCAAACCTGAACCTGATAAACGTCCGGCTCGTACTCCTAAACCTTTACCACAGACATCGGCTAAACGTAAGGCAGCGCCACCCGCCACGAATGGCGATAAGCCTGGTGCTCGTTCGTCGGCATCGCGCCGTTCCGCTAAACGCGATCGCTAATATTCGTTAGCTGTTTAAATGGACAACCTCTCTCCTAACGCATTTGTGAGAGGTTAAGCTTTATATAGAACTCGTATTTGATTGCGTGAAAAAAATCAGTACACCCTGTAAAGGCTTCTTCGCCACTCCCTACTGGCTGTCTACGAAAATAATTTCAAAAATCAAAGCGGACTGCTATAGGTCTTAGTACAGCATTTCATAAATCCGTGACGAATTGAGCGACCTATTAATAGGGCTTTGCGAGATTTAATAACGCTACGAACTTGTGAAATACTGTACTTAAATAATACTAGAACTTACGCATTGAAAGGAAGTTGACTATATAGCAATCCTAAATGAGTCGTGAAAAATATAGATAAGGAAACGAACCGCCAAGAACGCCAAGAGGAGAAAGAAAAAAGAGATATATAATTTTCACAAATGATTTAGGACTGCTATATGGATTCAAGCCCACCTTAATACTTTCACTTGCCCAAACTTTTTCAGATACACTATTAAACCAGTTTCGGGAATTTCTAGATTTTGGACTTGGGTAATCTCTCAAACTCTTATTACTTCTCTGCGAGACGCTGCGCGAACGTGTCCTACCCTGCGGGAAGCCACTCCGTGTCTATGCGTCCAACTCTTACGAGACGCTGCGCGTAGCTTGCTTCTCCGTAGGAGTATGCGGTAGCCTGCGGCAAGCCGCTTTGCGTCTATGTTTTTTCATAATTTTGCGTAAGTCCTACCTCTGTGTCACTTCATAGTTCCAGATGACTGTCTTGCCTTCTGTTGTCATAAAAGCCCGAACTTGCACAGAATCATTAGAGGAAGATTTATCTGATGAGTCTTGCATTTCTCGCCAAACTTTTTCTGCTGGAGCGTTGCCATCTTGATTAATATTCCCAACAGCAATTTTTCTCTTACCCGTTACAGGCCATGAAGCTGCTAATTGTATAAACCCTAACCCATCTATAACTTGGTAATTAGCTCCCAAAGAAAATGTATTGCTAACCGAATTGTAGTCTACTTCTTTTGAAATGCTCGTATTTGCAGGAATATCACCCAAAGTCCAATGTCCTGAATCATTCTTTACGCCTACGTATTGAAGGTCATACTTGGTTTCGTTAACTACAGAAATAAGAAACTTCTTGTCAGAGGTTACAAACTTGATGATCTGGTCTATAGCTGTGTTGGGATCAAAGTTTAACTTTATTGTGTAGTCTCCTATTTGTAGCTCTGTCTTATTGTCAACGGGGTTAGCAGGACAAGCTTTAATGTTGTAGAAGCCATTTTCTTGGCTTACTTGAAGTATTTCTGCCTGATAAGCTTCAATATCAATCTGAACGAAAGTTGCATTCTTGTTACCCAAATCAACGGTCGAAGGGCAATTGAATCCCGTGTTAACATAGTTTATTGGAGAATTGACAATGGAGACAAATTTCTCGCTTTCTTCGTACCAGTTTTTAATTAACTCTTCAGTTCGCATTAATTATAGTTGCGTAAAGGCGCGGATAGCACTAAAAAAGTGAGTACGGAAAAGCCTCAGATGTCCTCACCATGAATATGATATGTAGCTTAACTTCATCAAATAAATCCTTGGGTTCATACCGCTCACGTAGCAAAAATCTATTGACACTAAGTAAGTCGGCGCAAATAAAGCTAACTGGTGAAGGCTGTCATTTGTCATTTGTCATTTGTCCTTTGTCATTAGTAAGGGTTTCAGGTGTATTTACTTTTCGTAATATAGTTCTGTTTTTTCCCACCGAATTACTTATCATGAGACAAATCTTCCATGATTTCTGCCAAACGTGTACTGATTTTATTCTCAATAAGCTCAAGCATTTTTAGGAACAGCTATTTTCCAGACAATAGGCTGGTCAACATTTTCAGAGTTTAAAGTTCATCGAACTCACGTTAACGTAAAAAGTCAGGAGTGCGAGGCTACAACAACTCTGTGATGGAAAATAACCGTTGTCGGTCTATTTTTTGAAGCTTGATTTTTTCAGCGTAGAAAGCCTGATAATAGGATTGATATCGCTCTGGTTCAGTTTCTGGATCAGTTTGTTGCCATAATTCCAAAAAGTGGCGATAGCGTTTTTCAAGCATCACTAAATCCATGCAAGCGATCGCAGCTTGAACTACTTGCGGAGTCCGAAGTATTTCTTTCTGGTTTATTTCATCCACATGAAATAAATGGGAAATTAACCCCATCTCGCTACCAAATTCTAAGAACTGGTCTTGCAGGCGAGAAATTAAATCTGGTAGAGACGCAAAATTTTTCGTTTCTCCATCACCAGATGAAATTTCTAAAATTTGTTGCCATAAAAATCGGTGGTGGGAAAGGCTAAATTGCAAATCTCGCTCCTCTAGTTCGGCAATAATCGCTTGACGCTGTTCGGGACAATGCAAGTAAATTCGCAGTAACAAGGCTTCTGCGTGTTCTAAAAGGCTCCGTTCTGTGGGGAGTGGGGAGTGGGGAGTGGGGAGTGGGGATTTGCTACTTCCCCATGCTTTTCTGGCTGACACAGGCTTAGAGTATGTAGCCGGAGGGGGAGCAATTTGGGTTAGCAGATTTTCGACTCGTAAGGGTATAAGTCTGGTATCTCCTAAGCTGAGTATTTCTGCACAGTAGGAAACGTAATAGTTGCGTGTATCGCTGTTAGCTATATTTTTAAGTAATTTGACTATTTGCTGAGTTACTTGCTGAAAATCAGTAGCCTGTTTTAAGTCGCGGTCTTGAATAATTTGCTGAATCTGCCAGTCTAACCAAAGTGGCGCATTTTTTAGCAGTTCTCCATAATCTTCTGGGGTGTGGCTATGCAAGTATTCATCAGCATCTTTACCATCGGGTAAATTGAGAACCTTTAGCTGAACTTCGCCTTTGTACGCTAATTCGGCAATTTCACCGATCGCCCGTTCTGCGGCATTGGTTCCGGCTTTATCAGCATCAAAGTTGAGTACTAATTGTTTCGATTCGGTGTAGCGTAATATTAAGCGGACTTGTTCTAAGCTTAAGGCAGTACCTAGAGAGGCGACGGCATTATTAATACCAGCAGTGTGGAGAGCGATCGCATCAAAATATCCCTCTACCACCACCGCTTGATCGAGTTGAGAAATCCCACCCTTGGCTTGATCGAGGGCAAATAATGTTTTACCTTTACTAAAAAGTTCAGTTTCTGGTGAATTCAGATATTTAGGCTGCTCATCAGTCAAGGTTCTACCACCAAAGGCAATGACGCGCCCTTGAACATCACGGATGGGAATCATCAAGCGATCGCGGAATACATCATAATAACCGCCTCCTTCCCGCCGTGGCTTAATTAATCCCGCTTTTTCTAGTATCTGCGCTGGGTAATGTTTATCTTCCACTAAATAACGATAGAGAGTTTCCCAACTGGCGGGGGCATAACCTAAACCAAATTGCTGTATAGTTTCTTCTTTGAGTTGGCGGTTAGATTGCAAATATTGAAGTGCCTTTTGCCCTTGGGATTGTCTCAGCGCGTGTTGATAAAACTGTGCGGACGTTGCCAGAACTTCATATAAATGCTCACGCAAAGATAGCTGACGCTGTAATTCCTGGCGTTGTTCGGGTAAGAGTGTTTGTACAGGTACTTGGTAACGCCGTGCTAAATCCAGCACCACATCAGCAAAAGAACGCTTC
This sequence comes from Nostoc mirabile CHAB5784, assembly GCF_020829645.1. Taxonomy (GTDB): domain Bacteria; phylum Cyanobacteriota; class Cyanobacteriia; order Cyanobacteriales; family Nostocaceae; genus Nostoc; species Nostoc mirabile. The sequence continues at coordinate 7,745 of NZ_JAIVFS010000053.1, read as the reverse complement.
CCCAACTCCATGACAAACTTAATCGCATTTCCTCCAGCTTGACAGCCGAAGCAATAATACATTTGCTTAGTCTGGCTGACGGTGAAACTGGGAGATTTCTCGTCGTGGAAGGGGCACAAACCGACGAAATCTTTCCCGCGTTTGCGTAAAACTACGTATTCCGAGACGACATCTACAATATCAGCCCGTAGTTTAACTTCCTCAATTGTGTCTGGGTGCAAGCGGGGGATTTGCATATTTAGTCATTGGTCATTGGTCATTAGTCATTGGTCATTGGTCATTTGTCATTTGTCATTGGGTATTGGGCATTGGGCATGGGGCATGGGGCAATAATTAATAGTTCTTCTCCCCCTGCTCTCTCATCTCTCTCATCTCCCCACTCCCTGGACATTAACTTTGGAGAAATAACAAAGGATAAATGACTTTAGACTTCTGATGGCTATTATATTCTTGTTGCTAGACCAAGAAGCATCTATATAATTGCTTACATTTAATTTTATCAGAGGAATTACTTAAAATGGGGCGTATTTTTATTTCGGCGGCTCACGGAGGCAAAGAAGCTAGAGGGATAGATCCAGGTGCGATCGCAGGTGGTACAACTGAAGCTAAAGAAATGATTCTGCTGCGGGATTTGATTGTCACGGAACTGAGGGCGCGGAATGTGGAAATTTTGGCGGTTCCTGATGACTTGAGTGCCGCCCAAACTATCACCTGGATCAATTCCCGAGGCCGCCGGGGTGATGTCGCCCTAGAAATTGAATCTGATACGGCTAATAGCCCTTCTGTGCGTGGGGCTAGCGTTTTCTATATTGCTAATAATAGCGATCGCAAGACCAATGCTGAACAATTGCTAGTGGGGTTGTTGCGCCGCGTACCCCAATTGCCGAATCGGGGAGTCAAGCCAGATACAAATAGTGGCTTAGGTAGTTTAGCATTCTGTCGCCAGACAACGCTTCCAGCTTTAGCGATGCAAGTGGCGTTTCTGAGCAATCCAGAGGATCGGGCTTTGCTGCAAAGTCGTCGCCGCGATTTTGCTTTGGGAATTGTCGATGGACTAGTAACTTGGAGTCGTGTGATTGACCCCACTCCTGGAACTTTGATCGAAGCAAATTATCCGCCAATTAATATTAATATTAATGGACAAAAATACTCAGAGCAAGGAGTTTTAGTTAATGGTAATGCTTACATTCCCATTGATTTAGTAGACCGTTTGCAGATTGACCTTTCAAAAACGGCTAATGTCAATCGGATTACCTATCGCAAAGTAGTTTATGTTAAAGCGATCGAACTGCGAGATTTTAATATTGCAGTAAGTTGGGATGCTGCAACGCGTACTGTTAGCTTGCGATCGAATTTGGTGGTTTGCCCTGGTCAATTTTCGCGGGTGATGTCGAACGGGAATACTTCCGAAGTACAGTTACAATTATTTCTTAGAAACAATAATGAAAATGCTTTAGTACAGTTTCCTGACATCCCAAAACTTTATCGGGAAGAAGCAGGTATAGAGGGAGTGAACTATGATATTGCCTTTTGCCAAATGTCTGTAGAAACTGGATTTTTACGGTTTGGTGGCGATATTAGACCTGAGCAAAATAACTTTGCAGGCTTAGGTGCGATCGGTGGTGGTTCGGAGGCTGCGTCTTTTCCGAGTGCCAGAATTGGAGTGAGGGCACACATCCAACATTTGAAAGCTTACGCAAGTTTAGAACCTTTGGTACAAGAAGTAGTAGATCCAAGGTTTCGCTTTGTCACACGCGGGATTGCGCCATTAATTGATCAGCTATCAGGGCGGTGGTCAGCAGATTTAGATTATGGTACGAAGATTTCAGCAATGCTCAAACGATTATATGAATCAGCAGGACTTCTTTGAGTATTGAGTAAATAAACTTGCACTAATTACTTGAACCCTCTCTTTATTAGCGTACTTGGCGTACTTGGTGAACCAGCGCTGTAGGCGGGTTTCCCGCCGTAGGCGACTGGTGTTAGCGTAGCGGTAGCGAGTCTTCTCCCAAGGGGAGACGCCAAGGCAATACGCTTGGGTTAAGGATAATCGTAGGTTGGGTGGAACTTAAGTGTTACCCAACAAACCCGCGTCGTAGGTTGGGTTTCGTTCCTCCACCCAACCTACGCAGTTTATGGTTTTTGCCGCTAACTGAACTGTATTGGACGCCAAGGGCGAACGAGCGTCACCCGAAGGGCGGTTCGTTTAAGAAATATTAAGTGCATCCTCATAGCGAAATGATATGAGGTTCTGCACAACGCGATCGCCAAATAATTTTCCAAAGAGATTTTTTGTCATTTCTGGTACAGGTTTACGGTCATCTACGTTAGCAGGGGTAATCATAAAAGATAAAATTTCTCGCCTCTTCATTAATTATTAAATGTAACTTAAAGCCAAAGTACCATCCTAAAGAACTCTTTCCCCAATTCGCCAAATTTTTGAAAACTCGATTACGCTTCGCTCTTTGATTTAAACATATTTCTAGGGAAGTTGAATCAATAAAATTGATGCCAGTACTTTGTCCACGACGCAGATGTAGATACTAACACAAGGGGATTAAAGCACTTTTCTCCAATTCTACAAATCGGTTGTAACTTACTAGTTGAGGAAAATATTTTGGGAAAAGACTACATACGTGCTTAGTATAATAATCCTTAAAGTTTCTATAAGATGATTGATGAAAATAAATAATTATTGTCATGACTTCGCTTAAGCATAAATTAGATTTTTTGTGACGTTTACGCTCACTGGTAGGCAATAGTTCTTGCTGCCAAATTTTTTCAAAAAGCAGTTTCCTTCTTTGCGGGAAATTGATGAACTTATCGAAAATAAGCTACTGAGTATGTCGAATCTGTCAGAGAACAATCCATTTTGCTCAAAAAATCGTCTCTGTAGTTTCACTAATGCCAATGTAGCGACTCATCTGCTAGAGATTTGAAAGGTTTACTGTTATATAATAAATGCTTGCCAGAGTCTGGAGTGCATCAATTGTGGGCATCGATGCCGTCAAAGTCGGCGTGGAAGTCGATGTGTCAGGGGGATTACCGGGAATTGTTGTCTTGGGACTGCCAGATTCAGCGATTCAAGAATCAAGAGAAAGAGTCAAAGCAACGCTAAAGAATGCAGGTTTCGCCTTTCCCATGCGAAAAATTGTGATCAATTTAACTCCGGCAGATTTACGGAAAGAAGGCCCCTGTTTTGATTTGCCTATTAGTGTGGGAATTTTGGCGGCTTCTGAGCAAGTTAGCGCTGATTTGCTGGGGGATTATCTATTCTTGGGCGAAGTCTCTCTAGATGGCAGTTTGCGTCCGGTGGCTGGTGTTTTGCCGATCGCAGCAGCAGCCCAAAAGATGGGAATTGCAGGTTTAGTTATCCCTGCTGATAATGCCCAAGAAGCAGCAGTGGTTCAAGACTTGGCTGTTTACGGCTGCAAACATCTGTCTGATGTGGTGGATTTTTTAAATAATCCCGGACGTTACAAACCTGTGCAAATTGATCATACAACGGAGATAGCAACAGTATCTTACCCTGGCGCAGATTTGCATGATGTGAAAGGACAAGCTCATGCGCGTCGTGCTTTAGAAATTGCTGCTGCTGGTGGACACAATTTAATTTTTGTCGGGCCGCCTGGTAGTGGGAAAACCATGTTAGCACGGCGCTTACCAGGAATTTTACCGCCGCTAAGTTTTGCCGAATCTTTAGAAGTGACTCGCGTCCATTCGGTGGCTGGTTTATTGAAAAATCGCGGTTCGTTGGTACGCGATCGCCCTTTTCGCAGTCCCCACCACTCAGCATCCGGGCCTTCTCTTGTGGGTGGTGGTAGCTTCCCTCGTCCTGGGGAAATCTCATTATCTCACAGGGGCGTGCTGTTCCTTGATGAATTAACTGAGTTTAAACGTGATGTTTTAGAATTTCTGCGTCAGCCTTTGGAAGATGGCTATGTGACAATTTCCCGCACCAAACTATCAGTAATGTTTCCCGCGCAGTTTACTTTGGTGGCGAGTACTAATCCCTGTCCTTGTGGTTACTATGGCGATACCATCCAACAATGTACTTGTTCTCCCCGTCAACGTGAGCAATATTGGGCAAAACTTTCTGGGCCGTTGATGGATCGAATTGATTTACAAGTTGCGGTGAATCGGTTGAAACCAGAGGAAATTACCCAACAACCTACCGGAGAAGCATCAATAACAGTGCTACAACGAGTGCAACAAGCAAGCGATCGCGCAATTACCCGCTTCCAAGGAGAGGCAAATCTGCGTTGCAATGCTCACATGCAAAGTCGTCATCTCCAGAAATGGTGCAAGCTAGATGATCCTAGCCGCAATTTATTAGAAGTAGCCATTAGAAAGTTAGGTTTATCGGCAAGAGCAAGCGATCGCATTCTCAAAGTAGCACGAACTATTGCAGATTTAGCAGGAGAAGATGAGTTAAAAACCAATCATGTAGCGGAAGCAATTCAGTATCGCACAATCGATAGAATGCAGTAAGAATCTTGTGATGATGGCTTAAGTCTGTTAAGGGTTAAGGCAGATAGTTCCTGTTCCCAGCAGCTAGAACAGTAAGGCTAAAGCTGTGATTCTAATAAATGAGTCAGAGTCTAAACTTTATGATAATCAATACTTTAGGGACTTCCAAGAAATAAATTACCCAAATAAACGTAGACGCTGCATCGGCTTGCCGCAGGCTACCACTCCAGACACAGAGAAGCCAGTGCGTTGGGCGGGTTCCCCGACTTGAAGCAACTGGCGCGACACAGAGGAATGAGGAGGAGAGAGCTTTTTCGTTAATTTTTGAGTATTTTTTTATTTGGAAGTCCCTTAGCAGAATCACAGACCGCAAATTTAAAATTCAATATTTTGCTGGAAAATAAAGAGATGGTAGCGCGATCGCAATGACATACAGCGTATTTCAGGTAAATGAAGTACACGGGTAGGGGCACAACATGTTGTGCCCCTACGATATCTCTACCTCACGCCTGTTGCAATCTGCTGTATTAAATTTTATTATTTCATCGAATAATAAAAACTGGGATGCACCCTTTTAGAACTTCCACAGTATCGTGTTGAAGGCAACACTTAAAAGTGGGTTTAGTAGGAAAAGTAGGATATTTTCTATAAAGCATTAAATAAACTTTTATTTAAATTCATTCTTGAGAGGTTCAGCGTACTATTTTTAAAAAAATTAATTTTTTCTTAACCCGTAAAAAATGATTTCAGTGTAATCTGTAGTCATCAGTAAGTTTTAACCATTAACCCTTTTAGTAAAGGATAATTCATTGCTGAATCAAAATCAGAAAACCTTATTTGGGAGTGTAGGATGAAAGGTTTTATCACACGTAAAATTGCCCTTGTAGTTACTGTAGTCACTGCAACTCTTGGCTTGAGTGCTAACAAAATTTTAGCTGACGTTGGGATCATCAGAATAGGTGATATCCTTCAAATCAATGTTACAGGCAAATGGTCTCCTTTAAGATTCATTGGCTTAACCTCAAATAATACTCTCGTAAATATAGATCCGAGTGGATTTGCTTTCACAGTTAAAGTCAAAGGAATTGACGGCAACTTACAAGGTATTGACTTCCGTCCAGCAAACGGTCTACTTTATGGTGTCACAGATACTGACAACATATACACGATCAACTCTAGAACTGGTCGGGCTACGTTTGTGAGCAAACTATCTAGCAGCTTTAATGGAGGATTTCAGTCAGGTTTTGACTTCAATCCCGTACCAGACCGCTTACGGACAGTAGGTAGCAATGACCAAAATTTTCGTACCAATGTAGATACTGGTGCAGTCACCGTCGATACAACCCTGGCGTATGCTACTGATGATGTCAACGCCACAGTTGACCCCAACATTACCGGTGTCGCTTACACAAATTCGGTTGCTGGAGCCACGACAACTCAACTTTTTGGCATTGATTACGATCTTGACGTGTTAGTACTGCAAAACCCACCCAATGATGGCACTCTCAGAACAATCGGCAAGCTTGGTGTTAACTTTGCACCGATAAGCGGGTTCGACATCTTTACAGATGCACAACACAAAAATACTGCCTATGCACTGTCTGGTTCAGTTCTTTACACTATTAACCTATCTACTGGCACTGCAACTAAAATCGCCGATGTACCTAAAGATAACTTCATTGGTTTAGCCGTTACATCTAAGTAGGCATCCCCAAGCTCGACTTGATCTATTGGTTAAAAGCGTAAACGCGTATGCCCTGCTCTTGATTGTTAAGATATCCAATCGAGAGCAGAGCAGGCGCTTCAGAAACTCTCACGAACTCCTCTTAAACACATCACGAACTATGCTTGAAAAGTTCGTGATTTGTGTTTTCCACGCTAAAAGAAGATTCGCTCTTTTCCAGAGAAGAAATTTAGAAATTACTCGTCGCCTAAACATTATTGACGCTAGCGAAGTAGCGATTACAATTTTCACTGTCGAGGAACAACTTCGTGGACGATTCCAAGTTATTCGACGAGTGGTTCCTAATGATTTGGTTTCGGCTTAGAGGCTATTTATAAAGAAATCTAAAGAGGAACAGTTGGATTAAAGACAAACGGTACGATATAGATAAACAGTATATTTCCTGACCTGAATCCCTAAATAGGTTTGTAGGTTTATTGTGCAAGACCAATCCAACTGAAAATAAAATACAGGGGTGAAAGTTGATGTCAGCGAATCTTAGAACGCGAGCAGCTTTGGCAGCAGGCATAATGCTAGGTGGTATGACGATGTTGCCGGGTGTAGCCCTTTCACAATCGCAAACCCCAGGCAACATTACAGGTCGGTGGAGTGCAGTAGCAAACACCAGTGCTGGCAGTCTTAACATTACACAATCTGCAAACGGTGCTATCTCCGGCACTTTCCTTGGAACTTCCTTGGACGGGTACTATAATCCTTCCTCGCGCCGTTTAGTATTTGTACGCATTGCTAATGGAATTCCATTTCAGTTTTATTCAGGATATATCTCTTCAAACGGTTTGGGGCTAGGGGGACAATTCAACGTTTGGACTTACTCACCATTAAATGAGGGAGTTGTTGATTACAACTTTAGCGCCACTAAGGTCTCTGACTTCCCAAACTAGGCAGAAGGGTTTAGTGAATTCGTAGCGCACCTGCTCTATTGAACTCGGCAGTTGAGCCTTTTAACTCGGAAGTTGAGCCTTTTAACTCGGCAGTTGAACCTTTTAGCTCGGCAGTTGAGCCTTTTAACTCGGCAGTTGAGCCTTTTAACTCGGCAGTTGAGCCTTTTAGCTCGGCAGTTGAACCTTTTAGCTCGGCAGTTGAGCCTTTTAACTCGGCAGTTGAGCCTTTTGACTCGGCAGTTGAGCCTTTTAGCTCGGCAGTTGAGTCTTTTGACTCGGCAGTTGAGCCTTTTGACTCGGAAGTTGAGCCTTTTCACTGGGAATATCACCCAATACGTTTCGGTTAGTGATATTTTGCCCAGGAAATCCCCCCAACCCCGCTTAAAAAGGGGGACTTTGATTCCGGTTCCCCCCTTTTTAAGGGGGGTTAGGGGGGATCTTTATACAAGTAAACCGATAGGCGCAAAACCCTGTGTCTTCAGACCAGGGATGTAGCGCCAACGGTGAATTTATTCACCGTGACATTTACTATTTGTGGTGAGGGTCTTCAATATATTTTTTAATTACAGCCGCGCTAACATTTCCAGCAGTTGAATAAAAGTAACTATTAGTCCACATACTAGGCATCTTTTTTAAATCTGGAAATTCGC
>NZ_JAIVFS010000052.1:48614-57641 GCF_020829645.1 Nostoc mirabile CHAB5784 | reverse complement strand
TTACCTCTTCTCAATTAATCGTAGCTATCGTCTGTGCCACTCTGCGCGATCGCTGCCGTAAATGCCAGTTGAGCAAATTCTTACATTGCCAGCTTTCTGCGCTTTCCTATCCGTCGAACTCACGTTAGTTTATTGTGAAGAGTGGGAGAATGGGATGGGATAAGGTGGGAGCGATGCCTGCGGCGGTAAACTACGCATCGTATCCCATTGCATTTCCATATTTAGGATTCAAGATTATTAGGTTAAGCCAATGATTTCTCATCAAGCTGCTAGCGCAAGGCATACAGATTAAAAATCTTAGAACCCTTGAAAATAGGTTCCTGCTCAATTGTAATTTTGCTCAGTCCGTGTTCTTTTAGTAAAGTTGTAATCTTTTCGACTCTGCTATCAAAATCATGAACTTCAACGACCACTTGCTTGATTATTTGCCAATGCGGTTCTTCTATGCCTAACAGTACATCTAACTCGCTTTTCTCCACATCCACTTTTAGCAAATCAATCTGCTGAATATTATGATTGCTAACGATATCTGATATGGTTCTCAACTGGCAATTGACTGGTTCTATTTGAAAAGCTTTTTCTAATTTAAAGTCGAGAATAAACGATCTAAGGAATGGAGGAAGCCAACGGAGCCAACGAATAAATGGAGGAGCATCTTTGAGATTTTTCAGGACAGTCCTCTTTAATTGGTCTCGATCCTCCTTTAAGCCTTCTGGGTATGCATTAGATAAAGGTGTAGCGTTGGGATAGTAAGCAAAGGTCATTATCTTTGCCTCCCTTGAAAGTCCACAGGGAAATACTCTCAGTTTTTCTGGATCAACACGTTGAGTATTAGCGTGTAGCACATCAAAAATAGCTGGGATAGGCTCGAACGCGTATACATTAACATTTTGATTACACAGATGATATACGCAAAGGGTAAATAAACCAATGTTGGCTCCCACATCAAAAACAGTATCACCCTCGTGTAACTCTATCCCATTCCTGAAATATTCCTGGATTTGTTCGTAAAGAGTCAGTACTTCTTCTTCTCGCAAATAAAAGATTTTCATCCCATTGGGAAGTATAGTTTCGCGAGTTAATGTCATATATAAATCCCCAATGTAATAAAACTAAAGCAACAATTCTCTGAAAAATTCCCGGATCATTTAGCATCAGAAAGTACAGGCTTTCCTGTAGCAACGACCTGTTCCACAATATCAATGGCTCGACTTACACCCCCTGCTTTCTGAATCGCCTCTTGTAACCTAACTGCATTTTTTTTATAAGAATCTTCCGTCAACACCTTTTGGATAGCGGCTCGTAGCTTCGGAACATTCACACTACTCAGGGGTACAGCTTCACCAGCACCAGCCCAAGCTACACGCGCTGCTACTCCTGGTTGATCGTTGGCAACGGGAATGGCAACCATTGGCACCCCATTTTTTAGGGACTCCAAAGTCGTATTCATACCCGCATGAGTAATGGTAAGAGTCGCTTTTTGCAGCAATTCTAATTGCGGTGCATAACCAACAACCAGAGGATTTCCGGGCAAACTTCCCAAAGACTCTGGAGTTGCAGAACCACCTAATGAAATCACTAGTTGGGCATCCAAATCATTACAAGCTTCGGCAATAGATTTGAAAACTCCCAATAGGCGATTTTGGACAGTCCCCATTGAAGCGTAAATCAATGGTTGTCCGGTTAACTTTTCATCAGGAAAATCAGGAACTTCCCGACCAGTTGGACTATGATAAGGGCCTGTGAAATGGAAGCACTGGGGCAAATTTTCCCTTGGGAATTCCAATTGGGCAGGCTGTTGACTAATTTGAGCTAGTGGGGAATAATTTTCATTGGCACTGAAGTGTGGGGGTAACTTCCACTCTCGGCGATAGTCAGCTATTACCTCTCTAATTGGTTTGCCGATCCGATCCAACAACTTATAACCCACTCTGTTACGCAGTTGTGCCCACCAAGCTCGGTTATAGCCCCAGTTTGTTATAAACGGGGGAACACTTTCTTCTCGATTAAGTACCACAGCACTGCAAATGGTAATAAAGGGAAGTTCTAAAAAGTCTGCAACAGTTCCGCCCTCTGGCATCACCTGATCTACTAAAAGTGCATCCACACCCGCTTCTTTAATTGCTGGTGGTGCATCCCTGAGCATAACATCTGCCCCTTGCTTGAGCAGATTGACGGTATATTGCAATGCAGCAAGTCCACTCAACTCCCCCAACTTAGCCAAGGATTCTGCCGTCACCCCAGAAGGAAACTGAGATTCGCCAATCGCCCTAAATTCTAATCCTGCGGCTAGTGTCTGCGGTTGAGCATCGGAAAAGCCGAATAGGGTAACTTGATGACCCCGATTTTGCAGTTCTTTTCCCAAGGGAAGCATAGTGTTGAGATGACCAGTTGATGCTGGACAGATCAGTCCAAAATGAGTCATAGTTCTTGCTTCTGTTTATTTACAATGATGTATACCAGAAAATAGGTACATAGGAGCAAAGAAAAGAATTTTTGTTGAGTTAAACTTGCCTATTGGAGTTTCAAGAACTTATCTAAAGCTGTTACCATGCTAGGCGGCCAACGGCGGATATTTGTTACCCAGTTGATATCCTTATAACGGCTATCAAGTCCATAAGCTGCCACCCAATTACTTTCAGCTTCCCCTTGTTCTCCATTTACCCAATATGCAGCTGTCAGGGCAGCACGCATATCAGCAAATTGGGGGTATTTACGGACAATATTTCGCATCTCGCGAATTGCTTTCTCTTTTTGACCAGTTTCATAAAGAGCCAGGGCGTAGTTAGCACGGGCGAAGGCAAAATTCGGGGCTATCTCATTAGATTTTTTGTAGTCTGCGATCGCATCTTCCCACTTACCCAAACCTGTTTTGGCATTTCCCCGATTGTTATAAGCCATCGCATCATTAGGATCGAGTTCTAAGACATGATTATAATCTGCGATCGCATCATCCCATTTTCCCATCCCTTCCAACGCCGCACCCCGATTCAAATATGGATCGGTGACATTCGGTGCTAGTTCTATGGCTTTGTTATAATCTGCCAGCGCCTCTTGTAACTTATTCTGACTCACCCGCGAATTTCCCCGGTTACTCCACGCCCCTGCATTAGTGGGAAATTGCTCAATAATTTTTGTCCAGTAAGTTTCAGCCGTCGCAAAATCACCTTGATTCGTTGCTGTAAAAGCTTGATTTGCCCACTCATCACCTTGTTTTAACTGTTCTTGAGTAATGGGCGGTTGAGATTGTGCCATGACTGGAGTACCCCAGCCAAACACAAGTAACAGACTGAGAAAAATACCAATCAACTTAATCATCTAGGTTTACCTAATTTGTCATTTGTCATTTGTCATTTGTCATTGAGCATGGGGCAGAGGAATGGAGTTCAAAGGCTCATTAAAGGAGTTCAAAGACTCATTAAAGGAGTTCAAAGACTCATTAAAGAAGTTCAAAGACTCATTAAAGGAGTTCAAAGACTCATTAAAGAAGTTCAAAGGCTCATTAAAGGAGTTCAAAGGCTCATTAAAGGAGTTCAAAGACTCATTTACGAGTATCAATGCCCCATGCCCCATGCCCATAATTACAATAATGACAATTGTTCATTAGGGGGCGTGAATCCCAAATGCTTGTATGCTGCCTTTGTCGCCATCCTGCCGCGATGAGTTCTAGTTAAATACCCAATTTGCATAAGGTAAGGTTCGTACACCTCTTCAATTGTTTGAGTATCTTCGCCCGTCGCTGCTGCCATTGTTTCTAACCCTACTGGGCCGCCGTTAAATTGTTCAATTATCACACTCAGCATTTGGCGGTCTGTCCAATCTAAACCGCAAGGATCTACTTGGAATAGTTGCAATGCCTCAGATGCAATGCTTTCATTAATCTCCCCAGATATTTTTACTTCCGCATAATCACGTACACGTTTCAGTAGCCTATTAGCAATGCGTGGCGTTCCGCGTGAACGACGGGCAATTTCTGTTGCACCATCTTCTGTGACGGGGGTTTTGAGTAATTGAGCGGTTCGCAGTACAATTTTAGTCAGTTCGTCAACTTCGTAAAATCGCAGTTTTTGAATCAAACCGAAGCGATCGCGCAGTGGTGAAGTTAAAGCACCCACACGCGTTGTAGCACCCACTAGAGTAAACTTTGATAGCGGCAAACTTCTAATCCGAGCGCTAGAACCCTTACCAATAGTTATATCTAAGCGATAATCTTCCATCGCTGGATAGAGAATTTCCTCCGTCATCCGCGAGAGGCGATGAATTTCATCCACAAATAAGATATCCCCTGGTTTCATGTTCACCAGTAGCCCGACAATATCCCGTGGACGTTCTAGCGCTGGCGCACTGGTAATTTTGTAATTTACCCCCATTTCCGATGCTAAAATCATTGCCATTGTAGTTTTGCCCAATCCCGGCGGCCCATAGAGCAGCAAGTGATCCAACACCTCACCACGAGACTTGGCTGCTTTGATGGCAATATCTAGCACATCCTTTAAATCTTTTTGCCCAATGTAATCAGCAAATCGGTGCGGTCGAATACCTTCTTCTTGCTGTTCTTGCTCATCAATAGCAGCTTCAGGCTTCAAAATATTTTCTGTGGATGGTGCTTTCGCCGACTCTCGACGCTGCTTTGGTTCTCCGTTGGGTTCTGGAGGCTGTTTTTTCGAGGAGATTATCGCCATAATTCAGCTATCTACTTTTAAGGGAACAGAATAATTCGTAATTCGTAATTCGTAATTCGTAATTAGGAATGGGGGGAGGCAGGAGGAGAAAGAATAACCAATGCCCAATGCCCAATGCCCAATGCCCAATGCCCAATGCCCGTGAAAATTTTAGTTTGAGAATACCCGCGCTAATTTAAAATTTAAATTCCGGTCAATTATCCAGAAGTACAAAAGTTATTATGTTATCTAAAAGAATCTTACCGTGCTTAGATGTGAAGGCGGGACGGGTTGTAAAAGGAGTTAACTTTGTAAATCTCCAAGATGCAGGCGATCCGGTAGAACTGGCCAAGGTTTACAATGAAGCCGGTGCTGATGAGTTAGTATTTCTGGATATTACAGCTACTCATGAAGACCGAGCTACTATTTTAGATGTGGTCTACCGGACTGCTGAACAGGTCTTTATTCCATTGACTGTGGGTGGTGGCATTCAATCCTTAGAAAATGTTAAAGCTTTGTTACGAGCCGGCGCAGATAAGGTTAGTATTAATTCTGCGGCGGTGCGTGATCCAGACTTGATTAATCGGGCCAGCGATCGCTTTGGTAATCAGTGCATAGTTGTTGCTATTGATGCCAGACGCAGAAATAACCCGGAGAATCCAGGTTGGGATGTGTATGTGCGGGGTGGCAGGGAAAATACAGGCTTAGATGCTCTACTGTGGGCACAAGATGTTGAAAAACGGGGGGCCGGTGAACTGCTAGTCACAAGTATGGATGCTGATGGGACTCAAGCTGGGTATGATATTGAGATAACACGGGCAATTGCCAATGCTGTAGAAATTCCAGTCATTGCTTCTGGTGGTGCAGGTAATTGTGAACATATCTACACAGCCCTAACTGAAGGTAAAGCTGAAGCAGCATTACTTGCATCCCTGTTACATTACGGACAATTAAGCGTAGCAGAAATCAAAAATTATTTGCGCGATCGCAATGTACCAGTAAGAACATTTTCTTAACCCACTATTTAGCATTTAATGACATCCATCTAAGGTTAGACACACTTCCCTGAAAGGGTGTTAATATTATTTTACAAGTATTAACAAATATTAAAAAATATGTTGCTTCCTATTTTACTTTTTGATGTCGCCCTGGTGGCGTGGTCGCTGCACTTGATGGAAAAAGCTTACGAGAGTAAAGAATTTTCTCTCATGTTGGCTGGTACATTAGTTGCTCTGGCTGCTGCTGCCATGTTAGTAGTTTACTTTTTGATGGGGCACTGTATGACCTATTTGTTGCAAGTGTCGTTGTGAGTGCCCAGTGGTTGAGGAGATATTAAAAATTTAGTTTCCACAAAAAGCTTGACAAAGTACCAATATTCAAGCGAATATATATAATGGATTTTAAGGGGTTATAGCGCAGTTGGTAGCGCACCTCAATGGCATTGAGGGGGTCAGCGGTTCGAATCCGCTTAGCTCCATTTTTAACAGGCTAACTCTATTACTTAATAGAGAGGGTTAGGAAGATTTTTCAAAAGGTTTTAAATGCTTGTCTACCTAGCCAGTCTCGAAAGTTGGAATGATAGAGACTGTAATGAGTTTCTGAGGCTATTCGTTTTTGCTGTAAGAACTCTAGCCAATTTTCTAGCACTTCTTCAACTTCATACTCATCAGTATCAATGATTTGTGCGATAGCTTCCACTGATATTACTGTTTGCTGCTGGATTAAGACATTTAATACATCCGTGCTATGTTCCGTCCCTTGTTCGGGTGGAAACATTTTATGTAAATGCTGCTGATAATATGCTTCTAAACCAGGCGGGAGTTGATTGGACTGGAAAGATTCTGGGTAGAAATTTTCTGCGTTAGCGTAGCTTACCGAAGGTATCGCACTTATTATCTGACTGAGATACATGAAATTATTTTCGCTTAAAGTGGTGAGGCGATGCCTAACGGCAAGCTGCTTTGCATCTACGCAGAATTCTTGCTCATTAATATGATGATTACTCAGCCAAGATTTAAGATCCTCCCTAGCCGTTAACAACGGGGAAACATTGCCCCCCTTGAAAAGGGGGGTTGGGGGGATCTCTTGAGGGGTTAAGTAATTTTGAATATATGCTTGAATATCCCGCCGATTTTCTTCTGGATAATCTGCTAAATCAAGACTTTGTGACGGTGTTTCAATTAATAAACCCGATTTCTCCCGCAAAAAAGGTCTACGAGTGAGGAGGAAATAGACACCATCCGGGAGATAGCGGGGGAGATAAAACAGATTTGTACCAGGTGGTTGGCTGTTACGGTCAATGCAATTCAACCCATCAATGGCAATTATCAGTTTTTGATCAGGTTCTAACTCATCACTGATTTGCTGGAGAAGACTAGAGAAAAACCAACTTCCCTCTGTGGCGTTATCAGGGAGGGAGGTGTAATTAAGCGAGTATTGATTAATGAGTTGCGTGCAGATATTTCTGAGAAATTCGTCAGCACGATTTTTACCCTCAAGTTCGGCATTGTAATAAATAACTTGAAGATTGTTTGTCACATATTTGGCGAAGATGGCACTTTTACCGCTACCGGGTGCGCCAATGATAGTGAAGTAACCCTGGTTATGGCGATGGAGAAAGTTGTTAATAGCGGTGAAGACAAATTCACGACCGACAAAGTTGTGGCTTTTTTCTTGAATGATTTGCTCAAACTCCGTTGGATGTCCTCTGGAATTGATTGTAGTCGGTGGTTTGGGTGGTGAGTTCATAATTTTGGAGAATAATTAAAAGATGAGACAACAGTGGAGGTGGCGATGTCTGTACAATTGCTAAGACGGAAATTCACAGTTGAGCAATATCATAAGATGGTTGAGTCGGGGATTCTCACAGAAGATGACCGAGTGGAATTGATTCGGGGAGAGATTATTGAGATGTCGCCGATTGGAACAAAACACGCTGCTTGTGTGAAACGGTTAAACAAACTCTTGTCTCAGAAGTTACGGGATAGAGTTCTCATTGCTATTCAAGACCCTGTGGAACTGAACGATAACTCAGAACCTCAGCCAGATGTCGCATTACTTAAGCCCCGTGATGATTTCTACGCCACTGCACACCCCCAACCCCAGGATATTTTTTTACTAATTGAAGTGTCTGATTCGACTGTGATGTATGACCGGGAAGAGAAAATTCCTTTATATGCACAAGCAAACATTATTGAAGTTTGGTTAGTAGATATTAACGAGGAAATTGTGGAAGTTTATCAACAACCAACAGCCGCAGGATATGAGCATATTCAAAAGTTCGCTAGCGGTCAAACTTTATCAATTAAAGCCTTCCCTGATGTAAACATTAGCATCAACTAAATTCTCGGTCACTAGTATCCTGTGTAGTTTCTTAATTACTAATGACACATAATACCAATTCTCCAAAATAAAGCTACAAATGGACAGCAGGGAAGCAGGGAGCAGGGGGAGTATTATCTGTAGTCAGGACTTAGAAAATAGGTATAAAAAATGACAAATAACAAATTACGAATTACATCCCATTTCCTCCAAATGCAAAAAATGCACCCTACCTGATTTCTCCCCTGCCACAATTGTCATAACATCTGCTGCAACTGCACAGCAATAAATGGAAGTATCTCCTGTGAAGGTGACAATGATTTCCCTAGTTGCTAAATTCCAGACTTTGAGGGTGTTGTCATCTGAACCAGAAATCACCCGTTGCCCATCGGGGGTGACGACGACTGCTCTTACCCACTGACTATGACCAGTGAGGGTGAATAGTTCTGCCCCAGTTTCCAGATTCCAGACTTTGAGGGTGTTGTCAACTGAACCAGAAATCACCCGTTGCCCATCGGGGGTGACGGCGACTGCACTTACCGAGTGACTATGACCAGTGAGGGTAAATAGTTCCACCCCAGTTTCCAGATTCCAGACTTTGAGGGTCTTGTCCCCTGAACCAGAAATCACCCGTTGCCCATCGGGGGTAATGGCGACTGCACTTACCCAGTCGCTATGACCAGTGAGGGTGAATAGTTCCGCCCCAGTTTCCAGATTCCAGACTTTGAGGGTGTTGTCCCATGAACCAGAAATCACCCGTTGCCCATCGGGGGTAACGGCGACTGCTCTTACCCACTGACTATGACCAGTGAGGGTAAATAGTTCCACCCCAGTTTCCAGATTCCAGACTTTGAGGGTCTTGTCCCCTGAACCAGAAATCACCCGTTGCCCATCGGGGGTAATGGCGACTGCACTTACCCAGTCGCTATGACCAGTGAGGGTGAATAGTTCCGCCCCAGTTTCCAGATTCCAGACTTTGAGGGTGTTGTCCCATGAACCAGAAATCACCCGTTGCCCATCGGGGGTAACGGCGACTGCTCTTACC
>NZ_JAIVFS010000052.1:0-48516 GCF_020829645.1 Nostoc mirabile CHAB5784 | reverse complement strand
TCCACTGACTATGACCAGTGAGGGTGAATAGTTCCTCCCCTGTTGCCAGATTCCAGACTTTGAGGGTGTCGTCAACTGAACCAGAAATCACCCGTTGCCCATCGGGGGTAACGGCGACTGCTCTTACCCACTGACTATGACCAGTGAGGGTGAATAGTTCCTCCCCTGTTGCCAGATTCCAGACTTTGAGGGTGTCGTCAACTGAACCAGAAATCACCCGTTGCCCATCGGGGGTAACGGCGACTGCTCTTACCGGGCTACTATGACCATTGAGAGTGAATTGTTCTTTCCCTGTTGCCAGATTCCAGACTTTGAGGGTGTTGTCATCTAAACCAGAAATCACCTGTTGACCATCGGGGGTGACGGCGACTGCACTTACCGGGCCACTATAACCATTGAGGGTGAATAGTTCCTCCCCTGTTGCCAGATTCCAGACTTTGAGGGTGTTGTCATCTGAACCAGAAATCACCTGTTGACCATCGGGGGTGACGGCGACTGCACGTACCGGGCCACTATGACCATTGAGGGTGAATAGTTCCTCCCCTGTTGCCAGATTCCAGACTTTGAGGGTGTTGTCATCGGAGGCAGAAATCACCTGTTGCCCATTGGGGGTGACGGCGACGGCAAATACCGAGTTACTATGACCATTGAGGGTGAATAGTTCCTCCCCTGTTGCCAGATTCCAGACTTTGAGGGTGGAGTCAGAGGAGGCAGAAATCACCTGTTGCCCATTGAGGGTGACGGCGACGGCATTTACCGACTTACTATGACCATTGAGGGTGCGGAGTAAGCGTCCTCCTGGTGGGGTTAAGCTAGGGGTCAAGGCACACAGCCAAGGAGTAGTTGTCCTTTGCTTTATTTGTACCAGTAATTCCTGAATCTCCTCTGGCATTTTCTGATTTAGTAACCGTCCGTGCAATTGACTCGCTAATTGCCGCTTACCCGCGACTAAAATATGCGCTGACAGTCTCAATGCACTTTGAATCAATTCCAGACTTGTGCCTTTTTTAAAGTTGTATTCTGAGTTATTAGACATCTCCCTATGATCAATCAAATCATAATCTTCAATTAGCGGCTGTACCCCAAACTCAGGATGGTTAATCTTGGCAGTGATGAAATCAAAATCAGTCAGAGTTTTGTAATACTTCTCTAAATTTCCCGACTTTACCAAGCTTGGCGCTAAACTACCCAAGTAAGCACGTTGAAAAGCAGGACTTTGTGCCGCTAATTTGTCAGCAAATTCTTCCATCTCACGCCATCTCCCTGTTAAGGTAGTCCGCAATGCGTTGATTAACCTCTTGAAATAGCTTCCGTTTGGAACCCAAAACCCGTTTTGCTTTCAAGAAGTCCAAAAAACTTGCATGATAGATGCTGTGGCAGATTTCTCCTTTTATATCCTGCTTCTTCAAATATTCAACCCACTCTTCTAAAACTGATTGCACATCATATTCCTCTTGTTCGGCAATATCCGCTATCATCTCACAGGTAATTGGTGTGCCAATCTCCACTAAAATAAACAGGATAAATACTTTTACTTCTTGGGGCTTTTCATCCATCCCCATACGTACCCAATGAACTTGATAATAATCCTTTAGACCATCGGGTAATTGCGTTAAACTCAGGTCTTTATAGTCACCTTTAGCAACTCCTGGCAAAAGATAACGCAGGTACATGAAATTATTTTCACTCTTAGTTGCTACCTGCTCAACAAAATCATTCTCATCAACTTTGCGGTCTTGAATCCATTGTCTAAGTGCTTTCTTATAGTCTTCATCGACATTCAAAAAGAACCGAATATACTCCTTAATGTCTTCACGACTCAAATCAACATACTTAGTTGCGCTTAAATCTAGCTCCTCTACCGGGACATCTGGTGCAGACAAGCGTTTTTTATCTATGGTATATGGTCGTCTAGTCAGCAGAAAATAAACACGTTCAGGAAGCGACGGCGGTAAATCTAAAAGATTCCCCCCTGTTTCTTGTTCGACTTCATCCAGCGCATCAACCACAATTACCAGACGATCGCCAGCATTCAGTTTTTTGCTAACCTGTTCTAGTAAATCTGCTAAATTAGCCTTCTGGGCATTCTGCAACTGGTAACGCTTAATTAATTGTTTGCGAATACTTTCAAGAAATAGCCCCGTTCGATTGCGACCATCGGAGCGAATATTAAAATAGCATGGTGATTTATTGTCCCAGACGTATTTAGCAGCAATGGTACTCTTCCCCATCCCCGCGTCACCCAGCACTGTGAAGTAACCACTGCGATTTTTGTCGCAAAATTGCTTAAATGCGTCAAAAACAAACTGACGACCACAAAACGAGCGAATTTTTTCTCTAATTAACGACTTAAATTCTGCTGAGTACTCGTCTAAATTCCATTCTGGAAAAGGCTCAAACTCTATTGATTTACTTCTTTTAGCAACCTTAATAAATATTTCCCCAAACTCCTCTAACTCCGATCGCAGTTCAATTCTCATCAATCGGATATCAAATTCTGAATCCTTCCCCTGCAAAAACTTTTCTACTTCCTTGTAGAAACCCAAGGGATTATTTGAAGTATAAGCACTCCAAAAAGCATTTTTAATTTCTCTTTCTCGAAAAAGATTCAGCAGTACTTCCTGCTTATCCACACCATACTCAATTAAAGAATAAACATAAACACCATCAACATCTTTAGGTGGTTGTACTGGGTCAAAATTGAATTGTTTTAAGGTTCTAACTACAGTTTCATTGCGTTGAGCTTGATTAATAACTAGAGAAGCCGCAGGTTTAGCAATACTTTTAAGTGTATTAACTACAGGGTCAATATTCATCTTTGCTACCAGTAGATATAACTTTTACACCTGTAACTTATCCTAACGACTGATGCCAAAATTAAGCAAATACACGGTTATATAATAGCGATACCTTTCCTTCTCTACGAGAGGCTGCGCCAATGGAACGCTACGCGTAGCTTGCTTAAGAGTAGGAGTACGATAAGCTGCGCTAACGCTCCCTCTTCTCTCTTCCTCAGCGTCCTCTGCGCCTCTGCGGTTCGATTCTCAGACTCATTTAGCGCAGTATGAGCGCTCACCTATACCTAAAATAAAATGAAACATGGTGCGTAGGCGTAGCCTGTCGTAGACATCGCATAGCCGTTTTCAGTACCAAACTTCCAACTTGAGCTTTTAAACCGCAATTTTCAAGCTCAAAGGTGCAACTTTCAGCATCAAAGGTGCAACTTTCAAGCTCAAAGGTGCAACGTTCACCTTCAGAAGCTCAACATTCACCTTCAGAAGCTCAACATTCACCCTCAGAAGCTCAACATTCACCCTCAGAAGCTCAACATTCACCCTCAGAAGCTCAACATTCACCCTCAGAAGCTCAACATTCACCCTCAGAAGCTCAACATTCACCCTCAGAAGCTCAACGTTCACCCTCAGAAGCTCAACGTTCACCCTCAGAAGCTCAAATGCGGCAATATTAACCTTGAAACTGCATCAATAAGTAGAAACCCCATATATGCTTGGACATTAAAGATAGCCATCTATGGTATAGAAATGTATAGAATCTTGTAAAGATATAAAATATAGTTCTTAAATGCACACATTTCTAGCTTCTTCCTCAATGCAGGTGTCTGTACCACCAAATCACTTTCAGCCAATGAAGATTGTCGCACTGGGGGACAGCTTAATTTATGGATTCGGCGATCCGGAAAAAGGAGGCTGGATCGAGCAACTACGGCGATGGTGGATGTTGCCGGATAGTGCGGGTCATGTTCTTTATAATTTAGGGGTAAGAGGCGATCGCACGCAACAAGTAGCCCAAAGGCTAGAAGTCGAATTTCGCCACCGGGGTGAACTGCGAAATCGTGTTCCCGACTTGATTATTTTGTCCGTAGGCGTGAATGACTCAGCGCGGTTGGCGCGTCTTGATGGTCGAAGTTACACAGATTTTACATTGTTTGAAAAAGAAATTGCTTCTCTGCTAGATTTAGCACAGCAACTATGTCCTGTATTATTTGTGGGCATGGTGCCAGTGGATGAAGCCAAGATGCCATTTCTAGATTGCTTTTACTATAATCATGCCGACCAGTACCGCTACAAAGAAGCAACTCGAATTGCTTGTACCAAACGGCAGATTCCCTATTTAGATATTTTTGAGCAATGGATGGAACGCGGTGAAAATTGGCGGCTTAAACGCTTGAGTGAAGATGGTCTTCATCCCAATACACTGGGTTATCAAGCTTTGCTAGAAGATGTAATCAATTGGGATGCAATTTCAAGTTACCATTCTAAATTTGATTACCACCTTAAGCCATCGTAATCAGATAAATATGTTGATGCTTTGGGGCTAATCTAATATTCTCGTATCTCCCATCCTTGCAAAAAGCACTGCAATAGTGCTGAATTTTTAAATCCATCTTTTCCCTATTTTTTATTCAGCACTTCTATGACACCAACTTTATTTGGTCGTTGGCAAACTCGATTATTATTACTTGCAACAGTGGGCGTACTTGTGTCTTTGCCTTTTGCAATGGGTTTGATTGGTTCTAATGCTAACTCGGTTTATTTTTGGATACTTGGTTATGTCGGCGTCTTTGGCTTAGGTTGGGATGTGCTTTATAACTATCTCCAAAAATTTCGCTGGGACAGGGATTGGCCTGGAGTTTATCAATTATTAGCTGGTATATCAGAATTGGTGTTTGTGTTCTGTGGAGTAAAACTGTTTGGCTTTTTACCAATACCTTTACCTAAAGAAGAACTACCGTTAGCAGTTTTTTTGTTGCACTATAGCGTCGTGTGGCTAGCAATTTTTATTAGTTCACAAAGCCTGATGCGAGTTATCTTTCCCCGTTGGCGTTTCCGGGGTGGGGAGTGGTTATGAAAATGCAAAGAAGGAACCTCAATAAATAGATTTTAAAGAATAAAGTAGTGAGTAATACCTAAGTTAAGAAATAATAAAGAAAAAGAATTACTTAAACAGCTATGGCTAGAGTCAATCGGTTGGTTCATCCGAACCCCTCAAGATTACTGAGGACGCAGAATCGCCCATTAACATGCTCATTGACGACAGAGATTGGGCTGATTAACTACAGTCAGTCGGAAGAAGCGGTTCGCCACAAACCCTATACACCAGAGGAATGTATGCCTTATCTAAGGGCAGAATCGGTGAGTTGGGTCGATATACAGGGGTTGGGGCGCGAAGATCTCCTACAACAATTTGGAGAAAGGTTTAACCTTCATCGTTCACTCCTCGAAGATATCATGAACGTGCCTCAGCGTCCCAGGTTTGAGGATTATGATGACCAGCTATTAATAATTTGTCGCATGGTTAAAGCTGATGATCAGGGTAAGGGCTTTGACCGTCAACAGGTGAGCCTTGTCTTAGGATCAAACTATGTACTCACAATTCAGGAAGGGTTTGACCACGATAGTTGCTTTAATCCATTACGCGATCGCATCTGCCGTGACAAAGGGGCTATCCGTAAACAAGGAGCAGACTACCTGCTTTACTGTCTAATTGATGTGATAATTTCTGGTTTTTTCCCAGTGCTAGAAGACTATGGCGAACGACTCGAAGAACTCGAACATGAGGTTGTCCGTTCTCCTAATCGCTATACCTTAGAGAAAATTTACGAGATGAAGCGCGAGTTGCTCATGCTGCGGCGATCAATTTGGCCTCAGCGCGATGCTATTGATCGGCTGATGCGGGAAGATTCAGATCTGATCAAGAATGAGGTGCGCGTCTGCTTGCGCGATTGTTATAACCACGCAGTGCAGGTAATCGATATGGTAGAGACTTATCGGGAGCTTGCTTCTAGCTTAATGGAGGTTTATCTCTCCTCAATGAGCAACCACATGAATGAGAATATCCGCTTCCTGACTGTATTTTCAACAATCTTTTTACCCCTGACATTTATTGCTGGTGTCTATGGGATGAACTTTAAATCCATGCCTGAGTTGGAGTGGGACTGGGGATACCCTCTCCTTTGGCTGATTATGTTGAGTATTGCTGGCTGTATGCTGTTTTACTTCTACCGCAAGGGCTGGCTAAAACTCAAATGATAAATAACCATCTGCGATCGCATCTTTTTGGTTTTATCACAATGGTGATTTCTTTCAACCAAAAGTAACGCCTTGGTCAGCCGCTTTGTATTTAGGTGCGTCGATGACAATTACGGCTTTTCCAATGTTAGCTCGCATTCTTTACGAATGCGGTCTTGCACAAACCCGCTTCGGTACTTTGGCTTTAGGTGCAGCATCGGTAGATAATGGAGTTGCTTGGTGTTTGCTAGCGATCGTGCTTGCTAGCGTGAAAAATTCTCTGAGCATTGCCATCTTAGCAATTGGTGGTGGCATTTGCTACGTGCTATTTGCCATTTTTCTGGCTCAACCTCTACTAAGAGCCTTCACACGCATGACAAAACGCGATGCAGGTGTGAACAAACAAACCCTAACTTTAATGTTGATAATTTTGATGTTTTGTGCATGGTTTACTGATGTCACAGGTATCTATGCAATATTTGGTGCTTTTGTGCTAGGAGCAGTGACACCGCGGGGAGAATTCGCCCAACAAATTCGCCAACATACAGAGTTTTTAACTACTTCTTTTTTGTTACCGATATTTTTTGTCTTCTCTGGACTGAATACTAAAATCGGATTAATAAATACACCTACTTTATGGGGAATTACGTTTTTAATTATTGCGATCGCAATTCTTGGCAAAGGTGTTGCTTGTATGTTGGCTGCAAAATTGGCGGGGGAAAATTGGCGCGAATCTGCAACTATCGGCGCTCTGATGAATGCTCGTGGTTTGATGGAGTTAATCATCCTCAACATTGGTCTGGAGCAAGGTATAATTACCCCAACTTTATTCACTATCATGGTTATTATGGCAGTCATTACTACACTCATGGCATCATCACTGATTGCCTTTTTGTTGCAAGGTACAAGCTACGAAAAATATTCCGCTTAAGCAAATTTAAATATAAGATTAATTACCTAGTAATTGGGAAAAATTCTCTGCTTTGACTCTGGCTATAACGGCTAAGTTGTTTGTAGTGGCGTTTAAGCACTACTACAAATTGGCTGCCTATTAACTAATTTTCTTGCTATCGTTACGGAAGCTCTTAGAGATGTAGCTCCTAAAATCATCAAAATTAATGTTTCACTGCTACAACTCCATTGTAATAATAATTGACATGACGACGAAGCACAAATTAACCTTGGCTGTATCTAACAAGCTTGACATTTTCCCGTCTTTTAAAGAATTATCTTAGGAAAACCAGATACTTAATTTTGAGGAAACCATGCATATAGTTATTCTCGTTCTGGTTGAAGTGCTGATTATTATTGGGCTTTCACGGCTAGTAGGACTAGGATTCCGTTCCATTAAGCAACCACTGGTAATTGGTGAGATTGTCGCCGGAATTATGCTTGGCCCATCTTTATTTGGTTTAGTTGCTCCCGATCTAGCAGTTTCTTTGTTCCCACCAGAAACTTTTCCTTTTCTAAATGTTCTGTCTCAGGTGGGACTAATATTTTTCATGTTTCTGATTGGGCTAGAACTTAATCCAAAATATCTCAGTGGACAATTAGAAGTAGCTGTTTTAACTTCTCATGTCAGCATTTTGGTGCCGTTTTCCTTAGGAACATTGCTAGCGGTAATCCTTTATCCCGTAGTTTCCAATGGAAGTGTATCTTTCACCGCTTTTGCCTTGTTTTTGGGGGCGGCGATGTCGATTACTGCCTTTCCAGTGTTGGCACGAATCATTACTGAAAACAATTTACAAGGAACCCGTTTAGGAACGTTGGCGTTAACTTGTGCAGCAGTCGATGATGTGACAGCTTGGTGTCTATTAGCAGTAGCGATCGCTGTAGCTAGAACTGGTGACTTTGCAGGTGCCATACCCACAATTATCGCCAGCATAGTTTATATCGGCTTGATGTTAACGGCGGGACGTTGGTTCCTCCAACGCCTTGCTAAACACTACGTTCGTGCGGGACGCCTCAGCCAATTGCTGCTAGCTGGGATTTATATGGCAGTAGTTGCGTCGGCATTAATCACCGAACTAATTGGTATTCACTTAATTTTTGGAGCATTTTTACTGGGAGCAGCAATGCCCAAAAATGAAGATTTGGTGCGGGAATTGGCAGTAAAAACCGAAGATTTTGTCCTAATATTCTTGCTGCCAATATTTTTCGCCTACAGTGGCTTACGGACACAGATTGGCTTACTCAACCGTCCAGAATTGTGGCTTTTGTGTGCGTTGGTTTTAGGAGTGGCGATCGCAGGCAAATATGTTGGCACTTATGTAGCGGCCCGTGTCAGTGGCATTAGTAAACGGGAAGCCTCGGCACTCGGTTGGTTAATGAATACTCGCGGTTTGACCGAACTGATAGTGCTAAACATTGGTCTAGAGTTAGGGGTAATTTCCCCCTTAGTATTTACCATGCTGGTAATTATGGCATTGGTAACTACATTCATGACCTCGCCACTGCTGGAATGGACATATCCGAAAAAGCTGATCAGGTTAGATGTCATGGAACCGGAGTCGGAAGGAGAAAAAGGTATAGATACCTCTGCTGGAAGTGAAACTTCCCCTCATCCTTTCCGAATTTTAGTGCCAGTGGCTAATCCAAGTACCCAAAAAGGTTTAGTACAGTTCGCAGTAGCGTTGGCGCAGCCCGCCGTAGGTATCGCTCTCAATTACCGATATCCTGCCATTGTTAACCCTCTTAGCCTGATTGAATTTGAAGAAGACTATGCTTTTGAAAGTACCCCAGTTGAAGCAGACAGATTAATCACCCAGCGTCGCCAGCAGCTACAAGAATTAATTAATACTCTCGAACCGCCAGAAACTCGTTCTTGTGTGCATCCTATCGTTCGCATATCCAGCAACGTTGCCCGCGAAACAGCACAGATTGCCACATTAGAACAAGCTGATTTAATTCTCGTGGGCTGGCATCGGCCAGCTTTTAGTAGTAATCGTTTAGGTGGACGAGTCGGACAAATGCTTACCACTGCCCCAGTGGATGTAGCAGTGTTTGTAGATAAAGGCAAAGAGCAATTAGAAAGTTTATTGGTACCTTATTCAGCCAATATCCATGATGATTTAGCACTAATACTAGCTCTGAGACTGCTAATCAATCGTGAGACTTGTATGTTGCAGATATTACAGATAGTAGCAAATCAAGCCAAGGAAGAATTGAGTTACGAACTGCACACGATGATGGAACAATTGCCCACCAGTGTACGCGATCGCATTGAAATCAAAATTATTGAAGCCCCAGAACCAATCCAAGCCGTAATTAAAGCCTCAGAAGGTGTAGACCTAACTATTGCTGGCACCAGCCGCGCTTGGGGTATCGAGCGCCAAACCTTGGGAAGATATACAGATCAACTAGCCATCCAATGTCGTTCTTCCCTGCTGATTACCCGCCGCTACAGCCAAGTCACTGCTCACCTTGCCTCTATGCTTCCTGAAGTTAGTAGTCAAGAGCCAACATTGAGGAGTTGAAATTCATGAATCATTTCAACCTCAAATCTTTAACTTTTTACGGAGTAGCAATAACTTCAGTGCTAGTGTTGTTTAAAACTGTAACCGTTTACGGGGAAAACAATCTCAAGGCTCCTCCTCCAATTAACGGTCGGTATCGTCTAACCCTGTCAGAGAATTTGCCTAACTGTGAAAAATCGGATACTCTGACGTTAAACATTGAGCAGTCGGGTATTTACTTAAATGCCTCTGTCTTATCGGCAAACGCTAACCCCAATACTGACGAAAACCACTCTCTGGCAGGCATCTTCCGAAATCAACAGTTAAATTTATCTGGAAAAGTTGGTAAATCAATCCTTTGTAATATTCCTCGCCCCCAAAATGATCCTCTGAACTCAGTCACAATTCAAATGCAACTTGTGGATAAAGGTAATATGACAGGTCAATTAACCGTAAAGGGCATTCCACAAACTCTGAAATTTACTGCTGTGCCCCAAAAAGCTAATTGAATTGAGAGTGAGTAGAGACGCGATTAATCGCGTCTTTGGGATTAATTGCATCTACGGGATTAATCGCGTCTTTGGGATTAATTGCATCTACAGGATTGAAAGCGCGAAGTAAACAGCAATGTGAGCGCATTGTATGGGTTTTATGGAGCAGATAAAAAGAATGGATCAGGGACTAAAGACTAGGCAATTTTGCCAATGGCGCAAGCAGCTATTTAGCATCAGTCTATTAGGCTTTTGTGCAGCGATCGCGCTCGAAACTTGCACTACTGCTGCTACACCAGTGGCAAAGCTAGAAAATTGGCGTTTTTCCCCCAAGACACAGCAACTAGAAATCACCCTCTCAGCAGGCACAACCCCCCGTTATTTTTACCTAGCCCAACCATCTCGGCTTGTTGTAGATTTACCGAATACTAAGTTAGGCAAAATTATTACACAACAAAATTATTCTGGAGCAATCAAAAGCATTCGTGTTTCTCAACTGAACGCAAATGGCACACGCATTGTCCTAGATTTAGCACCAGGGGCTGTTTTAAATCCCAAACAGATACAACTGCAACCCGTTTCCCGAAAAAACTCTACTCGCTGGGTATTACGTCCGGTTATTTCTAGTAAAACTACTGCCGTCAAACCAGGGAACTCCCCACCGTCACCCAAGAAACAACCTCAAACATCCCAAAAGCCGCCTACTAACCTACCCGTAACCACTACTAATCTACAAGCACCCTTACTCACGGTTCCGCCTATATCAAATAACCTGCCCTCAACAATTACTAATAATTCAGGGCAGCCTTTTGTAACCGTACCTCCCCTAACTCCTAATACATCCTCTCAACAACCTGCTTTGATTCTTCCCCCTCCTTCTTTCCCAAATCAACCCGGTAACTTGAATAGCATTCCTCCTTTCGGTATGTCGGAATTTCCAGTTCCAACAATCCCCAATCTTCCCAATCCCCAGGTGATCGAGTTTGGTCAACCCCTTCCTAAAAACCGATAGGGAGCAGGGGAGGTGAGGGAGTGAGGGAGTGAGGGAGAAGAATTAATAACCAATGCCCCATGACGCCAGTCGCCTCAAGTCGGGAAACCCTTGACGCTCGAGGACTCGCTAACGCTGCGCTAACGGCAATCGCTCATGGGGGAAACCCCCATCGCCCTTGGCGTCTCCCCTTGGGAGAAGACCGCGTTGCCGACGCTCGATGACTCGCTACCGCTTCGCTAACACCACAGCGCTGGCTCCCCACAATGCCCCATGCCCAATGCCCCATTCCCAAATCTAAAATCTGTCCGTTTCCTGAGGTGTTCCAACTGCTCCTGGTTGAGCGTTGAAGAAGTTTTGAGCAGCTTCATTCTGATATATACACCTAATATCAGGTTTGTCACTGTCCAAGTTACCTGTAAAGCCAAAGGTGTTGAGGCGATTTTTGCAATCTCTTACCTGATCAGATGTCACCAGCTTACGTTGCTCTAAAAGCGCCCAGTTATTTTGTCGGATCACGCATCCAGGACGCATACTGGGCTGGGAAACATAGACATTGAAGGGGCTGAGAGTGACGAACAGTCTAGCGTCCATTACCATCGCGCTGGCTCCATACTGCACACAAATTTCAGGGTTTGGTGCTTTGGTGTCAATGAAGTCACGGGAAGCTACATTTGATGGGGACAACGTGGCTGTAGAACTAAAAGCAATGCCAATCCCAATTCCCAAAATCAACACTCCTCCCATAATTGCGATGGTAGTGAAGTTAAACAAAGGGGATTGGAAAATAGAGGGTTTAGAAGTAGTAGCCGATTTACCAGTAGGTTTACGTCTCATTGTTGCTTAATCACCTTCACGCCGATTTCGCAGGGAGTGGTCTAAAGTTTTCTCCCTCTTTTCAGTATGCCTAGTCTTGACTGTAATTGCCTGTGACTTTCTGTACGATATTCTTTTTAAATGAGAAAAATAGGAACTTATCTAGATATCTGGACAGAATTTCAACCTTGTCGGTTATTGTTTCCATCTTGAAGAATTGGTGAGTATTTTTATTTTTTTGCCGGTTAAGGAATTGTTATTACCTTTGTGCTGCTTCACATCAAAATCACAGAGCAACTGTCTTTAACTTCTATATTTTATTAACCAATTATAGCATATTTTTGATAGCTATCAGATATTCTTGATTCAATTTGCACAAATGATGCAGTCAGAATGCTTGGATTATCTAGCTTTTTGTTTGTAATTTTGCGAAAAGTCTGAGCGGAAGAAACCTGTGCTTATAACTTTCCCCGACGAATTTTTTGTATTCGTATTAGATATTTTTGTTACCCCTAGTAATTGATATGTCAAACAATGTAAATTAAAATTTAAGTAAGTTTTAATAACTAATTAGAAACAAGTGACATCTCAAAGAGCGTTATTCTCAAGCAAGAAGTTCAAAACTTCGCAACTTCAAATCCTTCTAGCTGATAGTCTGACTATTTTTTGGGGAGATTGGTTAGATTTACGTGTCAGAATCGTACAAGTTGCTGCATCAGGCTTAATATCCCCATTGATATATATTTTAGCTTTTGGCTTGGGTTTGGGTAGTTCCATCAAACCTGGCTCAGGGATTAGTGGTAACTATAACAACTATTTAGAATTCATATTACCAGGGATGGTGGCGCTATCGTCGATGACGATTAGCTTTGGTGGAACGACATTTTCGATTTGTGGAGACAGACTATTTACCAAAACCTTCGAGGAATTGTTGTTAACTCCCATACACCCCTTAGCGTTGCACATCGGAAAAATGCTGGCGGGAGTAGTGCGGGGGTTGATGACATCGGGTTCGGTGATTTTGGTAGCGGTGCTGTTGACTGGAAACTGGAATTTTCTCAACCCACTATTTCTATTGTTAGTAGTGCTGAATTGTTCAGTATTTGCTGGGTTAGGGGTGATTGTTGGTTTGAGTGTGCGATCGCTCGAATCAGTTGGACTCTACAACAATTTTATAATTATCCCCATGTCATTCTTAGGGGCAACCTTCTTTGACCCTGGTACATTACCAGCTGCCCTCAAAGTCGTAGTTTACCTGTTACCACTCACCTACGCCAGCATCGGACTGCGTGCAGCTGCCCATTTACCTTTGTCTCAGTTTCCTTGGTACAGCATACCGATTTTGCTAGTGATTGCGATCGCTCTTTCTCTGTGGGGTGCTTATAAATTCGCTCACCAACAGGATTAAAGTAATTTGTAATTCGTAATACTCGCCTCCGGCGAGAAGCAAGCTACGTAATTCGTAATTAGTTAAAGCCTTGATTACAACCTGTACTTTAATCGTTGAATTTTCTGCAAAACTTTTTCCCGATACTGCGTAAAATTTACCACATACTGTGCTTTCTTATACTAATAAGTGTTGAACGCTTTCATCAGATGGGCGGCAAACAAATTCGTCTTGATACAGCAATTGCTAACGAGGCTTCACGGCGGTTATTTGCGTCTTGTGGTTTTCGACCCAGCATTATTGAAATGCTGATTGAAGTGAGTCATTAGTCATGAGCAAATGACTAATGACTAATGAAAAAGGACTAACTAGCTAAAAGAGTTTTTTCTAGAGAAGTCCAACGGAAGGCGCGATCGCCACCCCTCTCAATGACTACTCTTACTCGTGGTTCTAGCTGAGGCAAATTCGTTAAATACTCAAGTTCCTCATTGGAAAGAATATGCCCTTCAATAATCCACAAAACCAGCCCCTTTGACTTTGGTGGTAGCTGTTCTAGATGATAATTGATAATTGGTGGTAAGTAGTACACATCACCTACTGCCGCACCACTACCAGTGCTTTTTTTACCAAGATGAGGAGGTCTGACTCCATGAATTCTTGTGAGATACGCAGCTATGTCGCCCAACCCCTTGGCGGTAATGTGGAGGGTGGTATAGCCAGCTGCGCGTAGTCGGCGCTGATATCGACCTTCATAACCCCCTTCCAGAGGTACATACACGCCAAGAGCGCCAAATTTTTCCAGATCGCGCATTAAACCGTTGCCAGTGGTAATTAGTGCCATAGATTTTCGTCTTATCCCACTTAGATATCTCTATTATTTACCCTGAACCGATAGATTAAAAGGATTTTTTTGGGCATGGGGCATGGGGCATTGGGCATTGGGCAATAATCCATAGTTCTTCTTCCCCTGCCTCCCCTACTCCCTACTCCCTACTCCCTACTCCCTACTCCCCAAAAATAACTCTATAAATTACTAGACAAACATAAATAAATAATTTATATTATTAGATTGTGACCAAAGACGCAAATTAGACTCCCTTCTTACTGTCATTTTGAGATAGTGTTAGCATCAAAAGCTGATGACTCAATCCAAATTGGATAATCTAACTCAGATTGATCATAGACTGGTAAACTAAGGAAGCTTTCAGGTCAACATTGGAGCTTATGGGCGAAGAACCAAAGCCAATCCAAAGCTCCACAGTACATTTACTCCTGTGCCTCTGAAAAAGCAGGCAAAATCTTAAACAATAGTTTAAGGTGTTTAAGGATGTAAAAACTGAGCAGCAATGTTGGTTTCATGGCATTACGTCAGTCTCAGTTAACGGATACTGGGTGGTAAAAACCGCTTAAGTCCAACTGCAACACGGCAGTAGCCAACCTCCGGGAAGCCGTCTTATAGGCGAAAATTGGAAAACCCCGCCGACAGCGCTGCCTCCAGAAAGTGCCAGAGCAATTGCTTGGACGAAAGCATTGCTGCACACAGCTTAAAGCTGTAGCGCCTTGCATTGATTCCAGAAGTTACTCCTTCCCAATGGGAAGGGACTTGTGGCTGTTCTGGTGATCTAGTGAGTGAAGCTAAACAGATTCACCAAGCAGTACGGACACGCTTTGTTGTGTCCGAAAGCATTTGGAGCAGTTTATTTAAGCCATTCCAAGTTTCGCAGGCTAACCCAGCCTAAACTGATGCGTACAAAGCGTGTCCTCTAGAGTCCAATTCCAAGGTCAGCAAGTAGAAAGGAGAACCAGTTACTGTGTCTGTAGGTATTCTCGGCACCAAGCTGGGCATGACCCAAATATTTGACGAAGCAGGAGTAGCTATTCCTGTAACTGTCATTCAAGCAGGGCCATGCACCGTTACACAAGTTAAAACCAAACAAACCGACGGTTACTTTGCCATTCAAGTTGGTTATGGCGAAGTCAAACCAAAGGCACTGAACAGACCACTACTGGGTCATTTAGCTAAATCATCTGCCCCAGCATTGCGTCACCTAAATGAATATCACACCGATAGCTCTAGTGATTATGCTTTAGGTCAACAGATTAAAGCAGATATTTTTAGTGCAGGTCAAATTGTCGATGTAGTCGGCACAAGTATCGGTCGCGGCTTTGCCGGAAACCAGAAGCGCAACAACTTTGGTCGGGGGCCCATGTCACACGGTTCCAAAAACCACAGAGCGCCCGGTTCTATTGGTGCTGGTACAACACCAGGTCGTGTCTATCCAGGTAAGCGGATGGCAGGCCGTTTAGGTGGGAAACGCATCACAATCCGCAAACTGACCATAGTGCGAGTTGATCCAGAACGCAACTTATTGCTAATTAAGGGAGCGATTCCTGGTAAACCAGGTGCTCTAGTAAGTGTTGTGCCTGCAAAAATAGTGGGATAGTCAAAAGTCATTAGTCAAAAGTCATTAGTCAAAAGTCAAAAGTCATTGGTCATTAGTGAATAACAAAGGACAACTGACAAAGGACAAATGACAAATGACAAATGACAACTGACAAAGGACAAATGACAAATGACAAAGGACAACTGACAAAGATGGTTGAAAGCGTAGTTAAAAATTGGCAAGGAGAACAGGTCGGCGAGACGACCTTCGAGTTGCGCGTTGCCAAAGAAGAAACAGCGTCTCATATTGTGCACCGCGCCTTAGTACGGCAATTGACTAATGCTCGTCAAGGAAATGCCAGTACAAAAACTCGTTCAGAAGTCAGAGGCGGTGGCCGTAAACCTTGGCGACAAAAAGGTACTGGTCGCGCTCGTGCAGGGTCTATTCGTTCACCACTGTGGCGTGGTGGTGGTGTGATCTTTGGGCCAAAGCCCAGAGACTTCAACCTCAAGTTGAACCGCAAAGAGCGACGTTTAGCACTGCGGACAGCATTTGTCAGCCGCATTGAGGATTTGATCGTAGTAGAAGAATTTAGCACCGAGCTATCTCGCCCAAAGACTAAAGAATTAGTAGCAGCCCTTGCTCGTTGGGGAGTCGTACCAGAAAGCAAGTCACTGTTAATTTTGTCTAAAATTGCGGATACAGATAACGTTTATTTGTCAGCCCGCAACATTGAAAATTTAAAACTAATTGCAGCCGACCAGTTAAATGTTTTTGATTTACTGCACGCTGACAAAATTGTAGTTACGGCATCAGCCCTAGAAAAAATTCAGGAGGTCTACAGTGCCTAGCTTTGACCCCCGCGACCTTGCCGACTTAGTGCGTCGCCCAATCGTCACCGAGAAAGCGACTATCTTGATGGAGCAGAATAAGTACACCTTTGAAGTAATTCCAAAAGCATCTAAGCCAGAAATCAAGGCTGCGATCGAAGACTTGTTTCAGGTCAAGGTTGTAAAAGTCAACACCACCCTACCACCGCGTAAAAAGCGGCGCGTTGGTAAATTTATTGGTTATAAGCCCCAATATAAGCGAGCCATTGTTACCGTCGCACCTGGGGATGAAGACAAGATTAGACAAGTTCTATTCCCAGAAGTCTAGGAATTTTAGATTTTAGATTTTAGATTGAGGAGTTTACTGAAATAAGTACCAAAGATGGTCGCAATCAGTTAAACACTCATTAAATCCAAAATTCAAAATCCGAAATTAAGTAAATCCAAAATCCAAAATCCAAAATAGATTATGGGTACTCGTTCTTATCGCCCTTATACCCCCAGCACTCGCCAAGTCACAGTTTCTGACTTTGCGGAGATCACAAAAACCAAGCCAGAAAAATCCCTAACTACCTCGAAGCATCGCGCCAAAGGTCGGAATAATACCGGGCGGATTACCAGTCGTCGCCGGGGTGGCGGACACAAACAACTTTACCGACTCATAGATTTTAAAAGGGATAAACATAATATTCCTGCCAAAGTCGCAGCAATTGAATACGATCCTAACCGCAATGCCCGAATTGCCCTTTTATATTACCAAGATGGCGAAAAACGGTATATCCTCCATCCCAACGGGTTGAAAGTTGGAACAATAATTATTTCTGGGCCTGAAGCTCCTTTTGAAGATGGTAATGCTTTACCTCTTTCAAAAATTCCCTTGGGTACTGGTGTTCACAACGTAGAAATGACTCCTGGCAAAGGTGGTCAAATCGTGCGTGCTGCTGGTGCTAGCGCTCAAGTTGTGGCAAAAGAAGGTAATTATGTAACTCTCAAGTTGCCTTCAGGAGAAGTCCGCTTGATTCGGCGCGAATGCTACGCCACCATTGGGCAAGTAGGCAACACCGATGCGAGAAACCTGAGTGCAGGTAAAGCAGGGCGAAATCGCTGGAAAGGTCGCCGTCCTAAAGTTAGAGGTAGCGTCATGAACCCAGTGGATCACCCACATGGTGGTGGTGAGGGTAGGGCACCTATCGGTAGATCGGGGCCTGTTACACCTTGGGGTAAACCCACATTGGGCGCGAAGACACGCAATCGCAAGAAACTGAGCAGCAAATTGATTGTGCGTCGTCGCCGTAAATCTTCTAAACGCGGTCGCGGTGGTCGTGAATCTTAAAGAGTTAGGAGTTAAGAGTTATAAGTTGAGAGTAAAATCTAACTCCTAATTCCTAATTCCTCACTCCTAATTCCTAAATCCTAAATCCAAAATTGAACTATGGGTCGTTCTCTAAAAAAGGGTCCTTTCGTTGCGGATCATCTCCTAAAGAAAATTGAAAAGCTCAACGACAATAACAGAAAAGAAGTTATTAAAACTTGGTCAAGAGCTTCGACAATTTTGCCTCTAATGGTAGGACATACCATAGCTGTTCACAACGGACGCCAACACGTTCCAGTTTTTGTAAATGAACAGATGGTAGGTCACAAGTTGGGTGAATTTGCCCCGACACGCACCTACAGAGGTCATGGAAAAAGCGACAAAAAAGCAGGTAGGTAGTCATTAGTCATTGGTCATTTGTCATTAGTCATTGGTGAGCCAGTGCGGTCTTGGGGGTTTCCCCCATGAGCAACTGGCGTAAGCGTTGCGGTAGCGACGCAGGAGCGTCACCCGAAGGGTCATTAGTTATTAGCTTTCGACAAAGGACAAAGGACAAAAGATAAAGGACGAAGGACAAAATTGGAGAAAATTATGGCTACTAATACTACTGAAGTAAAAGCGATCGCTCGTTTTATCCGCATCTCGGCCTACAAAGTGCGTCGGGTACTCGATCAAATTCGCGGGCGATCGTACCGTGAAGCATTAATCATCCTAGAATTCATGCCCTATCGCGCCACTGAACCCATCTTGAAGGTTCTCAGAAGCGCTGCTGCTAATGCCGAACACAACGCTGGGTTAGATCGAACTCAACTAGTGATTACCCAGGCTTATGCCGATCAAGGGCCATCGCTGAAGCGGTTCCAACCAAGAGCGCAAGGTCGAGCTTACCAAATTCGCAAGCCGACGTGTCATATTACTGTGGCCGTTGCAGCAGCCCCAGAAAAATAAGCTTTTTTACACGAATAAATTGCGTAAAGTAAGAAATTTTAGAGGAAGCATTCGTGGGACAGAAGATTCATCCAGTTGGTTTTCGTCTGGGTATTACACATGAACATCAATCCCGTTGGTTTGCTGTTCCTGATCGCTATCCAGAACTTTTACAAGAAGACTACAAACTGCGTCAATATATAGAACAAAAGCTGGGTAGGCAGGCTCAAAACAACGCCGGAATTTCCGAGGTGCGGATTGAGCGCAAAGCCGACCAAATCGACTTAGAAGTACGTACAGCTAGACCAGGCGTAGTAGTAGGCCGTGGTGGGCAAGGTATCGAATCTTTGCGTACCGGACTCCAAGGGTTGTTGGGTAGTAATCGCCAAATTCGCATTAACGTTGTTGAAGTCCAACGAGTTGATGCTGATGCCTACCTAATTGCCGAATATATTGCTCAACAATTAGAACGCCGGGTTTCCTTTCGGCGGGTAGTGCGGCAATCGATTCAGCGGGCCCAACGCGCTGGTGTCCAAGGTATTAAAATCCAAGTTAGCGGTCGGCTCAACGGTGCAGAAATTGCCCGGACAGAGTGGACTCGTGAAGGTAGAGTACCTTTACATACCTTACGGGCTGACATTGACTACTCTTATTGCACGGCAAAGACTGTTTACGGCATTCTGGGCATCAAAGTATGGGTGTTTAAGGGAGAAATTATTCCTGGACAGGAAGAAACTCCGCCACCACCTGCAAGCCGCGATCGCGAACGTGAACCCCGCGATCGCGAACGTGAACCCCGTCGTCGTCAACAACAACGGCGTCGCCAGCAATTTGAAGACCGCTCAAATGAAGGATAAATCGTCATTAGTCATTAGTCATTAGTCATTAGTAAATGGCAGATGACAAATGACAAAGCGCAAAGTCTGAGCGGAGGTTTCCTCCGTAGACGCGCCAGCGGCTTGCCGCAGGCATGAGAACTTTGTAAGAGAGGACAAATGACAAATGACAAGTAACAAACCATGTTAAGCCCTAGAAGAACTAAATTCCGCAAACAACAGCGCGGACGGATGGAGGGACTAGCCAGCCGTGGTAGCACCCTCAACTTCGGTGATTTTGCACTCCAAGCGCAAGAACCTGCTTGGATTACCTCTCGGCAAATCGAGGCTTCTCGTCGGGCAATGACCCGTTATATTCGTCGGGGTGGACAAATCTGGATTCGGATTTTCCCTGATAAACCTGTAACCATGCGTGCTGCTGAAACCCGGATGGGTTCCGGTAAAGGTAATCCAGAGTTTTGGGTAGCTGTAGTCAAGCCAGGACGAATTTTGTTTGAAATCGGTGGGGTTTCTGAAGAAATCGCCCGTGAAGCTATGCGTTTGGCTTCATTTAAACTGCCTATAAAAACTAAGTTTATTGTGCGCTCTCAACCACAGGAGCAGGAGTAGCTTATGCCTCTTCCCAAGATTTCACAAGCAAGAGAATTAAGTGACGAGAAACTCTCTGAAGAAATTGTCGCGATCAAAAGACAACTATTTCAGTTGCGCTTGCAAAAAGCCACCAGACAACTAGAAAAGCCCCACCAGTTCCGACAATTGCGCCACCGCCTAGCCCAATTGCTGACGCTAGAAACAGAACGCAAACGGGCAGCAAGTCAATCGGCTAAAGAAAAAAAGTAGGAGATTATGGCAGTTAAAGAACGAGTTGGCTTGGTAGTGAGCGATAAAATGCAAAAAACTGTGGTAGTAGCCATAGAAAACCGCGCTCCTCACCCCAAGTACGGCAAAATTGTGGTTAACACCCAACGATATAAAGTTCACGACGAAGAAAATAAGTGTAAAGTAGGCGATCGCGTTCGCATTCAGGAAACTAGACCCCTGAGCAAAACCAAGCGCTGGAAAATCACAGAAATTTTGAACGTCAAGCCTACTTAAACCTCATCGTTGTTAGTTTTTAACAACATTACAAGGGAGAATAATTGTGATTCAACCCCAGACTTACTTGAATGTCGCAGATAATAGCGGTGCCCGCAAACTAATGTGCATCCGCGTTTTAGGCGGAGGCAACCGTCGTTATGGTTTTATCGGCGATAAAATTATCGCCGTTGTCAAAGATGCTACACCCAACATGGCTGTCAAAAAGTCTGATGTTGTCGAAGCAGTAATTGTCCGCACTCGTAAAGCTGTAAGTCGTGACAGCGGTATGAGCATTCGCTTTGATGATAACGCTGCTGTGATCATCAACAAAGACGGTAATCCCAGAGGCACACGGGTTTTTGGCCCAGTTGCACGGGAACTGCGCGATAAAAACTTTACCAAAATTGTTTCTCTGGCTCCGGAGGTGCTTTAATGGCAGCCAAACAGGGTACGCCCAAAGTATTCCACAAAATGCACGTTAAAACTGGCGACACCGTACAAGTGATTGCTGGCAAAGACAAAGGAAAAGTTGGTGAAATTATCCAGGCACTTCCCCAACTGAGTAAAGTCATCGTCAAAGGTGTCAACATTAAAACCAAGCACGTCAAACCCCAGCAAGAAGGGGAATCAGGGCGAATTATGACCCAAGAGTTCCCAATTCATAGCTCCAACGTGATGCTTTATTCCACCAAGCAAAACGTTGCCAGTCGTGTTTGTTATACCTTTACATCAGAAGGCAAAAAAGTCAGAAAACTCAAAAAAACTGGCGAGATTCTGGATAAATAGTCATTAGTCATTAGTCATTAGTCATTAGTAAAAAGACAAAGGACAAAGGACGAATAACAAAGGACAATAAAAGTTCCCTGACCAAGCCCAGGGATATCAGGACAAAAAACTATGGCGACAACAAGACTCAAAACCTTATATCAAGAGACAATCGTCCCCAAACTGATCAATCAGTTTCAATATACCAATGTTCATCAAGTACCGAAGTTGGTAAAGGTTACTATTAACCGGGGTTTGGGTGAAGCAGCTCAAAATGCGAAGTCGCTGGAAGCATCCATTAATGAAATTGCCTTGGTGACAGGTCAAAAACCAGTGGTGACACGGGCGAAAAAAGCGATCGCTGGCTTTAAGATTCGTCAAGGGATGCCTGTGGGGATCATGGTTACTCTCAGAGCCGAACGGATGTATGCCTTTTTCGATAGACTAGTTAGCCTGTCACTACCGAGAATTCGAGATTTTCGCGGCGTTAGCCCTAAAAGCTTTGACGGACGCGGTAACTACACTCTGGGTGTTAGAGA
Source organism: Nostoc mirabile CHAB5784 (assembly GCF_020829645.1). Lineage (GTDB taxonomy): Bacteria > Cyanobacteriota > Cyanobacteriia > Cyanobacteriales > Nostocaceae > Nostoc > Nostoc mirabile. Next base: position 26,677 of record NZ_JAIVFS010000052.1, on the reverse strand, counting down.
ACAGCTAATTTTTCCAGAAGTCGAATACGACAGCATCGATCAAGTACGTGGGATGGATATTTCCATCATCACCACAGCAAAAAACGACGAAGAGGGACGCGCCTTACTTAAAGAATTAGGAATGCCCTTTCGCGATCAATAAGTTCATCTATAGAGGGAACGATGGCGGCTAACGACACAATTGCAGATATGCTGACGCGCATCCGCAATGCCAACCTGGCGCGGCATCAAACTACACAAGTGCCAGCTACAAAAATGACCCGGAGCATTGCCAAAGTGCTACGGGAGGAAGGCTTTATTGCTGAAATCGAAGAAGCAGAAGAAGGGGTAAAACACAACCTAGTGATTTCCCTGAAGTACAAAGGTAAGAATCGTCAGCCTCTAATCACCGCCTTAAAGCGAGTGAGTAAGCCAGGCTTGCGTGTTTACTCCAATAGAAAAGAATTACCAAGAGTACTAGGCGGTATTGGCATTGCCATTATTTCTACATCCAGTGGCATTATGACTGACCGCGAAGCGCGGCGTCAGAACTTGGGTGGCGAAGTGCTTTGTTACGTTTGGTAGTCATTGGTCATTAGTCATTTGTCATTAGTCATTGGTCATTAGTCATTGGTCATTAGTGAAAGACAAAGGACAAAGGACAAAGGACAAAGGACAAAGGACAAAGGACAAAGGACAAATAACAAAGGACAAAAAGTCATGTCTCGTATCGGTAAACGTCCAATTACTATTCCCGCCAAAGTTCAAGTGGCGATCGATGGTACGAATATTGTGGTGAAAGGCCCGAAAGGAGAACTTTCTCGCACTCTCACACCTAATGTTTCACTCTCTCAAGATGGAGACATATTACAGGTAAATCGTCGGGATGAAACTCGTACCTCAAAGCAACTGCATGGCTTGAGCCGCACTTTAGTTGCCAACATGGTCGAGGGAGTTTCCCAAGGTTTTCAACGCCGTTTAGAAATTCAAGGTGTTGGCTACAGGGCACAGCTTCAAGGGCGTAACCTACTTTTAAATATGGGTTACAGCCATCAAGTGCAAATTGAACCACCAGAGGGAATTCAGTTTGCAGTAGAAGGTACCACTAACGTCATTGTTAGCGGCTATGACAAAGAAATCGTAGGCAACACAGCCGCCAAAATTCGCGCCGTTCGTCCACCAGAACCTTACAAAGGTAAAGGCATTCGCTATGCCGGTGAAGTGGTCAGACGGAAAGCTGGTAAGACTGGTAAGGGTGGTAAGAAGTAGAAATGAAACTTACTCGTAGAGAATCAAAAAACCGTCGTCATCGGCGCGTTCGTGGTAAAGTTATTGGCTCTACAGAACGTCCGCGTTTAGCGGTATTTCGTTCTAATGAGCATATTTATGCCCAGATAATTGATGATACTCAGCATCAAACCATCGTGGCAGCATCGACTGTAGAACCAGAACTGAAATCTAGTTTAGCGTCATGTGCAAACCGCGACGCATCGGTGCAAGTTGGGAAATTGATTGCAGTGCGATCGCTAGAAAAAGGCATCACCAAAGTAGTCTTTGATCGCGGTGGAAACTTATATCATGGTCGTGTCAAAGCATTAGCTGATGCAGCACGCGAAGCTGGTTTAGATTTCTAAAGTCATTGGTCATTAGTCATTGGTCATTAGTCATTGGACAAATGACAACGGACAAATGACAAAGGACAAATGACAAAAGACAAATGACGTTCATCAGAGCACTAAATTATGGCAACAGAGCGTAAAAGTAGAACAAAGCGTGCCAAAAAAGAAGAAACCACTTGGCAAGAACGGGTTATCCAAATCCGACGCGTAAGTAAAGTGGTCAAAGGTGGTAAAAAACTCAGCTTCCGAGCGATCGTTGTTGTCGGTAACGAACGCGGTCAAGTTGGTGTCGGAGTAGGCAAAGCCTCAGATGTAATTGGCGCCGTCAAAAAAGGCGTAGCCGACGGCAAAAAACACCTCATTGATATACCCATTACCAAATCCAACTCCATCCCCCATCCCATTAATGGTGTCGGTGGCGGTGCGAAAGTGATGATGCGCCCAGCCTCACCTGGTACTGGGGTAATTGCAGGTGGTGCTGTGCGGACTGTGCTGGAATTAGCAGGAGTTCGTAACGTCTTAGCCAAGCAACTTGGCTCTAACAATCCGCTCAATAATGCTAGAGCCGCAGTCAATGCCTTATCTACACTGCGAACTCTTTCTGAAGTCGCGGAAGATCGCGGTATTCCTATTGAAAGTCTCTACATTTAGTAGAGTCCCACTTACAGAGCTTTTGTGTAAACAAGAACTAATTACATCATGAGACTCAACGATGTTAAGCCGCAAAAAGGCTCAAAGAAACGCAAGAAGCGTGTAGCCAGAGGTATTTCTGCCGGTCAAGGTGCCAGTGCTGGTTTAGGTATGCGAGGTCAAAAATCTCGTTCTGGTAGTGGCACTCGTCCAGGTTTTGAAGGTGGTCAACAGCCATTGTACCGCCGCTTACCTAAGCTGAAGGGCTTTCCGATTGTTAATCAGAAGATTTACACTACGATTAATGTAGAGAAGCTAGGCTCCCTTCCTGCTAATACGGAAGTAACTCTGACCTCCTTGAAAGCCGCAGGTATCCTGACTGCTGTCAAGGGGCCATTGAAAATTTTAGGTAACGGGGAATTGAGCATTCCGCTCAAGGTACAAGCGGCAGCTTTCACAGGTTCAGCTCGTAGCAAAATTGAGGCAGCTGGTGGTAGTTGTGAAGTCTTATGAGTGAGCCGGAACAGCGCACTTAAATGGAAGCCAACTCGCTGTCAGCGCCTGTTTCACTATAAAGGTAGCACTCTATGATCAGTCGAGATAAAGCCCCAACGGCTCAAGAAACTTTTATGCAGATGGCGCAAGCAGCTGGCCTCAGAGGTAGGCTGCTTGTCACCGTCGGTATTTTAATTTTGGTTCGCCTGGGTATCTTCTTACCCGTACCAGGAATTGATAGACCTAGATTTGCCGAAGCCATATCGGGCAATAATTCCATATTTGGCTTATTGGATATATTTTCCGGGCGAGGACTTTCGACTTTAGGAGTCTTTGCTTTAGGGATTTTGCCTTTCATTAATGCGTCTATTATCATCCAATTGCTCACCGCAGCAATTCCATCTTTAGAAAATTTACAGAAAAATGAAGGCGAAGCAGGTCGGCGAAAAATATCGCAAATTACCCGCTATGTAACTGTAGTTTGGGCAATTCTACAAAGTACAGCTTTTTCGGCATTATTCCTCCAGCAATTTGCCTTAAAGCCAGGGCCTATCTTTGTAGCTGAAACTGCGATCGCTCTGACTGCTGGTTCGATGTTCGTAATGTGGGCATCAGAACTTATTACAGAACGTGGCATTGGTAACGGAGCATCATTGTTGATTTTTGTCAATATTGTCGCGTCATTACCAAAAGCTTTAGGCGATACCATCGACTTGGTGCAAGTCGGTGGTCGGGAAACAGTGGGTCGCGTGATCGTGCTGATCTTAGTTTTCCTGGCGACAATTGTTGGTATTGTAATTGTGCAAGAAGGAATGCGCCGCATCCCAATTATTTCGGCTCGTCGCCAAGTAGGTCGGCGAGTGTTGGCAGAACAGCGTAGCTATCTGCCCCTGCGGTTAAATCAAGGCGGCGTGATGCCAATTATTTTTGCTGCTGCCATCCTCAGTTTGCCACTGCTGATAGCCAACTTTACTAAAAATGCCGATTTGGCGAATATAGTTAACACTTATCTGAGTCCAGGCGGTTCTAGCTCCTGGGTCTATGCCTTGGTCTACATGATTTCCATCGTTTTCTTCAGCTACTTCTATTCTTCGTTGATTCTCAACCCAGTAGATGTGGCGCAAAACTTGAAGAAAATGGGTTCTAGTATTCCTGGAATTCGTCCCGGCAAGGCTACTAGCGAGTATATCGAACGCGTGTCCAACCGACTCACTTTTTTGGGTGCGATCTTTTTGGGCTTGGTTGCGATTATCCCTACCGCCGTGGAAAGCGCTTTGAATGTGAAAACTTTCCAAGGAATAGGTGCTACCTCTTTATTAATTTTAGTGGGTGTGGCAATTGAGACAGCCAAACAAGTCCAAACCTATGTCATCTCTCAGCGCTATGAAGGAATGGTGAAATAATAGTGACGCGATTAATCTTCTTGGGGCCACCTGGAGCGGGTAAAGGAACACAAGCTCAAACTTTGGCTGAACACTTGAATATTCCCCATATTTCTACTGGTGAAATCTTAAGACAAGCCATGAAAGAGCAAACTCATTTGGGAATCAAGGCTCAAGCTTATGTTGATAGCGGCGAGTTAGTACCCGATCAGCTAGTGCAAGACTTGGTACAGGAGCGCCTCAGTCAACCAGATGCCAAAAATGGTTGGATTCTTGATGGTTTTCCCCGCAAAGTGACCCAAGCAGGTTTTCTGGAGAAGTTACTGCAAGAAATACATCAGAGTGGCGAAAGGGTAGTCAATCTAGATGCACCAGATGAAGTTGTAATCGCACGTTTGCTAGCTAGAGGACGAAAAGATGATACCGAAGAGGTGATTCGTCGTCGTTTAGAAGTGTACCGCGCTGAAACTGCACCTTTAATTGATTATTACGGCGATCGCAAAAAACTCCTAACAGTCAATGGCAATCAGTCCCAAGAAGATGTCACTAGTGAACTGCAAAAGGTAATTGCTTCCTGAAAGGGGAGTAGGGAATAGGGAATTCAGCAGTACAGACGCCATTAATCGCGTCTCTCCCCACTCCCTATATCAAGAAAAAGATCAATTTTAGCTAAGATATATTAATAAACTGTTGATATATTTCTTAAAGTGTGTTCTCTTGCAGATAAAGTGCTGCAACTGAACACGAAATTGTTGAGTTGAGGAAAAAACAAATTGTCTAAGCAAGATTTGATTGAAATGGAAGGCACGGTTACAGAGTCCCTGCCCAATGCGATGTTTCGCGTTGACTTGGACAATGGCTTTAACGTGCTAGCTCACATTTCCGGCAAGATTCGCCGAAATTATATCAAGATTTTGCCCGGCGATCGCGTCAAGGTAGAGCTAACTCCTTACGACTTGAGCAAAGGCAGAATTACCTATCGACTAAGAAAGAAGTAAGTATATGTAGAGAATTTTACCATAAAACCATTTTTTTGGCTGTTTGCGAGTCATTTAACTGGATTAATTTCCCTAGAAATGCTATAATTTTATATTTGGAGTCAAAAAATAAAAGGCATGAAAGTTAGAGCCTCAGTCAAGAAAATTTGTGAAAAGTGCAACGTGATCAAACGTCGTGGTCGCGTCATGGTGATCTGCGTGAACCCCAAGCACAAGCAACGTCAAGGATAACACTCTTACCAACAGAGTGAGTTGTAACACGCATATCATCATTAAAACGAAAAGACGCGATTAATCACGTTTTTCCAACCAACAGTAATTGTGAGAACAATAGGGAGAGTTCATTGTGGCACGTATTGCCGGAGTAGACCTTCCACGCGATAAGCGCGTCGAGATCGGTCTAACTTACATCTATGGAATTGGTTTATCACGTTCTCAAGAAATTATAGCGGCTACTGGTGTGAACCCAGACACTCGCGTTAAGGACTTAAGTGATGCCGATGTAACAGCCCTACGGGGGGAAATAGAAACCAACTATCAAGTTGAAGGCGACTTGCGGCGCTTGGAGTCTTTGAACATCAAGCGCTTAGTTGACATTGGTACCTACAGAGGTCGTCGTCATCGCATGGGCTTACCAGTCAGAGGCCAAAGAACTCGCACCAATGCCAGAACCCGTCGAGGCAGAAGGCAGACAGTGGCTGGGAAGAAGAAGGCTCCAGGGAAATAATTTTGCAACGCTTGCTAATCCGAGCAAGTTTTACCTTAAATCAACTAAACAAGTATGGCGAGACAACCAACTAAAAAAACCGGGAGCAAGAAGCAGAAACGGAATGTACCCAGTGGGATGGCCTACATCCAGTCTACTTTCAACAATAGCATTGTCACCATTACCGATCAAAATGGAGATGTCATCTCCTGGGCTAGTGCTGGTTCTAGCGGTTTTAAGGGAGCAAAAAAGGGAACTCCCTTTGCAGCGCAAACTGCTGCTGAAAGTGCAGCCCGTAGAGCCATCGATCAAGGAATGCGCCAAATTGAGGTAATGGTTAGTGGGCCAGGAGCAGGTAGAGAAACCGCTATCCGGGCACTTCAAGGAGCAGGACTGGAAATTACACTCATTCGGGATATTACCCCCATTCCCCACAATGGTTGCCGTCCACCCAAGCGCCGTCGAGTTTAAACACCAAGACTTGGGCATTTAGGACGAAAAGCTACAATCAAAGTAACTAAAATTACTTAGAATAAGCAGTTGAGCGTCTAACGTGGAAATTGTCATTGTGTGAAAGCTTGGGCGACCAAAAGTTCGTCAGATTTCGCAGAGGGAAAGCTGTTAAACTTCGGGAACCCAAAATATTATTAGCGCCTGAAAGCTAAATAGGAGTATCAAACTATACCGTAATCTTATACTAATAGTTTGATATACCTAATAATCTACAGGACATAAATTCAATTCGGGAGGCAATTGATTTGTCTGCTAGCAGCACCTTAGAAAAAGGGAGGCTCATCCGTGGCGCAGTTTCAGATTGAATGTGTAGAGTCTAATACTGAAGAAAGTCGGAACCATTACAGTAAATTTGTTCTGGAACCTCTAGATCGTGGTCAAGGAACAACGGTTGGCAACGCACTGCGGCGAGTTTTACTCTCCAACCTAGAAGGTACAGCAGTTACAGCAGTGCGGATTGCAGGCGTTTCACACGAGTTTGCTACAGTTCCGGGCGTGCGGGAAGATGTGCTGGAAATCCTCATGAGAATGAAGGAAGTTATCCTAAAAAACTATTCCTCGCAGCCCCAAATTGGTAGATTACTTGTTAGCGGGCCAGCAACAATCACTGCGGCGCATTTTGATTTGCCTAGTGAAGTAGAAGTCATCGATCCGACCCAGTATGTAGCCACCATCGCTGAGGGTGGAAAGCTGGAAATGGAATTTCGGATTGAGAAAGGTAAAGGCTATCGCACCGTAGAGCGAGGACGTGAGGAAGCCACATCGTTGGATTTTCTGCAAATCGACTCAATATTTATGCCGGTGCGAAAAGTCAACTATAGTGTTGAAGAATCTCGTGGGGAAGGCTTGATTCCAAAAGACCGACTGCTGTTGGAAGTTTGGACAAATGGCAGTATTTCCCCCCAAGAAGCACTATCTTCGGCCGCTGGGATCTTGGTAGATTTATTCAACCCGTTGAAAGACATCTCCCTAGAACCAACAGACACAGGTTCGGAGATTCCAGACGATCCAACTGCCCAGATACCCATCGAAGAGTTGCAACTTTCTGTGCGGGCATATAACTGTCTCAAACGGGCACAAGTTAACTCTGTGGCAGATTTGTTGGATTATACCCAAGAAGACCTCTTAGAAATTAAGAACTTTGGTCAGAAGTCAGCAGAAGAGGTCGTGGAAGCTTTGCAGCGACGCTTGGGCATCACCCTGCCAATGGAAAGAGGCTCTAAACACCCTTAAGAAAAACCGTTCATAACTCATAGTGCATAATTATGCGTCACCGTTGTCGCGTCAAAAAACTCAGTAAACCAGCCGATCAACGCCGTGCTTTACTGCGATCGCTCGCTACCGAGCTGATCCGTCATGGTAAGATCACCACCACTTTAATTAGAGCGAAAGTTCTGCGAAGTGAAGTGGAAAAAATGATTACCCTAGCTAAAAATGGCTCCTTGGCAGCACGCCGGGAAGCTCTTGGCTATATCTTCGACAAACAACTGGTTCACGCTCTATTTGAGCAAGCTCCAACTCGATATGGCGATCGCCAGGGCGGTTATACCCGCATCCTGCGTACCGTACCGCGTCGGGGTGATAATGCAAAAATGGCAATAATTGAATTGGTTTAAGTCATTGGTCATTGGTCATTAGTCATTGGTCATTGGTCATTAGTGAATAACAAAGGGCAAGTGACAAAGGACAAATGACAAAGGACAAAATCTGTATGTTAGAAAGCCACCAACCTACACAAACTCATCGAGTAGCCTTGGTAATCCAATACCTGGGCACTCATTTTCATGGCTGGCAACGGCAAAAAAAACAACGGACTGTCCAAGAAGAGATAGAAAGAGCGATCGCTAGTATTCTTGGCTACCATGTAACATTACACGGTGCCGGACGAACCGATTCTGGAGTTCACGCTGCTGCTCAAGTAGCCCATTTTGAAGCAACAGGTTTAATTCCGCCTCACAAGTGGGCAACAATCCTAAATAGCTATCTGCCGCCAGATATATTAATCAGGGCTTCAGCTAGTGTAGATAACCGTTGGCACGCTCGCTTTAGTGCAGCCTATCGACGGTATCGCTACACAATATACACTGAAGATCGACAAAACTTGTTTGTAAGACCCTTCAGTTGGCATTATTATTATGCACCCCTGGATGAATCATTAATCCAAGCTGCCCTGAAACCTCTCTTGGGAAAGCATCACTTAGCTGCTTTTCATCGTGCAGGCTCAAAGCGATCGCATTCCTGGGTAGAGGTGCAAGCAGCAGAGTGTCGTCGCAGCGGGCCATTTATCCATATTGAAATACAGGCAGATGGATTTTTGTATGGCATGGTACGGCTGTTGGTAGGGATGCTGGTACAAATAGGTTCTGGACAACGGACACTTTCTAGCTTCACCGAACTCTGGAAAGAACAACGCCGGGAAGAAGTGAAACACGCCGCACCGCCCCAAGGCTTGTGCTTGTTGCGAGTCGGCTATCCAGATTTTCCCTTTCCAAAAGAGATTTGGTACGACACCTTGCCAAAGTTCGTCACTAGTCAAGAATCATTAGTCATTGGTCATTAGTCATTGGTCAGTAGAGACGCGATTAATCGCGTCTGTACAATGGTCATTAGTGAATAACGCTGGTGCAACTTTACTCTTAAACCTAACCCCCAACCCTTTCCCTACTAGCATTGGGGAGCAAGAATCAAAGCCTCTCTCCGACACGGAGAGAGGAATGGAAGTGAGGTTTCAAAAACAAGTTGTATATCGCGTTGAATAACAAAGGACAACTGACAAAGGACAAAGGACAAATAACAAATGACAAAAGACAATTGACTAATGACAAATTAAAAATGACAAAGGACAAATGACAAATGACAACGAGTAAAACATACCTTCCTTCTCAAGCGTCCCTTGAGCGTGAGTGGTACATAGTAGATGCCACAGATAAACGCCTCGGTCGCCTCGCCAGTGAAATCGCCCAGGTATTGAGAGGCAAAAAGAAACCCGAATATACACCCCACCTAGATACAGGTGACTTCGTAATCGTCATTAATGCCGAGAAAGTAGCAGTCACAGGCAAAAAGCGCACTCAAAAGCTTTACCGTCGCCATTCTGGTCGTCCCGGTGGCATGAAAACGGAAACTTTCGCTAAACTGCAACAGCGCATACCAGAGCGGATTTTAGAACAAGCTGTTAAAGGTATGCTACCTAAAAATAGCCTGGGTAAGCAGTTGTTCACCAAGCTGAAAGTTTACGCTGGGCCTACGCATCCCCATGATGCTCAAAAACCTAAAGAACTAAAAGTTAGTACAATTCCTGGAGAAGAAAATTAATGGTAGTAGCAGACGCCAATAGCGGTCGCGCCGTATACTGGGGGACTGGTCGTCGTAAGAACGCAGTAGCAAGGGTACGCTTGGTTCCAGGCACCGGTCAACTGATTGTGAACGGTAAAGATGGAACCTTGTATTTCCAATTCAACCCCAACTACCTGGGAGTGATCAAAGCACCCCTGGAAACTCTGGGACTAGAAAACGAATATGACATTTTGGTGAAAGCAGAAGGCGGCGGCTTGACCGGACAGGCTGATTCTGTCCGTTTGGGAGTTGCTCGTGCTTTGTGCCAACTAGACCCAGACAACCGCCCACCTTTGAAAACCGAAGGTTATTTGACTCGCGATCCGAGAGCAAAAGAGCGGAAGAAATATGGTTTACATAAAGCTAGGAAAGCACCTCAGTACTCTAAGCGTTAGGATATTGGGCATTGGTGAAGAAGGTGATAGGTTACAGGGGACAGGTGATAGTTTTCTGTTACCTGTAACCTGTTCCCTTCTCCTTTCTTCTAGCTCCAATTGAAACCTGAAAGTTATAATTGATATAGATTCATCACAAAAAGAACAATGGCTAAAGCTGATATTCACCCCAAGTGGTATCCAGATGCTAAAGTTTACTGCAACGGTCAAGTTGTTATGACCATTGGCTCTACCAAGCCAGAATTGCACGTAGATGTTTGGTCTGGAAATCACCCATTTTACACCGGCACTCAGAAGATTATTGACACTGAGGGTCGAGTAGAGCGCTTCCTCCGCAAGTACGGCATGAGCAGCACTCAAACATCTGGCGACGATCAAAACAAAAAGTAGCGGGTTGGCTCTGCTGTTAACGACGGCCCTGCATCAGCTGGGTCGATTTTCATTTATATGCTCGAGCCAATTTGTTATTTTTTTAAGGAGCGATCGCACTCGTCATGGCTGAATCATACTTACTGGACAAACTAAAATCTGTTGAACAAACTTTTAATGAATTAACACGTCGTCTTGGCGACCCCGATACCGCTAGCAATCCTGATGAGTATCAAGAAATTGCTAAGTCTCGTTCTTCTTTGGAAGAGGTAGTTAATACTTATGAAATTTGGAAAACAGCCCAAGAAGACTTGATCGGAGCGCGTCAGGTTTACAAAGAATCTGCAAGTGACCCAGAGTTGCAAGAAATGGCAGCACTGGAAGTAAAAGAACTTGAAGAAAAAATAGAACATTTAGAGTCTCGCTTGAAAGTCTTATTGCTACCACGCGACCCCAATGATGAAAAGAATATCATGTTGGAAATTCGCGCTGGTACTGGTGGCGATGAAGCAAGTATTTGGGCTGGCGATTTGATGCAGATGTACACCCGCTATGCCCAGACTCAAGGTTGGAAAGTTTCTCTAGTGAGCGAATCTCGTGGAGAAATGGGTGGCTGGAAAGAGGTCATTCTCGAAATTAAAGGTAATGATGTTTACAGCCAGTTAAAGTTTGAAGCTGGAGTGCATCGTGTGCAGCGCGTGCCGGCAACTGAATCTGGGGGACGGGTTCATACTTCCACAGCTACCGTAGCAATTATGCCAGAGGTGGATGATGTGGAAATTCACATTGACCCGAAAGATATTGAAATGACTACAGCTCGTTCTGGTGGTGCTGGTGGACAAAACGTCAACAAGGTGGAAACAGCCGTTGACTTGATGCACAAACCAACGGGAATACGCATTTTCTGTACAGAAGAACGCAGCCAGTTGCAAAACAAAGAACGGGCGATGCAAATTCTGCGGGCGAAGTTGTATGAAATCAAGTTAAGCGAACAACAAGAGGCTGTAACTTCCATGCGGCGATCGCAGGTTGGTACAGGATCGCGATCGGAAAAAATTCGCACCTATAATTATAAAGATAACCGCGCTACTGACCACCGCTTAGGTCAGAATTATTCTCTTAACCCTGTTCTGGAGGGTGATTTAGAGACGCTTATCCAATCTTGCATATCTCTAGACCAGCAAGAACGTCTCGCGGAGTTAGCGACTTCTGCCGCCAACTAATTTTTGCTGTTAAAGATCCTGTAAAACCACTTGTTGTGCAGTTGCTTTTAACACACATAAGTGGTTTTCTAATATTTCGTGAAGTGCATCTTCTATTTCACTGGGATAATGGTAATAGGCAAATTCGTACTTCATAACGTAATTTAGCTTCGCCCATTCCTTCAGGGTTTGGCAGGTATAAATTAACTTTTCTGCTTCTTCTTGCCAACGCGCAAAAATCCGGTAGCTAAAAAAGCTGCTGCATACGTTACCTTTTGCATCCCAGTAGGAAATACATATCTGATGCTTCAGACGGTGGATTTTCTTGATCTGCTTCACGTCGTAGCCTTTAGCTTTCAGGGCTTCTTTCGCTTCAGCCTCCGAAATATGCCACTGTTCTGGTTTAATTTTATTAGTGGCTATAAGGTTTTTACCTTTGCGGCGATATTGATTAAGTTTGCGTGGCTTGTGAAACATGATGCACCGTCTTCGTATATTGATTGGCAGTAATACCCTTACTAGCTTCCTTGCTTTAGCAAACGAAGTCTTTTAAGCTAAAAATTACTGGGTTAGCAGTTCCTGCTTTATTACAGTTACATATTAAATATATGACTAACAGGGGTAGTTAGTCTATATTCACAAAGTAGAACGTTAGATAAATTCATACAAACTAATAAACGTATAAGTAAACTTGTAAATACAGTTGAGTAACTACCAAGCCGTGAATACAGAAGGTAGAGAGAAACTGGTAGAAATCGTCAAAACAACTCGTGGCTCCATGAGTCAGAGAGCCTTTGGTAAGCTTTTGGGAGTTTCTACTACCGCTGTTCAGTCGTGGGAAAGAGGTGACAGCGTTCCAGATACTGAAAACTTGGCAAAAATTGCAGCAAGAGCCGGTTACACCTTAGAGCAGTTACTCGGCTACTTAAATGGCAAGCCACTACCAGAAAACTCAGATTTGAGCCTGATTCTTAGACAAATCAAGTATATGCCTCTGAGTCAAGTGGCTCAGATTGTTCAAGCTGCGGCAGATAGATTGGCTGCTGTGGCTGAAGCATCCGGGGATGAAGCTAAAGCAAGTTGAATATTTGTTCAGGATTGAATTTAAATTATCAAACTAGCTCGTGGTCGTTGCTGGCAAGATTTAACTCTATGGACAAACCTTTTTTGTATGACCAAGACTTCTATGGCTGGACACAGCAGCAGGCTAAAGCGTTAGAGCAGAGGCTAGTTATGGAACTAGACTGGCAACACCTGCAAGAGGAAATTCAAGCTTTGGGCAGACAGGAGTATCGGCAACTCGTGAGTTGTCTGAGTGTATTACTCGGTCATCTCTTGAAGTGGGAGTATCAACCCGAACAACGCTCTCGCAGTTGGTTTTTAACAATTCGAGAACAGCGCCGCGCCATCCATAGGCATCTGCGGCAGAACCCTAGCTTAAAGTCTCGAATAGAAGAAGCCTTGTTAGATGGCTTTGAAGCGGGAGTCGATTTAGCGCTACGAGAAACTAACTTACCATTAAGAACTTTTCCAGAGCATTGCCCCTATTTATTTGATGATGCGATCGCAGACAATTTTATGTGCGATACTCGTCAAGACTGGGAAGGATAATTCCTGCCATTTTTCTTATGCTCATTTTTTATTTAGAGACACGTTATATTTGTCAATAAATAATAGAAACTAGTTTTTCAAAATCTTGGAAATCACAGCTTTGCTGTTTTTGAACATCTTGAACATATATATTGTAGTACAGCTTGTTTTCTTGAAATTTGAAGAAAGATCCTACTATGGGTAACTGCTCACCTTTAAGTCTGAAAACTATTCTGTTAAGTTTATATTTTCCATATTGATTAACAAGATAAATAAAGCTATCAAAACTTCCATTTACAGCTTTTTCAAATTCTAGTAAATTTTTATCTAATTTATTAGAACTTTGCAAGATTAAAGGTAGTATATCTTCAAGACTATTGAGATTATTACTCGTAAACACTGCGTCTTTTTTTATATAAGCAATAATTTTATGATAATTATATAAAATACCAATTTCTGAACAAGATTTTTTTAGGTATCTTTCAATCTGCTTCTCATGATTACGCAAATTTTCTTCTTCTCGCTTCACTTCCACAATCATTATAGGAGGAGAATATGGTTTAAAATATTCATTTTTTACAGTTTTATATAATTCTATATCATGATAATCACATTCCACTTTTATATCAATTTTGCTTGGAAATAATCCACTTTCATTTACCAAAAAGTAGATAAACAATTGTCTAACTTTTTCCTCTGGCCGTCCATCTAAAACAATTTCCCTGCCTTTAATCAAACACTTTGTATATTCTGCATAGTTTCTTTTATATATATTTAGTTTTCTAGATATTTCTTCACTTAAGCTAGTCATAGATAGTTAGGTTGATTTATAAACTGGTTCTAGGGACGCAATATTATTGCATCCCTTATTATTTTCCATACAATTTAAAATTGCTATTTGTCTATTTTTCTCCGAAAAAGCTTAAGATTTTAGTAACTAATTCTGCCCAATACTGTCCTGCTTTAATCTCTAAAAATATATTTAAGCTTTGCTCAGTTTCAAGTTCGTGCTTCAATGTCCTACATACGTTCTTTGTATAGTTTTCACCTGGAAGCTGTACCCTACCCTTTTCCTTAATTAGAGCCGTCCAAAATTCAGAATCTTCGTTTTGAGGTGATAGTTTTTTTATAGCTTCATATTGAATTTCTACACCTACTTCACTTATAAAATTGTCATAAAATGAATTAAATTGTATGACTAATTCAGGGATAAGTGTTTTTAAAGATTCATTTGCAGATGTAAGCTCATTAAGGATATTTTCTAATTCCTGCTTTGCTTGTTTGGTAAACTTCTTCAACATTTCATCTTCATTTATTCCCTCAGCAATAACCCTAATATCGTAATATATGTCTATATTCCTTGGCTCATAATAACCGAAGTTTCTATGTATAGCATGTTTAGTATTCCATGCACGATAAACAGTACGATAATATTCAATATATTTATCAATAAAATCTTTATAAACAAAACTAGGTACTCTTTTATTTAAATAGCGTAAATCTTTTATCTTATGAATGGCATTTTCAATTGCTTTGATTTCTGATACTGTCAAAGCATCACCATTTTTTATTCTCGTAAAGCTTTCTTGGATATTTTTGATTTCGTCCAATAAAATATTTCGTCTACGTTGTACGACTTCGGCTATGGCTTCGAGAAATTCATTTTTATCTGCCTGTACATCTTCTTGGCTATATATATCATCACCGTAGTACCTAAAAGCATCATAGAACAAAATGTTTTCCTGGAAAAAATCTAAATTCAAATTCTTGAATGTAGCTTGAACTTCTTCTTTTCTGATTTGAATTCCTGTATCCCAATCTCCATCACATCCATTCACTTGTTCAGGTTGATTTTTGTGAGGCAATACCAAAGTTACAAATCTATGATGAAAATCTTTGGATTTAGAGGTAAGATGATAACCTATTAAATTCCTAATATTAGCTTCAGGAGCATCATTAAAGGGAGTGACAAAGAGACAGATAGTATCCTGATTTTCAATATATTTCTGCAAGTCTTTACGAATTGGATTTTCATCAAGTCCTTTAGTATCCACAATTGAATCGAACTGAGACAAGTTTGAGCCAGATAAAACATCATAGCTCACATAAAGATATATTTTTCTAGGAATAGCAAACTCCTCAAGCTCAACATTATTTATGGCAGCAAAGGTATTTTTTATCCATTCTTGCTCATTTTTTTGGTTATCAAATTCAATTTTATTCGTAGTTCTAGATTCCAGATTTGCATTATTCAAAGCAAGTTTTTTAAATTCATCGAATCCGAATAAATCAAGGTTTTCCTTAGCTGTGTCAATTCTTTTAGCTCTATTTCTAACACCATCATAATTTGTTTTGTTGTGATAATTCATTTTTATGATATTTCTAATAGCCCTTCCAATTTCTGTAGAAATAATTATTTTTTGATCTGCTTGAATATCGTCTTTATCTGCAATATAGTCGCAGAATTCAAAAATAAGATTTTCCATCTCATCAACTGTATAAGGCTCTATTTCTATATAACTTTTTTCCGCAGCTTTGATAATTACTTCACATATAGTAGTTTTACCTGATCCCGTTGATAGTAACTCCTTGGTAGTTTTGGAAACATGGAAGTCGCTTATCAAGTTAAAAAGATGGCAAATAGCTGTAGTCTTTCCTTGCCCAACAGTACCTATAAAAGCAATTTTATATTTTTCTATACTAAGAATTTTCTCTATTTCATCTAATCGCTCTAACTTGGATTTCAGGTTATTAATGCAAATATGATTAGGTATATTAATTTCAGAATTACCTGAGATTGTTTTAATTTCCTTCGTCAAATCTTGTTTCAAGGATGCAATCTCTTCTTGCCACGTTATCGTCAACATACTGTTTACCCTGTTTCGATGCTACTCACTTGATATTTACAGTATGCCCATTATGGTTGAATATCTAACAAAAGCCTCATAACACCACCAACTGCGCCTATGGGAAGCCTTTAGCCACTTGGTGATGAGCAGGGCGATCGCTAATTTTGGTTGAGTTCGAGGTTCTGGTAGAAATGCATAACGGCTACACAAACTAAGTCCGTCTGCGTGGACTCCAGCAAGTTGAAACCCACGGAGGTGGGTTTTGTCTATATAGCTGCGATTTTTAATCGCCAGTGATAGGGTATTTTACTGGCAGTTAAGGAATAAATGGTTTTAAAATGGTGCAATCTTAAAATATTTAGGGGTGCGGCTATGTCTCTACGCAACGAACCGTTAGATTGGCATTTTGAATCAAATGAGCCTTATATACCAATTTACCATAAAGGTGATTTGGTAGGTTTTTTTAAACCAGAATATGCTAGCGAAATTATTAAGTTTCTAAATGAAGAAGAAGTTTTAAAAAAAGCACTAAAAATGGCTTGTACTGATTTAATTAAAAAACTGGGAGGCGATACGAGAAAAGTCTATTATTTAATGGAAAAATATGTAAAAACTAGTGAACGTCCGAAGCATGGAACAAGAGCGATCGCAGTTTTACTTCATGATAGACAAAAAGAGCTTGACTTGAGTAACCAGGAGTTTACTAAATTCTGCGACACCTTTAAATTATCCCCCACTGAGTTGAATAATATTTATGGAGGCGAAGCATTTGATGATAGTTTATTAGCGCCACTATCACGTATATTAGGGATGGCAAAAGAGCAATTGCTGAAAGTGCGAGATGGTTCTGAAGAATCAAGCAACACATAAACAGTAAATCAAAATCTTCAAATGATATAAAATTGTGAAAACAGACATCATCTTTTATCGGCTGTTTCAAGAATTTCCTGATATCTTCTTTGAACTTATTGGTAATCCGCCAGAAAAAGCTAGCCTTTATCAATTTTCATCAGTTGAAATCAAACAAACAGCCTTCAGAATAGATGGTGTATTTCTACCGACACAAGGAAGCGAGAATCCGATTTACTTTGTTGAAGTGCAATTTCAAGCTGATGGGGAAATTTATTCACGGCTAATTGCAGAAATATGTTTATACCTCCGTCATAATCAACCATTAAATGACTGGAGTGCTGTGGTTTTATACCCAAACAGGAATGTAGATACAGGCAATATCAAACATTACCGTGAGTTTTTCACAAGTGGGCGCGTCAGGCGCATTTATTTGGATGAATTAAGTGAAGCTGCATCGCTTCCAATTGGCATTGCAACTGCTAAATTAGTAATTGCAACCGACGACATAGCGATCGCTAAAGCAAGGGAGTTGATAGACAGAACCAAGTCAGAGATAAACTCACCACCAAAACAGCAACAATTATTACAATTTATAGAGACTATTTTGGCTTATAAGTTTCCGACACTGAGTAGGGAGGAGATGGAAGAAATGTTTAGCTTAAGTGAGTTAAAGCAAACCAGATTTTATCAGGAAGCCTTTCAGGAAGGCATTGAACAAGGCATTAAACAAGGCATTGAACAAGGCATTGAACAAGGTGAGCTTAAAGGTAAACTAAAAGCAGTACCAGGAATGTTGGCAGCAGGGTTGACTGTAGAACAAGTAGCACAGGCGTTAGATTTAAGTGTCGAAGAAGTCAGACAAGCCGCGCACTAGGATTCTTCTGATCAAGGAGTAGAGGAATTGGTGGACTACAACATAGGAACTATGAGTTTCAAAGATACAAAAGTTTATCAAGAAGCATTTGAAGAAGGGCGTTTGGAAGGTTTACTGCAATCAGTACCTCGTCTATTAGATTTAGGGTTAACTATTGAGCAAGTTGCAGAGGGGTTAGATTTAACCATAAACCAAGTTCAAAACGCAAAACTTTATCATGATGCCATGCAAAAAGGGGAGCGTAGAGCCAAATTAAAATTAATACCCACCTTATTGAAATTGGGGGTGACTGTGGAACAAGTAGCAGAGGCATTTAGTTTCAGTGTCGAAGAAGTTAGACAATTAGCACAAAGTCAGCCTTGAGATAGATGTGGTAAATTTTATTCGTGGCTCAAGCCAAATTTGGTTTGCGGCTCCCCAGACTTGATCACGACGAATTTATAGTTAATTTTTGTTAATATTAGAGGCGGTGTTAGTACTTCGTCCTCAACCACCCACTCCCTACCTGAGAGAAACTTAATGCTGCGACTAGAACATATAAGTAAAATTTATCCCACAGGCGAAGTTCTCAAAGATATCAACTGGGAAGTTAAACCAGGCGATCGCATCGGCTTAGTCGGTGTCAACGGTGCTGGAAAATCTACCCAACTCAAAATCATCTCTGGAGAAATTGAACCCACCGCAGGCGAAATTATCCGTCCTAATAGCTTACATATAGCCTACCTCAACCAAGAGTTTGAAGTAGACCCCACCCGCACCGTTAGAGAAGAATTTTGGACTGTCTTCAAAGAAGCCAACGAAGTACAGTTATCTCTGGCGCATGTGCCACAAGAGATGGAAACGGCTAGCCCAGAGGAACTGGATCGACTGATCGACAAGTTGGATCGCTTGCAGCGCAAATTTGAAGCCTTGGATGGCTATAACTTAGATGCACGCATCGGGAAAATTTTACCAGAGATGGGGTTTGGGCTAGAAGATGGCGATCGCCTTGTCAGCGCTTTCAGTGGTGGTTGGCAAATGCGGATGAGTTTGGGTAAAATCCTCCTGCAAAAACCCGACTTGTTGCTGCTGGATGAACCGACTAACCACCTAGATTTAGAAACCATTGAGTGGTTAGAAAATTACCTCCGAGGGCTGATTACGCCAATGGTAATAGTCTCCCATGACCGGGAGTTCCTTGACCGCCTCTGCACCCAAATTGTGGAAACTGAACGTGGCGTTTCCAGTACCTACCTTGGTAACTACTCGGCATATTTGTCACAAAAAGCCGAAAGTCAATCAGCACAGCTTAGTGCTTACGAACGTCAGCAGAAAGAATTAGAGAAACAGCAAACCTTTGTTGATAGATTTCGCGCCAGTGCTACCCGCAGTACCCAGGCAAAAAGCCGGGAAAAGCAACTCGACAAAATTGAACGCATTGAAGCACCCATTGCTGGGGTAAGAACTCTACACTTCCGTTTTCCCCCTGCACCCCGCAGTGGACGCGAAGTAGTGGACATTAAAGATTTAACTCATCTTTATGGTGATAAAATCCTGTTTTTGGCAGCAAATCTCCTCATTGAAAGAGGCGATCGCATTGCTTTTCTTGGCCCCAACGGTGCTGGAAAATCTACCCTTCTGCGTGTAATTATGGGTATGGAACCACCCACAGAAGGTAGCGTTAAATTAGGGGATCATAACGTTATTCCCGGTTACTTTGAGCAAAATCAAGCTGAAGCTTTGGATTTGAAGAAAACTGTCATGGAAACTATCCATGATGAAGTTCCCGACTGGGATAATCAAGAAGTTCGCACGCTTTTGGGACGTTTCTTATTTACTGGTGATACTGTATTTAAGGCAGTTGGGGCATTAAGTGGAGGAGAAAAAGCTCGTCTGGCGTTGGCAAAAATGCTCTTACGTCCCGCGAACTTACTAATTTTAGATGAGCCGACAAACCACCTAGATATTCCAGCGAAAGAAATGCTGGAAGAAGCGCTTAAAAACTATGATGGTACGGCAATTGTAGTTTCCCATGACCGCTACTTTATTTCTCAAGTAGCTAACAAAATCGTCGAAATTCGTGATGGGGAATTCCGGGTTTACTTAGGAGATTATCATTACTATCTCCAGAAAATTGCCGAAGAAAAAGAACAAGCAAAGTTAGCTGCGATCGCTGCTGAAAAAGCGGCTAAAAAAGCTGCAAAAGCTTCCAGTAAAAAGAAATAAAAGATTGAATACGGACTTAGTAGTAGTGCTAAAATGCTACTACTAAGTAATCACTTGTTATTAGCGATCACCGACATTACATAAAAATTGCTAAAGTTTGAAAAATCATTCAAAAAACTGTAAGTCTTTCATAAAATAAATTAATAAGCAAAAATTCACTTGCGGCGTGGATTAGCAGTGGTATCATTCGGGTATTACAAAAAGTAAAGGGCAATTTTACTATGACCAAAGCACCTGTTGCTCCTGTGGTGCTAGTCATTTTAGACGGATGGGGCTACTGCGAGGAAAAGCGAGGAAACGCTATTGTTGCTGCTAAAACTCCCATTGTGGAAAGTTTATGGGCAGCTTACCCGCATACCCTCATCCGCACATCAGGAAAAGCCGTAGGGTTGCCAGAAGGTCAAATGGGCAACTCGGAAGTAGGTCATTTGAACATTGGTGCTGGGCGAGTTGTACCGCAAGAACTGGTACGCATCTCTGATGCGGTCGAAGACGGTTCTATTGCCTTAAACCCAGCACTGGTCAAAATCTGCCAGGAAGTTCGTTCTCGGAATAGCAAGCTGCATCTAGTAGGCCTTTGTTCTGAGGGAGGGGTACATTCGCATATTACCCATCTATTCGGACTACTTGACTTAGCTAAAAACCAGCGAATTCCAGAAGTTTGTATTCACGCCATCACCGATGGTCGTGACACCGCCCCAACTGACGGTGTAAGAGCAATCACACTGCTGCAAAATTATATAGACCGCACAGGAATTGGGCGCATAGTCACCCTCAGCGGTCGCTACTACGCGATGGATCGCGATCACCGCTGGGATCGGGTCAAACGCGCCTACGACGTGATGACCCAAGATGGTACAGGTGATAATCGCACGGGTGTGGAAATCTTGCAAGCATCTTACGCCGAAGGGGTAAAAGATGAATTTATCAACCCCATCCGAATTGCACCCGGCGCAATAGAACCAGGGGATGGGGTGATATTTTTTAACTTCCGCCCCGATCGCTCCAGACAACTGACTCAAGCTTTAGTCAGTCCCACATTTAACGGTTTTGAAAGACAGCAAATCACACCTCTGTCTTTTGTCACGTTTACACAGTATGATTCAGACTTACCCGTGGCTGTAGCCTTTGAGCCGCAGAATCTCAGTAATATTCTGGGAGAAGTAATAGCCAATCATGGTCTGAATCAGTTCCGCACCGCCGAAACAGAAAAATATGCCCACGTCACCTATTTCTTTAATGGGGGTCTAGAGGAACCTTTTGCTGGAGAAGATCGGGAATTAGTAAGCAGCCCAATGGTAGCTACTTACGATCACGCCCCAGCGATGTCAGCAGCAGCAGTTACAGATGTAGCGATCGCTGCGATTCAAAAGGGTATATATTCCCTAGTTGTAATTAACTATGCCAACCCAGACATGGTAGGGCATACTGGTCAAATCGAAGCTACTATTACAGCAATTGAAACAGTTGATCGCTGCTTGGGACGCTTGTTAGAGAGCGTTATCAAAGCTGGCGGTACAACAATTATTACTGCCGACCACGGTAACGCTGAGTATATGCTAGATGAAGGGGGTAATCCCTGGACAGCTCATACCACTAACCCAGTCCCCTTCATCTTGGTAGAAGGAGAGAGAGTTAAAATCCCTGGATATGGTACAAATGTCGAACTGCGAAGCGATGGCAAGCTATCCGACATCGCCCCCACGATTCTAGAGATTTTACAGCTGCCTCAGCCACCAGAAATGACCGGGCGATCGCTGCTGAAAACAGCAGAATATGAGTTGCAACGCACTCGCACTCCCGTACAAGTGGGACTGTAAAACAGTTAATAGTGAGGAGTTAAGAGTTAATAGTGAAGAGTGATGAATTAAAACTTTCCTAACTCCTAACTCCTAACTCCTAACTCCTAACTCCCAACCCTGACTCCCTGTTTGAAACTTTTTATAAATGAGATTCCTACCATGACAGTTACTAATATCGTGCAAGGCATTTGGGCCTTTTCCGCCACTGGTTTAATTATCTTAGTTTTACTGCATAGTCCCAAAGGTGATGGCATTGGAGCCATTGGCGGACAAGCCCAGCTATTTAGCAGCACCAAAAGTGCAGAAAACACCTTAAACCGAATTACTTGGGCATTGACAGTAATTTTTCTCGGTTTAACAGTAGTTTTAAGTGCTGGTTGGCTACCTAAATAAGGATAGGTAAATGGGGAGAAGAACCCAACACCCGATACTTAACACCCTAATAAATTTAATTTCACGACGGTTAATTACAGCTCTTGCCTTCTTTCTTGGCACAGGGCTGTTAATCATTTTTACTAATCTCCAGTCGAGTGATGGGTTTACAATAATACCAAAATCTGTATATTCAGACTTAATAATCTCTCTCCCTGCATCATCTCCCGCAAAACTCCATCCCTTACCGCCCACACTCGCACAGTGGCAAGATAGCACTAACAGTGGTGACTACTTTTCCCAAGTCACAACAACCCAAGTAGGTTATTTAGTCTGGTCGCAATTTCCTATTCGAGTTTACGTAGAACCACCAATATCAATCAGTGAAAAACAAGCTCAAGCATGGGTTAACGCTGTATTGCACGGTGTACAGGAGTGGAGTAATTATTTACCTTTGACAATAGTCGAACAGCCAGAAGTTGCTGATATTACGATTGTAAGAAAAGCGCCACCTCTACAAATTTCCCCTGGTAGTAATATAACCCGTGCGCGATCGGCACAAACTACTTACGAGTTATACACCAGCAACAAAGTTTTATCCCACCGCTTCACCATCTTGTTAAGCCCCAGTCAAACAGGTGAGTATCTCATTGCAGCGGCCCGCCACGAATTTGGCCATGCACTGGGAATTTGGGGTCATAGTCCGCTACAAACTGATGCGCTATATTTTTCCCAAGTTCGTAACCCGTCGCCTATTTCTCCTAGAGATGTAAATACTCTAAAGCGTGTTTATGAACAGCCAACCAGTTTAGGATGGTCTTTAGTGGATAATTCAAAAATTAATTGATCGATAGGTAGACCATAAGCTCGTCACTACGGAAAAAATGCTACTAATAGCGAAATAATGACAAATCCGTACCAACTTGTAATTGATAACTAATGTACTGCTTACTGGTTTACGATCTAACCGTGGTGCATCTTACAAACTGTTAACAATTCTGAATGATAGACGTTGGCAGTTAAATATCTCTACCACCTTAGTCTTCGAGTATGAAGAAATTCTCAAACGAGAAAAAGAGTAGCTTGGATTGAGCGATGAAGATATTGACAACGTTATTGAAGCTATTTGTAGAATCGCTAATAGATGTAGCATTTTCTATTTATGGCGGCCAGTAGCAGGCGATCCTGATGATGATTTTCTCATCGATTTAGCTGTTGAATGCCAAGCCGACTTTATCATCACTTAAGCTGTTACGCTAATAAGATTGCACATCAACTGGTGAAGTTGTCCAAAGTCAATTGTCCTTTGTCCTTAGTAAACACAAATGACTAATGACCCTTACGGGTGACGCTCGTGCCTCGCTAGCGCTGCGAAGACAGCCAGTCGCTGATGGGGGAAACCCCCAAGACCGCGCTGGCTCACTAATGACTAATGACGGTCTACACGGAGTTTGTGCAATATGTAGGCGCGTTAGCTTACAATCAAAAAGATTTACAAGCAGCCCAAAAATTCCGACTGAGGGTAGTTTCACCCAAAGAATTCTTGCAAATAGTAGGAGAAATCCCATGACTAACTTAAATGTACAGCTACCCGAATCTTTATATAAACAAATTGAAGCTTTAGCAGCCAGAGAAAATATTTCTATTGAACAACTTGCAACTATTGCCTTATCTGCACAAGTTTCTGCATGGATGACCAAAGACTATTTGGAAGAAAAAGTCAAAAGCGGTAGTTGGGAAAAATTTCAGCAAGTTTTGAATAAAGTGCCTAACGTAGAACCAGAAGAATATGATAAATTGTAGTGACTTAATTTTATGATATTGCTGAGTTAAAATATGAATATGTCTCGTGCAAAGAATCAGAGATTAAGGCAACCAATTTTTATGCAAAATTTGCTCTAAGGTATAAGGACATAATTCAGGTAAATTGGTTAGCTTTGTTTTAGCCTTAACATAATCTAAGGCATTGCTATAAATTCTGCTGAAATTATCCTCTAAATGTTTGCGTATATTGGCGCTTAAATCTTCATTTATTTGATTACGAAAACTAATAATTTCTGCTGCCCAATGATTAGCATTTCTTGGCTTTTCTAAATCCCAATATTGATAAAGTAATAAATGTCTAATAATTTGTTCCAACAAACTTCTTATTCGCCTTTTTTCATTTTTAGCCAAATCTTCCAGTTCTTCTATTAAATTTTCATAGTCAACTTCTGCTAGTTGCCTAGCTCTGAGACATTTAATAGTCTCCTCTAACCATTGCAGGTAATTGGATTCATATAATGTTTTTAAGTCAATAATTGCAGTCATTTGTTGATTTTGTAACTTGAATTTTTGTTAGATTATATTTGATGTTAACGAATATATTAATTTTTTTCATTGGCATTTGAGCAATAATAATATACCCCGTGAGCGTTCCGCAGAAACTCGCTACGAGTTATACATCAGCAGTAATATTTTATTCTACCGCTTCACCATTGACTCAAAGACATTCTAACCTGTCTTGACGTGGTGTCCCAATATTACCCATCTCCTCTACCGTCCATCGCCAATCAACACAAAAGGCGACCAGAAGTAAGGATGGCTATCAATCTGACTGAATTTCGCCTGACGCAATGCTTCATCCTTGCTCATGCCGTTCTTAATATTCTGGTAAAATTGCTCCATGATTGCCTTCGTAGCGTCGTCACCTACACTCCAAAGACTAGCAATTACAGCTTTACTACCAGCACGTTCAAATAGGTAAGCAAGTCCAGAAATTTCTTCACCATTGGACTCGGTTTGTAAACCTGTTTGACAAGCGCTGAGTGTAATTAATTCAACATCTTGCAGTCCCAACAAAGCAGCATCTCTAATGTTGAACCTTTGGTCAGCAAACACCAAGACGTTCTCCTCTAATCCCAACTTAGGACAGCCACCTTTTTGGAAACAGCCATGCGTTGCTAGGTGAATGTAGGAAAAGCGCGGAGATTGGATTTTGAATTTATCGAGTGTGGCTTCACTGTTAATAAACTGTTGCTGACGGCACGGTGTAGGAGCAAAGCCTGTTTGTAATACGAGAGTGCCTTGTGCTGGTCTCCCAAATCGGAGCAGGCTTTACCAATGTTCATGAGGACAGTAGCTTCTCCTTTTCTGTCGGGAACGGCACGGAATAAAGGCAGCGCTTGGTTATAGTACGAGAGCGCCTTCTGCTTGTCTTCCAATAAATCAGAGTAGACTAAACCGATGTTGTTGAGGATAGTAGCTTCTACTTTTCTGTCAGGAATGGCACGGAATAAGGGCAGAGCCTGGTTGTAATATGAGAGTGCCTTCTGCGGCTCTCCCAGATCGTTGTAGACTGAACCGATGGTGTTAAGTGTGGTGGCTTCCCCATGCCTGTCGGGGATAGCACGGTATAGGGGCAGAGCCTGGTTGTAGTATTCCAGTGCCTTTTGCTTTTCTCCAAAATCGTTGTAGAAATGACCAATACCAAAGAGTGCAGTAACTTCTCCTTTCCTATCACCTGCTGCCCGGTATAGGGATAGTGCTTCTTCCCATTTCTTAATTGCCTGTCGCAATGAATCTGCTGTTCCTTGCCGATAAAGTTCCAATCCCTCCCGCAAGGCGCGATTTGCATCTTGATTTGTTGCTGACGGTTGTGCAATTTTTAGTGGATAATCTTCAGAAAAAGCGCAAGTAAGGTTAACAGCTGTCCCCACCACTGAGAACAATAAAATACTACTAATATTTAGAGCTATGTAACGATACTTTGCTAGTATAAAAAGCCACTTTTTCTGTTGATTTCCCTTTTGCTTTGTCATAACCACGTTTTTAGCCTTTCCATAGTATTTGTTACCTTTGGAACGCCGTAGCTTTTAGGTAGATTCCACCTACATAATCCAAGCTAAAGGTCAGTAGGCGTTACCTTAATCGTCATCTTGCCAGCAGGTTCAAACACAATCTCATCTGCTATGTATAAACTCTTCACAGCCACCGACCGAATTTGACGTAGTTGTCTCTATTCAATTACCGTTGCCAAGTCTACCGAAGCTTGCCCTTGCGTTGGGTTAAGCAATTGAAATGCCTGGAGTGGAATACCTGACCAAATGCTTTGCTTTGCCTTAGCGTTATTCTCTCCCCGAATAATTAGCTCACCTGTGCTGGTATAAACCAAAGCTTGTTTATCTTTACTGAAAGTTATTTGCTGTATCTGAGCAACTGGAAGTGAGCTAGAATCATTTCCACGGGAAACTTGAATTTTTTGCCCTTTCGAGTCAAATGCCGCGACTCTAATTCCCGTGATAGAACTACCGTCTCTAAGCTTGATATCCGCAATAGTTGGTAATGCCAAAGGTATCGGTTTGTTATTTACTGTCTTTTGTACTTGAGCTATTTGGATAACACTAGCGCTCTTTTATTACTCTCATGAGAGTATAATTAATTACTAACAGTTTAACTTAGCAAGGGTATTTAATTGGGTTCAAGAACGGCTACCTCCACGATCACCGTGGTAGATCAGTACTGCGATGC
>NZ_JAIVFS010000051.1 GCF_020829645.1 Nostoc mirabile CHAB5784 | reverse complement strand
TGCTTGTTGAGCGAGAGCATTTGCTTGTTGAGCGAGAGCATTTGCTTGTTGAGCGAGAGCATTTGCTTGTTGAGCGAGAGCATTTGCTTGTTGAGCGAGAGCATTTGCTTGTTGAGCGAGAGCATTTACTTGTTGAGCGAGAGCATTTACTTGTTGAGCGAGAGCATTTACTTGTTGAGCGAGAGCATTTACTTGTTGAGCGAGAGCATTTACTTGTTGAGCGAGAGCATTTACTTGTTGATAGCCTAGCTGCGCTTACGCACTTACCACACCAGTCCTACCCGCCCTAAAAACCAATACGCTTGGGTTAAGCAAATTTATCTGTTAAAGCAGGCTGTTATTGAGCAGGGGAGGCTGGCTTTGCAGCAATACGGTTCGGTTAAGCCCAAAAAATAAAAATGTGTAGGTTGGGTTGAGGAACGAAACCCAACATATTGCAGGGTTTGTTAGGTAACACGAATGTTCAACCCAACCTACAAATATTCTTAACCGAACCGTATTGGGCGTTGCAGGGGCAGAGAAAAAAGCTTAACTGAACTGTATTGTCCTAAAAAAGATTCTCACACAACAAAAATGAGTGGATAATCGTGATATAAACCACAACTATCCACTCAAAGTTTAGTAAATCGGGGTTACTAGAAAAACCCAAGTAGATTATTGAAACTTGGCAAACTTCAAACCAATTAACGTGACTCAGTTCCCTGATTGGGGCTACCTGCTATACCATCCTCTCCTGGTGCTTCTGGTGTAGCAGTGGTTTTAGCATCGCTCTTTTCACTATCGCCAGTTTTGCGCTTACTTTCGTCAACAGGGGTTTCGTAATCACCAGAAGAACTGGGCGTTGTTTCTTGACTACCAGATTTTTGTTGTTCAGACATTATTACATTCCTAATAATTTTATTGTTGGCATTATCTTAAGAAGATTAGGAGTGGGAGCGCATCTATCCAGATATAGTTATGGCTGATTACTACCTCTATCGAAAGTATTGTTTAGTACCACTCATGTATACTGAGAAAAATCCAGAAATGTAGAGTTTTTTAAACTTACAACGCTTCCTATGGTTAAGGGAGGTTTATTTCCGTCGACCTGTACTAGGTGAAAAATATGATGTGATGATTGTGATACAAACTAATCATTGTGTAATTAATGAATCAGAGCAATCTATCGTTACCATCTGGGTGTATGCTTCGCAAGGCAACTTCTGGGGATCAGTGGTCGATTCGATTGCTGGTGTTTTCAGCGAAACTCGACCCAACCCAATTAAATTGGCAGCAATTTTGGGTAGTTGAATGCGATGCCTACGGCGGGCAAAGCCTACGCAATCTGGTAGCTTGTGGACAGCTACGTAATTTCTCCGGGGCGCAAGAACTTGGTAGTTTGGTCGTTGCGTCAGCTTGGAGAGGTCGCGGTTTGGGTACTTTGCTAACGCAGCATTTGATTAATACAGCAACGCAACCACTTTATCTTGAATGTTTAGGTGAACGATTGGCGCAGTTTTACAGTCGCTTTGGTTTTGTGCCAATATCTTTTGAAGACTTGCCACAATTTCCCAGTACAAGAGGCAAGTCTTCGCTCAAGGGGAAATTCAGATTCTCGCAATTAGCTAAAAGGCTGTTCAGAGTTCCTGTGGTGTTTATGGAACATCGAGGTAATTTGTAATTCGTAATTCGTAATTCGTAATTCGTAATTAATAGGACTTACGCAAGAATTACGGAATAACGTAGACGCAAAGCTGTGAAGCAGCGCGGTCTTCTCACATTGGGAGAGGCTAACGCCAACGCGTAGCGTCTCGTAGAGAAGGGGGTTTCCCCCATGAGCGACTGCTGTTAGCGCAGCGTTAGCGTTCGCGAGTGCGTCTCGTAGAGAGGTACGAACGTCACCCGGAGGGCTTGCCCTCCGGCTACCACAGAGGCGCAGAGAAGCCAGTGCGCCCTTGCGGTTAAGAGACTTGTCCCTTGCGCGTCTCCCCGAATCCCATTCGTGAGAGGCTAGCGCCTGCCGTAGGATGCCCGAAGGGCTGTAGGGAGAAGCAACTGGCGCGACACGGAGAAATAAGAGTTTGAGAGATATTTTGCGTAAGTCCTAATTAAGATACGCAGAAAAAGGCTTGATACAACCTGTTTTTAACCCTTTACTTTCGTCCATTCCCCACTCCCCATTCCCAATTCCCCACTCCCCATTTTCAAATCTGAGGTTTAGCAAAAATTGTTAGTAACACAGGCCCTAGTAAATAGTGGTGATTCAAACACAATAACCCAGCAGAGGAGCCAAGAAGTTGACGTTGATTAGGGCTGTAGAGTCTAATTCCAAGGGGAGAGACTGGCAATAATTGAGGTTCTGTCTCTTTTTTGGAGGTAAAATCAACCAAGTAGAAGCGTCCACCGGGAGAAAGTACCCGTGCTATCTCACTAACCACCTGTTTAGGTTCCAAATAGTGCAAAAAGCTGATAGTGCTGAAAACAGCATCAAATTGACCATCACCAAACGCAAGAGACTCAGCTTTACCTTCGACATAAATTAAGCGTGGACGGTGGCGGTTGCTCTGTCTTGCTACCCGCAACATATTAGCAGATAAATCCAATCCGATCGCTTGCAGGTCGGAAAACTGAGTCGCAAGTCGCTCAAGTAAGCGTCCAGTACCACAGCCGATATCAAGTACATTTGCTGACTCTGGTAAATCGACGTACTCCAGCAACCGTTTGTGAACGGCTCGATAAAACACTGAAGGAAATAGCCAGTCGTAACTTGGTGCCCATCGGTCAAAAAGGAACTTTTTGTTACTAAAAAAGTCATTAGTCATTAGTTTTCGCAGTTCACCTGAAGCGGAATGCTTTTTTAGGGTAAGTAGCTGCGCCTCAAATAAGTTGGTTAACTATAGTTTTGCAGTCCGGCAATATCTAGTATGCTCACCTTGGCAAATCATCCGGAATTTTGGCAATTTAATCTGTAGTTAACAGTGTGCCTAGAGATTCATTCTATCTCTGTAGAGAACCAAAGAACTAGCAATCAGTGCATAAAACTATAGAACCTAACCGTATATATTTATAGAGGTTCAAATACAACAAACTCATCTAGCTTGAAATTATAAAGGTAAAAAATTATGACAAGTTTTATTCAAACCCGGTTACACAATGATCTACTCCATCCAGTCCGCCAGTGGTTGGAAACGATAGAAATTCAGAACTCTAAATTGGCTCATTTCCTGTGCAAAGCTATTCCTGCCCAGTGTCCCTTTGAACGAGACATCACGCTCTTTAGCCGGAAGCTGTTTCACATTCCTCCGATGTGTAAATTAAATCCCCTATACGAAGAAGTGGTTGGTTTGCGTTTTAAAGCGCTCTGTTATCTTGCCGATGAATGCGGTGAAGATGTCACAGCCTATTGCTAATAGCCAGTCGGATCGTTATTTGATCGAGCAGCGATCGGTAATTGTAAATTTACGGTTGTTACTTACTCAGGTTTATACTAAGCTAACGTACACCTAATTTAGATGTTTAGCTATTTAAGTAGCTGGCACCTCGAAGACAGTGTTTCCACACCGTATTTTTGCCTACCGTATCCTGCTGAAATCATTAACATTATCATGACGCACATCTTACTGGTTGAAGATGAAGTCAAACTGGCACGATTTGTCGAATTAGAATTGAATTATGAAGGCTATCAAGTCAGTATTGCCTACGATGGATTAACTGCACTTACCGCAGCGCGTAAGTTACATCTAGATTTAGTAATTTTAGACTGGATGTTGCCTGGTTTATCGGGGTTGGAAATTTGTCGCTGCCTGCGAAGTATTGCTGATAAAGTGCCGATAATCTTATTAACCGTCAAAGATGAAGTGAGCGATCGCATTGCAGGCTTAGACGCTGGTGCTGATGATTACCTCGTTAAACCCTTCAGCGTTGATGAATTATTAGCCAGAGTCGGCGCTCACTTGCGAAGAAGCCAGCTAGTAGATGGCGCAGATGTTTTAGAATTTAAAGACCTGTGTTTAAATCGTCGCACGCGCCAAGTGTACCGAGATCAGAGGTTAATTGAGTTAACTGCTAAGGAATTTGATTTACTAGAATATTTACTGGCCCATCCGCGACAGGTAATTACCTGCGATCGCATTTTACAAGAAGTCTGGGGTTACGACTTCATCGGCGATACCAACATCATCGAACTTCAGATGCGCTACCTACGGCTGAAACTTGAAGCCAATAACGAAAAGTGCCTCATTCAAACTGTGAGTGGTGTCGGCTACACATTGCGTGATTGAATTTGGGATTGGGCATTGGGCATTCTCCACTCTGCTTCCTCATTCTCTTTCCAGTGTGAAATAACGGTAAAACCCCAAGGTTTTCTATTCTAGGAAGATTTGGGGTTTTTGGCAATCTGAGTAAAAACTCATCCAACTCCGGGTTAATTATATTAGGATGCACAAAGCTGTGATCATCTAAAATCTAAAACTGCATGACCTATCTAGAAACAGCAGCGCAATTCTACCGCGAAGTTGCCGAAACCCCGCAAGTTGGACTTTGTTGCGTGCAAAGTACACCCCTGCAACTACCAGGATTGAAAATTCCTTTGCCAATGCAGGAAATGAACTATGGTTGTGGCACCACCGTTCACCCCACCGAACTAGGAAACCAACCTACTGTGCTATATGTCGGTGTTGGCGGTGGCTTAGAAGCGTTGCAATTCGCTTATTTTTCCCGCTATGCAGGTGCTGTAATTGCCGTTGAACCGGTTGGGGCCATGCGGGAAGCAGCTGCACGCAATCTGGAAATTGCTGCTCAAGAAAATCCGTGGTTTGACAGCAGTTTTGTAGAAATCCGTGAAGGCGATGCTTTTAACTTACCCGTTGCTGATCTTCGCGTCGATATCGTGGCGCAAAATTGCCTTTTCAACATCTTTGAACCAGAAGATTTAACCCGTGCTTTAAAAGAAGCTTATCGGGTATTAAAACCAGGCGGACGTTTGCAGATGAGCGATCCAATTGCTACTAGTCAAATTCCAGCACACCTTCAACAAGATGAACGACTCAGAGCCATGTGTTTATCAGGCGCACTCACATATCAAGAGTATACTGAACGGATTACAAATGCTGGTTTTGGTCAAGTTGAAATTCGCGCCCGTCGTCCTTATCGTCTACTAGATTCCCAGACTTATAATTTAGAAGAACACCTACTTTTAGAAAGTCTGGATTCTGTCTCCTTTAAAGTTGCTATTCCAGAAGATGGTGCTTGTATCTTTACGGGAAAAACAGCAGTTTATGCTGGCTCGGAACCCTTCTTCGACGACTCAGCAGGCCATCTACTCCAGCTAGGTATTCCCGCAGCAGTGTGTGATAAAACTGCTGCTAAACTTGCGGCTATCAAGCCAGCAGAAATAATTGTCACCAATTCAACCTGGCACTATAGCGGTAGTGGTTGCTGTTAATTTATTAAGAAAGAATTCAGGTGTCAGGAGCCAGAATTCAGAATAATTCTGTACGACTGAGCAAAGAATGCACAATTTAAATATTTCACTAATTGCATTCTTAATTCTAGATTCTAGATTCTGGATTCTGGATTCTGGATTCTGGATTCTGGATTTTGGATTCTGACTTCTTCTTTATAAACTCCAAAATGTTGTTAATTAGTCTATTTATCGCCACGCTTTTTTTAGCATATTCTAATGGTGCAAATGACAACTTTAAAGGGGTAGCAACGTTGTTTGGTAGCCGAACCAGCAGCTATCAAACAGCAATTTTGTGGGCAACTTTTACAACTTTAGCTGGTGCGGTTGCTGCAACTTTTTTGGCAAGTAGATTAATTAAAAACTTTTCTGCGAAAGGACTAGTGCCTGACGCGATCGCTGATTCACCAGAGTTTCATCTGGCAGTTGCTCTTGCTGCAGGTTTAACTGTACTGATAGCCACCTTCATGGGGTTTCCCATTTCCACAACTCACAGTTTAACAGGTGCGCTAGTTGGCGCTGGATTAGTTGCGATCGGACTCAAAGTTAATTTTGCAGCTTTGGGAACTTCTTTTATTTTGCCTCTATTACTCAGTCCAATTATTGCTATTCCCTTGGGGGCAGGAATTTATAGTTTATCTGGCTATATAATTTCAAAATGGAACCTATCAGTCAATCAAAAAATAATTGATACTTGCCATTTTCTCAGCGCTGGAATTGTCAGTTTTGCTAGAGGATTAAATGATACTCCTAAGATTTTTTCACTCATTCTAGTTATTGAGTATTTTTCGATTCAGGGGGGAATGATTACGATTGCGATCGCAATGGCACTTGGCGGTTTACTCAACTCCCAAAAAGTTGCAGTAACCATGAGTGAAAAGATTACTTCATTGAATCATACTCAAGGCTTATCAGCAAATATAGTAACTGCAATTCTGGTAATTGCAGCTAGCCGATTTGGGCTTCCGGTTTCCACCACTCACGTTTCAGTTGGTTCTATTTTTGGAGTAGGGTTAACTAGCAAAAAAGCCAATATACGTGTTTTTTATCAAATACTATTATCGTGGATTTTAACTTTACCAACTGCTGCAATTATTAGTGCAATAACCTACAGATTATTGCAAGCTTAGAAAATATTTAAGGAGTAGCAACTAATGCCAACTCAATCAAAAGTTATACTATCAACAGTCACACCATTTAAAAACAAACTCAATTCTCCTTTGACAAAAAAGGGAATCACTGTTTTACAAATTAATCTAGGTAAGCGTTGTAACCTTGCCTGTACACACTGTCATGTCGAAGCTGGGCCAAAACGTACAGAAGAACTTTCTCCTGAAGTTTGCGAACAATTGATTTCGCTAATCCATAAATTTCCTGAAATTAAGATTGTAGATTTGACTGGTGGCGCACCAGAAATGAATTATGGATTTAAGCCATTGGTAGAAGCAGCAAGAGCAACTGGTAAGCAGGTAATCGTCCGGTCTAATTTGACCATTTATTTTGAAAATGGATTTGCTGATTTACCAGAATACTTTGCTCAACACCAAATAAGAGTTGTGGCTTCCCTACCCTGCTACCTAGCAGATAATGTTGATAAAATGCGCGGTGCTGGTGTTTTTGATAGTTCAGTCAAAGCTTTGCAGTGGCTTAACCAACTCGGCTATGGTAAAGAGCCAAATTTAATTTTGGACTTGGTATTTAATCCCCAGTTACCCACGGATGAAAAATTTTCTTTAGCTCCCGAACAGACTAACCTAGAACGAAATTACAAAATGTTCTTGCAAGAACATTTTAATATTGTGTTTAGCAACCTCTTCACCATTACCAACCTACCAGTTGGTAGAACCAAAATGCATTTAGAACGGAGAAAACTGTACACCAGCTATTTGCAGTTTTTAGAGTCACATTTTAATCCCAACACAGTTGAACATTTGATGTGCCGCGATGAACTCTCAATTGACTATCTAGGCAATGTATATGATTGCGACTTTAACCAAATGATGAATTTGCCTGCGAAATATCGCAATGGTGAAACTTTGACAGTGAGCAAACTCTTAGAAGCTGACAGTTTAGACTTGATTAGTGAGATACAAACTGCTGCTTATTGCTATGGTTGTACTGCTGGATGTGGTTCTAGTTGTGGTGGTGCTTTGCTCTAAAGACAAATAACAGGGCTTACGCAAACAATAGCCAAAACCCTTATTTTCAGGTAGGGGCAATTCATGTAGACGCAAAGCGGCTTCCCGCAGGGTATTGCCCCTACAGCGTATACCTGAAAGTATCATTGCAAAAAAAAGTCTGTTACCAAAATTGTTACGAGTGCGTTGTTGTTGGGCAGTTACTTTATCATGATATATAGTTAAACTCCTCACACCACACTGAAAGCCGTGAAACATTATGTTTTGCGGTTTTTTCCTTTTTAGGAATGATACACCTGGGACAATCGTGTTGTGAGATGAGGTGCGATCGCATATTTTCACCCTTTCTAAAGAATTATCACTCTTTTCAAAAGCAAATCTCCGCTTTATTCAATTTTTCCTGAAGTTTTTTTCTCACTGCATCAGTAAATTTTAGATCAGATGCCAGACCTTCTAAGCGAATATAGCTTTTACGTTGTCTAAGGTTTATTAGCTTATCGATAGTTGTTTGTTTTATACCTGTACCTTTGAAAGCAACAATAAGTCTATCTTTGTCAGCCTTATTAATATTGATAGCAGTAGGTGGTGATGCTGATGTTGAGTCTGGTGTCGGTGTAGCCGTTGAGGCTGGTGTCGGTATTGAAAATACTTTTTCAGATTCAATAAATTGAATATTTTTAAGCTCTAACTTTCGGTGTAACAAAGATGGGCATGAAGGAGCAATCATAAAAGCTAGATCAGGTGGGTTTGCGTCTGGCTTGAAATTAATATCACTTAACCATCTTTCAAACGTCTGCAAGTGTCCGCTTAAAAGCTCATAGTTTTTTGCTTCACCAAAAGCTCTAGCTACACTTGTACGGTTATGCAACAATTCCACGTAGCAGTCAAATGCATGACCTGATAGCACAGTTGTAGTTGAAACTGCCGATAAAGTATATGCAGATTTACTCAAATAACTTGCCCACTTTGTTCGACACTGCGCTTCCACTAACTCTCGGGCATTGCCTTCAAATAACTGCTCAGGTGCTTCGTTAAAATATCTTTCATGTATTTCCAGTACTGATGATGCGTAGTCTTGGCAAAACTTCCTTAAATTATTAGTAGGGTTCAAGCGGATATTTTTAATTTCTTCCCATGCTTTTGCAAAATTCTTATATGCCTGATAAGCACCTTGAATCCGCTCATCAATCTTAGCTCTGATCGTTTCAAGCTCGTTGCTATAGCCTTTATGTAGATTGATAACCGCTCTATCTACGATGCTTTCTAATATAATATCTCCAGCAATAAAACCTTTTACATTGTCTGTAGTGCCTACCAGATAGATTAGCAGATTGACTTTTGAGTTAAACTGCTGGCGCACTCCTTTAATTAATGCCTTAAAAAGTGATCTAGTGTCTAGAATATAATTTGGATATTCTTGGAGATGATCTAGCTCATCTGTAAGGTATACAAAGGTAAAAGCTGGCTCTAAAGCTGCGACTTCAGAGATAACATAAAAGAAAAAATCTTCAAAACTCACTCCACTGTCAACAAGATACTTGTTAAACTTAGGATAAAATTGAATTTTGAAATTTTTCGCCGATTCAAGTTCAGCAACTCGGCTTCTTTCTAATAAATCGCTAAGAATACGTTTTGCTACTTCTTTAACTGATGGAGATAAGTTTTGGTTGTGTAATAATTTCCAGAAAGTGTGAGCTAATATATAACAATACAATTTTATCCCAAAGTTATGATCTCCACCCACTCTTAACAAGTCAGAAAGTGGGAAGCGAACTACTAAAGAAAGACTTCTGTAATTACGTTGAGTCTTGGTTAATTCATGTAAATAAGTTAGAAGTGAAGTCTTACCACTACCAAGCGCAGCTGCAACAAATCTAAAGGCAAAGTAGCCCTCATCAAAGGTATATCTTAGATCGTCTTCCAGTAACTGAGTTATATTAGATATTGCTCGCATAGAAAGACTGAGAGCGGTAGATCCCTCACCATCTGACCCTGGAGGTCTAACAACACGCTCAATCCAAATATCTTCTATGAAACCTTCACCTCCTTTAACTTGTTGCAAAAAGTCTTTTATAAATTTTTTCTTACCTGCATCTTCTGGCATTATTTACTCCACCCACTGAATTATTTCTTCTTCTTTTTCGGTAACAGCAAAAACTTTGCCAGTTAATTTAAGTGTATTGAAGTAGTTGTCCAATGTAGATTGAGAAATCGGGTGATTATCCCTAAATTTCAGACCAATATCTCGACTGTAAATAGCAACAACGCCACGCAATTCCTGTTGCTTTCTTTCTGCAAAGTATAGTTCTTTAAACTTTTCTACGAATGTGTCAAAGTCCATATCTTCGATAGGTACAGAAGAAACATAGTCTTTCAACGATGTCAGCTTCAGGCAATGCAGAAGAGTGTTTAGAACTTTTTGCCCTTTTGAAGAGTCGAATTCGTAGTCTGTAGTTTGTAGATTAGCGACAAGCGCTTTCCTGCCCTCTTCTGTGACTGAAATCCGCCTTCTCTTGGGAGATTCTAGTAAATTTTGCTGATATAGAGTGTTATATATACCATCAGCATTTTTTTTGAGTTCTTTAGACAAATGCTCTTTGACAGTACCTTGAGTTACCGTACCCTCATTTGAGTAGGCGACTGTGTAAAGCAAGTAAAGCATTTGCTCTATGGAGAGTTTAGTCATAAATTCCTCTTACTCTTAAACAATTTTACTTAGACTCCTTTGGTGAACATAAATATTTTATCAAAGTAACATATAATACTTCAATGTAAATAGTATTTGTTAGATTGCGTCAGTTCACCGACGAGTAAGTATGCAGAATTCCCCAAATTACTAATCTTGGGGATACAAATAACATTACCAAAAGTAATCGACCCTTGTATAATTTGCTAATCAAAAGTGCGATCGCCCTTCG
This sequence comes from Nostoc mirabile CHAB5784, assembly GCF_020829645.1. Classification (GTDB taxonomy): domain Bacteria; phylum Cyanobacteriota; class Cyanobacteriia; order Cyanobacteriales; family Nostocaceae; genus Nostoc; species Nostoc mirabile. The sequence continues at coordinate 47,539 of NZ_JAIVFS010000051.1, read as the reverse complement.
CTGCGAGACGCGCAAGGGACGCGGTTCAAATCCGAAACCACTTTTCTACAAGTGCTTATATGCAAAGAAGCTTATCGTCATACATTACTCATTCCTCTAACAATTTCTGCAAGAGTGTATAAATGTCCCCTTTGTCACCCTCTTTCCGTAGTCCCACCCCAACCACTAAAACCACCACTTTCTCTAGTTCTACTTTATAAATAATTCTGTAGCGTTGACCGATAGCCCTGACACTGCGATATCCCTTAAGCTTGTCAATTAGAGGTTTTCCCTGCTTTTCTGGATCTATCTTGAGTTTGTCGATTCTGTCGCTCAAAGATTTCTGATGACGCTGATCTTTAACACCAGCCAACATTTCTAAAGCTAGTGGTGTCAGTTCAATTTCATACTCTGTGTTAACGGGTTGTGGTATATCAGAGTCCAAGTTGGGCTTTTGCTTCCTTCCAGCTAATGGTTTCTTCCCGTTCCCCTTGGCTTATACTCTCCTGTAGCTGATGGGCAAACTCCCGATCGGATAAGATTGCCAGGGTTTCTAACAAAGATTCAAATTGTTCAAAGCTAAGTGCTGCCATTACTGGCTTACCATGCTTGGTGATGATCACTGGCTCATCTTTCAACTCATTCGGCAACTCTAATAGTTGTCGTCGAGCTTCCGTAATGGTTAGGTACTTTGGCATATAAATTAGTGTACATTTAAATGTACACTAATTATAACCTGAACGCGATGTCTACGATGGTCACTGAGCTTTGTCGTACCACTTCGGGGATCTTGCTACGCGCAGCGTCTCCAAGAGTTGTGCGGGCTATTCGGCGATCGCAGTTTTCCCTCAAACATAACTTTGTGTCCACCCTATTGCGCTAAAGTTGCATAAGAACGTGCATCTAAAGCCAGGAGGAAAGAGTTGTGAAAGCAGTCTTGATGACAGCATCTGGCAGTCCCGAAGTTCTGCAACTACAGGAAGTGCCAAACCCTGCTATTCCTGTAGGGAATACTGAACTTTTAGTGCGTTTGGTGGCTGCTGGCATTAACCCCATTGACACTAAACTTCGTAACCGAGGCACTTTCTATCCCGATCGCACGCCGACAATTTTAGGATGTGATGGTGCTGGTATAGTCGAAACGGTGGGTGCTAGTGTTCAGCGTTTTCGCCCAGGCGATGAAGTATATTTTTGCTATGGTGGATTGGGCGCACACCAAGGTAATTATGCTGAATATACCGTTGTGGATGAGCGGTTTGTAGCACGTAAACCCGCGTCTATCTCCTTTGCCGAAGCCGCAGCAGCGCCTTTAGTGTTAATCACCGCCTGGGAAGCTTTATACGAACGGGGACGATTGGAACCTGGGGAACGGGTTTTGATTCATGCGGGTGCTGGTGGTGTCGGGCATGTAGCAATTCAATTGGCGAAACTTAAAGGTGCTACTGTTTCCACCACAGTGGGTTCTCAGGAAAAAGCTGATTTTGTCAAACAACTAAGTGCCGATCATGTAATTCTTTACAAACAAACAGACTTTGTACAAGCAGCATTAGATTGGACTAACGGCGAAGGCGTAGACTTGGCTTTTGATACCGTAGGCGGCGAAACCTTTCACAAAACCTTCCCCGCAGTGCGAGTCTATGGTGATATTGTGACGATTCTCGAACCAGATGCCAACACTGTTTGGAAAACTGCTAGACAACGCAATCTCCGCATTGGTTTAGAATTAATGCTCACACCAGCGTTGCTAGGATTAGAAGAAAACCTCCAGCACCATGCAGAAATTCTCGAACAATGTGCCACCTGGATCGATGAAAGCAAATTAAAAATCCATGTTAGCCACAAGTTTCCTTTAAAAGAAGCGGCTAAGGCACACCAACTAATTGAAAGCGGTTCTCTGACAGGTAAAATTGTTCTACTGATTAGCGACGAATGATCGAACAATTTCCATAATTTATTTTTTAAACGCAAAGGTACGCAGAGGGGTTTCTCTGCGCTCCTCTGCGCTGCTAAATTTAAGCAACCAAGCAATTTTCAGGGCAGTATTTTTTTTGAAAAAGCTAATTTTAAACAAACTCAATGGCTGACATTGGGGTGTCTTTTAATAATTATTGTCCCCGTGCCGGTGGCTTTATTGATCCGACTTTACCAACAAGGTCGTTATCACGATTTAATGGACGTTTCTTACTTCACAGAAGACGGCACATTTCGCCAGTTACGACTATTGATTGGACGTTTGCCAGTCATACCAAGGAATCAAACATTTCGGGAACGATACATGCCTCTGTTGTGCGATCGCAGTTGGAACTGGCTCAACTACTATGATTTTAGTCTCAACAACCTAGTTAAATTAGGATTTAACGACATCCGTCTGTGAGACGAACATCTACCTGGCATCATCTCTGCACTTGCTTGGTATCAATGGAGTTTGGGTTTAATTTACATCACTCTCGTTTTGTGAACACTTTCTCGCACAATTCCGGGATTGAATTTGCTGATTTATCTGAAGTAATATCATGTCCGCCAAATTACCCATACCACTCCCAACCCCTCCCCGCAAGCAGGAGGGCAGACAAAGCATAGCTTTGGCTCTTTGGGGTTCTTCGGGTTTAATAAGCAATCAACCGAACCTGATATAATCCCTTCACCTGAACCTTTTTTTGCTGCACTTCGTAGTAGTGCTAATATGATGCAACGTATTGCAGAGTGCCAGTAATCGTGCTATTTATTGTTATCAGTCTCGTGGTATAACGTCGGGTAAAAGTGATATAACCCAGGATAAAGGCAGATTAATTAAATATCTAAAAATTTGGCAAATTTATCAAAAGATTGTTCATTGTAATATAATATTTAACCAAAATCTAATTTTATTCGACAAACATCTCAGCTAAGTTTTTTAAATTATTGTCTAAAAATATCTACAAGTTTGATAAATATATCAAAATATTTTGCATTGCCCTTCAAAATTAAATCATATACATTGTGAGTGTAAGTAGCAATGGATTAAAAATTGATTATCTACACTTAACAAAGATAAGCAAAAAAAATCTAATAGCTACTAACTACTTCTGCTAACAAAAAGACAACAAAAAAGTCACACAACAGACTTAATTTTTGTCTATTTTATGTTGCGATGCTAGCAAGATTTTTATCAAAACAATAAGAGGATTAATTCTAATGGCAGAAAATTCAAGCAATAGTGGTAGCAGCAACTCCTCTACTAGTGGAAACAATCCGCTTAGAGATTCACCCTTCGGTCGCTTGGTTGAAGTTGTCCCTGAGAAAGACCTCCCCAACATATTCAGTGGTGTTGGTGATGGAGAAGGTGGCGGTAGCCCATTTGGGGGTGGTGGCGGTGCTGGTGGCGGTGGCAGTCAGCCTGATTTACCCTATGGTGGTAATCCTTTCGCTGGTGACAACTTCTGGAATATCTTTGCAGGCGGTGTAAACCCATCCGCGGCGGCTGGTAACCCATCCGCAGGCGGTGGTAGCCCATCCGCAGGCGGTGGTAACCCATTCGCAGGTGGTGGTAGCCCATCCGCAGGCGGTGGTAACCCATTCGCAGGTGGTGGTAGCCCATCCGCAGGTGGTGGTAACCCATTCGCAGGTGGTGGTAGCCCATCCGCAGGTGGTGGTAACCCATTCGCAGGTGGTGGTAGCCCATCCGCAGGTGGTGGTAACCCATTCGCAGGTGGTGGTAGCCCATCCGCAGGCGGTGGTAACCCATTCGCAGGCGGTGGTAGCCCATCCGCAGGCGCTGGTAACCCATTCGCAGGTGGTGGTAGCCCATCCGCAGGCGCTGGTAACCAAGGTAGTGGCAGCGACCCTTTGACTGGTGCTAGTAGCCAGACCTATGGTATTAGCACAACTGAAATACCGGACGGGTTCAGTTTGAGAGATACTATTGACAAGCTAGTTGGCTCAAGGCTTGACAAGGAACTGGGTGGTGGACAAACCCCATTTGGTGGCGGACAAGGACAAACCTCTCCATTTGGTGGTGGTGGACAAACACCCCCATTTGGTGGTGATGGACAAACCTCCCCATTTGGTGGTGGTGGACAAACACCCCCATTTGGTGGTGGTCAAACTCTACCATTTGGCGGTCAATAAATCCCGTTTGCTTAATAGAATTCTTGCGAAAATCAGCACAGAAATAGAAGAGAACAACAATTACTTCAGTACATAGTATGCTAGTACAGCTTGGCGCAAATAAACATATCATTCGATAAAGCTGAAAAACGTGTATTATCGGTGATGTGCCTTCTGCCTTATTGTACTAGTTTGCTATTTTACGCCCTGGAACTCTTTACAGGCAAGTATTTAAGAAATATTTTCTGTTAGTTTGACAGTAAAATGATTAAAGCCTTTATTTTAAAGAGATTTTGGGTTGAGCAAATCTATAAATAATTGGTATAAGAGGTACTGAAGACCCCATAATTTTTAACTAAAAATAGGAGAATTAGTGCCAATGGAAGAGTCTGCTGTCAATCCCCTTAATGGTGGAGTTAATCCCTTAAATGCAGGTAGACCTAACAGCGTTAGTTCCTTTGCTGACAATGGCAATTTGTCTGCTGAAGGTAGCCTGTTGACGGGTGGTAGCAATCTGTTATTAGGTAACGGTAACAATCCCATTCCAGGTGGCGGTATTAACCCGTTTGCAGGCTATGGTGGCAGTCAGCTTCAGCAATTAATCTTTGATCGATTAAAGTTAATTTTGGGTGATAACTTTTTCAAGGATATTGACAACACATTGGCAGGAGGTAGTAACCCGATTGCAGGCGGTGGAAACCCCTTTGCAGGTGGTGCAAACCCATTTGCAGGTGGTGCAAACCCATTTGCAGGCGGTGCAAACCCATTTGCAGGTGGTGCAAACCCATTTGCAGGCGGTGCAAACCCATTTGCAGGCGGTGCAAACCCATTTGCAGGCGGTGCAAACCCCTTTGCAGGCGGTGGTAATCCGATCGCAGGTGGTGCAAACCCCTTTGCAGGCGGTGGTAATCCGATCGCAGGTGGTGCAAACCCCTTTGCAGGCGGTGGTAATCCGATCGCAGGTGGTGCAAACCCATTTGCAGGCGGTGGTAATCCATTTGCAGGTGCTGGAACTCTGCTTCAACAATCGCCTTTCGATCCGTTGAAAGAAGTCCTTGGTAACAACATACCCTTTAGTAACGGTGGGAATACATCTAATCCTGGTAGCCAAACCTTTAATGAGGGCAACGCACCGGTTGGTAATGGTAACAGGAACTTTGGTAGTAATAACGCAACTATTGGTAATTTTAACTCGGATTATGGCAGTAACAGTGCAACCATTGGGAATGGTAACTGGAACTTTAATAATGACAACACAACCATCGGTAATGGCAACTGGCTATTTGGAAAGGGTAACACAACCCTTGGTAACGGCAACTGGTATTGGGACGACGGAAGTAATAATGCAACATTAGGTAATGGGAATTGGCACTTCGGCAGTGACAACGCAACCATTGGAAACGGCAATTGGGACTTCGGTACTGATAACACAATTATTGGTAATGGTAACTGGGTTTTTACCAGTGGAAATGAAATTATTGGTAATGGCAATTGGTTAACGAATACTGACAATACAACGATTGGAAACGTCAATAATCTCAGCAGTTTAAAGTTATCCCCACTAGGGATCAAGACTGATGTTAACAATCTGATTGACTCTCTTATAGGTAAAATAGGTCAAAATTTTCTTGGGTTCACAGGAGATTTTGATGAATCGAGTAGCCAAACCTTTAACCGCCTCATCTCTTCTAAAAGTGTTGGTAATAATACTGATATATCTAGCGATATTGAGCAACTTTTGGCATCACTCAGCCCAATTCAAGAAAATTTCATCAATTATCAGCCTCTGCAAAACCCTCAGCCTGTCTCAGAATCTGCTTCTTCAGTGTCATTGGTAGTAATGGGACTTATGTGTTTGCTGTTGTCACTATTCAAAAAACAACAACACTGTTAAGGTAAATTCAATCCTTCTAAGCTTATTGCGATCGCAACCCAATGTAATACTACTTTCTTAAGAATATTGGTAGGTTGGGCTGCGCTTGCTTTTTTTACCCCTGTCTCTCTGCTTTAATCTGTTTATCCGCTTATTGTCTTAAACTTGTGACACCTGCTTGACTTAAAGTCATTGCGGTGATATTGCCTGTGTCATCTCTTTCAAAGCAAATACTCGTATTTACTGCTTTAGCAAAGAATTCTAGTTCTGATGTCGGAAAAAACTGTAACGGCGGCTGCTGTCCAGATTGTATAAACAAATTCTCATCTTGGCTCACTACTTTGAACTGCAATCCAGATTTTGTTAAGTATAACCCTGAGTAGTTCTCAGCTTGCGCCAGGGTGATGATTGGTTTTTCTTTCTCAAGCACGTCAAGCCAGTTATACTCAAGCGCAAGAGATCGCATTACTTCTTGCATCAGTTCAACTTCATTCGAGTTGAGCATGACAACAGCACCTTTTCCAATCAATACGCTTGGGTTAAGGCTAAAACCCTTTGTGAAATCAAATTTTTTAACGAACCTTATTAGGCGCAGAGAACACAGAGAGAAGGAAAAAATGCTTAACTGAACTGTATTGAGTTATCAAGAGCGATGGCTACGCCAGCCGTTGGCATCGCGGTTAAGTTATCCACTGAGTAATTAAAATTTTCCCCTCAAAACTTTAAACTATTGAGAGGTTGTTCAAATCCCTCAATAGTTTAGAGTGAAGAATAATGGCAGATTGGCAAAAAATCACAGGTGGCATCACAGCACCAAGGGGGTATCAAGCGGCGGGAATTACCGCAGGGTTGAAACCTTCGGGGTTGCCAGATTTAGCTTTGATATTCTCAGAGGTGGAAGCGATCGCAGCTGGTGTATTCACCACCAGCCAAGTTAAAGCTGCCTGCGTAGAATATTGTCGCCAACGCTTGCAAGCCAAACATAGCGCTCGTGCCATCCTCTGCAACGCTGGACAAGCAAACGCCGCTACAGGGACTCAAGGCTATCTTGATACCCTAGAAACTGCTCTGGCAGTAGGCCAAGCATTAAACATCTCATCTGAATCTGTGTTAGTGGCTTCCACTGGCGTGATTGGTCAAAGAATTAAGATGGATGCTTTGCGAAGCGGGATTCCCAAGGTAGTAGCAGCACTATCAGAAACAGGCTCAGATGCCGCCGGAGGAGCGATTATCACTACAGACTTGGTAACTAAATCTATTGCCTTGGAGACAACTATAAGCGAACGCCCAGTACGAATTGGCGGCATTGCCAAGGGTTCCGGTATGATTCACCCCAATATGGCAACCATGCTGGCATTTGTTACTTGTGATGCTGTGGTTTCGCCAGCCCTTTGGCAGCAGATGTTAGCAAGGGCAGCTGATAGAAGCTTTAATTCTATTACTGTGGATGGCGATACCAGCACCAACGACAGCTTAATCGCCTTGGCAAACGGTCAATCTCGTACCCCAGCAATTACAGAATTGGGCGCAGAAGCAGAGAAATTAGAGGCGATGTTAACAGCAGTTTGTCAGCATTTAGCTAAAGCGATCGCTCGTGATGGTGAAGGCGCAACCTGTCTCATTGAAGTGGAAGTAACAGGGGCCCATGATGAACTCTCAGCCCGACAAATAGCCAAAACCATCGCTGGTTCATCCTTAGTTAAATCTGCAATCTTTGGACGCGATCCAAATTGGGGACGCATTGCCGCCGCCGCCGGACGTGCAGGTGTACCCTTCGAGCAAGAAAACCTGCAAATTAAGCTAGGGAATTTCTTAATGTTGAAAAATGGGCAACCTCTGCAATTTGACCGTGCAGCTGCGAGTGCTTATTTGAAAAAAGCAACGGCGGGTGCTTATCTCCAACAGGATACTGTATTAATCTCCGTTAACGTTGGCAATGGTCATGGTTCAGGTAAAGCTTGGGGTTGTGATTTGAGTTACGACTACGTGAGGATTAACGCCGAATACACTACTTAAAATCTCGTTTACAGGTATACGGTTTTTACTTTCAAATTGATACAAATGCGTTTTTAGGGTAGTACAGCTAGCTGTGCTACCCTAAATCATAGTGCCAACATAATAGTCTTCATAAATAAGAGTTTATATATTAGAAAATACTACTAATATTAAGTTGCAAAATAAGCGAAAACAACAAATCATAATATAAAAACAATAGTCTCCATAGATAATAATTTATATATTAAAAATTATTCATATAGTTAAGGAAAATAGATAAATTTTTCCTTATACATCCAATCTAATATTCGTTTAATAAATCCAGACTCCAAGTGACCAATTCAACTTGAAAGGCTGTAAACTGATTTCAACAAGGTGAATGATACCTCTGCACCACACTAGAGCAGAGCCAATAAATTAGCCGAGTTGTTATATAGGTAGCTCTGTCATTGATGAAATGACTGCGGTTGCTTTGCAAAATATAGCTTAATCATTAGTAGCGCAATAAACATAACGTTTTTTGCCTAAATTCTCATAGCTATAAAAAATCAAATTTACGTTACAAGGAGATATTATGACAGAATTTTTTAATCAAATTTCCCGCCGCAAATTTATATTCACTGCTGGAGCATCGGCGGGTGCTGTATTCCTTAAAGGCTGTTTGGGTAATCCCCCTGAAAACCTGACTAGTGGAAGTACTCAAGCACAACCAACTGCTCAATCTGTTGTTAATATTAGTCCCGAACAAACACCAGAAACTACTACAGTCAAGTTAGGATATATTCCCATTGTAGAAGCGGCTCCTTTAATTATTGCTAAAGAAAAAGGCTTTTTTGCAAAGTATGGGATGAGTAATGTTGACCTTTCCAAACAAGCTTCTTGGGGTGCAGCCAGAGACAATGTAGAAATTGGTTCGGCGGGTGGTGGTATAGATGGTGGTCAATGGCAGATGCCAATGCCACATTTAATCACAGAAGGTTTAATTACCAAGGGCAATCAAAAAATTCCCATGTATATCTTATGTCAATTAATTACACATGGAAATGGAATTGCGATCGCAAGCAAGCACCAAGGCAAAGGTATTAGTTTACAACTCGCCAGCGCTAAGTCCCTATTCACGGAATTAAAATCCTCAACACCCTTCACAGCTGCATTCACCTTTCCCCACGTCAACCAAGATTTGTGGATTCGCTACTGGTTAGCAGCAGGCGGCTTAGATCCGGATGCAGATGTCAAATTACTCACAGTACCTGCGGCGCAAACTGTCGCCAACATGAAAACAGGAACAATGGATGCCTTTAGTACAGGCGATCCCTGGCCTTATCGCCTAGTGCAAGACAAAATCGGCTACGTAGCAGCATTAACCGCAGAAATTTGGAAAAATCATCCTGAAGAATATCTTGCCATGAGAGGCGATTGGGTTGATAAAAATCCCAAGGCTACCAAAGCAATTTTAAAAGGAATTATGGAAGCCCAACAGTGGTTAGATAATTTTGACAACCGCAAAGAAGCGGCTCAAATTCTGGCTGGACGAAATTATTTCAACCTTTCTTCACCAGAAATTTTGGCAGATCCATACCAAGGCAAATATGACATGGGTGATGGTCGTAAAATTGACGATAAATCAATGGCAGCTTACTACTGGAAAGATGAAAAAGGTAGTGTTTCTTATCCCTATAAGAGTCACGATTTATGGTTCATAGTTGAAAACGTTCGCTGGGGATTCTTGCCAAAAGATTACCTAGACAATAACGCTGCTAAGGCTAAAGAACTTATCAACAAAGTCAACCGCGAAGATATTTGGAAAGAAGCTGCTAAAGAAGCTGGTATTCCTGCTGCTGATATTCCTACAAATACATCCCGTGGTGTAGAAGAGTTTTTTGATGGCATCAAATTTGACCCCGAAAAACCAGAAGAATATCTCAAAAGTCTCAAAATCAAAAAGTAGAGACGCAATTCATCTCTTGTAGAGACGCGATTCATCGCGTCTAGAGATATCGATTATTTACAAAAGACAAATAACAACTAAAATTTGAGGAGAATACAGCATCATGACACTCGCCCAAAAACGCCCTGCAAGCCCTAGATTGAGTAATGGCTTTATATCCAGCCTGCAAAAGCAATTTCCTGATCTTATACCTCCAACGATCGCCATCGCCATCTTCCTGATTATCTGGCAACTCTTCGCTTGGACTCCGGGAGCCACATTACCAGGGCCAATACAGGTTATTAAAGACACTTGGGTTCTAATTTTCTGGCCCTTTTATGACCGAGGTGGCATTGATAAAGGTCTATTTTGGCAGATTCTCGCTAGTCTGCAACGGGTTGCTATCAGTTATACCCTAGCTGCGATCGTTGGTATTGGCTTAGGCATTTTGATTGGGGTAAATAAAACCATGTCCAAAGCTTTAGACCCCATCTTTCAACTACTGCGGACAGTACCACCTCTAGCTTGGGTTCCGATTTCTTTAGCAGCTTTACGACAAAACGAACCCGCAGCCTTATTCGTAATTTTCATCACCGCCATTTGGCCCATCTTAATTAATACTGCTGTTGGCGTTACCCAAATTCCCCAAGATTACAACAACGTCGCCAAAGTTCTCCAACTTAGCCGCAAAGAATATTTCACCAATATTTTGATTCCTGCGGCATTACCCTACATTTTTACCGGCTTGAGAATTGCGATCGGTTTAGCTTGGTTAGCGATTATCGCCGCCGAAATCGTTATGTCCGGTATTGTCGGAATCGGCTTTTTTATCTGGGACGCTTATCAAAATAACAACGTCAGCGAAGTTATTTTAGCTCTAGTTTATATCGGCGTTGTCGGCTTAGTGCTAGATAAAATGATGGGTTGGCTTCAAAACAAAATTTTGCCAGCAGAGCAGAAATAGTCATTAGTCATTAGTCATTGGTCATTAGTCATTTGTAAAAAACTAAGGACTAATGACCACGTACCAAGGACTAATGGCAAAAGACAAAGGACTAATGACAAAGGACAAATGACAAAGGACAAATAAGTATGTTCGTAGCTGTTGACCAAATTGATAAAGTTTTTGAATTAACTGGTGGTGGCAAATATATCGCCCTCAAAGGAATCGATCTCCAAATTAAAAAAGGAGAATTCATTTCTTTGATTGGTCACTCTGGTTGCGGCAAATCCACCTTATTAAATATGATTGCGGGTTTGGATTTGCCAACTGAGGGTCTTGTCACCTTAGAAGGACAAAGAATCACCAAACCTGGCCCAGACAGGATGGTGGTGTTCCAAAATTATTCCCTATTACCTTGGCGGACGGTAAGAGAAAATATTGCCCTCGCCGTGGACTCGGTAATGAAAGGTTTACCCCCAGGCGATCGCAACGCCATTATCGAAAAACATATTGATATGGTAGGTTTGCGTCCCCATGCTGATAAACAACCAGGAATGTTATCAGGTGGACAAAAGCAGCGAGTTGCGATCGCCCGCGCCTTAGCGATTCGTCCCAAATTACTCTTGCTAGATGAACCCTTTGGTGCATTGGATGCACTCACACGCGGCAATTTGCAAGAACAACTGATGCAAATTTGCGAAGAAAATGAAGTAACCGCCGTGATGGTGACCCATGATGTAGATGAAGCAGTGCTGTTATCTGACAGAATCGTAATGCTAACCAACGGCCCCGAATCTAAAATCGGCGACATTTTAGAAGTGGATATTCCCAGACCCCGCAAGCGGATGGAAGTAGTAGAACATCCCAGCTACTACAGCTTGCGGAGTGAGATGATTTACTTCCTGAATCAGCAGAAACGCATCAAGAAAATTCGGGCGCGGAAAACTGCCGACATTGCCCGTCATGGATTAGAAAAAGTTAACCTAGAAATTGGCTTTTTACCTCTAACCGCTTGCGCCCCCTTAGCAGTTGCTAAAGAAAAAGGCTTTTTTGTCAAGCATGGTTTAGATGAAGTTAACCTGGTGCGGGAAAGCAACTGGCGGGGTATTGTCGATGGCATGACTGGCGGTTATTTAGATGCTGCTCAAATGCCTTCAGGGATGCCGATGTGGCTTACTTTGGGAGGACATAGTAACCAACCTCTGCCCGTTGTCACTGCCCTTACCATGACTCGCAACGGTAACGCCATCACCTTAGCAAAACGCTTTTACGACCAAGGCCTGCAAACCTTATCAGACTTCAGAAATCACCTGATTCTTACCCGGGAACAACGGCATACAATGGGGGTAGTGCATCCCGCATCTATGCATAATTTGCTACTACGTTACTGGCTAGCGGCTGGAGGAATTGACCCCGATAGCGATGTGGACATGAAGACTATTCCCCCAGCGCAGATGGTAGCCGACCTAAAAGCCGGAAGCATTGATGGTTACTGCGTGGGTGAACCTTGGAACTACCGCGCTGCTGTGGAAAATGTCGGCTTTACCATCGCTACCGACTTAGAAGTTTGGCTGGGACACCCCGGTAAAGTTCTTGGTGTGCGGGAAGATTGGGCAGAAAATTATCCAAATACGCATATCGCCTTGACTAAAGCTTTGCTAGAAGCTTGCCAGTATTGTGCAAATCCCGAAAATGCTCAAGAAATTCGCCAAATTTTAGCAGGGCGAGATTACGTCAGCACTGATTTAGAGTACATCCAACTCGAAGATCCAGATAATCTCACTTGTAGCTTAGACCATCCATTGCGAGATTATGCCCATCACCAGTTTTATTCTGAGTCTGCCATTAACCGCCCCAGTCGCACCGAACAAATTTGGATTATGAGTCAATTGGCGCGTTGGGGTGATACTCCCTTCCCCAGAAATTGGGTAGAAGTTGTTGAACGGGTGTGTCGCGTGCGTGTTTTCAGCACCGCCGCACGAGAATTAGGTTTGGATATTAGCTATATTCGCCAACCGATCCAACTGTTCGATGGTACTCCCTTTAACGCCGATGATCCGATCGCTTATCTCAACAGTTTGAAAATTAAACGTGATTTTTCAGTCGCGGAAGTTGTTCTTGATGCACCGAGAAGGAGACTCGCCTCATAAAAAAATCGTAAGAGAAAGAGGGAGTGGAAGAAGTAGCACATCACACGCGAACCTCTGAACTCCGTTAATGAGTCTCTGAACTGGATGAATCCACCTTTTATCTCCGTTAACGAGTCTCTGAACTGGATGAATCCACCTTTTATCTCCGTTAACGAGTCTTTGAACTGGATGAATCCACCTTTGATCTCCGTTAACGAGTCTCTGAACTGGATGAATCCACCTTTTATCTCCGTTAACGAGTCTTTGAACTGGATGAATCCACCTTTTATCTCCGTTAACGAGTCTTTGAACTCCATTAATGAGCCTCTGAACTCCGTCAAGTTATATCTTGCACCTGCCTATCCCGCCTGAGAATAAATTCTTAGGCTAATAGCCCAAGTCCACTCAAGTGGACTACAACCCTTACTTAGTCTTCTTTAGAAGACTTTAGGGACTTCCAAATAAAAAAATACCCAAAAAACTGGCGAAAAAACTCTCTTCTCCTTATTCCTCTGTGTTCTCTGTGTCTGGAGTGGTTCGTTTATTTGAGTAATTTATTTCTTGGAAGTCCCTTAGCTATAAGCCTCAGAATTCATTCTGGGCGGTCGTGGAGACGGCTGCAAGTCCTAAGTCAACGAATCTTTGAACTTTAACATTAAGCTTTTTAATCCCCAAATCACCATGCAAAACCGCAATTTGACAACTACCAACATCGCTACAAACACACTGGGAAAAGCATCCGCCACTGCAACCACCAGCCGCAGACCTTTCCTAGAAATTAAAGATGTTACCAAAGTTTATCCGACAAAGAAAGGCCCCTTCACCGTACTTGATGGCGTTAACCTCAACGTCGAACAGGGCGAGTTTATTTGCGTCATCGGCCACTCTGGCTGTGGCAAATCGACACTGTTAAATATGGTATCCGGTTTTAACTTTCCCACCTCCGGGCAAGTGTTACTGGAAGGAGAACCCATTACCAAGCCAGGCCCAGACAGGATGGTTGTCTTCCAAAACTATGCCTTGCTACCTTGGCGAACTGCTTTTGAAAACATCTACTTAGCTGTTAACGCCGTTTATCCCAACAAACCACAAGCCGAAAAAAGAGCGATCGTGCGCGATCATTTGGCAATGGTGGGACTAGCTGATGCAATGGAAAAGAAACCAATGCAAATGTCCGGCGGTATGAGACAACGGGTTTCTATCGCCCGGGCTTTGGCGATTCGTCCGAAAGTTTTAATTTTAGATGAACCTTTTGGGGCGCTGGATGCCATCACCAAAGAAGAATTACAGGAAGAATTGCTCAAAATTTGGGGCGATAACCGTTGTACAGTGCTGATGATTACCCACGACATCGACGAAGCACTATTTTTAGCAGATAAATTGGTAATGATGACCAACGGCCCCCATGCGAAAATTGGCGAAGTTATGGAAATTCCGTTTTCTCGTCCACGCGATCGCGCCCGCATCATGGAAGATCCACAATACTACCAACTACGTAATTATGCCCTAGATTTCCTCTTTAATCGCTTTGCCCATGATGATGTAGGTTAAGCTAATCTTCTCCTAACTTCTCACTCTCAAAAATGGTTCCTTCCAGACGAGTTTACTTATTGTTGGTTTTGGGTATAGTGATCACCCCGATCCTATGCCTTTTTCTCAGCATTAAAGCAGCGATCGCCATCACTTTGTTATTTGATGCGATCGTTCTCGGATTGATGGTTATAGATGGTTTGCAGGTGCGGCGTTCTCGTGTGCAAATTAGCCGCGAATTACCCTCACGATTATCCATTGGGCGGGATAATCCAGTGGTGCTAAAAGTAACATCGCCAAAAGCCAACGCCCTAATTGAAATCTGCGACTACTACCCAACAGGGTTTGGCGTATCTGCACCCACACTCCGCGCTATTGTTCCCAGTAACAGCACCCAGGAATTGACGTATACCGTCAACCCGACACAGAGGGGAGAGTTTCCTTGGGGAAATATTCAAGTTCGACAGTTGGGAATTTGGGGATTAGCTTGGGATGATTGGCAAATTCCCCAAAGTCTGCCAGTGAAAGTTTATCCTGATTTAGTGGGATTGCGATCGCTCACAATTCGTTTGACATTGCAATCATCAGGATCAATCCGCCAATCTCGCCAAACTGGTATCGGTACAGAGTTTTCCGAACTGCGGAACTATCGCACTGGTGACGATTTGCGGTTTATTGATTGGAAAGCTACCGCCCGTCGGGTTGGGGCATATAATAATGCAACGCCACTGGTGAGAGTTCTAGAACCCGAACAGGAACAAACTTTACTAATCTTGCTTGATCGCGGGCGGTTGATGACAGCAAAAGTGCAGAAATTGCAGCGATTTGACTGGGGTTTGAATGCAACTTTATCCTTAGCATTGGCGGGGTTGCATCGAGGCGATCGCGTCGGTGTTGGTGTATTTGACCGCCAAATGCATACGTGGATTCCCCCAGAACGCGGTCAACATCATTTGAATCAGCTAATCGATCGCCTGACTCCAATTCAACCAGTGTTATTTGAATCTGATTATTTGGGGGCGGTGACAAATGTTGTGCAGCGTCAAACTCGCAGGGCGCTGGTAGTGGTGATTACCGACTTAGTTGATGTCACCGCTTCTACAGAACTCCTGGCTGCACTCTCCAAGCTAGCACCGCGCTGTCTCCCATTTTGCGTGACTCTGCGAGATCCGCAAGTTGATCGTTTAGCACACAACTTCACAGATGATATTACAAATACTTATGCCCGTGCAGTAGCACTCGATTTATTAATGCAACGACAAGTAGCATTTGCCCAGCTGAAACAAAAAGGTGTATTAGTACTAGATGCACCAGCAAATCAAATTGCCGATCAGTTAGTTGAGCGATATCTGCAACTCAAAGCACGAAATCAACTTTAGCGAATTGCATTAATTTATCAAACGCGAGGTGCTATTTTCAGCACCCCGCAATCCCTGCCTAAAGTAATGGAGTGCTAATCACGATTAAACAACCACAAAATTGTTTTCGGTTAGAGATAATCCAGCAGATAGTTGTGCAAATTTTTCCTGAGTAAATGCAGACGCACTGCCATCTGGGTCAAAGAACAATCCACCTGTAACATTGTCATAGATGAATCGTTGAGCGATCGTGGTTGCAGATGTTCCAAAGGTAAACTGACTAGCTGAGAGTGAACCTGGTGATAACCTTAACCCACTATCATAAAACACATAAGTAAACTTATAAGCCGATATCTGAATCAGTTCATTAGTGGCGTCGAAATCATAAAGGCTAGCAACGCTTTCATAGAAACTATAGTAATAATTGAAAGCAAAGATATCACTACCAGCTCCTCCATAGAGGGTATCATTACCATCAGAACCCCCAGAGAGCGTATCATTGTTATTACTCCCCACGATTAAGTCATCGTAGTTTGTACCTGAGATATTTAATCGTTCGATATTTTTGTAACTAACCTGATTCATGCCCGCCATAATTGATCCAATGTTAGTACTGGCATTGAATGTCGAAGTGATTCCTGCGGTAGCATTACTCCTGTAATCGACAGACAACAAATCGTCACCATTACCCCCATCTATCGTATCCTTGCCACTACCGCCTGTGGAGAGAACGTCGCCATTACTCGTCGAAATCAAGTTACCACCGCCAGTGGAGAGCGTATCGTTGCCATTGCTCCCCACAATCAAGTCATCATAGTCTGTACCTGAGATATTTAATCTTTCGATATTCTTGTAGCTAACCTTATACTTGCCTGCTGTCATCGAGCCAATGTTAGTAGTGGCATTAAATGTTGTTGTGATTCCTCCAGTAGCATTGCTGTAATCGACGGACAGCAAATCGTCAGCCTGACCCCCATCTACCGTTTGAGTCACTAAATAAGAGCGGACAGTATCTGGGGATGAGGTGCTTAGATACAAGGAATCATTGCCATCGCCACCAGAGAGTAAGTTATTGCCTGTTGAAATCTCAGCACGCAATGTATCGTCACCAGTGCCACCGTAGAGGGTATTATTACCTGAGGAGGGATCGTAAAAATCTCCACCACTGGTTTCGCTAACAATGCCAGAGATGGAGAGATTATCATTGCCATCGCCACCAAAGAGTAGGTTATTACCTGTTGAAATCTCAGCACGCAATGTATCGTCACCAGTGCCACCGTTGAGGGTGTTATTGCCTAAGGAGCCAAGGGTATAGCCATATCTACCATAAGCATAAACGCCAGAGGTGGAAAGATAATCATTGCCATCGTCTCCAGAGAGTAACTTATTACCTTTTGGAGACTCAGCACGCAATGTATCGTCACCAGCGCCACCATTGAGGGTGTTATTGCCTGAGGAGCCAATAAAGCCGTATCCCAATCCTGTCTCAAAAGAAAGCTCACTGGCGCTAAGAATATCATTGCCATCGCCTCCAAGAAGCAGGTTATCGCCTGTTGAACCGTTAGCATACAATTCATCGTCACCAGCGCCACCGTCGAGGGTGTTCTTGCCTGTTGAAGAGTCAACATTCAAAATATCGTTGCCTGCAAGACCCTTAATCGTGTCCGCGCTGTCGCTGCCCGCTAGCGTATCATTACCATTGCTTCCAATGATATTTGCCATAATCTTTAACTACCTAAATCGATTTTTTCAGTAACTTCAGTTCTCAACCTTGAGTTTAACGTGAGTTCGACGGGCTGAATTGACTATAGTTACTGGTTAGGGATTCAATAAAAGAGGTGGCGATCGCGTAAGACCGTTATGGCACATCTACAGTCTCGCTTGGATATCACAAACGTTTTTTGCGACTTAGACGACTTCGACTTCTGCCAAATTTTTGAATCAGGATGGAAGGAAGCACACCTACCGCAGAGAAAGGGGAGAAATTAAGCAAGTGTCGAATGTGTTTGAGGGAGATCATGACTATCGTCATTGCATTTCATGGGTCTGGGTATCGTACATTTAAAGATTTTTATACATTGCAAGTTCTACCTGATTGGAAGAATGCCTTCCCAAATCTAGTCAGCTATAACCGAGCGTAAATCGGTGGAGTAAGCTTTCATATCGATGCACATGGTTCTTGATATACTCCATCCTCCCACACTGTATTCCACTCAAGTGAGAACCGCTATAAATTATCAGAATTATGAATGCAGACATAAATCAACTAAGCCAAGAACACTTGCAAATCATCCGCACACATACCGAAAGTTGAAGAACTAAACCTAACATCTACTCTCTGTTAGCACTAAATTGCATTAAACAATCGAGTGCGAGATGCTATTTTCAGCACCTCGCAATCTGTGTTTAAAGTAATGGAGTGCTAATTACAATTAAACAACCACAAAATTGTTTTCGGTTAGTGATAATCCAGCAGATAATTGTGCAAATTGTACCTGAGTAAACCCAGACGCACTGCCATCAAGGTCAAAGTACAGTCCACCTGTAACCAAGTCATAGATAAATCGTTGAGCGATCGCGGTTGCAGATACTCCGATGGTAAACTGACTTTTCTGAAGTGAAGGTGTTGCTAACCCGCCACCAAAACCAGTAGCCGATAACTGAATCAACTCATCAGTGGCGTTGAAATCATAAAGACTATCAACGCCTTGATTATAACTATTGAAAGCAAAGGTATCAGTATCATCTCCTCCATAGAGGGTGTCATTACCGTTCCCACCTGTGATGATATCATTATCAAAACCACCATAAAGAGTGTTATTACCTAATGCGCCATAGGCACTAAGAGTATCGTTGCCATCGCCACCATCCAACAGATTAGTGCCTGTTGAATAATCAACAATCAAGTTATCAGCACCAGCGCCACCGTTGAGGGTGTTATTTCCTGATGCTCTGCGATAGACTCCTTTGCCGAACTCGCCCTGTTCGTCGTACTTGTAGCCAGAGGCACTAAGAGTATCATTGCCATCGTCTCCAGAGAGCAGATTATCGCCTGATGAATAGTCAACATTCAAGTTATCGGCACCAGCACCACCGTTAAGGGTGTTATTGCCAGTGGTGATATAACACCTTCCTCCGTAGCCGTAGCCATAGGTAGAGGCACTAAGAGAATCATTACCATTGCCTCCATTGAGCAGATTAGTGCCTCGTGAACAGTTAACATTCAAGTAATCGTCACCAGCGCCACCATTGAGGGTATTCGTGCCAGAGGTGTTATCAAACCTGTAGCCCTCGAAGTTAGAGGCACTAAGAGAATCATTGCCATCGCCACCAGAGAGCAGATTATTGCCTCTTGAAATGTTAGCACTCAAAGAATCGTTACCAACGCCACCGTTGAGGGTATTATTGCCATTGGCAAGATTGACGTTAAGATAATCATTATCATCCCCACCATCCAGGAAGTTATCGCCTGTTGAATATAAAGCACTCAAGGTATCATTACCAGCACCACCATTGAGAGTGTTATTACCAGACACTTCAGGGTCGTAGTAGCCACCAGAGACACTAAGAGAATCATTGCCATTACCACCATCCAGTAGGTTATCGCCTGCTGAACTGTTAGCACTCAAGCTATCGTTACCAGCGCCACCGTTGAGGGTGTTATTACCAGACACCACATCGTACTCACCTAAGGCCGAGAGAGTATCATTGTCATCGCCACCATCCAATAGGTTATTGCCTGTTGAAGAGTTAACGTCTAAGTAATCGCTGCCAGTATCACCAAGGAGGATGTTATTCCCTTCACCACCAATGAGAGTATCATTACCGATAGTTCCAATGATATTTGTCATAATTTTTACCTTATTTAATCTATTGTTGGAGTAACTTTAGTTCTAAACCCTGAGTTAGTGCTGTTTTAGCGCACAAAGAACTAGCCGAGAGTTGACACTTTCGACAAATTCCTTTGTGTCACTATTGAGGAACAGTAATTTTTATCGAAAATTCATTCTGTTGAGCAGGTTACAAGTAGCACCTATCTCAATACTGTGTAGGTTTTGCCTAAAAAATCACTTCAGTGTAGGTTGAGTTGAGGAACGTAGACCCGAGGGGCTTCCCGCACGGTAACCCAACATTTTCAGGGCTTTGTTGGGTTTCACGACCTACCCCTACGGGGATCTTGCTACAATCCAACTTACAAATTTTCTTAACCGAGTAGTATTGCCACTTGTCTAAGTATTAAAGTTTCACACACTGTACAAATTCATGACTGTGTGGATGAACTCAAATAAGTCGTTTCAGGCTTGTTTTAATCATCCTTGATTGAATAGCAATCACTGAAAAAGCGTCGCCAAATTAAACTTAAATGCCTGAAACTCAGATTCCATACTTTAATTTTTCAATACGTAAGTCCTGCTGTCTTGAAAATAGGTAAAGGGATTTTTATACCCTCATTGTGGGCTATCGCTTGTGGGTGTCTAGTTTAAAATAGGAAACATTTAAATAACACTGTAATAACCATTTGTAATAACCATATATGAATATTTACCGAGATGTCTATAGTTAAAACACATCTTTGCATACTCTTCACATTTATTTTGCTAATGTATATATAAATACTTTATTGCCAGTATATATAACATTTTTATGGCCAAGAATTTATTTGCAGAAAGCAACAGACAAAGAGTTGTTTGAGCCGAGCTTCCAAGGCAGGGAACTTGTTAGATGCTTGAAAGAATAATAAAGAAATATGGAATTAATCGTGGCGATCGCTTTAGTTAGGCTACGCTTACGCAGTGAGTAAGATAAAGAAACTGTATAGCAATGTATTAAATCTAAGTAATAATAACTACATAAAACTACGTGTATAAATTGGAAACGCAGCCCAACTTAGCTAGAAAAACTTAAAAATCATCTATACACATGCCGAAAGTTGAGGAATGTAGACACCTGTAGACGCGCAAAGGGCGGCTTAAGGGACTTCCAAATAAATAAATATCCCATCGCTGTTAAGGCAAGGGGGCAGGGAGCAGGGGGAAAGAAAGTTGTTTTGATGGGCGTGAAATTGGATAATTTATTTCTTGGAAGTCCCTTAATAAATTGAATGCAAGATGCTATCTTAAGCACCTCACATTCTCAAGCTTTCTCGCTTAGTAATAGAGCGCTAATCACGATTAAATAACCACAAAATTGTTTTCAGTTAGTGATAATCCAGCAGATAGTTGTGCAAATTGTACTTGAGTAAACCTAGACGCACTACCATCTTGGTCAAAGTACAATGCACCTGTAATGCCGTTGTAGATAAATCGCTCTTCGCTAGTGGTTGCAGATGCTCCAATCTTAAACTGACTAGTTGAGAGTGAACCTATTGATAACCCGCCACCAAAATTACCAGCCAATACCTGAATCAATTCATTAGTCGCGTTGAAGTCATACAGTCTATCAATGCCTTCATTTAAACTAAAGAAAGCAAAGGTATCAGTACCAGCTCCTCCATAGAGGCTATCGTTGCCACCATTGCCCCCAGAGAGCGTATCGTTGCCATTGCTCCCCACAATGTTGTCATCGTAATCTGTACCTAAAATGTCTAATCGTTCGATATTCTTGTAGCTAGCCCGATTTGCGCCCGCCGTAAATGAGCCAATGTTAGTGGTGGCATTGAATATCGTTGTGATACCCTCGGTAAATCTTAAGTTGGTAAAAAAGGAGTTATAGTTATAGGAGAATAAATCGTCACCTGTACCCCCATCGATCGTATCATTGCCAGTAGGACTCATATATATCGTATCGTTGCCATCGCCCCCAGAGACCAGATAATTGCCTGTTGAAAATTTAACATCAAAATTATCATCACCAGCGCCACCGTTGAGGGTATTATTGCCAGAAGTGAATTCGTAGCGGTTTGGGGGGACCGCGGACGAAAGACTATCATTGCCATCACCTCCATCCAGTAGGTTATCGCCTTGTGAATTGTTAATACTCAAACCATCGTTACCAGCGCCTCCTTGGAGCGTGTTGTTACTTCCTGCATCAGAGTAGAGATAAATGAAGAGTTCATCATTGCCATCGCCACCAATGAGTAGGTTATCGCCTGTTATACCGGAAAGACCCAAGCTATCGTTACCAGCGCCTCCGATAATGGTGTTATTGCCTGATATCCCACTAAGCTCATACTTATTGGAATAGTTTCTGAGATAATCATTGCCATCGCCACCAATGAGTAGGTTATCGCCTTCTGATAAGAAAAGACCTAAGGTATCGTTACCAGCACCACCGTTGAGGGTGTTATTGCCTAAAGAGTAATAGATGTTTCCGTTTCCCAAATACTCGTCGTTGCCAGAGGCCAAAAGATAATCATTGCCATCGCCACCATTAAGTAGGTTATCGCCTGTTGAAGCGCTAACATCCAAGGTATCGTTACCAACGCCACCCGAAAGTAAGTTATCGCCTGTTGAAAAACCAGCATACAAGTTATCGTTACCAGCGCCACCAATGAGAGTATTATTCCCCGCGCCACCACGCAGCAGGTCATTGCCACTTAAGCCATCGATTTTGTCATCCCCGCCCTGACCATTGATGACATCATCTGAGTTGTCAAAGCCGTTGACATAGTTATTCAGGTCATTAAAAAAGGTAACTGTGTTCTTGCGGAACAGGTTGTTTTGGGTGGAGTTGGCATTGATGACATCAAAGCTATCACTGATACTGGTTTGCCCATAAAACTGGATATTGCCTAAGTTGACAGTGGCTCCAGTAGATTTCCTGAGGTTATCCAGGTTTTCCTGGACAAAGTTTTGCAAAATGATTTTGGCATTTGGAACTACACTTTGAAAGGTGATTTCTAGATTGCTGCCATTTTGCGTGAGCAGCAGATTTCGGGCAGTTAAGCCAGGACTAAGGAATTTGATGGTGTCTACTTCGGCAATGACTGCTGCTGTTGGATTTGTGCCTTTACCCACACCACCGAAATCAGTGATGGTATCAGGGCTAGGTCCAAAGCCAAAGTTGTTGTAAACAAATTGATCGTTACCAGCGCCACCAGTCAGGGTGTACTCGCTATAGCTATCTGTGATTATTGTATCGTTGCCTGCTTTACCGTTAATCGTGTCAGCCTCGAAGTTGGCTACTAGGGTATCGTTACCGTTGGTTCCAGTGATATTTTCCATAATTTTTACCTACCTGAATCATTTTTTTCAGTAACTTCAGTTCTCAACCTTGAGTTTAGTGCTGTTTTAGGGCATAAAAATTCGCCTCAATTTGTCGTTTTCGGCATACTTTACACGCCAACCTTGAGGAACAGTAATATTTCTTGAAAATTCACCCTATGAAAAGAAAAGGCTTGTACGTAGTGAGCTGTTCTCTGTGGGTGTCTAGCTTGAAAATAGAGAACATCTCAATAGCCTCAAAATAATTACATACTTAATATCTTACTTAGATGTCTATACTTAAATAAGCGTCTTTGCATACTCTTTACATTCTTTCTCGATAAATGTATAGCAATCCTAAATCATTTGTGAGATAGTAAAAGGCTGAAAAGCTTATAAATACGAACTTTTAATCACCGTATTTTCTCACGATTCAATTCGGATTGCTATATATATAGATAGATACTAAAATTTATATATTCTTCACATTATTTGAGTTTACAGGTAATAATTTCCAGAAAGCACTAGGCAAATGTTTGAAGGAGTGATGCAAAATACATATTTTCCTTTTTGAACGGTGCGATGTCTGCGGCGGGCTACGCCTACGCCTGGCAATATCTTATATCTGTGCAACAATCGCTAGAGGTTACTAAAATTACAAACGCAGAGATGATCCGATTTAGCCAAGAACACTTACAAACTATCCGCACTCATGCCGAAAGCACCTATCCAGAGGAATGCTGTGGTATAATTTTGGGTTATCTGGCTAATGGGGGTAAAGTTGTGGTAGAAGTCATACCAACAGAAAATGCCTGGAATACAGAAGCGGCGGCTGAGTTCTCAGGGGAACGCACAGCAGAAAGTAAAAGACAGCAATATGCGATCGCACCCAAAGTTATGTTAAAAACACAAAGGGAAGCACGCGACAGTTCACTCAACATTATCGGCATTTTTCACTCCCACCCAGATCATCCTGCTATCCCTTCAGAATGCGATCGCCTATACGCTTGGCAAGGATACTCGTATATAATAGTTTCCGTCCAAAACGGCAAAGCTGGAGAACTCCGAAGCTGGAGCCTTGATGATACTCATCATTTCCAAGCAGAGGCAATTGAAAATATAATTTAACGGCTTAGTTTTAAAGACGCATATCGTTTTTCGATAGGATTAATATTCCGTCCCAGATCATAACTGCTATGCTCAATCCCAGCAGCATAAACCCTTTCTTTTGTAGCTATTCCCTTATTTGACATTTTCCTGGCTCTCCAAGTGTGTCGTAGTGTAATACACACGAATTAATACATTTATACTAATCATGTCTACTGTATCGTATTAGATACACTTAATACATTAGACTTCTTGCTTGCGAGAACCATATAATAGTTTTTTCTAAATTTTTTCGATTTCGTACTGGCTTCACCACTGTTGTGTAGATAACATTTTTTAGATAGGTTAACCTGTGTAAAAAATGTTTTCTACAAGTGGCATAGATACGCAAAGTTAGTTACCGGGGAAAGGTAAACCCTTTGAATATTTTTTGGCTAACAACTGGCAACAGGATAATCAAGGGAAATACCAAAACGTCCTACTTTTCGCAATTTTCCCACCTTTTTTGCTGGGGGTTATGTCGGTAAATATGGCTAAACCAGCCATCAAGTTAACTAAAAAGTTAAATAGACTACGATGGCGAGATTGTTCTATTTGACACATATTTTTGAGATGGTCATTGACCGACTCAATTACCGCCCGTTTGCGTTAAAGAATTTTATCAATCAGTTTTACCAATCTAAATACTATTTACTGTTGCCTTCCTTTCTTTTCATCCAGTGCTTTTTGAATAGCTTCTCTACAAAATTCAGGAGGGTCATCTTGTGCTTTGACCGCTTCTTTCATTGATTCAGTGCATCTAAAACTGATATTAGCTGTCATGGGTTCCTCGCCCTTTGGTTGTATCGGTTCTAAATTTTCAGGACTTCCTTTAGGGTTTGGCATTATTGCGAAATATAAATACAGCTTGAATTGTCTGTATACAAATAATTAGAGTATTTAATCGGTGGTGATAACAGTCAGCAAAACAGTACACCACCGATACCACTTTTAAGGAATGGTTACTCTATGTTTACACGTTCGGAACTCGAAATCAAAACGATTAAAGAACTTCGTGACCTATGCTTGCGCTACGCCATCAAACCAAGGGGGAATAAAGGGTACAAGACTTCATGGATTACATCTTTGATGGTGTTCCCTCGTATGGCGTTATCCCAGTTTGAGAACGGTAAGGGATTAAAACCTCCTACCTTTGCTTTCATGCAAGCACTGAGTAACGCCATAGATGAGATGAATGCCCCTACTGATGAGCAAGCTGCACTCATCAAAATCACGATGGAAGGGAGAATTATGAATTACCCAGACAGATACACCCAAGAGAAACTGCTAGCTTTGCATAAAGCGAAAATGTATCTTGAAATGGCTATCGGGTTGCTGAGTCAATAATTATCCATTAATCTTTTTCAGCTAACTCCCTTTTAGGATGAAGGGAGTTTTTTATGTTTCTATTTTTGATATTTTAAAAATAAAAATTAATATCAATCTTTCAATACAGGTTATACGTCTGAAGTTCTCTAAGATAGCGAGATTGAGACTCTTTGCTAATACAAGCGAGTTAGGGCAAGCGAGTTAGGGATACAGTACACGAGCCTAGTGGTAAACTAGAGTATTACTAGTAAAAAACAGCTAATAGAAGTACCTAAATTTGCTTCTAGGCACTAAATTACTATTTTAATACTAGAATTACTAGATTAAACCTTGAAACTATTGGTACATGGTATGTCGCTAAATCCGGATCTGGATGAAATCCAGTTGACCAAAGACGATTACGAACGCTACTCCCGACACCTGATTTTGCCGGAAGTAGGACTAGAAGGACAGAAGCGCCTGAAAGCTGCCAGTGTCCAGTGTATCGGTACAGGTGGACTAGGTTCACCATTACTTTTATATTTGGCGGCGGCGGGTATTGGACGTATCGGGATTGTCGATTTCGATGTTGTCGATACTTCCAACTTACAACGCCAAGTCATCCACGGTACATCCTGGGTAGGTAAACCTAAGATTGAATCAGCAAAAAACCGCATTCACGAGATTAACCCCTATTGTCAGGTTGATTTATACGAAACCCGCCTAACTTCCGAAAACGCCCTGGAAATCCTTCAACCTTACGATATCGTCGTGGATGGTACTGATAACTTCCCCACTAGATATCTAGTTAACGACGCTTGCGTATTGCTGAATAAGCCCAACGTCTACGGTTCCATTTTACGCTTTGAAGGTCAAGCTACTGTATTTAACTACCAAGGTGGGCCAAATTATCGTGACCTTTTCCCAGAACCACCACCACCAGGGATGGTTCCCTCTTGTGCAGAAGGTGGCGTATTGGGAATTTTACCCGGAATTATTGGTTTAATCCAAGCAACGGAAACTGTCAAAATCATTTTGGGACAAGGTAATACCCTAAGTGGACGGTTGCTGCTATACAACGCCTTAGATATGAAATTCCGGGAGTTGAAGCTGCGTCCTAACCCAATTCGCCCAGTGATTGAAAAGCTGATAGACTACGAACAATTCTGCGGAATTCCACAAGCTAAGGCAGAGGAGGCTAAACAGCAGATGGAAAGTCAAGAAATGACCGTTAAGGATTTGAAGGAGTTGCTTGATAGTGGTGCGAAGGATTTTGTACTGCTAGATGTTCGCAACCCCAACGAGTACGACATTGCCAAAATTCCTGGTTCAGTGTTGGTGCCTTTACCAGACATTGAAAATGGCAATGGCGTTGCGAAGGTGAAGGAAATATTAAACGGTCACCGCTTAATTGCTCATTGTAAGATGGGCGGGCGATCGGCAAAAGCCCTCGCCATTCTCAAAGAAGCTGGGATTGTTGGGACGAATGTCAAAGGCGGAATTACCGCTTGGAGTCGAGAAATTGATCCTTCTGTTCCAGAGTATTAAAAACGCAAAGTAACGCGGAGGTTTAACGCAGAGGTACGCAAAGTTATTCTCTGCGTACCTCTGAGTTTAAAACCTGACTTCTTAATTACAAATTACGTTAGCGTAGCGGTAGCGAGGAACGAGCGTCATTACGAATTACGAATTAGCTACGGGTTTAATCTGACCCAGCAAACTGTGCAGTTTTTCGCCTTCAATGACCTCTGTTTCTAAGAGTTGAGTAGCGATCGCTTCTAGCAAGTCTCGGTTCTGTCTGAGAATCTCTAGGGCTTGCTCGTGGGCTGTTTCCACGATTTCCTTGACTTCGCTATCAATAGCTTTCGATGTGTCTTCACTCACCGCCCGCCGAGGATTAGCCGCACCATTACCCAAGAACATTGATTGTTGTCCTTGTTGGTAAGCCAGTGGCCCTAAGACTTTGCTCATACCATAAGTTGTTACCATCCGTTCTGCCAAGTCAGTTGCTCGTTGCAAATCGTTGGAAGCACCTGTTGTAATACTGTTAAACACAATCTCTTCGGCGGAACGTCCACCTAACAAAGTCGCAATCTGACCCCGCAGTTCATCTTCATTCATCAAAAAGCGGTCTTCAGTTGGTAATTGCAGAGTGTAACCCAAAGCTGCCATCCCACGAGGAATAATCGAAATCTTTTCTACGCGACCGTTTCCTGTTGTTAGCGCCCCTACCATTGCGTGACCGACTTCATGGTAAGCAACAATCTTTTTCTCAGTCTCGTTCATCACTCGACTCTTCTTCTCTAAACCGGCGACTACCCGCTCAATTGCTTCGGCAAAGTCTTCTTGAGCAACACTTTGACGGAGATTGCGAGCTGCTAATAATGCCGCTTCATTCACCAAGTTTGCCAAATCTGCACCAGCAAAACCAGGGGTACGAGTAGCGATCGCTCTTAAATCTACATCATCTCCTAATTTTACCTTTTGAGCGTGAATCTTCAGAATTGCTTCCCGACCAGATAAATCGGGACGGTCTACCAACACTTGGCGGTCAAAGCGGCCTGGACGCAGCAATGCAGAGTCAAGACTTTCGGGGCGGTTGGTCGCTGCTAATACAATCACAGTTGCATCCCCAGCTGCAAACCCGTCCATCTCCGTTAGTAACTGGTTGAGGGTCTGTTCTCGCTCATCGTTACCACCGTAGAAGCCGTTACTGCTACGAGATTTACCGATCGCATCCAATTCATCAATGAATACAATACAGGGAGCCTGTTTCTTTGCCTGCTCAAACAAATCCCGCACTCTGGAAGAACCCACACCGACAAACAATTCCACAAACTCCGAACCAGAGATACTGAAGAATGGAACTCCTGCTTCTCCTGCTACGGCTTTCGCTAAAAGTGTCTTACCAGTACCCGGAGGCCCAACCAACAACACACCTTTGGGAATCCTAGCGCCAATTTGCGTAAATCGTGCCGGAGTCTTGAGGAAATCCACAATTTCCACTAACTCAGTTTTCGCTTCTTCTACCCCAGCCACGTCTGCAAAGGTGATTTTAGCTGATTCGCCTTCAACGTAAACCTTAGCTTTGCTCTTACCAATGGAAAGCGCACCTTGGGGGCCACCGCCACCACCACGGGCGAGAAAGAATTGCCAAATACCAATAAAAATCAGTGGTGGAATCACCCAACTTAAAAGGGTTGTAAACCAAGTATTCTTCGGTGGAGGTGTAGCAGCGAATTCAACTCCCTTTTGTTCTAGCAGTTTGGGTAACTCTAAATCAAAGATTGGTGTCGTTGCAAACACCTGGGGCGGCTCGGCATTTTCTGCTTTTAGTTGGTAGATGATCTGGTTTTGACCAACGGAAACGCGGCTGACTTCCCCTTCTTGTACTTGATGAATAAACAAGCTATAGGGAACACCAGTAGGGCCAGAAGCAAATAAACCAGGCAAAAATAAATTTAAGAGCAAAAATAGCCCTGATACTGCCAGTAATATATTAGCAATGATCCGAAACCGAGGTGACTTAGGCTGTTCTTTAATTGGCATTGATGTTACTAATCCTTAAAATGAAAACTGTTGAAAATGTGACTTTCACAGAAAGTCTGTTATTTACCATCCAAATAGTTGAAGCAGCAGCTTATACTGTTTCCAACCAATCAAAAATTTGGGCTAACTGATCCAGTGTTACCAGTCCATACTGCCAGAGGGTCATAGCCAGAAAGTTGGGGGTCTGCTCACAATGTCGCAAAGCAAGAGAAATTGCTCCACCAGAAATACCCAACTCTTGTTCTAAAAAATGCACTAATTGATCTGTAGCTTTCATAACCATGTTAAACAATGTTAATTAAATCTTATTTCTGACTTAGCTCAATAAACTTGATTAAACACCAGTCAAGATTTCCAAAACTATAAGAGATATAAACCCAATCACCGCCAAGCGACCATTGAGTTTTTCTGCATACTTAGTGAAACCAAGCGTATATTCTTGCGTGATGTACATCCGAGGTACTGGCGTTCCCGCCCAAACTAGGCGATGGGCTAGGCGCAAAGTCGTTCAATTTGTCTTGTTTCTCAAAAATATACCGCTTCTCATAATTTCTCCCCTCTAGCAATGTTTGCAGCACTTTTTTATTTATGTAACTAAACTTAACAATTAAATTAATCTTTGGGAACTAACGAGCAAATACGGTTTACCGTACTCAAAGAGTTAACACCACGCGAAATGAGAAAACTTAAATGAACAGAAGGCTGTCAAAAAAGACGCAGAGATTGTGAGAGGCAAAGAGAAAACCTCGTGTCCTCCTCCATATCTTTGTGTAATGTTCATTTTTCACCAATTATTTATATCTTTAGATAGATACATACACAATCTGGAGAGAGCAATATCTACGACGGGCTACGCTTACACAAAAACTTTACTTTGCACATTATCAACTTAACTATAACTTTACCATAATTACACTTAGCCTATTGACACTACTTACATATTCATAAGAGTATCTAAATGTTTTAAAAAATATCAAAGTATTTTAAAGATTTAAAAGTCAAGTCCTTTGACTAAATGATACCCAAAGACTGCTACTAACATAATTCCTAATTAAATTTCTTAATTACGAATTACGAATTACGAATTACGAATTATCATGTGCAGTCCAATGTTAGAGGGTAGCAATAGCGATCTGTCTACAACACTATGAATGAGTGATTAACGCCCCTACTTGGATCAAGCTTAGAACCTTAAAATCCATTCCCTGACTAACAATCAATAAACACAGGAGAAAATCATGGCTAGTTCATTCTTGAATCTAGCTGATCTGAATGGTAGCAATGGCTTCATCATCAACGGCATTGCTGCAAATAACTACTTAGGCAATCATTGACGGCAAAAGTGGCAATGACCTGCTGCGGGGGGGTTCTGGCGATGATACCCTTGTCGGTGGTGCTGGCAATGATAGATTCCTTTACAACACCGATGCAGCCTTTGCTCTAACTGCTGTTAGTGTAGATGCGATCGCTAATTTCAACAGTTCCCAAGGTGACAAGATTGTACTGGATAAGACTACCTTTAGCGCGTTCCTGCTTCGGGTTGCCGTGGGCATCGCTTCAACTGCGGGAACAGGTTTTAGTAAGAAGAGTGATTTCCAAATTACTTCTATAGGGGGAAGCAGCACGGCGAAAATTATTTATGATGCGGTGAGTGGACAGTTGTTCTACAACTAAAATGGCTGTGCGGCTGGTTTTGGCAGTGGTGGTCTATTTGCAACTCTGACTGGTGCGCCAACTCTAAGTGCATCAGATTTTGTGGTGCAAGGGTAGATGCACACATATGTCAACAAATAAACACAGGAGAAAATCATGGCTAATTCATCATTCAATTTCATTAACCTCTCTGACTTGAATGGCACGAATGGCTTTTTCATTAACGGCATTGCAGCACTTAACGGCTCAGGCTGGTCACTCAGCAATGCGGGGGACATCAACAACGATGACATTGACGACCTGATTATTGGGGCAAGTAATGCCTCCCCCAACGGCAACTCTCGTGCTGGGCAAAGCTATGTAGTTTTTGGGGTCAAGAATCTGGGCAGTGACGGTACCCTCAACCTCTCTGATTTGAATGGCACGAATGGCTTTTTCATTAACGGCATTGCATCAGGTGACTGGTCAGGCTGGTCACTCAGCAATGCGGGGGACATCAACAACGATGGCATTGACGACCTGATTATTGGGACACCTTTTGCCGACGCCAACAGCAACTCTGAAACTGGGCAAAGCTATGTAGTGTTTGGGGGGACGAATCTGGGCAGTGGCGGCACCCTCAACCTCTCTGATTTGAATGGCACGAATGGCTTTTTCATTAACGGCATTGCAGCATATGACGGCTCAGGCTGGTCACTCAGCAATGCGGGGGACATCAACAACGATGGCATTGACGACCTGATTATTGGGGCAAGTGATGCCTCCCCCAACGGGAACTCTCGTGCTGGGCAAAGCTATCTAGTGTTTGGGGTCAAGAATCTGGGCAGTGGCGGCACCCTCAACCTCTCTGATTTGAATGGCACTAATGGCTTTTTCATTAACGGCATTGCAAAAGATGACTTCTCAGGCTCCTCAGTCAGCAATGCGGGGGACATCAACAACGATGGCATTGACGACCTGATTATTGCGGCACGAGGCGCCTCCCCCAACGGCAGCACCCGTGGTGCTGGGCAAAGCTATGTAGTGTTTGGAGGGACGAATCTGGGCAGTGGCGGCACCCTCAACCTCTCTGATTTGAATGGCACTAATGGCTTTTTCATTAACGGCATTGCAGTAAATGACGACTCAGACTGGTCACTCAGCAATGCGGGGGACATCAACAACGATGGCATTGACGACCTGATTATTGGGGTACGAAGTGCCTCCCCCAACGGCAAAGATTTTGCTGGGCAAAGCTATGTAGTGTTTGGGGGGACAAATCTGGGCAGTGGCGGCACCCTCAATCTCTCTGATTTGAATGGCACTAATGGCTTTTTCATTAACGGCATTGCAGCAGATGACTACTCAGGCTGGTCTGTCAGCAATGCAGGGGACATCAACAACGATGGCATTGACGACCTGATTATTGGGACACCTGTTGCCGACGCCAACAGCAACTCTGATGCTGGGCAAAGCTATGTAGTGTTTGGGGGGACGAATCTGGGCAGTGGCGGCACCTTCAACCTCTCTTCTTTGAATGGCACGAATGGCTTTTTAATTAACGGCATTGCAGCAGATGACTACTCAGGCTCCTCAGTCAGCAATGCGGGGGACATCAACAACGATGGCATTGACGACCTGATTATTGGGGCACCAGGTGCCTCCCCCAACGGCTTTCAGAGTGGGCAAAGCTATGTAGTGTTTGGGGGAAAGAATATTGCTAGTAGCAACACCTCTGTCAACCTGACTGGAACTCCTGGTGCAGATAACTTATTTGGTTCACCAATCAACAATATCATCAATGGGTTAACTGGTGACGATACTCTAACAGGCAACGGCGGTCAAGATAAATTTTTTATTCGCCTTGGCGATCGCAATGACATTATCACCGATTTTGGTGGCGTTGGGAAAGGTACAAATCCTTCAGCAGAAGTCATTGCAAATTTTGACACCTTGCAATTTACAGGTAGTGGTTTAACTGCCCAAAATCTGCAATTAACTCAAAATGGTAATAACTTAGAAGTTACCTTTGAAAATGTGGCTTCTACCAAAGTCATTCTGCAAAACTTCAAATTAGAAAACCTCGATAATCTGTTTGCTTCTCAAGCAAGCCCTGCGATTGGCAATATTCTGTTTGATGGGCAAAGCAACATCGCTGACAGCTTTGATGTCTTGAATGCCAACTCTACTCAAGCTAGCATTTTCAACAAAAACACTGTCACCTTCCTCAATGACTTAAACAATAACATCGCAGGTTTTGACAACTCCAATGATGTGATTAATGGTCAAAGGGGTAATGATATTATCAATGGCTTGAGTGGCAATGACCTGTTGCGGGGCGGGTCAGGGGATGATATTCTCATCGGTGGATTCGGCAATGATACTCTTGTGGGTGGTGTAGGCAATGATATTCTCGTTGGTGGTGTAGGTTCTGACAGATTCCTTTACAACACCGATGCAGCTTTTGCCCTGACTGCTGTTGGTGTAGATGCGATCGCTGACTTCAACAGTTCCCAAGGTGATAAGATTATCCTAGATAAAACTACTTTTAGTGCTATTACTTCAACTGCGGGAACAGGTTTTAGTAATGCCAGCGATTTTAAAATCACTTCTTCAGGGGCGGCTAGCACGGCGAAAATTATCTACGACGCTTTTCGTGGACAGTTGTTCTACAACCAAAATGGCTGTGCAGCTGGTTTTGGCAGTGGCGGTCTATTTGCAACTCTCACTGGTGCGCCAACTCTGAGTGCATCAGATTTTGTCGTGCAAGCGTAGGAGCATACGGATGTTATCTGTGTCAACATCAGTAGAGTAGCACAGCGCTTACCCTACTTCTGTGTGTTGCATTTATATGAAAACAGCTATTAGACATCTGGTAGAAATTAAATTCATTTTTTTAACTAGTTCCGTGGGTTTAAGTCCCCCGGTTCAATAAAAAAGCAAGTTTTGTGTTGGGGTTAAATCCCCATTACAAAACAAAATTTACGAATTACGAATTACGAATTACGAATTATTTAATATCCAACACCTAAAATAAACGTATTTCTATTCTCTAGCAATGACAATATCGTTAGACTTAATGACTGCATAAGCTTCTTTTCCCTCAGATAGTTCCAACTCTTCTGCGGAAGCTCTTGTGATAATCGAGGTTAATTCTACTTTATGAATAATCTCCAGAGTCACTTCACTATTAACTGCTCCATAAACAACTCGTTTAACGACACCTTTAAGAATATTGCGAGAACTAACTTTTAGTGATTTCTTTTGAATACTACTTTCTATGTTAGGTTTTTGAGTGTAGTAGATGTCTTCCTGTTTTTCCTGATGAATTGGTGGTGATATCGGTGCTGATGAGTGCTGATTAAGGCTACGCACGAGTTCCCGCAGAATCTCAGTCTTAGTGCGTTGAGACTGTTCGCAGAACTCCTCCAGAATCTTTCGCTCGTCCTCTGAGGTTTGAAATGTGACCCATCCTTGTTCTTTTCTTGGCATAATATTATCAGTTTTGGTTATTCTTGGTATGATTCTACCAAGTATCAATTAGATGTGTTGTTTTAAGAAAAATATTTTTTCTGGAAGGATTTTCTCCATTTTTATAGAGAATTTCTCAACTAATCCTATACATTTAACTACATAAATATTTATTTTTTGTAAGTACAAAACAATTTGTTACTTAATATTAAGTGAGGATTACTAATTTTATACCAATTTAATTGGTATAAAATTTATGCTGGCTTAATTTGGGATCAAAATTATAATTATCTGCAAGCCTTTGTGTCGTGATATCCTCACTCATGAACACTACATCTTGCAATCTAAACAGGGAGATCAAAGATGTCCGCCACAAATTCTCCACCCCAACTGATATCATGTTCGCTTGATTACTTATTAAACCCGAAGAACCCCACCCCGACAATCGTCGCTTCGTCTCCCCTCCTGCTTGCGGGGAGGGGAGATTTTGGGGAGCCAGTGCGGTCTTGGGGTCTCCCCAAGTGGAGCCGGATAGCGTGTGGGGTGCAATGACTGTGGAAATCATAACTAATTATGCGAACATGATATGAAACGAGAATTAGGGGGGTAGCAATTGGGGCAATTGTTGCCACCTGTATTTGTAGGCATAGCGATCACTCTGCTGGTACTGTTGGGTAATGTCAAAACTACCTGGTCGTTTAGTGCCTTTAGTGTTTTGATCTATTACACAATTACCAGCTTTGCCGCACTATCAACTCCAGCCATTTGATGATGCCAAAATAGAAGAGTTTATTAATCGTTGGTACGACAGAAAATTGAAAATTAAGCCTTAACGCGGCTTATTGAGCGAATCACTAACTTGAGTACCTGTATACTTGGGAACCCAACCTTCTGCGTTGGCGCAGCCCGCCGCAGGCATCGCAAAATAGCGTATCCCTTTGAAATTCAACGATGCAGTTGGGCTGCACCAATGCTCAACGCCGGCGGGAATGTAGAGATAATCTTGTGCCTGAACTAAAAGCTTTACCTGACTACCATTAGGTCGCACAAAGCCATAAATCATTTCTCCTGCCAACACGTAGAGGGGTTCAGCCGCAGGATGAATATGGTAACGGTCGTAGGTTGTTATCAGGTGGTGAAGATTAAAGGAACCTGGATGCACATTTAGCAAGTCACACCACAGAGCGCCATTTTCTTGCTGAATAAATTCAAAAACGCTGTTATGGAGTTCCACACAATAACGTTTCTCAGACTCAGTTAAAACGTCTTGGTCTAGCAGATTGAGCAAGAGAAGCGATGTTCCTGGGTCGTAGTGTCTGAGTTGAATGCCAAGAGGGGCAAGTTCAAGAGCTATTTCGCCTAAATCGCTCTCAATCGTACCGTCATCAAGTAGTAGGTTAGCCATGACAAAAAGACTAATTAACTCTTAAGAAGAGTATACTCAACTTTGAGCTAATAAGCCACTATTCCGACTGACAAACCGGAGAATAGGGAATGGGGAATAACTAATTGCCAATGCCCACCCACAAAATAAATTTATCGCCAGAATGATGTTCATTGATACCACTAGCATTTAAGCTAGTACGGGTGAACTATATCTAGCATGGAATGTCTGACTTAATTCTGTTTTGGCATCGGCGCGATTTACGCATTTCTGACAATACGGGACTGGCTGCGGCAAAACAACAGAGTCCGAAAGTGGTGGGCGTGTTTTGTCTTGATTTGAATATTCTGGAACGGGATGATGTTGCTCCTGTAAAAGTAACTTATATGATTGGCTGTTTGCAGAAACTCCAAGAGCGATATGCTCAAGTTGGTAGCCAGTTATTAATACTCCACGCCAATCCTGTACAAGCGATACCAGCTTTAGCAGAAGCAATAAATGCCAAAGCTGTTTTTTGGAATTGGGATGTAGAACCTTATTCGCAAGAACGCGATCGCACCATTATAAATGCCCTCAAAGAAAAAGGCATTCAGTTTCTTAACCAAAACTGGGATCAAATTCTCAATTCCCCAGAGCAATTACGCACCGGTAGCAATCAACCTTACACGGTTTACACTCCCTTCTGGAAAAATTGGATTACCAAACCGAAAGCGAACCCAGTAGAAACACTGAAAAATGTTGAGGGTTTAACAGAAGCTGAACAGGAAATTGCTAAACTTGCAGGAGCCTTAACGCTACCTTCAGCCAAAGATTTAGGATTTATTTGGGATGGAGAATTGATTATTTCACCGGGAGAGGCGGCGGCGCAAGAACGGCTAGAGGAATTTACTGCTAAAGCTATTACTGAATACCAAAAACAGCGAAATTTCCCCGCAGTGGACGGAACATCGCAACTGAGTGCAGCTTTAAAATTTGGCGTAATTGGCATTCGCACCGTTTGGCAAGCCACGATAGAAGCACTAGAAAACAGCCGCAGTGAAGAAACAGCAGTTAATATTCGCACATGGCAACAAGAATTAGCTTGGCGGGAGTTTTATCAACATGCAATGTATAACTTCCCCGAATTAGCTGATGGTGCTTTCCGCGACACCTTTAAAAACTTTCCTTGGGAAACTAACGAAGAATATTTCCAAGCTTGGTGTGAGGGGAGAACTGGCTATCCCATTGTCGATGCAGCAATGCGCCAGATGAATGAAAGTGGCTGGATGCACAACCGTTGTCGAATGATTGTCGCCAGTTTCCTTACCAAAGACTTGCTAATTAATCCCCAATTGGGAGAAAAATACTTTATGCAGCACCTGATTGACGGTGATTTATCTGCCAATAATGGCGGTTGGCAATGGAGCGCTTCTAGCGGCATGGACCCTAAACCTGTACGGATTTTTAACCCAGCCAGTCAAACACAAAAATTTGATCCAGAGGGGGAATATATTCGGCAATGGGTGTCAGAATTGCGGTCTGTAGATACAGAATATTTAGTTACTGGTAAAATTCCATCTTTAGAACGTCATGCTGTTGGTTATCCTGAACCTATTGTGGATCATAGAATACAGCAACAGCAGTTTAAACTGCGTTATCAACAGCAAAAAACTATTAGTAATCCTGAGTAGAATTGTTAGCTTTTTAATGTTGAGTTAAAGCTGATATAGTAATACCAATTTTTTAAGAAGCTCCATATCGCTCTTCCATCACTCTCTCCAGAGGAAAAAGAATAATCCTTGCTACATAAGGCTTTCAGGCAAAACTGATGATTCTAGCCATAATGTTAGAAAATAAAGCTCGAAACCCAGTTTCTGTCTCTTGTTTAAAAGTTGGCTGAGATTTTTCTTTAACCAGAGTGATGGAAGAGCGTTAGTTCAAGGCAGGGAGAGGTTCGTTGAACTGACGTATATTTACTAGAACTCTCCGGCTAAGGCTGCAACGCATCGTTCGCAAATTAACGGATGTTCTGCTGATTCTCCCACATGAGTAGAGTAGTTCCAACAGCGATCGCATTTTTGCCCATCTGCATTCACTACACCAATTCCCCAGTCTTCCGTCTGCGCTGTATATTTTAATCCTTGCAACCCTTGAGCAGAATCTAATAATTCCACCTGGGAAGTCAGCAATAAATACCGCAGTTCGTCAATACCGTTACCCTTAACCGGGTTAAAGGCTTTGATAGCATCACCTAACTGTTTGTGAGGTATATGAATCAAAGCTTTCGCTTCCAGGGAAGAACCAATGAGTTTTTCTATCCTGGCTTGTTCTAACACCTTGTTAACATCGGTACGGAGTTGTCGCAGTGCTGACCAAAATTCCGCTAACTCTGGATTACGCCATTTTTCCTCAACCTGCACCCAACCGGACTCAAATACCGATTTGTAAGGTGTTTTGTAAGGGAGATATTGCCAGATATCTTCGGCGGTGTGGGATAGTACTGGTGCGATCGCTCGTGCTAAATTATCTATTGCTATCTTCAGCACCGTTTGACAACTGCGACGACGGAAAGCATCGGTTGTACTGATGTACAGCCTATCTTTGGCAACATCTAAATAAAAGTTGGATAAATCCACCACGCAGAAATTCTGCACTGTTTGGAAAAAGCGGAAGAATTGGAAACTCTCAAAGGCAACGGTTACTTCCTCAAATACCTCGGTGATGCGGTGCAGCATATAACGGTCAAGTTCTGGCAATTCCTCAAAGGGAACTGCATCTTTTTCGGGGTCAAAATCATGCAAGCTACCCAACAGGAACCGCGCTGTATTGCGAATCTTACCTCTGACATCATTCAGCTGCTTAATGATGTTTTTACCAATGCGGACATCAGAGGAATAATCTACCGACGACACCCACAACCTCAATACATCTGCACCATAAGGTGGTTCTTCTTTTTTATTTTTTCCACCTTCAATGATTGTATTTGGGTCAACCACATTGCCTTCTGATTTGCTCATTTTACGCCCTTGTTCATCTAAAACAAAGCCGTGAGTTAGCACAGTTTTGTAAGGCGCAATGTCATTCACTGCTACACTGGTAAGCAAACTTGACTGGAACCAACCGCGATGTTGGTCGGAACCTTCCAAATACAAATCAGCGGGGTAGCGTAACTCTGGACGCTGTTTAGTTACTGCTGCCCAAGATGAGCCAGAATCAAACCATACATCCATTGTGTCTGTACCTCTGCGGTAAGACTTACCATTTTGGCGATAGGATTCTGGTAACAACTCTTCTACCGACAGTTCCCACCAAGCATCAGAACCAATTTCTGCAATAATTGCTTGGACGTGGTTGATAGTTTCCTCATTCAGCAGTGGTTCTCCCGTGGCTTCATCGTAAAAAACAGGAATGGGTACACCCCAAACGCGTTGACGCGAAATACACCAATCGGAACGTTCCGCTACCATTGGAGTGATGCGATTTTCACCTTGGGCTGGAATCCATTTTACAGTTGCGATCGCATCAAGTGCTTCTTCTCTAAATCCTTCCACGGAAGCAAACCATTGTTCAGTAGCGCGGAAAATCGTCGGCTTCTTCGTCCGCCAATCATAAGGATACTTGTGGGCGTATGGTTCTTCTTTCAACAAAGAACCAGCCGCATTTAATGCATCAATCACCGCCTGATTCCCATCACCCAGCACATTTAACCCCGCAAATTGTCCCGCTTCTTCGGTAAAATTGCCATTGTCATCCACTGGTGCAAGGATGGGCAAACCGTAGCGTTGACCAACAATGTAATCTTCTTGACCATGACCAGGTGCAGTATGTACCAACCCAGTACCCGATTCAGTTGTAATGTAATCACCGCCGACAACAATCGGACTTTCGCGGTCAAATAGAGGATGACGGAAAGTAGTATGTTCTAAATCATTCCCCTTAAATGTGGCTTTTACAGTTAACTCAACTCCGAAAGTTGAAGATAAACGTTCCACTAAATCAGCAGCAACGATGAGATAACGGAACCTCACTCCCGTTAACGGAGAAGGGGAAGCTACTTCCTCACTCCCCCTCCCTGCTTGCGGGGAGGGGGTTGGGGGGTGGGGTTCCACTTCCACCACTGCATAATTCAAATCTGCATTTACCGCCACAGCCAAATTCCCTGGAATTGTCCAAGGTGTAGTTGTCCAGATAGCCACGCCCAAATCTGACTGATATTCCGCCAGCAGTGGTTTTACAGCTTCCGCCAAACTTGTAACTGCAAAAGCTGCATAGATACTGCGGGAAACGTGACCTTCAGGATATTCCAACTCAGCTTCAGCCAAAGCGGTATGAGAACTGGGACTCCAGTGAACAGGCTTTAAACCGCGATAGATGTACCCTTTTAAGAACATCTGACCAAACACGCCAATTTGAGCCGCTTCATATTCCGGCTGCAAAGTCAGATAAGGGTGTTCAAAATCGCCCCACATCCCAAAGCGTATACAACTTGTGCTTTGGTCTGCTACTGCTTCTAGTGCAAATTGTTTAGCTTTTTGCCGCAATTGTAAAGGCGTTAAGTTTTGCCGTTCTGCTGACTTCATATTCTGCAAAACTTTTAATTCAATTGGTAAACCGTGACAGTCCCAACCGGGGACATAGCGAACCTTACGCCCTTGTAGCA
Source organism: Nostoc mirabile CHAB5784 (assembly GCF_020829645.1). Lineage (GTDB taxonomy): Bacteria > Cyanobacteriota > Cyanobacteriia > Cyanobacteriales > Nostocaceae > Nostoc > Nostoc mirabile. The sequence continues at coordinate 7,448 of NZ_JAIVFS010000051.1, read as the reverse complement.
GTTGGTAGCGATTAATAATATCTTTAAGAATTTGACCCAAAGCATGACCACTATGCAGAGAACCATTAGCATAGGGAGGCCCATCGTGCAGTATAAATAATTCGCCGGGGTTATTTTTGGAGAGGCGATCGTAAATTTTATTTTCTTCCCAAAATTTTTGGATTTCAGGCTCACGCTTGATGGCGTTTGCCCGCATATCAAAGTTAGTCTTGGGTAGGTTTACAGTATCTTTGTAACTTCCTGATTCGGTCACAGTCTCATGCCTAGAATTAGGTGTGCAGGTTTTATTAATTATAGAAGATGACATGAAAACCAAAATTTGCTATTTTAACGTGAGTTTGATAAATATTATTTGACCTCTCCCCCAGCCCCTCTTTGTTGGCGTCAGCCTGCCGCTAGGCAAGCAAAGAGGGGAGCAAAAAGCTGAATTTTCACTCTAGTAATTTTCGTTATCTGGGGAGTCGTTCAAGTCTCTCCCTCTCCGAGTCGGCTACGGTGTACACACAAGTCTTGTCGCAGCTATGTCTTTATTAATAAATCTCGCACTGCGTTTCTATAGGAATCATATTTGATTTCTGAAAAAATCTCGGTAGTCTTGTAATGGACTGTCTAGGCTTTAATGATTGCAAAAAAATTGTAGGTTGGGTGGAGGCTAAGCCATTGCTAACATCCTGATATATGTTGGGTTGCGCTCCGCTCCACCCAACCTACGTCTAATGCACTATTTTGCGTAGACAGTCCACTACGTGCATTTCAAAAATCAAATACTAGTCCTATATCCCGCCTCGGAATGAATTCCGAGTCTCATAGCTAAAGTCTACGCTTTGTGGACTAAATTGATCGTTGAGTCCACAAAGCGTGGACTTCAGTTATGAGCCGCTGAACTTTAGTTCTGGGCGGGATGTCGGTGAGTGTGATAGTTTAACTCTGACAAAAATGTGGGTAAAAGAGTTGAAACCTATGTGGACAGCACTTGTGTGTACACCGTAGCTCCGAGTCGGAGAGGGACGGTTTTATGTTGTAAAACCAGGGAGAGGTTTCTAGGCGATTAGGGGACTAATCAGAAATTTTGCGGAGGTTGAGAGTTAATCAACAGAAAGTAGTATACTTTTGTGGGTTCGCCTAAAGCTATCCAAAAAGTTTCGTCTAAAAACCAAGAATTTTGGGGTTGCTCTAAATGCTAAGTCCTGTAGTAACAGTCAGTATCTTTCAAAAACAACCCGACCCTCAAGCATTTTCAGCAGGCGAAGTCATCTTTGAAGAAGGACAGCCAGGTGAGCACATGTACGGGATTCTGGAAGGAACAGTGGATATATTAGTCAATGGCAAGGTTGTAGAAACCATTGATACGGGCGAAGTTTTTGGTGTCGGGGTACTTGTAGGAGTAAAAAATAGAACTTACACAGCTATTGCCAAGGTGGACAGCAAACTTGCTTTCGTTGATGAGAAAAGGTTTCTTTTTGCCGTTCAGGAAACACCCATGTTTGCCCTCAAGGTGATGAAAAGTTACTCAGAGCGTCTGAGTCGCCTGCAGCGTATGGTGTGAGGCAGGAGGCAGGTGGTCGCCGAGCGCAGTCGAGGTGAGGCAGGGGGCAGGGGGCATGTGTACCTCTTCTCATTGCAGGACTCTACGTGAAGGTTTTCGTAGAGAAGCGATACAGTATTGCAAGTGAGCCTCCAGCCCTCTGCTTTTTTTGGTGAAACATGAAAGATTTACCGGAGGTAGCAATGGCGCGTAAACGGTTGATTATCGAGATGGGGATGGGAATAGATCAACATGGACAAGAACCTACAGTAGCAGCATCTAGGGCAGTACGGAATGCGATCGCTCATAATGCTTTACCTGGTGTTTGGGAGGTTGCTGGCTTAAGTCACCCCAATGAAATGATTATAGAGGTTCAGGTAGCAGTTCCATATCCAGAGCAAGTTAGAGAAGAAGAGGTATTAGCTGTACTACCATTTGGTCGGAAAACCCTTACCGTAGAATCTGGGGGGATGGTAGTTCAAGGGCGGGCAATTCCCGAACTCAATGATAAAAATGATGAAATGTTAATTGCGATCGCTGCTGTTACAGTTTTAATCGAAGATAAGTAGCTGAGGTCAAAGGTACGTAAGCTGACAATTACCTTTGTTTGCGCTTGAGAGATTATACCGAAAAGTTTTTAATTTATTTGAGCATCGGCTTTGTTTGTATATCTGTGATTTTTAATTGTCAGGTATATTTGCTGATTACTTTATCAAAATGCCTAATTGCTTTATCAAAATGCCTGTTTACTTTCTCAAAATACTGAAATGCTTTATCAAAATGGCATTTGACTTACTCAAAATGCCATTTTACTTATTCATTTTGGTGTTTTCCGCAAGTAAAATGACGTTTTACTTACTCAAACCCCAGTTTACTTATTCATTTTGGTGTTTTCCGCAAGTAAAATGACGTTTTACTTACTCAAACCCCAGTTTACTTATTCATTTTGGTGTTTTCCGCAAGTAAAATGACGTTTTACTTACTCAAACCCCAGTTTACACTTACTCATTTTGGTGTTTTCCGCAAGTAAAATGCCTTATGACTTACTCATTTTGGTGTTTTCCACAAGCAAATGTTAATTTTTGAAGTTTCACCCTAGAAATGTTCTCTCTCTGGGGCTAAAGATTTGCTAATACAAAGGTATAAAACAATACGCTTGGGTTAAGGCTAAAACCCTTTGTGAAATCAAATTTTTTAACGTAGACGCTGCATCGGCTTGCCGCAGGCTACCACAGAGGCGCAGAGAACACAGAGAGAAGGAAAAAATGCTTAACTGAACTGTATTGAGGTCTAAAATCATAGAAACCTGGAGAAAACTATGTCATTAGAAACAGAGACACTACAGGCAACACCACCAACTTCTACCTTTGAGACGCTTGAGGAGAAGCAAGAATTTAACTGGAGGCAATGCTGGTATCCCGTCACCTTCGTGCAAGACTTGCCTGCCAACCGCCCTCATAGCTTTTCGTTGTACGATGAACCTTTAGTTTTGTTCAAAAACAAAGATGGACAGTTTATCTGTTTAACAGATCGTTGTCCTCACCGTACAGCGAAACTTTCCGAAGGACAAATTATTGACGGCAAAATTGAGTGTTTATATCATGGTTGGCAGTTTGGCAGTGATGGGCAATGTCTCCACATTCCCCAATTACCAGCAGATGCAAAAATTCCAGTCAATGCTTGTGTGCCATCCTTTAAGGTTGTAGAACGCCAAGGCATGATTTGGGTGTGGGCTGGTGAAAAAGAAACTGCTGTTGATGAAAATATCCCAATTTTGCCAGATTTAGATAAGCCAGGATTCGTGCATACAGATTTTATATTGGATCTGCCTTACGACCAAACATATCTAATAGAAAACGTTACCGATCCGGCTCATGTTGCTATTAGCCATCATGGCACTAGGGGGGGTAGTAATCGCAAAAATGCTCAACCGCTAGAAATAGAAGTCCTAGAGAGTTCGGCTCAGGGGATTCGAGGTAGGTGGCGGGGAATTAATAAATCAAATGAAGCCTGGAAGTATATTGATTTTGTTGCTCCAAGTCTTGTGCTGAACAATGGTTATATTGAAGACCGAGGCTGGACATTTGGACTAGCTTTATATTCGATTCCTTTAGGTAAAGGGCGATGCCGTCTTTTAGCTAGAGGTTATCGTAATTTCATGACTTGGGGAGTCAAGCTAAGACCACGCTGGCTAGATCACTTAAATACCAACAAAATATTAGAGCAGGATTTGCCTCTTATTGCGGGGCAACAGTCAGAAATTGAGCGCTTACAAACAAGTCTCAAAGAACTATATTTGCCTTTAAAAACATCTGACACATTAGTAGTTGAGTACCGCAAGTGGCTAGATAAATTTGGGTCGTCTTTGCCTTTTTATCAAGGCTATTCCACATGGAAAAATGTTGAGAATGGTGAGTTGAATCCAAAGCCAATTTTGTTAGACAGATTCTCGCGGCACACACTTATCTGTAGTTCCTGCAATCGAGCTTATCAAGTGACAAATACGGTTAAGCAAAGTTGTATAGGGGTAGCGATCGCTCTAGCTGCTGTAGCAATACTTGCAGATGATTCTAGAATTAGAATCGCAGCAATATCGCTTTCTATAGCAGCAGTTGCAATATCCGCTATGGCTCATACACTCAAAACTCACTTTGAGCGTTCCTACACTCGTCAGTGAACTACCCACACTTCCTCCGTCAGGAGAAGTGTGGGCTTCCGGTTTCATCGACAAATGCCTTTCCACCTTGCGGCTTGTTGGTCTTACTCCGCCGACGCTCGAAGACTCGCTACCGCTTCGCTATCGACTCGGCAAGAACTCTCTTTCCCTCCGTCCACGGATAATATCCGAAGTCCTTCTGTTCTTATGTAGGACTTACGCAAAACTACACGCGCTCAGGGGCAATTAATGAATTGCCCCTACCTAACAATAAGGGTTTCGGCTATTGTTTGCGTAATATGATGTCCCGGTAATTAACCATAATAACCGGAACCCCACCCCGCAAAAGCTGCGCTTGAGCTAACCTCCTGCTTGCGGGGAGGGGTTGGGGGTGGGGTTCTTTTATTATGGGTGATTTGGCGGACATGATATAAGTCCTGTTATGATTAACGCGGCGTTCCCATCACGATCGTGATGAGTATTGCAGCTTGGACAATTCCACTCTCTAATATCAAGTGGTAACGCATCCACAACATGACCACAACAGGAACAGGTTTTAGAACTGGGGTACCGGAAGTTTGCTCACCTTAAACAATTTGCTCAAACCCCTTGTGTGGTTAAGTTATGCTCAAGTTAGTGGCTCTGCGCTAAAGTAAAAATATTGGGATAAAAATCTCTGGCAGTAAGTTCAACTGAATCACTAATCTTTACCACTGCGGCGATAATGTCTCAAGAGCATAACGAATCACTCCAAATTCAGGAGATCACCAAACTAAAACCGAAACACTTTGCTGATTTAGTCAGATCAGCACAATTGGTTTTTGACCCCACAGCCGGAGTTTCGGGAAGACACATAACAGTTAACTGGGAACAATTCGGAATTCCCCATGATGTGGCGGACAATCTCAAATCACTTGGTCAGCAATACCAATATGCATCTCCTCACATTCCTGTTGAAGACATTTGGAGTAAATTAACTCCAGAAACTCGTATTTGGTTCGTTGAAAATAAAGATAGGTTGTGGCAGCTTGAAGAAGCTTTCCCAGCCCTTGACGAAGATTAAACGGCTGAACCATTGAAAGGAATACAAATTATTTGTAGGGGCACAACGATCATTGTGCCCCTATCCTCTCTCTATAGGCATTTTTGTTTGAATACAACACGCGGTAAATTTAAACTTAGTACCGCAAGGCGGAAATAAACCTACCATTTTATTACAGCCAGAAAGCTCAAAATTAAAGCAGGCGTGAATGCGTGACTTCCGCCTTGCGGTACTAGTAGTCCACTAGACCAACTTTAATCGATGAATAAGTTTGTAGTAAGGACTTTAGTCCTTGATTTGAGCGCTTTAGCGCTCACTACGAACCTAGTTATCTTGTGCGATCGCATTACCTTAAATGCATAGTTAAATTAATAAAAAAGCTCATATCGATGAATCAAAGCCTAAGTGTTGCTCCCAGTCTAGAAGAACACACTCATGAAAGTCCCGTTGTTACCAAACAACAGCTATTTACGAAGCAACTGATTGTCCTTGTCTTGGAAATGCTTCTGGCATTACCTCTGGGTTTACTTCTGGCAAAGTTCCAAATTGGCAGAATTGCCTGGATCTTTGGCGGGATTGCTGCTGGTACAGTAGTTCTTCAAGGGTGTCGAATTTTTTATCAATATTCTCCCCAACCAAACCGCACTGCTAGAAAAGTGGGAATGGCACTTGTAGGCTTAACTGTCGGCGCTTCCAATGCTCACGGTAATCTAGCTAGTGTTGCTTCTAATATTCCCATATTTATTTTTCTTACCTTGTTTCTACTGCTGAGTGGAACCTGTATTGGTTATATTTACTCGCGCCTTAGCAAAACCAACCTGTTAACAGCAATGCTGGCTACAGTTCCTGGTGGTGTCGGAATTATGGCAGCGATCGCCGCCGATTACAACAAAAATGTTAGTTTGGTTGCCTTAGTTCAGGCGATTCGCGTTACCTCAGTAGTTGTTCTAATTCCCTTCATCGCTAAGACATCAACTGGTAATTACTATCCGCAAACACTCCCAATCAACGCTGCTTGGCTCAATTTCGATCCATCTCAACTAGAATTACTTTTGTTAGTACTAATAATTACTGGATTAGTAGTTTATCCAGCTATATTATTTAAAATTCCGGCTGGCGATTTCTTTGGTGCATTGTTAATTGGTATCGGGTTTAATCCTTTGCTACATTGGCTACCTTTTGTAGGTGATATTAGCTTTAGTCCGCCGCCAATAATAAACTTATTGGGTCAAATGCTGCTGGGAATTACTATTGGTGAATATTGGGGAGACAAACCCAACTTTAGAAAGCAGACTGTCGGCTATGCCTTGATGTCTGTGGGGATGACCCTAATAGCGGGAGCGATCGCTGCTATACTTGCGATGCAATTAACCTCTTGGGACTGGTTAACCTGTCTATTAGTCACAGCACCAGGAGGATCAGCAGAAATGATTCTGGTTTCCTTGGCATTGAATCATAATGTTGAAATTGTCACAACTGGTCATTTAGTGCGACTAATTGCAATTAATAGTTCCCTACCACTTTGGGTGTTTTTGTTTCGCCGTCTGGATGAGCAAGTTTCTGAATCAGTTTAATTGATGAGGGCATTGGGCATTGGGCAAAAGAGTGGAGTTCTGAGCCTCATTAATGAGTATCAAAGACTCATTAATGGAGTTCAAACACTCATTCACGAGTCTTTAATACTCGTTAATGGAGTTCTAAGCCTCATTAATGAGTATCAAAGACTCGTTAACTCAGAACTTGCATCAGTTCCGACGACCGCCTCAGAATGAATTCTGAGGCTTATAGCTAAAGTCTATCTATTGAAGACTGAGTAAGGGTTATAGTCCACTAAGCGTGGACTTATATCAAGTCCGGTGAATCATATCATGTCCGCTTGATTACTTATTAAACCCGAAGAACCCCACCCCGACAATCGTCGCTTTGTCTCCCCTCCCCGCAAGCGGGGAGGGGATTAAGGGGTGGGGTGCAATGACTGTGGAAATCATAACTAATTATACGGACATGATATCACTTGTGATTACCGTATCTGTGCAAAAATCCCAAAAGCCTCTTTCCCCCAGCAAGAACAGCAAGAACTGCGCTCTAAATGATATTTCATTAAACTCAACGAGGTTGTCACCAACCCCGTTGGTCTTCAAAACCGTGCATGAGACTTTCACCTCACACGGCTCCTCAATAACTTGGTGCTTGTCACGCATACCTCATCACCCATTTATCCTCAA
>NZ_JAIVFS010000050.1 GCF_020829645.1 Nostoc mirabile CHAB5784 | reverse complement strand
TTGAAGAACTTCGCGATCGCCTAAACGAGCTTTTCAGTACAATCACATCGGAACGTGTTATATCTTTAACTTCTTATGATTTTATTCTCGAAGCTCTTTTCTATGCAGCTTCAATGTAAATTGATATGATTCAAATTGAGTTGATTGACATATTTAAAGTTGCACTTCCACCTGTTCCCATAATTCCTTGAAGAATGTAACCTTCTTGTTGCCAAGTCTCACTTCCAGTTGCAGCCTTTTTAACTTTGCCTTTTGTCATACCTTTATTGTAGTACATATCATCTAGCAAATTTTTATCTGTTTGGTTATTAAGGTTGATAATGGCCAGCTTGAACCAGTTTTCGTACAATACATAGTCAAAAGGAACAGACCACATAATTGCTAGTTTTTTATTCGTGTTTTCTATTTCATAGGTTACTACTCCCCAACTTCCAAATACTGAATACTCCGTCTTACGAGATGCAACAAAGCCTACTTCTTTTTCATAAATAGTTAAGTCAGTTCTTTTTATTTCACCGTCCTCCAAATAATATTTAGGGTTTATTAATTTTTTTTCTGTGTTATTTGCAATTGCAATTGCAATTTTGCGGATTACATTCATTGAGTTAAGAATTTCTTCTAATTCTTTGGATATTTTGGAAGACTCTGTAATTGGAGTTGTAGAAATGCCAAGAAATCTTGGAACCGTCAAGACATTGACCCCTAAAATCAACGGATTTCCTAATGGACTTTCCATTTTTACTGTCTGACGATTGACAGTCTTTGTTGGTTTTTTACTATCGGTATTGAATTGTAATGGATACGGCCAGAAAACAATTTTATTAGTTGAATTTGTCTCTATAGTTACGCCATCTACCACAACCAAACTGACGCAGCAACGAAGATTTGAACCCTGCTGACCAAAAAAGGTGTTCCAAGATTGAGGCTGAGACCAAATTTCTTTTTCATGGTAAGCCAATTGAAGTGCGGCGGAATTGTACCACGGCTTATATTTGTGTAGGTCAGGATTTAGTGTACTTTGCTTAGAAAGTGGTGCCGAAACAAAGGTAATCAGTTTTTTAAATTCAACATTGATAATTGTATCTGCATTCTCTATTTGGTCTCCTTCAAATAGAGAAATTGGTGATGATTCGATATTTCCACTTGCCCAAGTCTGAGAAAGCTTGGGGGACTCTGAAGTGATATTCATGCTAAAAGTGATACCCGATGAAGCTTGTAGCTCTTGTTTCAGATCTTTGATTGTTTTGTTAAATGCTTTAATGCCAATAGCACCACCTGCATCCGCCCAAGTCTGAACTGCTTCACTTACTATCGGATTACCTGGCTTGAGATTTTGAATAATCGCTCCATAATTATCGGAGAAAAGATTGATCTGTGCAGGGTTATAAAAATGATTGAGCGATTTAGGAGGAATTACATCAAAAATGTTCCAAAGTGTTTCTGATGTATAGTTAAGTATTAGGTTGCCCTGCATTAGTTGAAAAGTTGTCGGGTCTAGATGGCATTTCTCAACGACGGCACTATACCATTGTGCTATAGGGTCTGTAGTAAGGTCGGTGTTATCCATTTCCTAATCTCCGCATTGTGGTCGGTATACGTCCCCAGAATAATTTGAAACGAGCGGCACAAGGCAGGGATTGCCTTGTACCGCCCTAGTAATATCATGTCCGCTTAATTAGTTATTATTCCGGGCATCTATGCAAAAATATTAAAACTCTCTTTCCCCCTGCCCCCTGCCCCCTCCGGTCTTAATGATAAGTCTTTTACCAGACATGATATAAGCTGTTACGCAGCTTAATTGCTAGAAGAGTTGTTAAATAAATTGCTAAATGAAGGAGGTCTTATTATTAAATGGGAGCGCAAAATTAAAAACAAAGGTAATGCTGTTTGTTAAATTTAGCTGCGTAGCAGCTTATTCTAGACATGCCTGTTTATTTAACCATTAAATGCATTCGTAAAGGGAGAGACGAGTACCCCTAGCACGTTCGGGTTGCCAGCTTTAGAAGCTGATGTGATTGTCACACTGCCATCATGATTGAACGTAACGTTCGTGCTCCAGCCGCCCTCTCCTTCTGTCGAGAAGAACGGCCAGTACCCGGCCTTTGCCGCAGCCTTAAACTCCTCTTGGTTTTCCTTTGCTACGGAGGCGGTAGTAGTCATCGTACTAGTGATCCCATCGACAATGACAAGAGCTACAGTAAGGTTTTTTAGGTTGCCGTTTGGGCCAAACGTAGATTCCCAAGTGGGGGGGGTGCGTTTCCACACATTGTTGTTGTTTTCTGTGTACGCCGTTTGAATAACCTTGGAATCATACCAGGGTAGGTATTTTGACAGATCGATATCCAGGGTATTCGGCGAACTGAGTGGACTCCCAGTAAGCGTGGCCAACTTTTGAAATTGAACATTGAGCTGAACCCCCTTCTGCTGGATATCCTGCGAGAACTTATCCCAGGACGCTGAAGCACTCGCTCCGAAGAATCCATACCCACCCGATACTTTGCCGGATGCCCATGAATTTGATGTGTCGGAGGATTGCGTTTTGCTATCCAGAGCCACTGTTTTTGCTTGCCCACGCTCAATAGCTTCGTTGAGACCTTGTGCCGTAGCGGTGTAGGCGAATCCCTTGTTGGCTGTGCTCGCCACTTCCCATTTTGCAACTGCGGCACTTATAAAATCGACTTGAGTAAGTATGGCTATTCCAGCCGTGATCGTTTCTTGACTTTGCCCGGTTTTCAAACACCAGTCCTGGAACTGTGCCTTTTTGTAAGCGGAGATGTCAATAAGAAACTCATTTGGGGGGGATGGCGGTACTGGGCTAGGCGGGGTTGTGTAATTCTCCCAGTCGATATAATCTTCACCAAGCAGTTGTGCCATTTGCTCTTGCAGCTTTTGCATTTCAGAAATCAGGTCTATTCCAGATTTGATCGTTGCTTGACTTTGCTTGTTTTCCACACACCAGTTGCTGAATTGAATCTTTTTGGCCTCGAAGGGGTCAGTATTTTGATTTTGATTTTGATTTTGATAGGGTATTGGGTTAGGCGGGGTTTTGTAATTCGCCCAATCGATATAAGAATCACTAAGCAAGCTTTGCATCTCAGAAACAGAAGAATCTTGCGGAAACAAGTTTTTGATTACTGCTCCGTAATGTGTTGAGAAGAAGTTGCTTCCGAATCCATCGTTGATCTGGTTAATAGATTCGGGAGGAATCGCATCCAGAATTTTCCAGATAGTCGAAGTATTTTCGACGGGAAGCAGGCCTTTGACTAGCTGGAAAGTCTGCGAATTAAGTCCACAACTCTGCACTAGCGCGTTGTACCACTGAGAGGTAAACGAGGTAAGCTTGGTGTTATTCATTTCCTAATCTCCGTATTGTGGTTGGTATACGCCCCTGAGAAGAATTTAAACCAGGGACACAAGTGAACCGAGAGACACAACGCAGAGATTGCCTTGTGCCGCCCTAGTATTCTAGACGTGGCTGTTTATTTAACCATTAAATGCATTCGTAAAGGGAGAGACGAGTACCCCTAGCACGTTCGGGTTGCCAGCTTTAGAAGATGATGTGACTGTCACACTGCCATCATCATTGAACTTAACGTCCGTGCTCCAGCCGCCCTGTCCTTCTGCCGAGAAGAACGGCCAGTACCCGGCCTTTGCGGCAGTCTGAAATGACTCTCGGTTGTCCTGTGATACGGAGGCGGTAGTAGTCATCGTACTAGTGATCCCATCGACAATGACAAGAGCTACAGTAAGGTTTTTTAGGTTGCCGTTTGGGCCAAACGTAGATTCCCAAGTGGGGGGGGTGCGTTTCCACACATTGTTGTTGTTTTCTGTGTACGCCGTTTGAATAACCTTGGAATCATACCAGGGTAGGTATTTTGACAGATCGATATCCAGGGTATTCGGCGAACTGAGTGGACTCCCAGTAAGCGTGGCCAACTTTTGAAATTGAACATTGAGCTGAACCCCCTTCTGCTGGATATCCTGCGAGAACTTATCCCAGGACGCTGAAGCTCTCGCTCCGAAGAATCCATACCCACCCGATACTTCGCCGGATGCCCATGAATTTGATGTGTCGGAGGATTGCGTTTTGCTATCCAGAGCCACTGTTTTTGCTTGCCCACGCTCAATGGCTTCCTTGAGACGTTGTGCCGTAGCGGTGTACGCGAATACACTGGCTACGCTCGCCGCTTGCCATTTTACAGCTGCGGCACTTATAAAATCGACTTGAGAAAGCAGGCCTATTCCAGCAATGATCGTTTCTTGACTTTGCCCGCTTTGCAAACACCAGTTCTGGAATTGAATCTTTTTGTACTTGGAGGTGTCAATAAGATAATCATTTGGGGCGGGTTGATAGGGAATTGGGTTAGGCGGGGTTTTGTAATTCGTCCAATCGATATAAGAATCACTAAGCAGTTCTGCCATAGCACCAGCATCTTGCGGAAACAAGTTGTTGATTACAGCACCATAGGTTGATCCGAAACTATTCCATAGTGACGGATTAAAGTAGGTATTGAGAGCGGCAGGAGGCAGAGAATCAAACATCTGCCAGATTTTAGTCGATGTGGTGCCAAGACTAATAGACCCTTGGGCAAGTTGGAACTGTGCCGCCGCCAAGCCGGTGCCCGCGGCAACAGCATTGTAGTACTGTTTAGTGAGTATATCGATTGCGTCTGATGCAGCTGACATAACTTTATCTCCTGTTTTGTTTAGATACGAATGGCACTAAGATAACGGCAAATCCATTATCCATAAGGCAATACAGTTCAGTTAGCGCCAAAAACCATAAACTGCGTAGGTTGGGTGGAGGAACGAAACCCAACATTTTCGCGGGTTTGTTGGGTTTCACTACGTTCCACCCAACCTACGATTATCCTTAACTGAACCGTATTGATCCATAAGGCTTTTGGGTGTGGTGTGGCTGATTGGGTGTAGTGAAGGTATTAACTGGGTTGTTAGTACTAACTCAACAGGGTTGCCACCGCCATTACCTGTCAAGTAACCACCTTAAATCTAGTAGCTTGCTTTCTGGTTCAGTATTTTTACTGAAAGATAGGTAATTATACATTTCATTTATAAATTACGATGCGTTTTTTTGTTGAGAATTAAGAAAAATAGGGAGAAATTAAATACTACTGATAAATCTGACTTTTCCCGTTAAGTTTCTTTTGCAAGCTGCCAACCTTCACAGAGGTCGTGTAATTTTAACCAACCTCGCTACAGTACCTACCTTTTTTCTCAACAAACCTTACTAAAGCTGGTAGTTGTGCCAAGATTAATTTGAGGACTTAAGGCAAGTGACACAATGTTAGGACAATTATTAGACGGACGTTACCAAGTTCTCCAGGTGTTAGGTAAAGGTGGATTCGGTCAAACCTACATAGCCCAAGACACCCACCGACCAGGATTCCCGAAATGCGTTGTCAAACACCTTAAGCCCGTCACTCGTAACCCTGAATTTCTCGAAACTGCCAGACGGTTATTTACCAGTGAAGCAGAAACACTAGAACAATTGGGTAATCATGACCAGATACCTCGGCTTTTAGCTTATTTTGAAGACAATCAAGAGTTCTTCTTGGTGCAAGAGTTCATTGAAGGGCATACTCTAAAAGCGGAACTGTTCCCCAATCAACCTTGGACAAAAGATCAAGTAATTCAACTTCTCCAAGAGATGTTGGATATTTTGCAATTTATTCACAGCCGCAACGTTATCCATCGAGATATCAAGCCGGACAATATAATCAGGCGGCAACAAGATGGTAAGTTAGTGCTGATTGACTTTGGCGCAGTTAAACAAGTCCAAACTCAACTGCTTACAGTTCCAGCACGCACGCCGGCTACTATTGCCATTGGCACCCCAGGATATATGTCTACAGAACAGGGGCAAGGTAAGCCGCGCCTCAACAGCGATATTTATTCCTTGGGCATTATTGGTATTCAATCGCTAACGGGGTTACATCCTATAAACTTTGAGGAAGATCCACATACAGGGGAAATTTCTTGGCAGCATCAGGCTAACGTCAGTTCTGAGTTGGCATCTGTGCTATCGAAGATGGTGCTACACCACTTTAAACAGCGCTATCAGTCTGCGGCTGAAGTTCTAAGGGTGCTTAAGCATCTTGATACTAAAGTAGAAGCGCAATCACTTCAACCACTATTTTTTACACAACCGCCTCAAGCTTCACTTTCTCAACAAAACTCAATTGGGTATCCGCCTACTTTTATCCTGTCACCAGAAAATTACAGTCGGTTGGAAACAATTCTTTTGCAATTTGTCGGCCCCGTTGCCTCAAGATTATTACAACAAGTTGCAGCATCAGCGCCCAACTGTGAAGAATTAATTAGTCAATTGGCCATTCATCTTCGAGGAAATCAACAAATTGATTTTAAGAAGAAAACAATGTTTTTACTAGATAAACGTACTTTACTACAGCAACTTAGTGTTCAATCTGAAATTAAGCCAAATAATTTACCAAACCAAGAATCTCAAGTAATCAGCGATAACTTTGTGCATCAGTGCGAACGAGAATTGGCTGATTTAATTGGGCCAATAGCTAGGTTCTTAGTCCAAAAAGCTGTTAGGTCTTCTGGGCAAAGTTCTCGTGCAGAATTTGTGAATGTTTTAGCATCACAAATTCCCGAACCTCAAAAAGCTTTGCAATTTCAGCAACGCCTACTTTCTTAATTTTTTATTGCGTTTTAATCTCCGTAAATTACGAATTACGAATTACGAATTACGAATTACGAACTATTAGCTCTGGTTATTCAGCATCTCCATAGCTATTTTTAAGCTAGCTTTCATGCGATTAAATGCTTCTGCTAACCCGCCAATTTCATCTTTAGAACTTTCTTCAAAATCAGCATTCATATCACCAATGCTAACTTTTTGAGCTATTTTCTCTATTCTTTTGATGCGCTGAATCACATATTTTTTGATTAAAAAGTTAATTAAGAAAACTACGATCGCAAAGATCGCAATTAAAAGTCCCATTATCAATATCCAAGTCCGTTTGGCATTGGTAAAAATATCTTCAGAAGGAACAGAGACTATTTGGGCAGAAACAATGTCATCTAGCTGCCAGCCAAAACCATTTTCGGAGCCATAAGTTATCAACTGACTCTTAGGAGCCTTATCTGGTGTAGAATGACACCGCAGACATCGCTGCTGTGTAATCTTGAGTGGTCGCGCAATGTAAAATACTTTGCCTTCTGACAAGGTGCGAAAGCCAGTAATTTCTAGAGTATTGGGTTCGTTGCGAAAACGCTCTACAAGTTTAGTTTCAAAACTATCGGCTTTATCCGCTAAATTAGTTGGATTAAGTGTTGCATCTTTATGAAAAAAGTTTCTATATTCCGGGTTTTTACGAAAATTTTCAAAAACCTCTTTAGCGGAAAAAGTTGGTATTACTTCAGGTATGAACGTTGGGTTAGCATCTACTCTAGGTTCCAATAGGGGAACTATACGATTTTGTGTATAGTTTCTAACTGCGTTTACCATTTGGATGAGAATCTCCGCTTGGGAAACCACTTCATTTTGCGCCCTTCCCTGAAGTACACTGGATAAGGCAACACCACTACCCAAAATACTGACTATGAAAACTAATATTAAAAGTAAGTTAAATTTAGCACCTATTTTTAAGTTCTTTAACGTAATGTTGTTTAACATAACCTAACCAAATAAGGCGATATCTGAGTTTGTCTAATATTTATTTATACCTGTTAGAAATCATCTCAACAGTATTTAAATAAATATTAATTCTTTGTTGCAATATAACCTATTTAGGCAGTAGTCAAACTTATCTAAATTAGTCTTGACCAAGTTATTTCCTTAAGCATAATTAGTGATGTTTTTGCGATTTCCCCGTCGTTTATTTCTGTTTAATCTGCTAGGTTTGACGTTTGCCGCCTGCCGATCACCACGGGAGTTTGAGGGCACATTAACTATTGGTGTGATCAATTATGGTGGAGGCGAACAAATAATTAACCAATATGCTAAATTTAATAATTACTTGGGCGAGAAGACAAATGCATTAATTCAGCTAGAGCCTGCTTTTAATGAAAACAAAGCGGTTGAGCGCCTTGAGGCTCGTGCTTGGTCGTTGGTATTTGCTCCACCAGGTTTAGCGGCTATTGCGATCGCACGTCACCAATATGTTCCCCTGTTTCCTTTAATAGGTATTAGTAATTTGCGTTCAATCTTCGTTGTTCGCAAAGACAATCCAATATCTGACTTAAAACAGCTACAAGGTCAAACAGTGGCTTTAGGTCAGTTGGGTTCAGCAACAGGATATTACTTCCCACTTTACAATCTTTTTGGTATAATACTAGCACAGATTCTATTTGCACCCACACCCAAAGCCGCGCTGGAATTAGTCGCTGAGGGAAAAGCGATCGCCTGTGCTGTCTCGGAGGCTGAATTGAGTCTCTACGGTTCACAGTTGAGGTCAACCCAATTCCGCATCCTATTTAAAGACCCTCACTATGTACCATTAGGCGTGGTCTTGATTGGGCCTAATGTAGAACGTAACCGTCAAGAGTTCATCCGTAAAGTAATGAACGATGCGCCTTCAAGTTTAGCTGAAGAAGTAGGTTATGTACCCAATGGACAAGTACCAGATTATAAATACATGATTTCTGTGGTTGATCGGGTGAGTTCTATTACTTCCAAGCTGCAAAATAAACCTGTTCGTATATTTTGATTCACATCACGGATTGCTCAAAAAAACAATTTGAATCGTGCTAGTTGGTTTTGAAGCGTTTCTGTAAGGATTTTATTTAGTTCTGTAGTGTCTTGGAATTGCAAAATTTGCTGTGTCGGTAAGTCGAAGGGAAATTGCCCTTCAAAGTTTGGGCGTTGCATGTGCGCTAGTAAAATTTGTTCAGACCTCTTACTTTGGATAGCATAGCCAATCTCAATACAGACATTCGGGCTAGGAATTACTTGGGGAGTTTCTTTACCATCAATACTAGCAATGGGGGTGGTGTCAGCGATAAATAACAAACTCTTACGGATTTTTCGCATGATACTCCGGTTAATCCGTACAGTAGCACCGTTGGGACGAGAGGATTCTACTAATGTTAGGGGAAGGCGCGATCGCTTGTTTAAACTATCCAAACTTTTTCGCAGTTCTTCTCTTAGAACATTCGTGGCTGCGGCGTACTCTGTTTGATAGGATAAAAAAATTGTTGGTTCTAACTGAGCCAACAGCGCCTGTTTGGTAAAATAAATTTCATGGCTAATTAAGTCAATGTTGGCGACACAATAGCCACCACTACCTTCAATATAAAATTCAATATTTTCCCCTTCCAGATAGCGTCCAAACCAAGTTGATTTCTTAACTTCGTCGCTTTCTTCTAAAAAGTCTGCTCGCAATGCTGATCTGAGCAAGCTTTTTTTGCTTAAGCGAATGTCTGGCGGACGTTTTTCCAGTTCTGGAATCGGCTCATAATCCTGTATATACCACGCTCTGAGCGCAATAATTGACATAAGGCGCTATTTAAACTATTCACTCTTTAACTTCGGATAATCTTACACCAAGAGGAGTCCCTATCTCAGACTTCTCTTTAAACACAACAACACCCAAACCTCTACTCCCTGAACTATCTCCTCTCATTGTTTATCATAGCCAGGGATGTACTAACTTTCATCGCTTGTCTAAACAAGTTATGAAAACCAGTTACAGCGCCCCCTAATCTTCCATATTTGAGGAAATAGCAGTTTTCGCGTTGGGTGTTGCTGTGTTTTGACGAGACAGATTTAAGTTCAACAGCGTCTTTTACCTCTTACTACATTCCAAATGCAGCTGTTATATCTGCCAGGGAAGCTTTATTAGCTTCAATTATTAGATTATCACTTCTGGATGGGAGGGATTTTGTTTGCAACTAAACTTTACTTTTGAAGTATTCTTAATCTTTTCTTTATTCTATTATTAAAAATTTTATCATCCACCTTTTGGATGAATTGAGTAATTACTAATTCCAATTTTAAGTTTTGAAACTAACGTTTTGTAATGTTTTGAAAATCAGCTCAAAAATCGATTTATCTACCTTTAGCGATCTATTTTGGCTGGAGGCTTGACGGGAATTTCAATCCAGAACTCTGTACCTTTGCCAGGTTCTGAAATGCACTCCATTATTCCACCATGTTTTTCGACAATAATCTGATAGCTGATTGCCAATCCTAGTCCTGTACCCTTACCCACAGGTTTGGTAGTGTAAAACGGGTCAAAAATCCGCTTTTTCACCTCTTCAGTCATCCCAGACCCATTGTCGCTAATACGAATTAATAGACGAGAGTCGTCTGCTGAGACTCTAGTCGAAATGTGGATCGTGGGTATTAGGTATTGGGTATTCTCTTTGTCCTTCTTACCCCCATTCCCCATTTCTAGCGCATCTATGGCATTGCTGAAGATATTCATGAATACCTGATTCATTTGACCGGCATAGCATTCTACTCGTGGTATGTTGCCATAGTCTTTGATTACCTCAATGCCTGGGAATTCACCATTTCCTTTCAGTCGGTGTTGTAAAATCAACAAGGTATTGTCAATGCCTTCATGCAGGTCAACACGCTTGTTTTCAGCCTCATCCAAGCGGGAAAAACTGCGTAACGACAGCACTATTGAGCGGATGCGATCGCTTCCTACTTGCATTGAGGTGATGATTTTCGGGAGGTCTTCTACCAAAAAGTCAAAATCTACTGCTTTGATCGCTGCCTTAATTTCACTATGAGGTTGAGGATAGTGTAACTGGTAGAGACGTAAAATTTCTAGTAGTTGTTCGATGTAATCACTGGCGTGGCACAGGTTCCCGTAGATAAAGTTAACAGGGTTGTTGATTTCATGGGCGACACCCGCCACTAACTGTCCTAAACCGGACATTTTTTCGGTGTGAATCAATCTTGTCTGTGTTTCTTGGAGTTCATGTAGGGTATGCTCTAACTGGGCGGCTTGATTTCTGGCTTCAGTTTCGGCATTACAGGTTTGTTCGTAGAGTTGTGCTTGTTGAATAGCGATCGCAGCCTGATCTCCTAGCTGTTGCAATAAATCAATTTCTGCATCCTGCCAATCTCTGTGAGTCTCACACTCATGGGCTATTAGTAACCCCCATACTTCCATACCTATATTAATCGGAACTATTAAGTTTGCTTGCACTTGCAGACTCTGCAAAAACTCTCGATGACAATCATTTAAAGAAGCTGTCGAAACGTTGTTAATTACCCGTACTCTGCCCTGACTATATAGATGGCTATACTGATCAGGAAAGCAATCGGGTGGTGCATTCATTCCTAAAACTGACTGCCAATTGCCATTAATCTCTTCGACAATTACCGATTTACTCTTCAGGTCAAAAATCACCACCCGGTCTGAGTTTAGCAGGGCACGGACTTCTCGAACGATGGATTGCAGAGTTGTCTGCAAGTCTAATGTGCTGCGAATATGCTCTGTGACTTGCTTGAGTACCTTGGTAAATAGTAATGATTTTTCGAGTTCGTAAGTTTGCTCTTGCACCCGCAGTTCTAGGTTGGCATTCAGGGTTTGTACCTGTTTAAACATGTGCTGCTGCTGAATTGCCATTGAGAAATGATAGTACAAGGCTTGCGCTAATGAGATGTCTTCCGGTTTCCACTCATGTGATTGCCCCTTTTTTTGCTCTCGCCAAAGCTCAAAGGAAAGCTGGGGTAAGAGTTGCCGCCGATTTTGTTCACATCGTCCCGCCCACAAGATTTCCGTTTCAAATTCAGAGCGAAAAATGCTTAATACACCGATAAATTTTTCCCGGTCATGTAGGGGAATCACCATAAGTCCGCGAATTTGAGTAGAACGGAATGCTAAAGCCAAAACTCGCAAATGTGCTTCTTTATACAGGTCAGTTGTTGCCCAAATATGGTCTTGTTTAGACTCAGCCATCCAGTTTTGCCATAAGGGATGCTGTTCGATAATACTGTTATCTAACTCGTAGGGGAGTATCGGTTGGTTGCCGCAGGTGTATAGTTCCTGACTATGTTCAATGTAAAGCCTGCCACCTACTCCACCCAAGGCACTAATAACTTCTTCTAGCGCCCCCTGTAATTGGATTGTCGGCAGTTTATGTAATAGTGTGGTAACTCGGTTAATAGTAGCTTCTCGCTCTTGCTTGGTGCGGGCTGCGGTGAGAAGATTGCTTTGAGCGATCGCGATCGCAACTTGGTCAGCTACTTGCTGCAATACTTTTAGTTCCCGCTTCAAAATCTTTCGCGGTTCACTTTGGTGAGATACCAACAATCCCCACAATTTAGGCTTTGCCGATTGTTCTTGTGGATCGCAATCTAAAATTGGCACTACCAACGAAGACTGCACGCCCATTGCCTTTAAGTATTGAATATGGCATGGGTCTACATGCCGATAATAGATATTAGTTTCTAGACGTTTGCCAGTTTCTTTTGACTGTAGAGGCGATAACCCGATCTTCCCATTTGCCACATCCACAATCGAACGTTGCTGCGCTAAGAGAAACATCTCCCTAGCTTTTTGTGGAATATCATCAGCAGGGAAGCGCTGCCCCAATAAGGATGGCAGACGCTGCTCATGGATAGATTCAGCAATGACTTCACCACTACCATCGGTATCAAAACGATACACCTTTACCCGATCTGCACCCAAAAATAAACGCACTTGGCTAACGGTAGTGGTTAATATCTCTTGGAGGTCGAGCGATCGCCTGATCTGGTTTATCATATGGTGCAGTAAACTTTCTTGGTCTAAGCTTTGCTGCAACCCGTTTGGTTTATCGGTAAATGTCATTGTCTATGTACACCATGACTGAAGTATAATTTTTTTTATAATTGTCACTGATAAGAATTTTTAACTTAACAATGCCTTGATTTTCATCCCATTTCCAAAAATTCCTGCGACAAATGCGTTGCTCTGGGCGTGCATCCGTTGCAAATATCTTTGAAAATGGATCAGAGGATATTTTAAAAGTATTAGATATTTTGCTTGATCCCTCTAACCCTTCTAAAGTTGATTTAGGGAGATATCAAACTTGCTGTATCATTAAATACTTTCAAAAAATCCTTTCCAGTCGAAAATTAAGAAAATTTTAATCATTTACACCTATTAATTTTATATTCTCAATCATTAAACTATTTCAGTAATGTTACTTAATTTATTGACTTTAAAAGTGCGTTAAATTAAAAATATTTTTTTACCCTTTTTACCCACTAGTACAGCACGGCGTAAATAAACATACAATTTCAAATGGCGCAAAAGCTTAAAATACAATTATGCGTGACACTTCGACTTCGCTCAGTGTTAACTTTTGACTTCCGCCTTGCTGTATTAGCCCATTAATTTAACTAATTAAAATTTTTTCAAATAAATAACTAAATTATTGGCAACTTTTTCAAAGGTTTTTGGCTGGGGAATTTTACTATTCCCCGTCGAATTACTGATTTTATGTTGAATGTAACTATTTTGATGAAGTTATTCGTAAGTTACCGTTAAGGATAGTAAATTACGGATTTCTTCACGCACACTCATGAGGGTTTTACCGAGATGGTTAAGACCTGCTCTATTAGCACCACAGCCCCAAAAAGAATCCGTTGGGGAGTTTTCAACCAAAATCTCATCGCCTGTCTTCAAGAGAACTTCTCTAATATCAATATGAGTGATAAACTTTTTAAGTACAGCTTCTCGCATAATTTCAGTTTTGACCAAATCCCAGTCTCGACGGAGTTGGCGAGTGCTACATCTTCCCAACACGGCAGCTTCTTCTGGGGTATCGGCAGCATGGATGAGGGGTATAATAACCGCATCTGTGCTGCCAACAAATTTTTGGGCTTGATAATAATGCTCAACCGTTGGCCAGTAAGTACCCTGGATGTGGATTCCGTGCGGAGAAAAGTTAGAAAAACAGCCATAAGGCTGCCAAACCTTATAAAAGTAAATGGTCATTTGAAAATTGCTCTTTTATATATTCAATTTCAGGGTAGCTGAAAGATCGCACTTGCAACCCAAAATCGAGCTTATCAAACAGATTTTCTCTCGGTTCATATCACTAGGGATTCTTCCCAACGACTTATAAAGATTCTCAAATTTCTACCAAGCGATCGCTCAATTCTGTAACTTCGTCGGTAAGGTGAGGGTAAACGCTGTTTGACCAAAAGATGTTGAGTCAAGGGTAAGGTTGCCATGATGGGCCTTGGCAATTTCACGCCCTAGGCCCAGTCCCAATCCGATGCCTTCTATCTTGCGGGTTCGAGCCGGATCACCGCGATAAAAGCGGTCAAAAATGCGTTCACGTTCACGTGCGCCGTAGGCATCGCGTTCACTCAGGGGAATATCTTTGGATGCATTGGCTATGGTAAGATAGAGAGTTGTTTGAGTTTGATGAGCGCGAATCTGTATCCAACCGTTGGCGAGATTGTATTTGATGGCATTACTGAACAGGTTTTGCAAAACTTGAATTAGAAGATCGCGATCGCCCTGTACCCGCAGCCCATCAGTGAAGTCAGTTTGCACAGTCAAGTTTTTTAACGAACCTTATTAGGCGCAGAGAAGCCAGTGCGCCCTTGCGGTTAAGAGACTTGAAGCAACTGGCGCGGCACTGAGAGAAGAAATAAATGCTTAACTGAACTGTATTGGGTTCAAAATCGCGTAGAACAGAATAACCGTTAATTGCAGCACCCTTGCGTTTCGCCTCGCCGTAAATTTGCGATCGCAAGAGCATTCTTTCCTCAAATTACAAAATTGTAATTTACAAGCAGGGTGAACTGTAATTGTGGTTCGGTTAAATCAGAAATGTAAACGATCTATCTATTGGAAAATGATCATGAATATTCGTCGAGTACTAGTTGTAACAGCGATTCCTGTTCTGGTTGGCACATTTGCTTTTATTTGACTCAATCAAGCAAATGCCGCTAGTAAATTCTCTCAAATTGCACAGGCGCAACTACCGCCTAACCAACCACCGGATGAACAGGGGCGACCACCTCGACCTGATTTTAAGGCGGCTGCGGCGAAGCTAGGAGTTACAGAACAACAGTTAAAGGATGCGTTGGGAGTTCCTGCCAATCCTCCAAATCCAGGCGATCGCAATCAGCGCCCACCTCGACCTGATTTTAAAGCGGCGGCGGCAAAGTTAGGAGTTACAGAACAACAGTTAAAGGATGCGTTGGGAGTTCCTGCCAATCCTCCTGGCGTTGATCGCCCTAATCCACCAAAATAGCTGAACATTATCTAGATTAAGGAAAAAATTAAATTATCCATTAATCTTAGTAGTGGTCTGTCAAATTAATCTTGATGAGTTCGTAGTAAGCACTTCAGTGCTTAAAATTCCAGGACTAAAGTCCTTACTACAAACCCTATTCTTTAGAGGATGTTTGAAAAGTTGTAGCTGAGAGTATCCAAAACTTTAGATTCTCTTAAATCCTCCGATAAATTATTGGAGGACTTTGAGAATGACAAAAGCACGGTTGAGGTGAGCCATACAGATAACTTTTGGTTATCATAAATAACCATTTAAAATGTCTAAAACTCTTACGTTACAGTAATTAGTTAAAAATCGAAGGTTGTGCGAATCACGCTCAATAAGGCGACGAAAATTCCTACTACGATCCCTAATTGTTGCAGAGATCCTAACCTTCCCCGCAAATGGGCGGGAGAACATTCGGCGATGTAATGGCGCGATGACGCTAGCAACGCCGATTCCAATCCCACCCAATACTCGCCAAAAGATAAAATCCCAGATAGTGAAGGCAAGCCCAAAGCCAATGGCACTGATAGTAAACAATACCGAAGCGACCACCATTGCGTTGACTCGACCATAACGGTCTGCAATCTGTCCAGCAAAGAAGGCTCCTACGGCAGACCCCAGCAACGCTAGGGGTTCCACCTAGAATAACAGCAGCGATCGCATCTAATTCGTAACCTTGACCTAAGATGCTACTAGCACTATAAAGACGGCTGGCACTCATGATTCCTACTAAACCTGCCAGTAATCCACTGATACCATAGACAAATAGCAAGACACGATTAACTTTAATCCCAGTTAATCTAGCTGCCCGCTCGTTACCACCAAGCTACACCTTGTGCTGCCAATTCGCTCATAATTCGGTAAATTTCGCTTTTGGCACCGATATCTACGCCGCGTGTCGGCTCATCTAACATCAAAACTCTCGGTTTAATGGCTAACCAACGCAGCAAAAACCAACCGGGATAGTTCTGTGCGTCCTGCACCAACCAGCCCCGCTAAACCAACAATTTCTCCAGCATGAACTTGAGGCGGTCAGCAATATATTTGCAACTAACTTCTCCAGCTTGGACATTATTAGTAGTGATGGTGGCATCCACACCTCCCTCAGCGCCTGTGTCTACAGCAACGTCTTGAGATACGTGTGCATGATTGACTTCTTCAAGTGTTTTGAACGATCAGAATCAATTGACAAAATAAATAAAAGGTGAATATGAATATGAATTTGAGTTAGAAAAAGCACTTATGCGATCACTAATTCTCAGAGTTTTGATGCCTTCTCAGTAACGATAACTTTAGACCTCTTGCAAAAGTCCCTAACACCCCAACCTCTCCTCGCTTGCTCTTAGGGGAGACAAAGCGACGATTGGCGGGGTGGGGTTCAAATTGTTTGATTTATGCAAGAGGTCTTTTGTACACAGCTATGCATACGTGTGCATAGCTGTTACTAAATATAACCTCATTTTTTGTTCTACACACCTGTGGAAAGTTAATATTTTTGTCAACTTCACTCAGAGGAGTGTTAATTTGTCAATTGTACAGCATGAGAATACTTGACAATATTAGCCAACTCTTGTAACTGGCTTATGGCTTCTGCACCCTCCAGCTTCATTAATTCGCGATCGTCCCACAACTCCATCCAAGTAATCCCGTAATCAGACACTAAAAACCGAATCAGGTGCTTGTCTCCCAGGCTAACCATAAATGAAGCACTCTGCATTTTGTCACCGCATGTATAACAAGACGCAGTATAGCCACGCCCGTCAAGGGTAATTGTCAAGGCTTGCAGGTTCATTACCAAGTCTTGAATGAATTCCTGATGTTGTTGCGCTAATCTTAGAAACACTGTTTTCTCCTACCACTCCAGTTATGTGGTTGCTTTTAAAATTTCTTTAGATTTACATCTGATGTAATTTGGTTGTTAAAAGTTCGTGTTTTCGTAAAGACGTGATTAATCTTAATCTTCCGGTTGTAACCTATAAGCTAAATTCCCAAAGCCGTTCTAATGTTTTGGACAATTACCTGGGGTGGTTGTGCAATATCTATAGATATGGTATCTAATGGTTCTTCAAGAGTATAAAACTGGCTGTTGAGCAGTTTTTCGCTCATGTAATGATTGCTACGCTTTTGCAACCGCATTTGAATCAACTCATAAGACCCTTTGAGGTAAACTAGCTTGATGCGTTCGCCCTTGGCGTTGGCGGAGCCATCGCTATCCAATACCAAAAATTGCCGATAACTGTCTTTTAGAGCCGAACACGCCAGCACCACATTTTTATTTTCTTGCAGCCAATGTTTTATCGCTGTTTGCAAATCTTGTAACCAAGGCGTCCTGTCAGCTTCACTCAGAGGGATATCCCGCCGCATTTTCTCAACATTCTCTGGTGAGTGGAAAGCGTCAGCATCGCTAAACTCCCATTCTAACGAGTCTGCTAACAGTTTTCCTATGGTGGTTTTGCCAGAACCTGATACACCCATTACGATAATAATCATTGACTGCTTAATCATATTTTTCTTAAAAAAAGTTAAGTTATTGAAATGGAGGCAGAATTCAAGACTCCTTGCAAAATGTGAGTTGTATTAAAATCTCTTGACAAATAACGATTATTTTCTATGATACTATTTATGCACACGTATGCATAAATTTAAAACTTCATATAAAAAATGAATAAAAGAAGAATTTCAATTGAAGATATTGCTCAAAGAGCAGGCGTTTCTCACTCCACAGTTTCACGCGCTTTGCGAGATAACGCTCTCATTAGCTCTAAAGTGCGAGAGGAAATTAAGCAACTGGCGCAGGAGATGAATTATGTGCCTAATGCTATTGCTCAAAGCTTGCAAAATAAACGCACTAATACCATTGGAGTAGTAGTAACTTCAATTGCAGATCCCTTTTTTGCTGAGGTAGTAGAGGGAATCGAGAAGATAGCTAGACCCGCAGGCTTGAGTGTTTTGTTAAGTGCTTCACACCGAAATCTTCAGCAGGAAATAGCAGCTATTAATAGTTTTCATCGCCGGAGAGTGGACGGGATTTTAGTAGCCGACTCACGAATTAGTAAAGAGCATACCAAACAATTAACGCAAATTGCTGTGCCAACAGTTCTGATTAATAGCCAGACAGAAGATCAATCCGAAATATTTCACTCAGTGGCAATAGACGATCGCTTAGGTGGTAAATTAGCCACAGAGCATCTCATAAGTCTAGGACACACCGCTATTGGTTATCTGGGCGTAGGCGATCGCAGCAGGTCGAATCAGCAGCGCCTAGAAGGATATCAAATGGCTCTTGCAGAAGCTAGCCTACCACAAAATGCTGATTGGATTGCAATTAGTGATGAAGATGATACCAGAATAAGCAACGTTACTACTGGACAAAAGATGCTATCTAAACTATTGACTGCTGAGGTTACAGGCATCTTTTGTTATAACGACATGGTGGCGGTTGGCGCTCTGTTAGCCTGCCAAAAACTAGGTATTTTAGTACCGCGAAGTTTAAGTCTAGTTGGATTTGATGGTATTGCTTTGAGTGGTTACGTTACCCCGGCACTCACGACACTCAGCCAGCCAATGTTAGAAATTGGTGGCATAGCCATGCAAATGTTACTTGATTTATTAGAAGAAAAAACTGTAGAAAACCGCGTTTTATCTCCTTTTCTATTACAGCGTGGTAGTAGCGCAGCATTATAGCAATTTTCAGGTACTTATACCACAACTGAGAGGGTAAGTAGGGAGTAGTGTAGTTCAATTACTTGAAAAGCTCTGTAATAAATAACTACAATTAATATTTGTATCAACCTTAAAGTGAAATGGTATAAGTAAGTGGGTCAAATTAAATATAAAACCTCACCCTGCCTCCGGCTTCCCTCTCCGAACTCACGGAGAGGGATTGAGGGTGAGGTTTTATCTTATGTTTAATTACGCCTACCTACTTAAGCCGTTCCAAGGATGAATTATCTAGAGGTTCGATATTATCCTCGAAACCGAAGTCGCAAGTGCAAATTTCATGAGAGAGACTGCGCTCATCTATAAAAACTAAGTATCTATTGTTGAAAATTGTTTTAATTACTACTGAAACGTAGAAAAACTCTATTTCTTTAGACATAATTAGAATTGTTAGCAGTAGTTACCGGGCATCAGAATAATTTAAATATTTTTCTCAGAAAAATTTTTGCTAAATTTATACAAAACATACAACTTATACACTATCTAAAACATCAGCTTTAACAATAGGATGCTAAAGTAAAAATTGTTAACACAAATTATTTTTAAGGGTCAAAGAAATAGTTGATATTGGCGATGTTGCCATGAAAGCTAGTGTATTTAGGGGAACTACAAAAAATAAATTATCCGATTTTTGGAATCAAAACGACTTTTGCTCCCCCTGCTCCCTGCCCTAAAAGCAATGGGATATTTTTGGAAGTTACTAGTATCCTAATTGCTGCAATTAAAGCTGCTAAGGGAGTAGATCATTTCAAAGGTAATAGCCCGTTCATGCCTACTGATGAGACGTTTATTGAACTTCAAGCAAGCACATTAACAATTCAAAATTCAAAATTCAAAATTCAAACATTTTAGACATTTCAGACGGGGATTTAAACCCCGACTGAAATGGATGCTACATGTAATGGTTGGGGTCTTAAACCCTTTAATTTACGATAAATGTACTGCTTAAGGACATTCTAAAGCTCAAGAAAACCTCATTTTTGAAACTTTGATGCATATAAATAATAAATTTCCTACTAATCCTTCATTTATTGAAGGGCTACGAGTACTCCTTGTAGATAATGATGTCAATTTCTGCAATTCGTTGACGCCGATGTTGCAATCCTATGGTGTGAAGGTGCAAGCAGCAGTTTTAGGAGAGCAAGCTCTGGAAATATTTGTGCAATGGCAACCTGATATCCTCTTGAATGGTATTTCCTCGCCAAAGGAGGATGGCTATGCTCTGATTCACCAAGTGCGAACACTTACGGGAGAACGAGGCAAAGTAGTACCAGCGATCGCTCTGACAGGCGCTGTAACCGAAGATATGTATCAACGTACTCTCTTAGCTGGGTTTAGTCTATGCGTTGCTAAACCCGTAGTTATTGATGATTTTGTTGCTGTACTTGGCATTTTAGCAATTGCTAATAATCCTCATTTTTATGGGAAGTAGCTTTAATTAACTCAATTCCGTGGGTTTAAGTCCCCCGGTTCAATAAAAATTTTGTTTTGTGTAGGGGTTAAATCCCCCTTACAAAACAAAATTTACGAATTACGAATTACGAATTACGAATTATTTAATGTCTTAGATATAGTAGTCTAAGTTTTGAGAAGTAATGATATGGGTCATTTATTGGTGAGGATAATTATCTTTCAAATGCTACTAATGAACTTGATAAACGATAAAATTAATCTCACGAGTTATCAAATGTATATTTTAACTCAATTAGTTTTGCTTTTGAGTAGCGGAATTATTGGTATTGGATTTATTCTAGCTTCTTACTTCTTGGCAGTGACTTGGATTTAGAAAACTTAAATGGTTTATAGTTTATATTTTGGGAATATAGGACTCCTGTTTGATTGCGTGAAAAAAATCGGTATAACTTGAAAAGCCTGATTCCCGAGTAGAGACGCGATTAATCGCGTCTCCCTGCCTATCGCGCTTGCGCTGCGCAACTCTTAGAGACGCTTCTCTTTGCAGAGAGGCTTCTCTTTCAGAGACGCTAACGCGAACGCCAACGCGAACGCGCACCACCCAAAGAAGCCTTAATGTATTTAATTTCTACTCAAACTATTATTAAATACAAGGCAAGTAAGTAAACTGACCTAAAGTATAAACCTGTTCTGCCAAACCATTGCAGTGCTAAACTTCATCCTATGACATCCGATCAACCCTTTGAGCAACGTGCATTTGAATCTACCGCTAATGATGCGTTCGACGTAGAGCAGCAAGACATTGCAAATGGTTTATTTCCCATCGTTGGCATTGCCGCCTCTGCGGGTGGATTAGAGGCATTTACGCAGGTACTCAGGCATTTGCTTACTGATACAGGGATGGCATTTGTGCTGATTCAACACTTAGACCCTAACCACAAGAGTCTATTGAGCGAGATTCTGGCAAGAACAACTCAAATGCCTGTCAGTGAAGTGCAAGATGGCCTGACTATAGAACCTAACAAGGTCTACGTTATTCCGCCTAACACTAAGATGATCTTATCTGGTGGAGTGTTGCAACTCACGCCGCGAGAGAAAGTTCAGGGGAAATATATGCCTGCTGATGCGTTCTTTACTTCATTGGCAGCAGATCGAGGGAACAAAGCGATCGCAGTGGTTTTATCTGGAGCCGATGGAGACGGTTCACTGGGGCTGAAGGCAATCAAAGCAGCCGGAGGCGTGACTTTTGCTCAGTGTGAAGACACCGCAAAATTCGATAGTATGCCCAATACTGCTGTTGCCAGCGGGAATGTCGATTTTGTGTTGCCGCCTCAAAAAATCGCCGAGGAACTGGTAAACCTCAGTCGCAATCCTTTTATTTCTGATTTATTGCCAGCGATCGCAATTGAGAAGTTGCCCGAACTGGGGGATGCCCTGGCGACTATATTTGTGTCATTGCGATCGGCAACTGGCGTTGACTTTAGCCACTACAAGCCCAACACCCTCGATCGCCGAATCCAGCGCCGAATGCTGTTGTATAAACTAGAACGTTTAGAGGATTATGCCCAGTTTTTGCATGAAAATCCGAGTGAAGTCAAAGCGCTCTATGAAGAAATTCTGATCCACGTCACCTATTTTTTCCGCGATCCCGAAGCATTTCAACTCTTGAAGGAGCGAGTTTTTCCCAGTATCATCCAAAACAAATCAGTAGAGTTGCCGATTCGGATTTGGGTAGCTGGGTGTTCGACAGGCGAAGAAGTCTATTCCATCGCCATCTCCTTGCTGGAGTTTTTATCGGATAAAATCACCCCGCCGCCGATCCAGATTTTTGCTACAGACATCAGCGAGATAGCGATTGACAAAGCAAGATCAGGCATTTATGCAGAGAATCAAATGATGGAAGTCTCACCAGAGCGCCGCCGCAGATTCTTTAATGCCATTGAAGGCGGTGGGTATCAAATTAACAAAGCTGTCCGCGAACTGTGTGTGTTTGCCCGACAAGACTTGGGTAGTGACCCCCCTTTTTCCAACTTAGATTTAATTAGCTGCCGGAATGTACTGATTTACTTGGACGAAACGTTGCAAAAACGGATATTGCCCATATTCCATTACAGTCTCAACCCGGCTGGCTTTTTGCTGCTAGGGACTTCAGAAAGCACTGGTAAATATTCAGAGTTGTTTACTCAGATTGATAAAAAGTATAAAATTTATGCCAAGAAAATAACCGCAATTCGTCCAACTTTTTCGTTCGTTACCAGCAATTATCCGATGGTAAAAGTGGACGAGCCTAAGTTGATAAATGAGAATCCATCCGATGAGTTTGACTTAGAGAGAAAAACTGACCAACTGCTCTTGAATCGCTATGCCCCCGTGGGTGTGGTGATCAACGACAAGCTCGAGGTGCTGCAATTTCGCGGAGAAATCGATCTCTACCTAAAACTTGCACCTGGTAAACCAAGTTTTAACTTATTCAAAATGGTGCGCGAGGGTTTGCTCATTGAGCTACGCGCCACAATTTATCAAGCACAACGGCAAAAAATTCTAGTTAGAAAGGAAGGGTTACGAATTGAAGAGGGCGATCTTTTAAAAATCATCAATATTGAGGTGATTCCATTCAAGCCTTCGACCAATGAAGAATTCTATTTTCTGGTTTTATTTGAAGAAGCCCCACCCACTGTTAGCAACCTCAACACGGTAAATCCTGAGAGCCAAGAGCAGCCAGACTTAGAGCGAGAGATTGTTCAGCTCAAACAAGAACTCGCAACCGCCAATCAAGAGAAGGCTGCGACTCAAGAATATCTGCAAGCGGTGATTCAAGAGCAGGAACACATCAATCAAGACCTGAAAGTTGCTAATGAAGAAATTCTCTCCAGCAATGAAGAGTTGCAAAGCACCAATGAGGAGCTAGAAACTGCTAAAGAAGAGATTCAGGCAACCAACGAAGAACTTAACACAACTAATGAAGAACTTCGCTCTCGAAATCTGGAATTACACCAAGTTAACAACGATCTCACCAATTTACTTGCCAGTATCAATATTCCCATTTTGATATTGACTTCGGACTTACGGGTTCGACGTTTTACGCCAATGGCGCAACGGCTTTTCAATTTAATTCCCGCCGATGCTGGACGACCTTTGAGCGATATCAGAGCCAATCTGAATATTCCTGATTTAGAACCTCTAATTTTGGAAGTACTTGACACACTCAGCATCAAAGAATTAGAAGTCCAAACTCTGGGGGGACATTGGTACAACCTCCGCATCCGCCCTTATCGCACCACAGAAAACCAGATTGACGGTGTAGTGTTGGTGTTAATAGATATTGATTTTCTCAAACGCAGTGCAGCAACCTTAGAAGAAGCGCGGAATTACGCTGAAGCGATTGTAGAGACGGTACAAGTGCCGTTAATCGTGCTTGATTCTGATTTCCGGGTGAACAAAGCCAATCGCTCGTTTTATGAAACATTTCAGGTTTCACCATTGGAGACAACGCAATCTCTGATTTTTGAACTAGGGAATGGTCAGTGGAACCTACCTGGACTGCGATCGCTCTTAGAAGACATTCTCGCCAACGATACCACTATTCAAAACTTAGAGGTAGAGCATCGTTTTGAGCAGATTGGGCAGAAAACCATGCTGCTCAATGGTTGGAAAATTATTCAACAGGGAGAGGCTCAAAGGATTTTGCTGGCGATTGAAGATATTAGCGATCGCAAGCAGTTTGAGTTAGAGCGATCGCAACTTTTAGCACAGGAGCAGTCAGCCCGTCAAGAGGCGGAAACTGCCAACCAAGCTAAAAATGAATTCCTGTCGAACCTCTCCCATGAACTTCGTAACCCGCTCAATACTATACTCGGCTGGGCGCAACTTTTCCGCACCCGCGATTTAGATTCTTCAACAGTCACTCGTGCCTGGGAAGTGGTGGAGCGGAGTGCTAATGTGCAGGCTCAGTTAATCGATGATATGCTGGATTTATCACGGATTACGAGTGGAAAGCTTCATTTAAACACTCGTCTAATCGATCTAGTTTCAGTAGTGAATGCCGCGATTGAGTCTATCGAATTTTCCGCAGAGGCGAAAAGCATTCAAATTATTTCACAGTTGAACTCGGCGACAGTTGTCGGAGATTTCGACCGTTTACAGCAAGTTCTGTGGAATTTACTTTCTAACGCGATTAAGTTCACTCCACCCGGTGGGCGAGTGGGAGTTATGCTCGAAGCTGTACATAGTCACGCCGAGATTCGAGTCAGCGACACAGGAATTGGCATCCCAGCAGACTTGCTGCCATATGTGTTTGAGCGCTTCCGCCAAGGAGATTCCAGCAGCAGTAAAACAACTCAGGGACTTGGATTAGGCTTGTCAATCGTCCGTCATATTGTCGAACTTCACGGTGGAACAGTTCAAGCACAGAGTCCAGGCGAGGGAAAAGGAACCACGATCGCCATCAGGCTGCCTCTGCGCTCAATGCCAGTGGAGATTACACCGCCAACTTATTTAGAGCCGAGCCTTTTATCAGAGACTCCAGATACATTAGATGGTAAAAATCCATCCTTTACCCTTGAAGGGTTATGTATCTTGGCTGTAGACGATCAAGCGGATAGCCGCGACTTAATCAAGTGGATGTTAGAAGACTTCGGGGCGGAAGTAGTGGTTGTTACATCGGCAAGGGAAGCGATCGCGGCTCTAATTGAATTTCCTGGCAGATATGATCTGCTTCTAGCAGATATTGGGATGCCAGAGGAGGATGGTTACTCCCTGATTCGTCAGGTTAGAGAGCTTGAGGCTGAAGCTGGGGGACAAATTCCAGCAGCAGCAATCAGTGCTTATGTCACCGAGCAAGAGCGACAAAGGGCGATTGAAGCTGGTTTCCAAATGCATCTAGCTAAACCGATTGAACTTACTGAATTAGTATTGATGATTGTAAACTTGAGTGGACGAGTCATAGATAATTCGTAATTCGTAATTCGTAATTCGTAATGGGCTACGCCCTGCTACGCTAACGTAATTCGTAATTGTGGGTACTGTTGTCAAATATAGCAATACAACATTTGATTTGTAAAAATGCGCGGTGTCCAAATCCCTGACTCCTCAAATAAGTCGGGGAGCTAATTTTTTACAAATTATATGATGTCCGCATAATTATATCAATTTGAAAAAAGAATGCGACATCTGTAGAGACGCGATTCATCGCGTCTTTACCCAAGGATGTGTTGCAATCATTAATTGAATTGGTATTAGTTATGATTCCCACAGTTATTGCACCCCACCCCACCAAAGCGTAGCTTTGTCTCCCCTAATACCATTTCACGAAAACAATGAAACAGATACAAACCCTGTTGGTTGGGGTGAGGTTATTTTATGGTTATTTGGCGGACATGATATTATTTAGGACTGCTATATATTATGTTTGAATAAACGTTTTAATTACGTATAAATTGTTTCATCTGCATCTAAAACATTCAAAAGTTATAGAGAATATTTAACATCTTTACTTAAAAAGATACAAAACATATTTAATTTTTTATATTAAAACAGAAGGTATCAACTATGAATTGAGGAGTTTTACGCATGACTGCAACCTTCATGAAAGTGCCTAAGTTTCGCGCTACTCAATGGGTGAGCTTTATTGGTGGAGAAGGGATTGTACGCAGCTACACACCTGAATCTGGTACATGGACGTATCTTATTGAGATGGCATTAGGGTTAGAGCCTGACTTTGGCAGAGTTGGTGCAGAAACGATGATATTCCTCACCGAGGCAGATTTACATCTTACACACATTGCTAGTGAGGGCGACGTTATCCTTAAAAGGTTCGAGGCACTTTACAGCCTCAAATGACTTAGTTCTGAATCATGCCATTCAATGGTAAGCGCTTGATATTTACATTCTATTTCATTCGGCGAGAACTTTACGAAATCAGAGTGCTAGCAGAACAGTAGGGGAAGATTCATGCAGCAAGATAAATCTGCTCTAGTCAAACAAATAGAAGACTTTAAAACTGATAGCTTCTCCTTAGATAAAATTCTCCAAAAATCTGATTTTGACAAACAATTAGAGCAAGACTTTAATACCATTGATGGTGATTTTTGCCGATTATAAATCAATACGCTTGGGTTAAGCCAGAAAAATAAATTTGCGTAGGTTGGGTTGAGGAACGAAACCCAACATTTTCGGGCATTTGTTGGGTAACACTAAAGTTCAACCCAACCTACAATTATCCTTAACCCAAGCCTATTGGATTATAAATCAAGTGCCAGCCCCTTATAAATGCTAAGAGATTTTTAAACAATATCAGTAGCGAGTAAGTAAAGCAGTAGCAAGATGTTCACCCATTCAGTCAAAGATTCTCAAACTGATAGCTAAATTTATAGGCGTTGCATAAATCTGACTTTTCACGGCATCTGGAAAACCTCACTTCTATTTCTCTCTTCCTTTAAGGAGAGAGACTTTGAATTTTCCCCCTTCCCGCCACGGGTTGGGGGTTAGGGGGTTAGGTTTTTGGTGGACTTTTCCACATAACCTGAATTGTCAGGCATAAATGTGGGATGAATTGAGATTTGTGACCAAAGCCAAAGATTAATTCTTCGTGCTTTTGCGACGGCAGTCGCATCAAGTCGGCAGAGCGGCTATTAGCGCCTGCCTCGCCTTTGCGCGAAACAAAATTCATCCCATCAATCAGCAACGCCAATTTATAAAAGTCCGAATAAATAAGGGTTTTGGATTTTTATATAGCGATAGTGATTAAATAATTCGTAATTCGTAATGACGCTCGATGACTCGCTAACGCTGCGCTAACGTAATTCGTAAATTTTGTTTTGTAATGGGGATTTAACCCCAACACAAAACTTGTCGGTTATAGAACCGGGGGACTTAAACCCACGGAACTAGTTAAAAAAGGTTAAGCCTACAGCTACTCAGCCTGATCTTCCTCTATTGCAGCAATAGTTCGTTTCGTGGCAAAGCCGTTGAGAATTATGCCTCGAACTAAGGACACCTCTTTATCCAAATTCATTGCATGATTCTCATATTTTGTTGCGGCAATAGTTAAATTGTAGTTTCTCATCTGTTCTGCCATTTGACGGGAGAATGTAACCTTTTCCTCCATTGCCCGCACAGCCGACCACAGCGCATTTTCGAGATTCTGAGTTTGCTCTGCCAGGAACACATTAGCTGTAAAGGAATGCCCTATGTGACAGCGAAACCGTAGCGGCTGTTCTTTGCCAATTTGCCAGATGCTGCCGTTGCATTCAGGGCAGGTGTAAGTCGTTCTAGTCCCGATCGCTTCTACATTCTTTAAAAACTCCTGGGTATTCATCTGCTGTTCAGCAATCTTGGATTCAATTTCGATCTCTTTGGTCACGGGATATGCCTCCTCCTGGGCGGCGGGTTCCTTTGATAACTCCACTAGTAGGTCTGGGATTTCTGCAAGCGGCAGGCAGTAATCGACATTCACATACCGCAAGGCGCTCTTGGCCATGCTGGGGTATTCTGCTTCGTTCGGGTCTTGAACGATCGCCACTCCGCCCCGTTTCTTGATTGCCTGCAACCCCACCGTGCCATCATCAAGATAGCCGGTGAGTACCACACCTACCACCCTTGTACCATAAGCGCGGGCGGCTGAACGAAATAACGCATCGATCGCGGGGCGAAAGCGGTTTTCTTGAGGCCCGCGCACGACACGCATCGAGCCTTGATTGACCAACAGGTGATAATCCGGCGGTGCGACATAGATTCGCCCGGTTTGAATTGACTCTCCATCTGCCGGGTGAGATGCTGGGAGAGAGCCTACATCTGTAAGAATTTGGGGGAGAATGCTGGGCTTATCTGCTGCAAGGTGCTGAACAATGAAGAAGACAGCATCAATGTCAGCAGGCAGAGTGCCTAAGATTGCGCCCAGCGCTTTGAGTCCGCCTGCCGAAGTACCAATCACAATAATGTTGTGTCCAAGCATAGATTCCTTTTCTTAGTGAATAAAAGCAGGGCAATGTTATCTATGTCTTTTGAATAATTAAACATCTTCTGTATGAAGATGCGTTAAACCATATTTAAGTATAAGAAAGAAAGGGAGCATCCCAATGCAAGCAAATTTACCAAGTTAGCAGGTAGTCATTGCGAATGGAGCGTTCGCGGTAGCGTCTCGTAAGAGAAGCGGAATGAAGCAATCGCAAAGTCTAGATGCTACGATTGCAACTCTAAGAGACGCTCCGCGAACGCTTCATTTCATTACGCTCGCAATGACAAAATATGTTTTTACACATTTGGGATGCTCCCGAAAGAAAAGGGTTTGGCGCAGCCTCACAAAGAAATGGTATAAGTCTCATTAATGAATATCAAAGGCTCATTAATGGAGTTCCGAGCCTCATTAATGAATATCAAAGGCTCATTAATGAATATCAAAGACTCATTAATGGAGTTCCGAGCCTCATTAATGGAGTTCAAAGACTCATTAATGGAGTTCCGAGCCTCATTAATGGAGTTCCGAGCCTCATTAATGGAGTTCAAAGACTCATTAATGGAGTTCCGAGCCTCATTAATGGAGTTCAAAGACTCATTGTTGCATTCTAAAATATATCTCAATACTGTTCAGTTAAGCATTTCTTCCTTCTCTCTGTGTCTCTTTTGCCTCTGCGGTTCGTTAAAAAAATTGACTTTCACAAAGAGTTTTAGCCTTAACCCAAGCGTATTGAAATATATAGCCCTTCTCAGTTGAGTGCAATACAGACCTAACCCCCAACCCCTTCCCTGCAAAGGAAGGGGAGTAATATTCAAAGCCTCTCTCCTTTTAGGAGAGAGGTTTGGAGAGAGGTCAAAGTGTATTGCATTCAAACGAGAACGGCTATATCTCCTCTCCCCCCCTGCTCCCTGCCCCCTGCCCCCTGCCCCCTGCCTCATCACAATCCCTGCCATTCCCGCTCGGAGAGTTCTTCTATCGGCAATAAACTGGCTTCAATCTCCTGCCGCACAACGTCTGTGATTTCACAGTTGCTATTAAGGCAATCGATAAGCAACTGATTGGCATCGTAATATTGTTGCAATACTTGCTGTTGCTGTGGGCTGAAATGCCATTGATGCTGGATGTTTTGATGCTTGGCGATCGCAGTTTTTAACTGTTCCATCCAAGCAGGATAACTTGTTTGCCACCATGTCTGAATCCTTTCTCTACTTTGTTCTGGATCGGGCAGTAGGTCTTTAAGTTGTTGTAAAGCTTGATGTAAGCCAGCACCGTGAACAATTGCTAAAGCACTACTCAGAGCATCGTTGCACCCATAGACATCGGCAAAATTAGATTCGCATTCCATTACTAGGTTATCTAATGCCGCATCCAAAAAAATATCTTGATCGAAGATGCAGACAAGGGCAAAGTACGGGGTAAGGTGAGGAGTCCTAGCCAGGGCAAGATAAAACGCGCGAATTGCAGCAGACTCAGGAGCAGCGAGAGACTTTTGACTTGCCCAAGTTAAAAATTTTTGCAAATATGGATCTTGAGCCGCTAGCGCATCAATTTCTTGCTTCATCAACAGTACCAAAAAATCTGCATTCCGTAGCATAGCAACCGTTAACAAAAAGATTTCACGCCACCTGGGTTCAGTAATATGAGTTACCAGACGTTCTAACGGTTGTTTTAATGCTTGTAAATTATAACTGGCAACGATTTTTCGAGCAGTCAGGTATTCTTGAAACGTCAAATAAGAGAAAGAGAAAATCCCCCGCACTCGTTCTGCTAGTAATCCATGTTGCAACTCTATCGCCTGAAGTACCCCTTCACTATCTAATTCCAATTCCTCTGGTTCTGTGGAAGCATTCGGCAAATCACCGATATAATCGCTAATGTATTGCTCAACAATGCGTTGTTCAAAAAAGTAATTACCCTGCTCAAATGTCGCGCTAGCAACCTGACTCAGCAATTTAAGTTTTTGTGGTAATAAAAAACCTTCGTATACTTCATCCCGCTCAATTGCTTTAGTTTCGTCCCATTTGCCCAGAAGCAGGTCTAAACACTGCTTATAAAACGCAGCTTTTTGGGTTGGAAATTGGTTCTGGTGATGAAAAACCCAGCAGGCGAGATGCAAAAACAAGGGAGTGATAGCAAGTCTCCGAAATTGTAGATTTTCGGGCAAATCTAGTTTCTCAATAAACTCAAATGCCTGTTCATGTTTATCCTGGATGTTCGTTTTCGTAACTGCTGTAAACCACTTCTGAGCAAAACGAACAATTTGATCTTGAGTAAAAGGGGCAATTTCAACATCTGTAAAGCGTCTGAGGTTGAAAGCTTTAGCTGCTGTGCGGCAGGTGACGACAAATATATTCTTTTGATACTTTTCAGAGAGTCTGCGAATCTCATTGACGACACCAATGCTCTGTTGATGGAGTACTTCATCTAATCCATCCAGCAACAGCAACACTCTGCCCTCTAACAACAAAGTTTCCAGCACAGATGGATCTGAAATTCCACAGGTGAGGAATTCTTTGCAAATATAGTTGAGTAAATGGAACTCTCCTGCTTCTCTAGATTCGTCGGCAAAATCTCTTAAGGTGACAAAAATAGGAACCCGATTTGCAGCAAATCTCCCTCGGTTGCATTGAATTGCCAGATATTGTAAAAAAGTGGTTTTACCTGCTCCCGGTTTACCCAACACCCGCAGCTTTGAGTAAATTTCAACTGCCGCGATCCCCGCCATTTGTGTCTGGGATACTCCACCTAAAGCAAAGCGATCAAATTCTTTTGATGTAAAGTTTTGCAAATCAGCAAACTCTAACCACTGAAGGCTGGCAATCTCCTCCAAAATGTTGACATCGATGTAAATGTCGTCGATTCTAACGGGGCGAGTAACATCTAATAACTGCAAAGTGCCGCACTGGTCTTGAATTTTGTCGAAGCGTTGCGATCGCACTTGTCGTACTAGAGCATCAATATCTAAGAATTCAGCAGCACCGAGTTCTTTTGATTCAGGAAATTCTTCTGGAGGATTAGCCGCAATCTCCCGCCAATTCAACGACAACACACAACAAATTTCTATAAAGATATGACGTTCAACGGGACGTCCACTAAAAAACCGCCAAATTGGTTGACGAGTTTTTAAGTTGACTTCAAAAGCCAAATTTTCTTGTGTCCACCCCTTATGAGCGAATGCTTTTTTAGCTTGTTGAATCCCGGTGAGTGATCCCTGGAGCGATCGCTTGACCATAGGAGCTTACATACATCAAATAAGAATTCTTCAATTTGACATTATTCATACATTTAGTTTCGTAACTACTTAGAAACTAAGTGAGCTATTTTTAAATGCTAATGATTTATTTAAAGCATCTTCAGCCAATATCCTATCATTGCATTTTTCCATAAAATCTGATTCATTAAAGTATATTTTGTATTGGATCTCAGAGAAATATTTGGTATATTTTAGTACCTATAGGGGTACGGCAAGCCTAAAATTTCTGTATGATTGATTACTCATAATTATTGTACAACTTTTGTACGCTTAAGTGTACTTATGTAGAAAGTTAGCTTGTTATAATTAATATTTAAATAACTTAGAGCAAGCTTGTGATTTAGAGGTTTATCTGCCGAGAGGAGGCTTAGATTATCAAGTCCTTTTCTTGTGTTGCTAGCTGGCTTTTGAAACATAATTGGCTCTAAGATACATTATCAAAGCAAACGTATTTAAAGCATAAGAATTTTTTCTTGATTTCAATATTTCTAGCGTTTTATTGTCAAGCCTACTTATTCAGCCAAATCCTTATTAAATAATTCGTAATTCGTAATTCGTAATTCGTAATTAAGTTTTGTAATGGGGATTTAATATCAGGTTCGATTAAACACTTATAATATCTGTAGGTTGGGTTGAGGAACGAAACCCAACATTTGATCCATGTTCATGTTGGGTAACACTTAAGTTCAACCCAACCTACCAACCTACATTGATAGATTTTATCATAAGTAATCCGACGTACTTGATATAACCCCAACACAAAACTTGCTTTTTTATTGAACCGGGGGACTTAAACCCACGGAACTAGTTAACAAGAAAGAATACATGCGCGACTTCGGCAGAATAAGAAATTGAATTCCGTGCAAATGGTGGACTTCGGCGTGAGCGCTCAGTCGAACGCTGAATAAACAATGAAACACCACACAAAATTGAAAATTTGGTGCAAAACAATCAGTGTCGGGTCTGAATCCCTCACTGATAGCGTAGCGGTAGCGAGTCCACGAGCGTCTTGATTCTAATACCATTTCTTTATGAAGCTGCGCTGAATTTTTTAACCTTGCTTTTTCTCCTCTGTGTCGCGCCAGTTGCTTCAAGTCTCTTAACCGCAAGGGCGCACTGGCTTCTCTGTGTCTCTGCGGTTCGTTCCTTTATAAATTTGGCGCATCTTTATACAGAATTGGTATAACGAATGTATTCTTAATTAATATAAGAACTTTTTTCTTCGTGTACACACCTATAGCTGATAAGAAGCCGTCAAAGCTACCGCCAAAGCATCCGCAGCATCATCAGGCTTGGGAATTTCATCTAAATCCAACTCCCGCGCCACCGCTTCTTGCACTTCCGACTTATCGGCATTGCCATACCCTGTTAAAGCTTGTTTAATTTGAGCCGGAGTAAATTCTACATAAGGAAGACGACGCTGCCCTAAGACTAAAATGACTACACCCCGCGCCTGTGCAACCAGGATTGTACTTGACATCCGGTAGAAGAATAGTTTTTCGATCGCCACTAAATCTGGTTGAAATTCCTCCATCACGGTGTGTAAATCATCAAATAAAGTACATAAGCGCTGTCCCATTTCTACATCTGCCGACGTTTTGATTACCCCAAAATCCAGCATATTTACTCTAGTCTCTTGTACCTTGTTAGGAAT
Source organism: Nostoc mirabile CHAB5784 (assembly GCF_020829645.1). Classification (GTDB taxonomy): domain Bacteria; phylum Cyanobacteriota; class Cyanobacteriia; order Cyanobacteriales; family Nostocaceae; genus Nostoc; species Nostoc mirabile. The sequence continues at coordinate 25,256 of NZ_JAIVFS010000050.1, read as the reverse complement.
TTGTGTGCAGGTAATTACCCCAAACCCTAAAATTGCCAGTCCTGGGTCTAATCCTAAAATTCGTTTTTCCATTAAATTCACTTTTATCAAGCCAGTGTATTGTTTAACTAGAAATACTGGCAATCTTGACCACTTGCTCTTAGTCTAATGAGATTGACAAATATAATAGTTTCACGCCTAGTGTTTTAAACCAAGTGGTGTACATTTTCTGTTAATTATTGTTTGTAGCACTGCTGTAAATCAGGTATGTCAATTGGTTTTCTCAGACAAGCCCTCAACGCCCTGCAAAAGCAGTCGCGTTCTCGTACTTCCTATCGGGTTAACCAGTGGTTCAAATGGTTATCCCCTGGACTATCGGTAAAACGTTGGTTGTTGATCAGTATTGGGGGTGTACTGCTGGCGAGTTTGGGATTAGCTATCTGGATTAAGCTGACCCCAATTTTTTGGATGATCGAGTTGTTTAGGGGTTTCCTGGGAGTAATCACCAACATTTTACCCAACTATGTTAGTGGGCCTTTGGTGCTGCTTGGCGGCTTGCTGTTAGTGCTTTGGGGGCAAACTCGCACTGTAGGCTCAATTACTAAAGTACTAAGAACAGAAGGCGGAGAAGAACTTATCGATGTCTTGCTGGCACATCATCGATTGTACCGAGGCCCGAAAATAGTGGTAATTGGTGGTGGTACGGGACTTTCTACGTTATTGAGGGGATTGAAAACCTACAGTGCTAATATTACTGCTATTGTCACTGTCGCCGATGATGGTGGATCTTCTGGGCGGTTGCGTCAAGAATTTGGAGTGCTACCACCAGGAGATATTCGCAATTGTTTGGCTGCTCTAGCAGATGAAGAAAAGTTATTAACAGAATTGTTTCAATACCGTTTTCGGGCTGGAGATGGGTTAACGGGTCACAGTTTTGGTAATTTGTTTTTAACGGCAATGAGTGATATTACTGGAGATTTAGAACAAGCAGTTGCAGCCAGTTCCAAAGTGCTAGCGGTACGGGGACAAGTACTACCAGCAACTCTCAGTGATGTTCGCCTCTGGGCAGAATTAGCCGATGGTCGTCGCATTGATGGGGAGTCTAGCATTCCCAAAGCTGGTGGTAAAATTGTCAAAATTGGCTGCATTCCAGCTAATCCTCCGGCAGTACCAGCAGCTATTAAGGCACTTAAAGAAGCTGATTACATTATTATTGGCCCAGGTAGCCTTTATACAAGCCTGATTCCTAATTTATTAGTACCAGAAATTGCCGATGCGATCGCTCAAACAGATGCCCCCCGTATTTATATCTGCAATATAATGACTCAACCAGGAGAAACTGAAGGCTACACTGTTGCAGATCACATTAGAGCAATAGATGCTGCTTGTGGGCAAAGACGGCTATTCGACGCTGTGCTAATCCACAAAAAATCTCCCTCGGAGCAATCACTCATCCGCTACGCCCAACAAAACTCCCATCCCGTTTTCCTAGATAGAGAAGCCGTAACTCAGCTAGGGCGAAGGATTGTTGCAGCTAATGTTTTGTATGAAGATGAAACGGGTTTTGTCCGTCACAATCCGCAGAAACTAGCACGAGTGTTATTGCGGTGGTACGGTAGAGGTCAGCCCCTTGGGGGAATTCAAAATTCAAAATGACGCTCTCTACGAGACGCTGCGCGTAGCTTGCAACTCTTACAGAGTACGCTGACTCGCTCATAGCGTTGCCATGCCGTTGGCGCAGCCTAAGAAGAGAAGGCTTTACGCTGCGCTAACAAAATTCAAAATTAAGGAAAATGAAAATTAGTCATTAGTCTAAACAAAGGACTAATGACTAATGACCAAATAATTACTAATTCGTAATTCGTAATTCGTAATTAAAGGACAAGCCCCTAACTAAAGTTTATGGAGACAAATAAATTTATTCCTCAATTAGGCCCCCGACTTCAGTCGTGGGGTAATAATTACGAATTACGAATTATAAATTACGAATTATTTTGACTAATGACTAATGACTAATTATGAAAATTTTTCTTGCAGATACAGAGGCGACGCTACGCTTAGGTATTACTCTCGGTGAATCTCTGACTCCTGGCAGTGTAATTTTACTAGAAGGTGATTTAGGTGCTGGTAAAACTACCCTAGTTCAAGGTATTGGCAAGGGTTTGGGAATCACTGAACCTATTGTCAGTCCCACTTTCACGCTGATTAATGAGTACATGGAAGGACGCCTCCCCCTTTACCACCTAGATTTATATCGCTTAGAACCACAAGAAGTTGCAGCGCTGAATTTAGAAAGTTACTGGGAAGGTGTTGAAGTCATACCAGGAATTGTGGCAGTTGAATGGGCGAAACGATTGCCCTACAAGCCAGATAGCTATCTAAGTGTGAGCTTGACTTATGGAAATGAGGGCACTCGTCAAGTCGAACTCATCCCATTCAATTGTGCCATTAGCGAAGTTATTGCCGCGATTTAAGCTCATCTCCCGACTTAAGTACCAATACGCTTGGGTTAAGGCTAAAAAATAAAACTAGTGTAGGTTGGGTTGAGGAACGAAACCCAACATTATCAAGCCTTTGTTGGGTAACACGAATGTTCAACCCAACGTAGCATTCTTCTTAACCCAAGCGTATTGACTTAAGTACGAGAAATGTCACCTTCTTTAGCACATACAACACGAGAAAATTTCTGCAAACAGTCGAGGGAGAACTCCACACTCGTTCTATCTGCCACTACCACGCTCACCACTGTAAATCACTAACATTGTTATTTCAACCCAAAATAAATGAAAAAATTTTGTAACAGCAGCTTTATTGCTGCAATAATCACTTAAAAAACTGATTTAGATGGTCTGTGAATGAAGAAAATGTAAACTGTCGTTGGGTTAAATGAGAGTTTTCACAGAACTTAGTCAGCTTGGTTTTACCCGATTGGTTCTCTACTGTCATTAAGAGAACAAATCTGGATTACTTAGCAGCCAAAGCTAGTAGAGAAAAGTTAAACAACATCAAGCAAGTTCTGTAGAAGTTGTCTAACTTTTCCTTATACTCAATATACCCAAACCAAAGTCATAATATATACACAAATATACTGAATTATCAAATATTTGAAAATTAATTGAAAAAATTTTAAATAGCAATAAGTTTTTCTCTTCACATCTGTAATAAATACTGATATTAATAAATTTAAATAAAACATCTCGTATTTCTACATAATTATCGTAGAAATACGAGATGTTTTGTCTTATATTAGTTGACATTAATATGTCTACGTGGATGCACTAGTTATTTTTAATGAAAGAGGCGATCGCCTCTTTTATCTGAGAACCGGAGTCGTCTCTGGTATAATACGTAAGACCTTTATCAATGAATGCAGAAGTAGTATTTATTAACTGCTCAATAATCTCTGAATTAGTGTTATCTATTTCTTCACTGACTTTTTGCCCTGTAAATAGGTTTTTTCGCTCTTCTGGAGCTAATAAAATGCGAGGATCTTTATAAGTCTCTTGTGGCTTGGGTTTGAATTTCTCATTTAAGTCAAACTGAAGACGTAAGTAACGTTTAGAATCGTATCCACCCATGATTTGCCGGCAAATCGTACTACCAATCTCAGATGTAGGTTCCATAAAGATGTTAGTAAGATTTTTTACCCAGTCTAAGCCTTTCCATTTGCTTATTTGCTTATATTGATATGGTTCACCAGTTTGACCTGTGCCAATAGAAAGGATAGAAATATCTTCTAATCGCAGATTATCAAGTTTATATTTTTGCTTGATTTCTGGAGAGACTGAAGACTGACTAATCCTCATAACTAGACTTAAAGCTGCAAGAGAGGGGTTGTTAGCAGAAACTCCTCCATCAATGTGTGGGAATTCCCAATCACCAAATTTTTCTTTATCTACAGGTTCTAATTTATATGGTGGAAAAAAAGTAGGAGCTGAGGCAGAAGCGGTACATATCTCCCATAAATAACAGTCATCGTACCATCTGTCTCCCAGATCGGGATGACAATTTGTAAAAAAGGTTGTATTACGATATAACGTATCGTAAGCAAGAATTAAGAGAACAGGTTTTTCAATATCCTTTATTTTTGTGGATTTATATGCATCTTTGAGGACGCTAATCATTCCATCATGAGAATATTTAGATACTGAAAATACATCAAGAATTGATTTGATGATAGACGGCAAGTTTTTATAGCGCTCTTTTCTATCCAACGGGAATATATCTTTACCTCTATCTTTATACAGTTTAATGAGTTCACCGCTTTCCTTTCCAACAGCAATCCCTCCTGCTAATATTGAACCGGTAGATGTGCCAGAAATCAGATCAAAGTATTCGTGTAAAAAGTTTCCTTTCCCCTGCTTTCTAATTTCTTGTTCTACTTGTTGAAGTATTCGTGCTGCAACGACTCCACGAATACCGCCACCGTCTAAAGCTAAAATTTTGAAGGACATAGTAATTCTCTTTGATTTCTAGGTTATGTTTCTGGGCATAGTTTCTGGGGACAAGCATCATGAAATGAATCGCAATATGCTTTCATTAGCTTGTTTACTCTTATGCGGCTGGAAGATACCTAAGTTTTTACCAACCGCCAACGCGTAGCGTCTCGTAAGAGTTGGACGCCAAGCAGGGAAAAGAAGAATAAATAGGTAATCTGGTAGGCTACGGGAGTAGTTATTGAGATTTGACTTGAAATACTTAGTAATAAATTCAGAGTTTCAAGTTGCAATTTCTGATACAGCGACAAGTCAATACCCTTTGGTTAAAAAGGTAAGGGAAAAAAACAAGGATTTTCGCCTTTTAGCTTTAACCAAACCGCATTGGTCTAGTCTCAATACGGTTCGGTTAGTATATTTGGCTCTCGGAGATCCCCCCAACCCCCCTTTTTTAAGGGGGGCTTTTCCTCCTATTTACCCCCTTTTTAAGGGGGTCGCCGTAGGCGGGGGGATCTTAACCAAACCGTATTGGTCTAGTCTTGACTCTGGATAGATGAAAATCTTGCCAGTTCAAGTATGGCTTTGATGTATAATTATTTGTCTACTACGTAAGGTTAAATAAATATTTCTACAAGAAAGTTAAAGCTTGACCCCGTACTTGCGTATTTACCTGACCTTTGTGATAAACTACCTCACCGCCGACAATGGTGGTTGTAGCCCAGCCGGTGAGGTTCCAGCCTTCAAAGGGACTCCAACGGCATTTGGTTAAAAGTTCCTCGCGCCGGACTGGACGGTATGTGTTTAAATCTACAAGCACTAAATCGGCATCGTAACCAGGCGCGATCGCTCCTTTATTCGGAATACCATAAGCCACAGCTACATTTTTTGACATCCAGTTAACAACTTGAGCAATAGTACACTTTCCCTCCATAGCCGCAGTTAACATCAAAGCTAGGGAAGTTTCCACCCCAGGCATTCCCGAAGGACTATTGGGGTATTCTTGAGCTTTTTCTTCTAAGGTGTGTGGCGCGTGATCTGTAGCGATGAAATCAATCACGCCATCGCGCAAAGCTTGCCAGAGAACTTCGTTATCGTGGGGCGATCGCAAAGGTGGATTCATCTGTGCCAAAGTGCCAATCTTCTCATAAGCACTGGTGTTCAACAACAAATGCTGTGGTGTCACTTCTGCTGTTACCCAACTAGGTTTCTCCTGACGCAGCAAATCTGCTTCTTCGGCAGTTGACATGTGCAAAATATGCAAACGACGTTGATATTTTTGAGAAAGTTTTAATGCCAGTTGAGTTGCAAGCAAAGCCGCTTGATTATCTTGAATTTGCGAGTGAACGGCTGGATCGTGGATGTTGGCAAATTCTTGGCGGCGTTGGTTGATTCTAGCTTGGTCTTCGGCATGAACGGCAATCAAGCGATCGCCTTTAGCAAATATCGCAGAGAGTGCTGTTTCGCCATCAACTAGCAGCTGGCCATGCATCGACCCCATGAAAATCTTAATTCCCGGTGTTGGCTTTGCCAAAAGCAAATCTGGTAGATTCTCTGCTGTTGCCCCAATAAAAAACCCATAATTAACTAAAGACTTTTGTGAGGCACGTTGTAGCTTGTCGTCTAAAGCCTGCTGTGTCGTTGTCAGGGGGCGCGTATTGGGCATTTCTAAAAATGTTGTGACTCCCCCTTTAGCACAGGCGCAACTGGCAGTGAATAAATCTTCCTTGTGTTCTAGTCCAGGTTCTCGGAAATGCACCTGCGGATCAATAACTCCTGGCAACAAAGTTAACCCTTCTGCGTCAATTTCAGTGGCTAGTGCCGTTTCGGAGATTTTTGGTGCAACTTCGACTATTTGGCGATCGCGGGTCAACACATCCCCAATCATCAGTTCACCATTGGGTAGAATTATGCGAGCGCGGCGAATCAGTAAAATTTGTGGAGATGACATAGGGTTAACTTTCTTCAGACAAGGAACTATGTATTACAGAGAACTATGCTTTTAGGTTAAACTTATTCGCGATCGGAGTAACCAATTTTTGCCGCGCGTTAAAAAAAAGTTTATTTTTAATTTATGAAGAACCCCGTCAAATCCACAATCTAAAATTGGTAGTCAAGATGGGAACATGACTAGGAAATTAAAATTTTCCCGTTAAGATTAACAGATAAAGTCTCACTAGGCAAGTTAATTACCTACATCTTTCCTTCCGTTAAGTAATTTCATGCAAAATAAAGTGTCTGATAACAACTCTAGTCCACAACCCGATAATTCTTGGATCGCAGAGCTAGGTAGAACAATTGTATTGAGCATTGTTCTAGCTTTGGGAATTCGTACCTTTGTTGCTGAAGCACGCTGGATTCCTTCTGGATCGATGGAACCGACTCTGCATGGTACGCCAAACCAGTGGGAGGCAGATAAAATCATTGTCGATAAGTTGAAGTATAAATTTGCTGACCCGCAGCGGGGAGATATTGTAGTATTTTCACCTACAAAAGAGTTACAAAAAGAACAATACCAAGATGCTTTTATTAAACGTGTAATTGGCTTACCTGGAGAAAAAGTACAACTTAAGGATGGCAAAGTTTATATCAACAACAAACCCCTCCCAGAAGCCAATTACCTCGGTTCTGATCAGAGTACAGTTATTGATGTTTGCCAATCAGGGCCACAGCCACCTTTTTTGGCGAAACCCCAGACTATACCAGCCAATTCATATTTAGTGCTAGGTGATAATCGTAACAATAGTTATGATGGTCGCTGCTGGGGTGTTGTCCCCCGCGAGAATATTATTGGACGGGCTGTAGTTCGGTTCTGGCCTCTAGATCATGTTGGAGGAATAGATAAATCGCCAATATATCCATAATTAACAATATTATTGACGCTCCCCTGCTTGAACAAAAATGTGTAGCTAACCCTACCTAAACTTCGTTATAGGTAGGGTTAGCTACACATGTATAAAAAGCGTAGCAACAGCTTATTCTGGTTTCTCTTGGTTTTGCACATATTCTATAAGTTTATCCAATGGAGCTTGTGCGCCAACGCTAATTAACGCATACGACCCTGACCAAAACTGAGGCTTTTCTGACCAATAAAATTTTTTTAAATGTTGAGAAAATTCATTCCGTAATTTTCTAGAAGTTACGGTTTTTATATTGTTTACCAATTTTGACAAATCTACACTGGGGTGAGTTTCAATTAACAAATGCACATGATCAGATTCTCCACCAAATTCGATCAATTCACATTCCCATTTAAACAACAATTCATTGACAATCGATTTCATCCTATTGAGAATTTCAACTGTAAGTGATTTCTGCCGAAACTTAGTTACTAGAACTAAATGATAAATGAGCCTAAAAGCACTGTTAGAACGGGTTTTTAGCTTGACAATATCTTTCATAACTAATTTAATAACCGTATTGACAACTAAAAAGGTATCCTGATACTATATCTTTGTCAAGGTCGAGACAATAGCCAATGAGTAAAGCAAGAACCAAAAGAAAAGCTGCACAGGAAATCAGAACTGATGTATGGGATTTGTCAGCAGACAATGAACAAAAGCACAAGATGGTTTTAACGATAGAAGCCTATCGTAAGTTTTTAATTCCGTTGGTGATTGTTATTAATGCTCAATGGCAATATCTTGGCGAATTAACAGCGCATGATAAGGTAAATGCGGTTGAGAAAATGATTCATAAAACCGCAGATAATCCCAATCATAAACATAAGTATTTTCAGATTGTAGTTGACAAATATCAGTTCTTTAAAAAGTTTCCTAGCTACTTAAGACGCGCAGCAATAGCTGATGCCATTGGTATAGTTTCAAGCTTTCAAAGCAGATATTATGAATGGCAATCAGGAATAAGAAAGCATAAAGCAGCTAAACCACCAAAATTAACTGCTATGTGCAAAACTTACCCTGCTTTATATAAAGGTCAGCAAGTACGCTATAACTTAAATTATCAAACTGTAGATATTAAAGTATGGAGTGGTACAGATTGGGTATGGCTTAATAACATCAAAGTTAAGAAGCATGGGTTATCTCGTCATCTAATTGATGGCAACGAGATACAATCACCCGCATTAGTGGTTAATAAGAACAAATGTCAACTTTCTATGCCAGTTAAAATCAAGAAAGTTGATAGGGAAGATTCTGAATTTGTGTGTAGTGTTGATATGGAAATTAACAATGCTGCCACAGCATCAATTGTTGGTAAAAACGGTACTGTAAAAGCAAGGAAATTCATCAATCCTGCCAGAGACATAGACCGACGAAACCAACGTAGAATGATGATCAAAAGAAAATCTTCTCAGACTGCCAACATTACAAAGCAGAAGTTATCCAATGGTTTTTGTCGGGGTCTTTACCGCAAGTCGGCTAACGTCAATCTAGAAATATCACGTAAAGTTACGAGAGGCATTATAGAGTTTGCAAAATCTCATAATATTAAAGTGATTGTATTTGAAAATTTATCGGGATGGAAAGCGAAAGCAGGTAAAAAAGGTTCTTTACAAAAACAAAAATTCCATCTCTGGTGTCACTGCAAAATAGTTGAGTTGATACAGCAAAGATGGAATGAGCTAGGAGGTAAAGTAGTTTTTGTTAACCCTAAATACACAAGTGCTTATGCTTTTGATGGTAGTGGAAAAGTCAAAAGAAGCAAAGTTAATTATTCACTTGCTGTATTTCAAAATGGTAAGCAGTATAACGCTGATTTATCAGCTTCATACAATATCGGTGCTAGATATTGGTATTCATTAATTATTGGGGATAAACATTTTTCTAGAGTGTTCGTAGGCAAAAGTTCCAACGACACACTGAGAACGCCAGTAACTCTGGGGACGTTGAGAAATTTATTAGTTTCTTAGCGAAAGAATCCCCAACTATAACCGCAAGGTTTAGTTGGGGTGCGTTCAACAAGTAACGCGAGTGCTTACTTGCTCAGAAAACCAGGGGAGTCAGCCCCTTCCCTACGGGACGCTGCGTGACTTCCGCCTTGCGGCACTAGCCACTCGTATAAGTAACAAAAGAATTTTAGATTGAGGGCTGCTAGATTACCAATCTTAACTCCGCTCAGACTTTTTGCAAAATCTAAAATCCAAAATTGCTATGAAGCCTTACTTAGCCAAGATTTTACTGTATCCAGTTAAGTCACTGGATGGTATTGAAGTTGAAAACGCTAGAGTTCTTGCCAGTGGCGCACTACAGCATGACCGCGAGTTTGCCATTTTTGACGAACAGGATAGATTTGTCAATGGCAAGCGTCATGCTAAAATCAATTTAGTAAGGGCGCAATTTGCACTCTTAAATAGAACTATCTCGTTGCAGATGCCAGGCGGTGACTCACAACAAATTTTTCATCTGGATGAGGAACGGCAAGCATTAGAAGCAATTTTGAGTGATTTTTTTGAGTTTGCTGTCACATTAAGGCAAAACTCTATGATGGGTTTTCCTGACGATACACACTCACCTGGCCCAACGGTAATTAGTACAGCAACATTGGCAGAAGTAGCTTCTTGGTTTCCCGGTTTAACTGTAGATGAAATACGCCGTCGGATGCGTGCCAACATCGAGATTGATGGTGTACCAGCATTTTGGGAAGATCGGCTATTTAGTGAACAAGGTGATTTAGTCTCCTTTCGACTGGGAAATGTGGATTTTTTTGGAGTTAATCCATGTCAGCGTTGTATAGTCCCAACACGCGATTCTTACTTAGGGAAAGCTTACCCAAACTTTCAAAAAATATTTGCAACCCAGCGACAAGCAACTCTGCCAAATTGGGTTGCTTCATCACCTTTTAATCACTTTTACAGATTGAGTGTCAATACCCAATTACCCCCATCGTCAGCTGGAAAAATTTTACAAATCGGCGATGAGCTTGACATACTTCCACAATAAAATTAACATTTATTTAAAATAAAAAATATTAGGTAAATTTTTTTAGATTTTTACTCTGTATTTGTATGAAAATTTTAAAATTGTTGTACTTAAATATAAGTTTTTGTACAAGTCCAAAGGTTTTGATCTGGAAAATCAAGACATCAGCAATTAAAAATTAAATTTAGGATTGGGTGCTAATGACGACCTGAATTTTAGAATGGCATACTGTAGCTTATCGGTTAAATTTCAGTTCATCCGAGAAAATCTGATAAAACTGAGTAAATTTAGGTGCGGCCGCAAAGTCTGAAAATTAGGCGTTGGGGGAATTTAGCCAGTCAAAGAAGTAGAAAATCAATCTCTGTATTTTTTTATACTAAGTAGAGCAAAAAATATGTCATATTAAAAGCATAATACGCCGTAATTCTCCTGATATTAAGTGTAGCTGATATGGCAACAATACCCCTAATATATGCTGGGGAAGAATTAAACAACAATGTTATCCAAACTTCAGCCCGTCAAATCTATTAATCGCTTAGTTGGCAAAGTTTATGCCAATATGCCCCTGAGGTATGTTCTGATTGTGCCCTTTATATTGCAAATTTGTGGGGCGGTGGGACTTGTGGGCTATCTTTCGTATCAAAACGGCCAAAAAGCGGTAACGGAGCTTGCTACGCAACTAGAAAATGAAATCTGCGATCGCATTGAACAGCATCTTGATAGGCATTTAACAACCCCGAAGCAAATCAATCAAATCAACTTAGATGCAATTGAGCTAGATTTGCTCAACCTTTCAGACTTTAAAACCACCGGAAATTATTTTTGGAAACAAATGCAGGTTTTTAATGTTGGCTACAACAGCTTTGCCAATTCCAAAGGTGAGTTTATCGGTATTGAACGTTTAGATAATGGCACGCTCTTAATTAATGAAGTTACCGAAAAGCATGGCATCGGGAAACTTTATGTTTACGATACAGACTTGAAAGGGAATCGCCGCCAGCTTCAACAAGTTAAAAATTACGATCCTCGTGTAGAAGCGTGGTATGCAGATGCAGCTAAGATGGGCAAACCAGTTTGGAGTCAAATTTATCAATGGGAAGATAAACCAGAAGTCCTATCCATATCTTCTAGCTATCCTGTTTACGATAAAAATCAGAAACTTGTTGGGGTGATTAGTGTTGATTTGCTATTGTTACAAATCGGCAATTTTTTAGCCAACTTAAACACCAAACAATCGGGTAAAACTTTTATTTTAGAGCGCTCGGGGTTAATAGTAGCTTCTTCTACTACTGAGTCACCATATACCATCATTAATCGTCAAGCAAAACGCCTATCGGCATTAGACACTGAAGATTCTTTAATTCGACTCACAACCCAGTCTTTGATCAAACGCTTTGGCAGTCTTGCGTTTGTTGTTGGGAAGCAACAGCTAAGTTTTACCGCCGATGGAATGCGTTATTTTGTGCAGGTAAAAAACTGGAAGGATGAACTGGGTTTAGATTGGCTAATTGTGGCGGTGATTCCCGAAGGCGAATTTATGGAGCAAATTAATGCTAACACCCGCATCACTATTTTGCTGTGCATAGTTGCTTTTTTAGTCGCTACAATAATTGGAATTTTCACTAGTCGCTGGGTAATCAAGCCGATTTCACAATTAAACACATCAGCGAAGAAAATTGCTAAAGGTGAATGGGAGCAAATACCAGAAATTCAGCGTTCGGATGAACTAGGGGAACTAGCCAAGTCATTTGAAACTATGGCAAAGCAACTCCAAGTATCCTTTAGTACTTTGTCAGCAAAGAATGCTCAGATGCAAGTCTTAAATGAGGCGCTATCTCACAGTCAGAGTCGGCTAACTCAATTTTTAGAAGCCATGCCGATAGGTGTATTTATCATAGATGCTGAAGGTAAACCTTATTACACAAATAATATTGGGCAGCAAATTCTAGGTCAAGGAGCGATAGCACAAGTTAGCACCGAACAATTGTCAGAGGTATATCAAGCTTACCTTGCTGGGACAGATCAACTTTACCCCAGCGATCGCCTGCCGATTTTGAGAGCATTGCTTGGGGAAAGCACCAGGATCGATGATATGGAAATTCGCCATTCTGACAAGATTATTCCCATTGAAGTTTTGGGAAAGCCAATTTATGATGAATCAGGAAATCTTGCTTTTGCGATCGCGACATTTTTTGATATTACCCAACGCAAACAAGCAGAAAACTTATTAGCAGAATACAATCGCACCTTAGAGGCTCAAGTAAAAAAACGTACTGAACAGTTCCAGCAAGCTATCGAGCAACTGCAAATCACCCAACAAGAACTGATTCAATCGCAAAAAATTGCCGCACAGGAACAACAAGCAGCTGTTCGTGAAGCGGCGCGAAGCACCGCCGCTAACCTCGCTAAAAGCGAATTCCTTGCTAACATGAGCCACGAACTGCGTACCCCACTCAATGCCATTCTCGGTTTTACCCAAGTCATGAGCCGAGATTATTCGCTATCTGGCGAACATCAAGAAAACTTGGCAATTATTAATCGTGCTGGCGAACATCTACTCAACTTAATTAACGACATTCTAGAAATGTCCAAAATCGAAGCTGGCAGAATCACATTAAACACCAGCAGCTTTGACTTAATTCATGTATTGAAGAAGTTAGAAGAGATGCAACACGCAAGTGCTGCATCTAAAAATTTAGAACTAGTGTTTGAATATGCACAAAACATTCCTAAATACATAGAAACGGACGAAAATAAATTGTGTCAAGTCTTGCTCAACCTCTTGGGAAATGCCATTAAATTTACTAATACTGGGAGGGTGACACTACGGGTGAAACTGGGGGCTGGGAGCTGGGAAACTGAGGAGCAGGGAGAGCAAAATCTCCCTCATCCCCCTCATCTCTTCTTCGAGGTACAAGACACTGGCTGCGGTATTGCCCCACAAGAACTTGACTTGTTGTTTGAAGCTTTTGAGCAAACCGAAATCGGCAGAAAATTCCAACAAGGGACGGGATTGGGTTTGGCGATTAGCCGGAAATACGTGCAACTGATGAAAGGAGATATTACTGTCAACAGTATCCCTGGTGTCGGTAGTAGATTTGCCTTTGATATTCAGATTGCTCTAACTTGCCCCAGAGAAATGCCAACAAACCAAGTTAGATACCAAACTCTAGCTTTAGCACCTACTGAGAAAGCATACCGTATCTTAGTAGTTGACGACTCCAAAGAAAGCCGGATGTTGTTAGTTAAAATTCTCACATTTGTTGGCTTTGAAGTTAGGGAAGCTAGAGATGGTAGTGAAGCAGTTGCTAATTGGGAATCTTGGCAACCACACTTGATTTTTATGGATATGCGAATGCCGGTTATGGACGGTTACGAAGCGACAAGAATAATTAAAGCTAAACAAATAGGGTATAGGGCAGCCAATACGTTGCGGAGGTTCCCAAAATCGGAACAGTTGCTGTCGTCAGGGAGCCAGTACCTTGCGTCCGGGTTCCCCGATTCCGGCGAGTCCGAAGTTCTCGTTGTACCGCTATTCAAAACCCAGCTAGGCACAGCGTCCCCCACACCAGAAGCAACTAGTGTCATGGAAAATGATGCTAATGGTGCCGCAAAGCGATCGCCAACAGCCCTAGCTCCCCCTGATGACTTCTCTGGGGCAGAGCAGAGTTGCTCTAATACAAATACGATCATTATTGCCCTAACTGCTAGCGCCTTTGAAGAAGAACGCCAGAAAATTTTGTCCATTGGCTGCGATGATTTTATTCGCAAGCCATTCACACAAGAAGTATTATTGGAAAAACTGAGCCAACATCTGGGTTTAAAGTATACCAACCAAGTAGAAAACACAAACACAACAGTTGTCGATGAAGCTACACCGATGTTTATCACTGTTACCGAACTCCTGAGCCATTTATCAGAAATGTCCCCTGAGTGGCTCCAACATATTTACTATGCCGCAGCTAGCTGTAGCGATGAACTGATTTTAGAGTTACTCAAGCAAATTCCATCAGATAATAGTCAAGTTTTCAAAGTTCTCCGGGATTTAGCGAATAACTACCAGTTTGAGAAAATCATGGAATTGACTAAAACAAACGTAGAATGAATCACGAGCATTTAGACCCTAATAAAAAAGATATTTTGATCATTGACGATATGGCGGATAACCTCCGGGTTTTATCGTCGATCTTGACAAGGGAAGGGTATAACGTTCGTAAAGCCTTGAACTGGCAAATGGCACTGACGGCAACTCAAACAGTATTACCGGATTTGATTCTACTTGATATTATGATGCCAGAAGTAGATGGCTATGAAGTTTGTCAGACCTTTAAAGCTTGGGAGCTAACAGCCGATATTCCGGTGATTTTTATTAGCGCTTTAGATGATGTTTTTGACAAAGTTAAAGCCTTTAAGGTAGGTGGTGTAGACTACATCACCAAACCTTTTGAGTTTCAAGAAGTTTTAGTGCGCGTGCAAAATCAACTGGCATTGAGGTCGGCGCGATTAGAAGTATTGAAGCTAAATGTCGAACTGGAAGATCGGGTAAAACAGCGGACTGGGGAGCTAGAAAAAACTCTCCAAAAACTCCAAGAAGAAATAAATTCCCGGCAGAAATTGCAAAGTCAACTGTTAGACATAGCGCTGCATGATTCCCTGACTGGATTACCAAACCGAGTTTTGTTTGTTAGGCGACTAGAAAATGCTTTAAATCGGGCGAAGCAAGAATCTAGTTATCAGTTTGCACTCCTTTTTTTGGACTGCGATCGCTTCAAAGTTATCAATGATTCCCTTGGACATCTGGTGGGAGATGAATTGCTGATAGCCATCGCTTATCGCCTGCAAGCATGTCTGACACCTATTAATACTCTAGCACGATTGGGCGGTGACGAATTTGGAATTATCTTAGAAAATATCACACATATCAATATGGCAATCCAAGTTGCCGAACAAATTCTGCAACAGCTATCACTCGCTTTTAAGCTGTCCAGATATGAAGTATTTATGAATGCCAGTATTGGGATTAGTTGGGGCAATAAAAATTACGAGCGCCCAGAATATTTGCTGCGGGATGCTGATACGGCAATGTATCGGGCTAAGGCTCAAGGAAGAGCCAAATATCACGTTTTCAATCCAGCGATGCATCAGGAAGCTATTCAGCTTTTAGAGTTAGAAAATGATCTGCGAAGGGCTGTTGAAAGACAAGAATTCCTCGTTTATTATCAACCAATTGTTTCACTGACTACAGGCAGAATTTCTGGATTTGAAGCCTTGGTGCGCTGGCGACATCCGATTCGCGGTCTGGTTTCTCCCATAGAATTTATTCCTGTGGCAGAAGAAACAGGTTTGATTAATGCCATCAATACTTGGGTATTACAGTCAGCTTGTCATCAACTCAGCATTTGGCAACATCATCCAGTGACACCAGAACCTCTAACTATGAGTGTCAATTTGAGTGCTAGGTTATTTTCACAGGCTAATTTAGTAGATCAAATTGACCGAATAATTTATGGAAGTAACATAAATCCTGCATACTTAGAATTAGAAATTACAGAAAGTGTAATTATGGAAAATTCTGATGCAATTGCAATAATTCTTCAACAACTAAAGCAGCGAAAAATAAAATTGATTATGGATGACTTTGGTACAGGATATTCCTCTTTAAGTTACCTACACAGCTTTCCTTTGAATGCACTCAAAATTGATAAATCTTTTGTTAAACGTATGCAAGAAAACAAAGAGAATATGGGACTAGTACCAGCAATGATTGGCATTGCCAACTCAATGGGAATGAGTGCGATCGCGGAAGGTGTCGAAACACAAGAACAGTTAGCCCAATTAAGAACTTTAAACTGTAATTTTGCTCAAGGATATCTGTTTTCTAAACCCATAGAAGAACAATTGGTTACTAAGTTACTTGCCGCAGCACCTCAATGGTAAGTAGGTGGGCGCTAAAAAATATAACTAGATTAAGAAATGTAAATCGCTTAAAAGCTGATATTCAAAGCGTTTCTGGCGCTTTACATAAATTTACACAGTTCGGTTTAATTGTGCTTACTTACCTATCAAATAACACTTGGAAAAATTTCATTGTTGACGCTCGGCTAGATAATCTGCCTGTATTATCTACTATAGAACTTACGCAGAAAACCTCTCAAACTCTTATTCCTCCGTGTCGCGCCAGTTGCTGTCATAGCGGGAACGCGCTTGAGCGAACAAGTCTCTTAACCGCAAGGGCGCACTGGCTTCTCTGCGTCGCGCCAGTTGCTTCTCCCAAGGGGAGACGCGCAAGGGACAAGTCTCTTAACCGCAAGGGCGCACTGGCTTCTCTGTGGTTCGATTTTCCGTTCCTTGTGCGTAAGTCCTGTACTATACTGCTGTAACCGGGCTATCAAGTTCGCAAAGCTCCTAATTGACTAATAGCTGTCCTAGTCTGTAAAACTCTCCAAGCACTGTAGGAGTTAGACTATAAATACAAGTATTCTGGTGAAATTGATAAAAATTTTTTAGGATTATTTAAAACAAGTATTTACTATACTCAATTATTACAAATATAGCTTTTTATACATAATGCATTTAAATCAAACTAACCATTATAAAAGAAATATTTTGGTGGTCGATGATACGCCAGATAATTTGCGGCTTTTATCGGCAATGTTGACTGCACAAGGTTTTGAAGTTCGCAAAGCCTTAAACGGTAAAATGGCACTAACTGCTTGCCAAATGGTTTTGCCAGATGTGATTTTGCTGGATATCAAGATGCCAGACATGGATGGCTATCAAGTTTGTCAACAGCTAAAAGCTGACGAGAAAACTTGTGAAGTCCCAGTAATTTTTATTAGCGCCCTGGATGATATTGTAGATAAAGTAAAAGCCTTTGATGTTGGTGGTGTAGATTATATTGCAAAACCTTTTCATGGGGCAGAGGTTGTCTTGCGAATTGAAAATCAGATTAATTTACGTTTGCTTCAAGTTCAACTGCAAGAAAAAAACTTTTTACTCCAACAAGCTCTTGACAATTTGAAAGCCTCTCAAGTTAAACAGATTCAGAGCGAAAAGATGGTGGCGCTGGGACAGTTAGTGGCTGGGTTTGCTCATGAGATTAATAACCCTATCAGTTTTATTTATGGGAATCTCCAATATGCTGGTCAATATGTGCAAGACCTAATTAATCTGATTGAGGCTTATCAACAGGAATATCCCAAAGCCACACCAAAAATTCAGCAAATAGCTAAAGATATAGACCTGAATTTTATGATTACGGATCTGCAAAACCTGATAGGTGCAATGTATAGAGGATCTGATCGCATTCGGGAAATTGTACTAGCGCTACAACACTTTTCTCGGCATGATGAAGCAAAGATGAAGCAGGTAAATATCCATGAAGACATCGAAAACACTTTGGTGATGTTACAACATAGACTCAGGGAAACAGCAGACCATCCGGCAATTGTTGTAGTGAAAGATTATGGTAAGTTGCCCCTAGTCACTTGTTATGCAAGTGAATTAAACCAAGTATTTATGCATCTGTTGAATAATGCTATTGATGCAATAGAAGGGGGAGTGGGGAATGGGAAGTGGGGAGTGGGGAACCAATTTTTAGAAGGGGGAGTGGGGAATGGGGAGTGGGGAGTGGAGAAGCAATCTTCTACTCCCTACTCCCTACTCCCTACTCCCCAAATTCGGATTCACACAGAATTAACAGGCTTGAATATGGTCAAAATTGCGATCGCAGACAATGGCCCTGGTATTGAAGAGTCGTTGCGATCGCGTTTATTTGACCCATTTTTTACCACAAAACCTGTGGGCAAAGGTAGTGGGCTAGGGTTATCGATTAGTTATCAAATTATTGTGCAAAAACACCGAGGACAGATTACCTGTACCTCATCTGTTGGCAAAGGAGCAGAGTTTGCGATCAAAATTCCCATCGAGCAATAAGAGCGTTAGCCAACAGCGAACTCGGTAAATTGTCGTTTGAAGAGGGAATAAAAGTTTAACTGCTGATGGATACGTTGTGTCACTAATCACTCTGCCAGGGTTAACGGCAATTGAACTGTGAACGTTGTCCAGCCCTGAGAACTGGTAACTTCAATTGTGCCTTGGAGATATTCTACTAACTTCTTCACTAATGCTAAACCTAATCCTGTACCGTCATGTTCCCAGCGATCGCTTTGAGGAATTCGGTAAAACGGCTCAAAGATTCGAGATTGTTCTTTTTTAGGGATTATTACCCCAGAATTGCTAATTGTGATTTGAAAGTAGGAAACTTGAAGATTATCTAATACACCAGATTCAGCATCCTCATTTATTAGACTTTTTGTGGTGTCGATTACCCGAACATTCACCGTAATTTGTTCATCAGCAGGAGTATATTTACAAGCATTGTTGAGTAACTCTGTGACAATTTCGGTTAAGCTAGCTAAGTCTGTAACTAAAGGTGGTAAATTTGGAGAAATGCTAACTTGAAAAGACTGTTGCCTAGCTCCAGCTCTTTCACCAAAATACTCGGCAACGTGAGGTAGCCAGGTTTGAAGTTGAATTGAAGTTAATTCCAACGGATAGACATCTGCATCAATCATTCGCATATATAGTAAATTGTCTACTAAATCTAGTTCTTGTTCGCACTGTTCACGCAGGATAGTTAAGTAGCGGGCTACAGATTCAGATGGGGAAAGTGCGTTTGAATTTAAGATACCCTGCCCATCAAGAATATTTTCTAGCACGGAAATGGCCATTTTGATGTTTGACAAAGGCGTTCGCATTTCATGAGAAGTGGTTGCGAGAAAATCCTCTTTCAACTGGTTTAGCCGTTGGAATTCTGCCACTTGAATTTCTAGTTGTTGGGCACGTTGAGCTGCAAGATTTTGTTCTTCGGTTAATCGTCGTTGCGTGTCATCCCGAAAAACTAGTACAGCTCCTGTAATTACACCACTATTATTTCTCACAGGAGTAGCGCTATCAGCTACTGGTATACTTGTCCCGTCTCTAGCAACTAGTAAGATGTGACTGCCTAGATAGATGGTAGTTTCTTGTTGCAGGGCTGCGATAATTGGATTTTGAGCGGGGATCTGAGTTTGTTCATCAACGAGCTTGAACACCTCGGTTAACATTCGTCCCTTGGCTTCATTCCATCGCCACCCTGTCAATGCTTCAGCTACCTGATTTAGATACTTGATGGTTAACTGAAGATCGACTACAATCACCCCGTCCCCCATTCCTCGAAGCACAGAACTCAAAAATTGCTCATGATTGTAACGATTGAGTGCTGTTTGAATGGCAACGTAGAGTTCTTGCTCCTTAATTGGTTTGAGAATATATCCAAAAGGGGATGTCAGCGTTGCCCTATCTACAGTACTTTTATCTGAGTGTCCTGTGACGTAGATAGCAGGAATTTGCAAATTATGCCAAATTTGCTCTGCTGCCTGGATACCGTCCATTTCACCCCGTAACCTGATATCCATTAAAATCAGGTTTGGGCGTAATTCGGTTGCTTTTACAATTGCCCCTTCTGCGGAATCGGCTATATCTAAAACAGTGTATCCCAGAGACTCTAAACTTTCTTGCAAATTGATCGCAAGAATATATTCGTCTTCAACAACGAGGATTCTAACTGTCTGCTTTGTATGTATGTTTGATGGGATGTCAATTATGTTCATGCACGGCTGTTTGTAAAAGTAATTTTGAACTGTGTTCCGTGGTGAGAGTCAATTTCGAGCTTTCCCCTCAGTTGCTTGACTAAACCCTGGAGAAGGGTTATGCCGAGTGTTTTAGCTTTCTTGCTATCAAAATTTTCAGGTAAACCAATACCATTATCTCGAATAATCAGTGCCAAAGTAGACTTGGATTCTTGATAAAACTTAACCTCAATTTCCCCTCTACGATTACCAATAAAAGCATATTTCAAAGCATTGGAAACCAGTTCATTGATAATCAAGCCACAGGGAATGGCGGTTTCGATGTCGAGCCTAGCATTATCAACTTGAATCTTCAGTTGAATCTGGCTAGAACTGACGTTATAGGAATCAAATAAATGAGTTGTTAAATCTGGGATGTATTGAGCGAAATCAATATCAGCGAGGTCTTCAGAGCGGTATAACTTTTCATGAACCAAGGCAATGGAGGCAACGCGGTTTTGGCTATCGCGCAAAATAGCTGTCACCAGAGGATCTTGTGTACGTCTGCACTGCATTTGCAGCAAACTGCTGACAATTCCTAAATTGTTTTTCACCCGATGGTGAATTTCTTTAAGTAATACCTCCTTTTCTTTCAGAGAGGCTTTGATTTTTTCCTGCGTTTGCTTATGCTCGGTGATGTCTTGTTGGACAGCCACAAGAACGCTTCCATACTCAGGATGCTCAAAAACGGAAGCTTTCGCCCTACACCAGAACAGAGTGCCATCTTTCTTAACATTATAAACTTCATAAGTGGACTCACCGTGTTGCAAGACAGCAGTCCTAATCGCCTGGTAAACTTCTTCAGGTGTAGTATGTTCGTCACCATAGTTGACAATCGACACATGCTGACCGATTAATTCACCAGGTTCATAGCCAAACATCTGCTCAAATTTAGGATTAGTGTAGACAAACACGCTATCTGTGGCATGAATTAGGCAAATTCCCTCTGCCATGTTACGGGTAATCACTGCTTGCAGTTGTAACATTTGTTCAGCGCGTTTGCGATCGCTGATTTCAACTACAACAATGCCCATGCTAATGGGTTGATCGGCTTGAGACTGAATCGGAAAGTAAGAAGCTAGCCAAGTTCTGATTACACCGGGCAGTTTTGGAGTTTCGCCGCTAATCTCAAAATCCAGAATCGCTTCACCCGTGGTTAAAACATGTTCAAAGATCGGTTCGAGCCTTGATGCCAAATCAGGGATAATCTCCCACAGAGTTTTGCCAATATGCGCGGCTGCGGGAATGCCATTAATTTCTGCTAATGCTTCATTAATCAATGAGTAACGCAGTTGCCGATCCAGAATGGTTATACCAACGGGTGCGCTATTGATGAAGCTATCCAATAACTTTTGCTTGTGAGCCAGTTCTCGCTCCAAAATCTTCCGTTCTGTAATGTCAATCGCCACCCTACCCACTAGCTTTTGTGCAGACAATCCCAGGATCGGGAACTTATATACCAAGAACTCTCCAAGGGTGCCGTCTGGTCGGCAAGCAACTTCGATCGCCTCAATTACCTGATTTGTCTGTATAACTGTCTGAATGCGATCAAAATGCTGCCGAGCAATTTCATCTGGGTAGAGATCAAAAATGGATCGTCCAATCACCTGTTCGGGTAGTAATTTAAATGTATCCAGGTATGCTTGGTTTAAGTAAAGTACACGCGCGTCCGCATCAGTGATCCAAGCTAGCACGGGGCTATTGTTCATAAATGCCTGGAACCGGGCTTCACTTTCTTGCAGGGCTGCTTCTGCTTGCTTGCGATCGCTGATATCAATAATTACCCCTAACATCCGAACAGGTTCGCCTGCTTCGTTGTAAATGCCGCGCCCTTTCCCAATCAGCCAGTAAACCCTGCCATTGGGATAAATCACTCGATATTCACCTTGAAAATTAATATGTTGTGCTAAGGCATCTAATACAGCTTGTTCAATTCGGTCAACATCCTCTGGATGAACACGATCGCGCCATAGCTGATAGCTAGCTGCTGATGCTTCTGGCTCTAAACCTAACAAACGAAAATGGTTGTCGTTCCAGATAACTTCATTTGTTTTAACATTCCAATCCCAGATACCGACGTGGTTAAATTCTAACGTTAGTCTGAGTTGTTCTTCACTTCTGGCTAAGGCTGCTTCGGTTTGTTTGCGTAAGCGAAGCTCGTCGTAAACATCGCTGATATCCCGATGAGTACCAGTCATCCGCAAAGAGTTCCCTTGTCCATCTCGCATGACAACTTTGCCGTAGTTGGCAATCCATTTGCATTCGCCCGACTTAGTTCGGAGTCGATAGTTAAATTTGTAGGGTAGTGAATTATTCTTTAAGTGATCTGCCAAGATTTTCTCAACCCAAGGCAGATCGTCTGGATGAACTAATCGCTTCCAGGTACTAAGATCCTGTGGAAGTTCATCGAAACTGTATCCAAGCATTTCTAAATAGCGGGGGCTGTAATATACTTCTCCAGTGAGAATATTCCAGTCCCATAAAGCATCCCCAGAAGCTTCTAGTGCTAATTGTAATCTCTCTTCACTTTCTCGGAGAGCTATTTCTGCCAGCTTGCGATCTTCTGCAACACGCTTGAACGCAGTGATATCCGTGACTCGTACCAGGTTCATCACATTGCCAGCGACTGTGATTTGTTTGGCTGCTATGTTTCCCCAAAAGGGATTGCCCTGCTTGGTAACATATTCAATTTCTCGACTCCAAAACCCTTGCTGGTTCATTTCTTCGGTTATGGAGGTTAACTCATCAGGGGTGAACTGTTGTTTTTGCAGAGTGTGACCTTCAATATTAATGAGTTCAGCTTTGCTAGAGGCTGCAAATAGCTTCACTGCTTGATCGTTACAGTCAGTGGTGAGTAAAGTTTCTGCATCCACAAGAAAGAGCGCATCAGCAGATTCATTATAAATAGCTTCTAGAAGGTCACGACTACGAATAATTTCTAATTCAGTTTGTTTTCGTTGTGTAATATCTAGGATAGATCCTAATAACTTAACTGCATTCCCTTGAGGATTATAAACTATCTCTGCTTTCCCCTCAAGGTAGCGGACTGAGCCATTGGGTCGGACAATTCGATACTCAATATTGAAAGGGGTTTCTTGGGCGAGCGCCTGTTCAAAATTGGTCTGGAACAGTTCTCGATCCTCTGGATGAAGCATCTGGAGGAATTCTGCCTGGGTAGGTTCGCTTTGAGTTGGATTTAGACCAAAAATGCGAAAAGTTTCTATTGACCAGCAGCGCTTTTTCGTTTCTAAGTTCCATTCCCAACTGCCTACATGGGCGATCTGTTGAGTAGTGGCTAGCTGCGCTTCACTTTGTTGGAGTTTTTCCTCAGCTTCTTTGTGTTCGCTAATGTCCCCAAGTGAACCGACCAATCGCACTGGATTTCCTTGTTCATTCCAGATTGCTTTGGCCCGCGATCGCACCCAGCGATAACTGCCATCTTTGCACCGCAGACGATACTCAAGGTTATAATCGGCAACTTGCTGAAGCAAATAAGCTTCTTGTGCAGCCATAACTCTGGTATAATCATCAGGATGAATGCGAATACTCCATTCATGATCGCAATTGCTAAGTTCGTTGGGTTCATATCCCAAAATTGTGAACCAACGCTCAGACCGGAAGGTTTGATTAGTAGATATGTCCCAATCCCAAATTGCTTCATTAGTACCTGCGATCGCTAATTGCCAACGTTCTTGACTTTCGCGCAATGTTTCTTCAGTGCGCTTGAGGTGGGTGACATCTACCACCAGTCCATCCCAAGCCACACGCCCATCGTTCAACTGATGTGGCGTAGAACGAAAATTAAGCCATTTGAGTTGACCACTAGGCGTTCGGATTCGCAGTTGAATATCAAATACAGACAGATTCAGGCGGGACTCTGCAACGGCTGCCTGTAAGCGAGGGATATCCTCTGGAATAAACTGGCGATAAAGCAGAGATGAATCTTTGAGTGCATCTTCTGCCTTGACTTCCATCAGTCTTTCAATCCCCCCACTCAGGTAGGAAAAGCGATCGCTATCATCCAATTCGCGGATCACTCGATAAACTGCGCCATTAAGCAGATTATCTCCAATCAAGTACAACATCACTTCACGCTCATACAAGGCGAGTTCTGTTGCTTTGCGTTCAGTGATATCTCGCCCTTCTGGAATCAACAAAACGACTTCACCCGTCTGGTTTTGCAACGGACGCAGTGAAAAATCGATTGTTGCTACTCGGTTATTTGCGCCGAGAACATCAACTTCATAGCGGACAAACTCCCCTTGAGCTGCACGAGCGATCGCTTGTTTTAATTCTTCTTGAATTTGAGGTGAAATCGTCCACCAGTGTGCTTCCCAAAAAGGGCGATTAATCACATCTTCAAGCTTAAGCCCGCCAAAAGTGAGCGCAGTCTGGTTTGCTTCTAGTAAAATGCCATCTGGCGTTAGCAGTCCTGTGAATTGGAAAGTGTTATAGGATACACGGAATCGGCGATCGCTTTCCTGTAGTGCAGTAGTGCGTTCCTCCACTTTGGCTTCTAACTCGGACTTGAGGGTTTGCAGGTTGTGGTAGAGTTGGGCTTGTTGGATAGCGATCGCTAGTTGCACCGTCAGTTGGTTGAGAAATTCTATCTCAAATGTCTGCCATTGTCGCGGTGCAGAACATTGATGCACGATGAATAACCCCCATTCAACTGCTGGAGTCCCTTGGTTCTCTAACAAAATGGGGACAACTAAATTCGCTTTGATTTGAAACTGTTCCAAAAATTGAATATGGCGATCGCTTAAACCCGCTTCGTAGATGTTCGTCGCTGCCCAGATTTTTCCTTGGTAGTATTCTTCCCCTTGGCTTTGCTGAAAATCGGTATCTTCAACGAAGAGGCTGGGGGAAAAAGGAAAATTTTCCCCCCTGCTCCCTGCTCCCTGCTCCCTTTCCTTTTGTTCAATCTCCAGTCCCAAGGTTGGTGTCCATTGGGATAATACCGACTCAGCTATGACTTTACCCGCCATCTGATGAGTAAATTGATACACCAGCACGCGATCAGCCTTGAGTAACTGGCGGACTTCTTTGACACTCTTAGCGAGGATATCTTGAAACTTCAAGGACTTGCGAATATCAAGAGCGATCGCTCCAATTAACTTTTGTTGTTCCTGTAGCTGTTTTAGCTGCTGCATTAGCTGTAATTGTTATACCAATTTGAAAAAAGAATGCGACAGATGGTAAATATAGATAGAAGTAGCATTCAGGGTATGTGATGGCAGGGGTAACGCATATCGAGATTGAAGAAACTGTCGAGGAACTAGAGGAGTTGCTCA
>NZ_JAIVFS010000004.1 GCF_020829645.1 Nostoc mirabile CHAB5784 | reverse complement strand
GCATCGCAGTACTGATCTACCACGGTGATCGTGGAGGTAGCCGTTCTTGAACCCAATTAAATACCCTTGCTAAGTTAAACTGTTAGTAATTAATTATACTCTCATGAGAGTAATAAAAGAGCGTTAATCGCGTCTCTTGTACAGATGCGATTAATCGCGTCTCTTGTACAGATGCGATTAATCGCGTCTCTACTTTTTACACTGCACAACTCAACTCGCCGGCTTTTTGACTGAAGCGGTGATTTTCCCGATAATCTACGGGACAATCTATCACGGCGGGTACATCTTGAGCGAGGGCTTCTTTCAAAGTGGGAATCAAATCTAAAGCTGATTCAACTCGGTAGCCTTTTAAACCCATGCTTTCGGCAAATTTAACAAAATCGGGATTGCTAAAATGCACAAAGGCTGAGTTTCCTTTGCCAAATTGATTTTCTTGCTTCCACTCAATTAATCCATAGCCACCATCATTGAAAATTATGGTGACAAAGGGCGTACCGACACGCAAGGCTGTTTCTAATTCTTGAGAATTCATCATAAAGCCGCCATCGCCTGTTACAGCAACGACTTTGCGCTTGGGATGAACGAGTTTTGCTGCTAAAGCGCCAGGAATAGCAATACCCATAGCCGCGAAGCCGTTGGAAATTATGCAAGTATTGGGACTATGGCAATGATAATGACGAGCCATCCACATTTTATGTGCGCCAACATCAGAGATGACGATATCATCTGGGCCCATCACTTGGCGTAAGTCATAAATTAACTTTTGCGGCTTGATGGGAAATCCGTCATCATGGGCATACTGTTCGTAATCAGCCCGAATATCTGACCTTAAGCTAATGCCAAAGGGATCGGGTTTACCTTGTCGGTCTGCTAATTTTAAGATTTCATAGAGTGAATCTGAAATATCTCCCACGACTTCGGCGTTGGGAATATAACTACTATCAATCTCCGCCGGACTTACCCCAATATGCACAATCGGAATTTCACCATTACGATTCCATTTTTTGGGGGAAAACTCAATCAAATCATAGCCGATCGCAATTACTAAATCTGTGTTATCAAAGCCACAGGTAATAAAATCTCTTTGCTGTAATCCCACTGACCACAAAGCTAATTGATGTGTATAGGGAATAACACCTTTACCCATGAATGTATTGGCAACAGGTATATTCAGCAAGGTGGCAAATTGCGTTACTGCATCACTTGCATGAGCGCGAATTGCCCCATTTCCGACTAAAATTAATGGGTTAACTGCTTGGCAAATTGCAGCTGCTGCTGCCCGAATGCTAGCAAAAGATGCATAGGTTTTTTCGCTATTATCCTTACGCAAAGGTTTGCCTTCGACGGGCATGGCAGCAATATTTTCTGGTAAATCGATGTGAACTGCACCAGGTTTTTCCGATTGCGATCGCTTAAATGCTTTCCGTACTACTTCGGGTGTAATACTCGGTCGCACAATCTGCTTATTCCACTTGGTAACAGGTGCAAACATTGCTACCAAATCTAAATATTGATGGGATTCAATATGCATTCTATCTGTTCCCACTTGACCGGTAATCGCCACTAAGGGCGCACCATCGAGGTTAGCATCTGCTACTCCAGTCATCAAGTTGGTTGCCCCAGGCCCAAGAGTAGAAAGACATACTCCAGCTTTTCCTGTCAGGCGTCCGTAGACATCGGCCATGAATGCTGCACCCTGTTCATGACGAGTTGTAATAAATTTAATCGAAGAATGTTTTAACGCTTCCAAAACGTGCAGGTTTTCTTCACCAGGAAGTCCAAAAATATATTGCACTCCTTCATTTTCTAGGCACTGCACCAATAATTCTGCTGTATTCATTTTATTTCCCGACAACTCTATTAACGAATAAGACTTTTGTTCTTTGTCATTAGTCATTTGTCCTTTGTCCTTTGACCAATGACCAATGACCAATGACTAATGACCAATGACCAATGACCAATGACCAATGACCAATGACTAATGACTAATTATTTAACCCACACGGTTTTAAGATTGACAAACTCATGTATACCCTGGATACTCAATTCTCTGCCATATCCAGAACGCTTGATGCCACCAAAGGGCAACCGAGGATCGGATTTGACCATACTGTTGATAAACACGGCACCAGCTTCGATTTCCTCAACCAAGCGATCGCTCTCTTGTTTATTGGTTGTCCAAGCACTTGCACCTAAGCCGAAGGGTGAGTCATTAGCGAGTTTAATGGCAGCATCGATATCTGGAACCCGGAATAACAAGGCTACCGGGCCAAAGAATTCTTCTTTGGCAATTGGTGCTTCAGGCGGGATACCTATGATAATCGTTGGTGGATAAAAGTTTCCAGGACGATCTGATAAAGGATGTCCACCGGTGAGGACTTTAGCACCACTGCTAATAGCATTTTGCACTTGTTGATCTAAATCCTGGAGAATACCAGGAGTAGCCAGTGGGCCTAAATCGGTATCTGGTTGCATGGGATCGCCTACTTTCAGCGACTCAAATTTTTCTAAAAGTAATTTTTCAAATTTGTCTGCGATCGCTTCTGCGACAATAAAACGTTTCGCTGCAATACATGATTGCCCGTTATTCAACATCCGCGCTGTAGTAGCTGTGACAACTGCTGTCTCTAAGTCAGCACTTTCTAACACAATAAACGGGTCACTTCCTCCCAATTCCAAAACGGTTTTTTTAATTTGTTTCCCGGCGGCGACAGCGAGGGATGCACCGGCTGGTTCGCTTCCGGTCAATGTAGCAGCTTTTACGCGGTCATCAGTCATTAAATCGGCGACTTTGGCAGCGCCTATTAATAGAGTTTGAAACGCACCTTCAGGAAAACCTGCCCGTCGGATAATATCTTCAATTGCCAAGGCGCACTGCGGCACATTGGAAGCATGTTTGAGTAAGCCGACATTTCCCGCCATTAGCGCTGGTGCACCAAAGCGGAACACTTGCCAGAAGGGGAAATTCCACGGCATCACCGCGAGAATTGCGCCCATTGGTTGATAACGTATAAAACTCTGGCTGGCATCAGTTTTTACACTGACATCAGCCAAAAAACCAGGGGCGTGTTCGGCATAGTAGCGACAGACGACGGCGCATTTTTCGACTTCCGCGATCGCAGCTTTAAATGGTTTACCCATTTCTAGAGTCATTAACTTCGCAAATTCTGCTTTGTCTTGCTCTAAAATATCAGCAGCCTTTTGTAGCCAGTGCGATCGCGTCAAAAAACTAGTCTGACGATACTGTTCAAAAGTCTGATTAGCTAAATCGAGTTTAGCGGCAATTTCTGCATCATTGAGTGGCTCAAAGGTTTGAAAAGTTTCCCCAGTGGCGGGATTAATGGTGGCGATCGCCATTACCTGACCTCCCGTTAAAAAATAGCTTGAAGTAGGCTTCCTAATGTTATACATATAAATTTAGGAAGCTACTACCTAAATTCTAGTCTTTTAGCTAAGAATTAGCTGCCCAATATTACAATTTTGCAACTTTAATTTAATTAAAGTATACCAATCAATAAGTATTAATATTGATGATTTAAATACAATTAAAGTTGTTATAATTTGCACAATTGAGGAATCAAGCTATGACTCAAGTCTTACGCAAAGTAGTTACATTCGATGAATTCGTTGCTAAATATCCAGATAACACAGGACAACGTTACGAACTATATGATGGAGTAGTAGTAGAAATGCCCCAACCAACAGGCGACCATGAAGAGATTATTGTATTTTTATCTACAAAAATAACTTTAGAATATAGTCGCCTCGGACTGCGGTATGGTATACCAAAAACAGTATTAGTTAAACCACTTGAAAACGAATCAGCTTATTCGCCAGATTTGCTGCTCCTAAATCTTACTAATTTGGTTAATGAACCATTGTGGAAAAAAGAATCAACTGTTACTCAAGCAGCATCAATTCCTTTAGTAATTGAGGTGGTAAGTACCAATTGGCGTGATGATTATCTGAAAAAATACGCTGATTATGAAGAAATGGGAATTTCTGAATACTGGATTGTAGATTATGGTGCATTGGGTGGTAGAGAATTTATTGGCAAGCCCAAACAACCTACTATTTTGGTTTGCTCTTTAGAAGAAGGTGAGTATCGCGTTAGTAAATTTCGAGGAGATGACTGTATCCAGTCGCCAACTTTTCCACAGTTTAATTTGACCGCAGAGCAAATTTTTCGCGCTGGCACGGTCAGCTAAATTGAGCATGAGGCTATTCAACTTCATCTCAAAATTAAGTAGGATCAGCCAAATAATAGCTTTGGTACTACTGCTGTAGTAATTATTAATATAATCCAGAAAGCGGCTGCACTCCCAAAAATCCAACTTATCCCATTTGTTGGAAGATTCTTCTCGAATCCAAATTCAAATTTAGGGTCATTTGGATTTGAGTTTTTTGGAATATTAAGCATTTCTTCAATGTTTTTTATATATCTGCTTCGGTGCAGTAACTCAAGCCAAAGAGTAATAACTCTAGCTGTGAACAAGAGAGAAGTCAATAGTGGCAACCAACTTGCAATTATAGTTACTCTTTGTGGAGGTTTTTGTATTAATAACCATGTCCAAACTAAACCTGCAATGATTACTGCATAACGAGCCAAATTATTACTTTCTTCAAAGTAGGATTGGTTCTGTCTGCGAATCTCAGAATACTCTAAAAGAATGAATTCTTTCTGAAAGTCAGACATTGATATTTTGTTTAAGTCATTATCCATTTACTTTTTACTACCTATAGAAGACACGAAAATCAACTGATACTAGGGTTAAGCATCTCCCAAATTTTATAAATTGATTCGCTCTAAAAACTAAAAACTTAAGTCTTGATCACCTCCAATTTAATATTTTGCATAGTCATACCAATTCTTTATGAAGACGCATAGAAAGAACCCCACCGCCTGCGGCACTTCACCTTGTTAAGGGGAGGTTGGGAGGGGTAAAAATAATGTGCAGCTTCAGAGAGAATTGGTATCAGCCAAAATTTTACTAACAAATTATTTTCTAATATTAAGTGGGTCTTGACCAATTCCATTCATATAAACCCCATGCAAATTATGATGCATTTCTAGAGCAGATGCGTGAAATGTAAAATAGATAGGTGTACCAGTATGTACGTAGTCTGGCATTCTTCTTTTTCTTCTGTTATACATTTCTTTGAAAAACCCAAAAATTGGATTTGGATTTTCATCCACACCGTTTACTCCACCTTGACCGAGTTCTGCCTCTGGTGATTTCATTGGTGATTCCGCTCTAAAAACATTTCCTGTTGGGAATGGAAGCGTCGTCACAAAATCTTCAGTATTTGCAATTCTCCAGTGCTGTATGCCTGTCTCTTGAAAGGCAGTAGCAAAAGTCCTGTCCCCACATCGTGGACTTGCAAAGGTATACAGTTCAATCTTTTGATGGTTATTAAACTGAGTATTGTTGAGAATATCCGGAATTGCCAAAGTGGCTAACGCACCACCGAGGCTATGTCCCGTTACAAAAATTCGAGAATCTGCCGAGCATTGATCGAGTGCTCTAACCATCTGTTGCCGGAGATTAATGTAGATCGCTCGAAAACCTGCGGTTACATCGCCAAAATCATTAATAGTCGGAATTTCGCTTGAAGACTCCTGAGTAACACCATCAGCAATATCCCAAGTTGCTTTCACCGTTAGTCCATTCTTTTCTGTGCTGTTTCTGTAAGAAACAAGTTGAATATTCGCGTCTTTGAACCACTCTATAAATCTTTTTGTGCCTCGAAATACAACCACTACATTATTGCTATCGGTTTCAGAGACAACAAAACCAAAGGGAACTTCTTCTCTACCAAGTTGACCAACTAATTCGTGAGACCCTTCAAGTTTCCAAATCCCTGTTCCTCTTAGGTCAAATTGGTCATACGCTTGTTGAATTAATCCTGCAAGTTTTCGAGCTTGAAAAGCATCAAATTTCTCATAGAGAGAAGCAAATGAAGTCATAAGTTTAACCTTACAGATGTCTAAGATACTTGTTAATTAGGTTGTTCGCTACCTGTAATTTCCAACCGGGTATTTTGAAATTGGTACTGTTACAGAGGTTTGTTATAACACCAATAATATACCAAAGCTTCTCCGCCTATTTACTTAATTTGTTATAAATATATAGAAACTTTCTCTGTAATATTTATTTTTGGACAATATACAAACTTTTTCCGTATACAGACCCCATTTAGAAAACAATATAGAAAATTTCCGGTTTTGCTGAACCAAAATATGAATCAAGCGATCGCTACAATCAGGCGCTTACTAAACATCTTCAGTGGTGAACAGTGCCACTGAAGAGAAAAGTGATGGCGTACTTACCCACCGTAGGCGATCGCATTTGTAGACTTATGACCAAAGTTATTTAAGTGTGAAAATATACCTTATCGTATAGTTAAAGAGCTACTGAAATTATTGAACTGCTATAAAGTTGTTACCAACTTTAAAAAGTGCGCTCACTATAAAGCGGGCGGATACGCCATCGTCACTCAAGAGAAAAGCGATCGCTTTTCTTAAATCAACTAATTTGATTTCAGCAAGCTTTTGAGTAGGATGACTTATTGACAATTGCTCCTTAACTTTAAGTTGACACCAATGGGGCGGGCGAGACGCCCACTCCACAATAAATAGTTAGATATTTTTTATTTGAAAGTCCCTAACGTAATTCATAATTAGCAATTTTTTCCTATTTCCCATTCCCTATTATGCCCAATGCCTAAAGATTAATAAATGGATTAATAATTGTTGGCATTGGCTGCAATTTTGTCTGATAAACCTTAACTAATCGCTCAATACCTTTGAAACGATAATCTCCCATTTCCTCAAAGTCTGAAGGCAGTGAAAGCATTTTATGAGTGGCTTCACTAATCACGCATTCACTAGGTGGACAAACTGCTTCCATGCGAGCAGCAAGATTAATCGTCGCGCCTAATGCCGTATAATCTACCCTTTGGGAACTACCGACATCTCCCACAACAGCCTTACCGCTATTAATAGCAATACGTAATTGAAGCGGTTCGTGCCAAAAACCGTTGGCATTAAGATGTTCGAGACGAGTGAGCATCCCTTTAGCAGCAGCAACAGCGCGATCGGCGTGATCTGGTTGCGGTTCTGGAGCGCCAAAAAATGCCATAATACAATCGCCAATATATTTATCTAAAGTGCCGCCCCAAGTAAAGACTTCTTTTAGCATTTCTTCAAATAAATTATTTAATAGTTGGGCGATCGCAGTTGGCGTTAACCGTTCAGAAATTGCCGTAAAGCCAACCAAATCTGCAAACAAAATACTGATTTCGCTCTCGGTGGGAGCTAAACGACCACCCGGTAATGCACCTAAAGATATCAACTGCTGTACGACTGCTGGAGAATGATAGCGTTCTAGTCGGTGACGAATCATTTCTTCAGTTTTGAGTTTCTCTACCAGCAACCAACGCTGGACGCTAGAAGCCACAATGTTTGCTAAAGCTGAAAAAAAGCTGAGTTCTTCTTCGCCTTCATTTGCCCAATGGTAAGAAGAAAGATTGGCATCGGCATACAGTACGCCCACAACTTTATTTTCATCCCATAAAGGCACTGCCATCGCGCTGCGAATGCCTTTGAACAAAATACTCTGTTCACTAGCAAACCGTTCATCCTGCTGGGTATCGGCGGTTTGAATGACAACTTTTTCGTCAAATACCTTTTGACAGATACTACGACTAATCCAACTTCCATCAGAGGGGAGATGTTTTTGCTGGGAAACATTTCTAGTGGCAGCATTCACTAATTCTAATTGACCGCAACCATTAACATCAATTAATAATGCCAAGCGATCGATACTATCAAGGTAACGAAAAACCACTTGCTGCACTTGAGAAAAAATCTCTTCTATAGACGCCGCCGCACAAAGATTTTTAGCTATGTCCACTAAGTCTTTGAGACGGGCAATGGTTTTGTCTTTATTGTTGATGTTGCCATCTTTGCTATCAGCTGCGATCCATTGCTGTTGTAATTGTTCGACATTGTGAAGAATTGTTCTTTGTTCATTAATGTCGGAAGTTCCAGGATACCCAAGTGTCTGTTGGGAAACAGGGCTTGTGAGCAGCACTACCAGGCTAACATTGCCCAGCCAAATGATATCGCCGTGATGTAACTCTTGGGGAAAGTTAACAAGATATTTATTTACTTGCGTCCCGTTTTTGCTGCCCAGATCCTCAATAGTCCACACACCGTCAGCTGTTTTCAGCAAGCGGGCATGGTTGCGAGATACTCCAGCAAAAGGTAAGTACAGGTTACATTCCGGCAAACGACCAATTGTGAATATATCTTGATCAACTGCGATCGTTGTCTCGGTATCTCCCTCTTGTAGGCGTAGCGTCAGTTCAGTCATGAGTGTGATCCATCGAAGCTAGAGGTGCAAGCAACTCTAAGGTAAGTTATACCCTACAGGTTAACCTTCACCTTTTCTTTATGACACTGTTAACTGGATTCCGACAACTGCATGTGATGGATATTACGTTGAAAGAGGCAATTTTGTTGTAGGTTCAGTTCAGAGTGGGTTTGAATCTCGTTGTGAAGGGGAGCCAGCAAATTTTCAGTTTTGTGAGCCAGCGCGGTAAGTTCAGACTGCGGCTGTTTATCGAGCGAAGATCCCCCCAACCCCCCTTAAAAGGCAGGGGGCTAATTTCCTGCTTTACCTCCTTTTGGCCCTGCCCGCATTATTTCGATTTCCGGCACTTCCCTACGTCGCAATTTGACACTGGGACAGCAGGGAAATAACTTAGATTTTCGATTACCAACGCCGATAACTGGAGAAAATGGAGCAGATTTAAGACTGAATATACCTAATACCGTTTCTTTGTGAAGCTGCATATATTTACCCCCCGGCTACGCCGTCCCCCCAAAGCATCGGGAGGACTACAGGGGGGTCTTATTATGTGCATCTTCATGCAGAATTGGTATAATATTTTTACAGACACTAAACCTCACCATCTAATCATCACTTATTCCAGAGCAACTATCCAAGTATATGTAGATAATTTACAGAATTTTTCCTCTTTGAATTTATTGGAATTAATACCTAAAAATCAGAGGATTTTTTACTATGCACTAACTTTTATTCCTTTAGGGTTTGGCTTAACGATATTAACTGTTCTAGCAAAAAGAAGATTAATATTTTCTAATTTATTCATTTTTGGAGGAATATTAATACCTTCTCTAATATTGGAAGGTATTTTAGTAAGTGAGAGTGGGAAAAACCTTAGTCTAAAAAGCCTATTACTTGGTATGTTATTTCCAGAAGGAACTATGTTAATTTTAAGGGCGCGGGCTGCTAAATTAAAAATGAGAAATTAACAAATTTTCCTTTTCTGTCACCCTAATTTAATTAGGAGGTAATTCTAAACTAATTTCACCTAACAAACCTTTGCGAAAATCTGTTAAAAGTTGCCTTGCAGCTCGCTCTATATCACCTTTGTAACGATGCTCTGCCAAGGCGTGCAAATAGGTATCTCCGGTGTCTGATGTCGAATCGAGTTGATAACGAGACTGTAATGGTTTCTTTGGTAATAAATCTGCGGCTACAGCTGACAAATAGTTGAGTAAATCCACTAGGGCTGCTGCTACTAGTTGATTATCGTAAGAAGCTTCACCGATATCATCACAAATGGCTAATTTCAATGCTGCATCTTGGTCTTCTAATCTTAGAGGGATGACACCAGGAGCATCTAGCAATTCCAAATGTTCGGAAATTCGCACCCAGCGTAATTGGCGAGTTACCCCAGGACGGGCTGCACTTTCTACTACTCGCCGTCCCAACAGGCGGTTAATTAAAGCTGATTTACCGACATTGGGAAAACCAATCACTACAGCCCGCACTGGACGGGGTAACATGCCGCGATCGCTTCTTCTTTGATTAAGTTCTACCCCAGCTGCTTGCGCTGCCCGCGCCACTTCTGCTATACCTTTACCATGTTGAGCGTTGGTAAAATAAGGGACTTCCCTTTGATGTTTAAACCAATCAATCCACAGCGATCGCATTTGCGGCGTTATCATATCTACTCGGTTAAGTATCAACACCCGTGTCTTACCCTCCACCCACTCACCTATTTGGGGATGGTGAGTCGCTAAGGGAATCCGCGCGTCTCGTACCTCAAACACCACATCTACGCGCTTCAGCTGTTCTTTGAGCTTTTTTTCAGCTTTCGCAATGTGACCTGGATACCATTGAATCAGGTTTAATCTATAGTTTTGAGTTATAGCCATTTGTCCTTTGTCCTTTGTTATTTGTCCTTTGTTATTTGTCCTTTGTTATTTGTCCTTTGTTATTTGCAAATGACCAATGACAAATGACTAATGACTTCCTGTAGCAGCTTGATGTAAAATCAAACGATTGCCATCAGGATCATAGGCATAAATTTCTCTGCCGTGGGAAGCAATGGAAATGTCTCCTGGTGGGGGATAGCCTAAAACTGTTAGGTGAGCGATCGCATCTTCTAAGTTACTCACCTCTAAGCACAAACTTATCTTACTTTTGGCAATCGCTTCAAATTCCGATTTATTTGTGTTCTTTGGTTTAAAAATACCTAAACGCATACTGACCAAATTAAACTCAGCATAAACATTCGGAATCAAAATAACTGGCTTTTGCTCCAGGAATTTAGTATAGAAGTTCACCAAATTCTCGCAATTAACCGATGCTATGGTGACAAATGCGTTAGTGTACTGGAAAACCATATTTTCCTTTCGCCTTTTGAACTTTTAAGTTACATATCATAGACAGGCAAAATGTCAAGCTTAGAGGATGTTTTAAAAGTGATTGGCTGTAATTTTAGGTACTTGTATCTCACTTATATCTATCCCCTTTTATATCCCATCAGCAATAATCAAATCCATCATCTCATTCTTATTCTTCCGATAAACCCGAAAATCACTATCTAGCGTCAAGACACAACTCCCCACAATTAACTCACTCATTCTTACCAAACACGCATCAGCTAACGACATCGGCACATTCTGATACCGCTTCAGCAACTCTCTAACCGTTCCTATTTCATCACTGAGACGAAAAGAGATTTGAATTAAGCCAGTATCTAGTAAAGACATAACCGTATCCTCTCCGCCATAAAAACTTCGCAATATAAAACACGCTTCACTAATTACTGCTTCACAAGTAAAGAAAGGGTAAGCTAGATTAGCAACTTCTTTAGTAGCCCAACTATGATATTGTTCCCGATTATT
This sequence comes from Nostoc mirabile CHAB5784, assembly GCF_020829645.1. Taxonomy (GTDB): domain Bacteria; phylum Cyanobacteriota; class Cyanobacteriia; order Cyanobacteriales; family Nostocaceae; genus Nostoc; species Nostoc mirabile. Next base: position 215,243 of record NZ_JAIVFS010000004.1, on the reverse strand, counting down.
AATTAAAGCAACTAGAGGGCCAGTATCAATAATGATATTTTGCTTCACTACCTACCGTATTCTTCTAAATGCTTTTTATTAGTCGCCAAATCTCCAGTTCCTCCATCAACACATCCAATATACTCCTTAGCAGCTTCTAAAAATGAAACTTGTTTTTCCTTCTCTTTATCTTCAAGTGTCTCCTGCTTTTGCATCTCCTTAAACTGCAAAAATTCAATAAAATTTAATACCTCCTGCTGCTTCTCAGGAGATAACTTTTTAAATTCATCAATTATCATTTGTTCCTTATCAATTGCTTGAGTCATTATCCTATCCTCCTGAAAAAATCAATCCAAAATCTAAAGTCTCAAATTAGCAAGTACCTCAGCTAAATCTTTATCCGCGCATTCCCTCTCTTGTCTGGCTACCGCCAAATCTGTCAAAATATCCGCGATCGCACGATGCACAACTTTATCGCTAACATCTACAAACTGCGAGGGGCTAAGATTCTAATCCGCTTCCCTCAACTCTTCTATTCTTCATAAACATCTGCGCCGTAGTTTTCCTGATTCCACATCGGATTAGCAACCACATAATCAAAGTGCATCACCTTCTTGTCAACCGTAAATTTAGGTTGCCTGGATGTATCGCCAATCTCAATTTGATGTTTAGTATAAATTATATTAAAAATCTATTTTCTAGTAAGTTATTAGGGATTATTATAGACAGGATTTATCAATAACTTTTGAAGAATTCAGAAGTCAGAATTCAGGAGCAGAGCCGGAGACGTTTCCGTTGCTCCGGTCAGAATGCAATCAGTGGGGGATTCAGACCCCCACTGGGAAAGTTGACCACCAAATAATAGATTTGGTGGGGGTCTTAAACCCATTTATTCATCCGCCATTCATACAGAATTCAATTCTGAATTCTGACGACTGACGCATGTATTCTTTTTAGATAATCCCAAATTATATTACTAAGTCTAAATAATTTTTTATATTACAGCTACCCGTTGCCATTATGTTTCATAGGATAAATTGGGTTTATCCCATGAGAGAAAATAAATGACCTCTCGATTTCCTGGTTAGTCTTCTAAAGGTAACGAGCGCGGAGGGATTTGAACCCCCGACCCACAGAACCGGAATCTGTTGCTCTATCCACTGAGCTACGCGCCCTTAGTCTTACACATTATAGCACGTCTGTGATAGATTTGCAGCCTAGAGAAACTTGGTTTTTGGGTTCAAAGATAATTAGCTGGATCTACCGGTGTACCATTGCGGCGGACTTCAAAGTGGAGGTGGGGGCCAGTTGAGAAACCTGTGGAACCAACAGCAGCGATCGCTTGTCCGCGTTCGACTGCTTGTCCTTCGGAAACATACAACTCGCTGGTATGTCCGTAGAGTGTAGTCATACCATTGCCGTGGTCGATAATTACAGCTCTGCCATAACCACCGTACCACCCAGCAAAAATCACTCTGCCCGAATCGGCTGCCCGAATTTTACTACCATAGCTAGCGGCAAAATCTAACCCGGCATGAAAGCGACGATAGCCAAGGATTGGGTGCATCCGCCAGCCGAAGGGACTACTAGTAGAAGCATCGCTAGGATATGCCATTACACCAGTTCCCCGAATAATCACACTTGTCCGACTGTTGGTTTTTGCTTGCGCCTCCTCTGTTGCTCTGGCTTCTGCTACCTTTTGTTGAATCAAGACTTCCAGATTTTGAGATTCCCTCTCTAGCTGATTTTGCGCTGCTTCCAAGGCTAGGCGATCGCTATTAAGACGTTGAATCAATTCTGATTGTGACTCCGCCTGAGTTTGATAATCGGATTTTTGTGCTAACAATTGCTCACGAATCAAGGCAATTTCGTTTTTTTGCTGTTCTACGTCCGTTTTTTGTTTATTTATCAGGATTGCTTGTTGGTTGAGTTTTACCAAAATTTGTTCGTCTGCCTGATACACTAACTTCAACTGATGACGACGGCTGAAAAAGTCGCTGATATTTTGACTTTGGAGCAAAACTGCCCATCCAACAGATGCAGGCGATCGCTGGAGATAACGCAATCGTGCTACTGTTGCTATTTGCCGCTCCTCATAAGAACGTTGCGCTACTGCTAAATCAGTTTCCAATTGCTGGAGGCGTTCGGTGGCGAGTTGTAATCGTGATTCGCTCTCTTGAATATAGCTATCTGTAGTTTGCAGATTTTGTTTTAAACCAGTGAGGTGTTTTTGGGCCTCTTGTTGGAGATTTGTTAAGCGATCGCGATCTTTAACCACACTCTGACGCTGCTGGTTCATTTGTTGCTGCTGTTGTCGCAAATTATCAATAGATCCTGTAGAGGTTGCGTGGACTGGAATTAATGCCAAACAAATCCACATAATGCAGCAAAATGCAATAGATAAATAGCCAAAAATCTGCTTTTTTCCTATAAATCGCGCTCTCATAGCGTGAAGCCCAACCAAAACGATGCTTTCAAACACTATGAGGATTATTCCCAAAATCTGATTCACCCACTCCAACGCATGATTAAATTGTCTTCACTTCTGAGATATTTTTTATTGGGAAGTCCCTAAACAAAGGTTCCAGTTATGTCAACAATTAGAGCAGGGGAAGCAGGGGGAGAAGAGGAGCAGTTCTTGAGCAAACCCCATACTTAAAAGTAGGGGCTTGAGTATTGACCGGAGGCGGAGCGTCTCCGGCTCCGCACCTTGTGCCTCGCTGCAAGCAGTCTTGGCACAAATCTTTTTCTCTTCTCCATAGCTAAAGCTCGGGGCTTGAGACCATTGCTGTTCTTGAGCAGTTTTTCTTTCTCCCCCTGCCTCAAGAGCCTCCCCTGCTCCCCCTGCCTTCTTCGGTCACCATTAAGCAATTAACGCACACAAAGCAATTCTTCTAATTACCTTAGTTTTCAAGAGTTGACCTAGTGCGATTTTCCGGCTTGTAGAGATGTTGCGATGCAACGTTTCTACAAACGTTATTATTAGGCAAATTTCCCCCGTCATACTTAACTACCTTTGACAAAAGACATTGAGCCGATTGGTCTCTCTTTGAGAAAAATAGCTAAGTGATGGAAGAGGGCAACTATTACCGCAAGGCGGAAGTCAAAAGTCAAAAGTTTTGTAGATCAAGGCTTTTGCTGATTTAAAATGGGAGCTTTATTTACGCTTCGCTGTTCTAGAATTTTTGTCAATCCTAATTTAGATATAACATCCCTTGGTTTGAGGTAGTACTTAAGGACTTAAGATTTAAGTGTGCTATTGTTGTAGCAGAAATATAAAATATTGATAATAAAAGTATCGACAAAGTTCAGTTTTGTCTAATAAGTAAGTTTAAAAATGACTCTAAGTTCCCTTGTAAATAAGATTTGAGACGTACTTACCTAAGAAAATCAAGCAAGGTTATATTGCAATATGTTAGTTTTTCTGATCCCAATCAAAAGCTCTAAAGTAGCAACATCATGGACAGAATTATCCAAGATGTTTGAAAGATGTCTACGCTCAGTCTGCAATCAAACTTCCTCAGATTTTCAGGTTATTGTAGTCTGTCATGAAAGACCAAAAATTAGTTTTCATCATCGCCAAGTGCAATATATAGAAGTTGATTCTCCTATCCCAGGCTCAACCTTACCTGAAAAAATGGAAGATAAAAGAAAGAAACTTGCTGTTGGACTATTAGCTGCTCGAGAACTACAGCCAACACATATAATGCCTGTAGATGCTGATGACTGCATCAGCAAACGATTAGTAAGTTATGTTGCTCAAAATCCACAAAGTAATGGTTGGTATATAGACATTGGCTATGAATATCAAGAAGGAAGCAGCAAAATTCTGCTTCGCAAAGAAACTTTTTATAAATTGTGTGGAACGTGCAACATCATCAATTACCGCTTGTTTAGTTTGCCTGATAAAGTACTGCGCGATGAACCTTTGACTGGGCATGACGATTTTTTAGAAGGACATCCACGTGCTAAGAGAGATTTAGCAGCGCGAGGAACACCTATTGAGCCATTACCTTTCCCAGGTGCTATTTATGTTAGAGATAAAATAGGTGAGAGTACTTGTATGCAAGAGCCACTAATTACTACGTTCAAGCGTAATCCTAAACAAGCTTTGCGAGGTATAAAGAAAACTCTTCTGCTTCCGTTTATCCAACGGGAACTTACAGATGAAATTCGTGCTGAATTTAACCTATACCCTTTAGATAGCTACAGCCAGTTAGAAAAAGCATATAGAATTTAATTATTCTTGAATTGGGTAGAACGAAACCAAACTCAACATCAAGCCTCAACATTTGTAGACCACTTTTACGGTAACGTCTACGTATTTGCCGATGGTGATTGGGGATTGTTCGGAGGTGTAATTGCAGCGCTAGGCATACATGGATTAGTCACGATTAGGGGTTTCCAAGAAATAAATTATCCAAAATAATACCAATTTGAAAAAAGAATGCGACAGATGGGTAGGGGCACAACATTGTTGTGCCCTTACAAATAATTGATGTGTCGCAAACATTATTTGAATTGGTATCATATGATGCAATACGCTTGGGTTAAGGATAATCGTAGGTTGGGTGGAACGTAGTGAAACCCAACAAACCCGCGAAAATGTTGGGTTTCGTTCCTCCACCCAACCTACTAAAAGCCAAAGAACTTTAGTTCTAGGCGGGTGAGTCAAGTCGAAAGTTTTGCTATTTTTAGCTTAAGTTGACACGCATGAACAATGTTGTGCCCTTACAAATAATTGATGTGTCGCAAACATTATTTGAATTGGTATAAACTAACCACAGAGACGCTGAGAATACAGAGAGAGGAGAAATAGAAAAGATTTTTGCGTTAGTTCTGGAATATTTTTTATTTGGAAGTCCCTTAAAGATAATTGTGTGAAATCTGCTAAAGTTTCAGTTACCCTGAAACTCATAACTCAGCACGGGCTAAACGCCCCGCTAACGCTAACAGGACTTAGGGCTGATGCAGAACAGGCAAGAAAAAATTTCGCAAGTGGTAGTGACTGCTGGGCAGATGCGCGATATTGAAGAGCGGATCTTCGCAGCAGGAATGCCTGTAGTCGCTTTAATGGAAAAGGTGGCGGGATTAATTGCCCGTCGCATTCAAGAGATCCCCCCAACCCCCCTTAAAAAGGGGGGCTACATCCTTTCAAACACACCGTTCTTAAGAGGATCGTCGCAAGCGGGGGGATCTCGTGTCGGAATTCTTGTCGGCCCGGGTCATAATGGCGGGGATGCTTTAGTAGTAGCCCGTGAATTACACTTTCGCGGATATGAAGTTTGGATTTATTCTCCTTTCTCTAAGCTTAAGGAACTAACTTCACAGCACTTGCAGTATGCTCAGAGTTTGGGCATTCCAATTTATCAAACAATTGAGCAACTGCCAAATTCTGATTTATTGATTGATGGCTTGTTTGGATTTGGTTTAGAAAGAAACCTCACTGATCCCATCGCTTCTGCAATTAATCAGTTAAATGAATTGTCTGTGCCAATTTATAGTATTGATTTACCTTCAGGTTTACACACCGATACAGGCGAAGTATTAGGAACTGCCATTCGCGCCACTCACACTTTTTGCTTGGGTTTATGGAAATTAGCTTTCTTTCAAGATCAGGCGCTAGAATATCTCGGCAAAGCTGAGTTAATCGATTTCGATATTCCTTTAGCTGATGTAGAAGCTGTTCTAAAAGATGCACCCAGGATTAAACGTATTACACCAGCAACGGCACTTGCGACTCTACCCTTACCCCGTCCACCAGTCACCCACAAATATAAGGAAGGACATTTACTGCTGATTTGTGGTTCGCGGCGCTATGCAGGTGGAGCAATTTTAACTGGTTTGGGTGCTAGGGCTAGTGGTGTGGGGATGCTTTCGATCGCTGTACCCGAATCGCTGAAATCTCTTTTGGTGTCACACTTGCCAGAAGCGCTAATTGTCGGTTGTCCAGAGACAGAAACTGGAGCCATTGCCCACCTAGAATTACCAGAAAAAACCGATCTGAGTTCCTTTAATGCGATCGCTTGTGGCCCTGGTTTAACACAAGATGCGACTCCGATTGTGCAAGAAGTCATAGAAAGCGATGGCTCCGCCAACGCCAAGGGCGAACGCCCTCTAATTCTCGATGCCGATGGTTTAAATATCTTGGCACAAATGGGAGCGATCGCCACATTAAAAAAACGTCTTGCTGTAACCGTACTCACACCCCACACTGGTGAATTCCAACGATTGTTTCCTGATGTCCCCAATGCCAAACATGACAGGGTGCAAGCAGTACGGGAAGCGGCGGCGCAAAGTGAGGCGATAATATTGTTGAAAGGGGCGAGAACTGCGATCGCAAACCCTCAAGGTGCCGTTTGGATTGTTCCTGAAAGCACACCCGCCTTGGCGCGTGGCGGTAGCGGTGACGTGTTAACTGGGCTACTGGGTGGATTGTTGGCGCAAGCAGCAACGAAGGAGATTCCCATAGAAAATATTGTGGCAACTGCCGCATGGTGGCATTCGCAAGCGGGTATTTTAGCAGCCCAGGAGCGTACTGAATTGGGTGTAGATGCGTTTACATTGACACAATATTTGATAAAAGTTCTAAGTAATTAAACGTCTTTTAACTATGACTCTAAAAATCCAGACCGAAAAAGAAAAATTACAGGCAAGCACTAGTTTAAAGACAAATCAAGAAACAGAAAACGAAAAAGTTCTATGTTCTCATTGTCAGCGCACCGCTACGAACGGTATTAAATGTAAAGGCATTTGTGTGGCTGATAATGACTATTAAGGTATGAGTTTTCTCCCTCCTGAATATTCCAATTTGGATTGGGGATAAAGTTTTTCATTGATTGCCCAAAGTATGAAAATCAAAGGCACGCTTGTAAAGCCGAAACACATTAGGGTTGATTGATGTGTAATATCAAGTTCGGCAAATCACTTACGATATGTCATTGCGAATGCAACGAAGTGGAATGAAGCAATTCGCTTGCGGTTTGGAGATTGCTTCACTTCGTTTGCAATGACAACTAATCAGCCGAACATGATATAAGGGGAGGCGGAGGCTTTAGACTTGTCATTACCAAGATTTTTTGAATCTTGGGCTTTGTTACGATTCCCGCCTCGGAATAAATTCCAAGGCTAATAGCTAAAGTCCTCTCAAGAGGACTAAATACAAAATTTCCAGCCATCTAGAAGGCTATCTTATGTACAGGGCTTACGCAACAATTGCTAAAAAGCTAATTTATCGAACCGCCTTCTGGTGCGTCGGCTTCCGCCAACGCGCAGCCTCTTGTAGAGAAGAGAATCATTTGTAGAGTGTGCGTAAGTCCTAATGTAAAAGGGAAAATTTCAGTCCACTTGAGTGGACTTTAGCTATGAGCCGCAGAACTTAAGTTCTGGGCGGGATATGGGGTGAGCGCGACATGACTGTTACAAAAATGTGGGTAACGACAAAGCCTTTAGGATGGCATTCCCAGTCTCCAACGAGGAACAAGGAATTTGTATCAGCCATTGGCTAAATACCAACGCTGTAGCGCCAGCCGTTGAATTTCGCGCCAGGGAATATTATGTTTTCGAGCTAAGTCTGCACAATCTTCATATTCTGGCTGCACATTTGCAATAACTTTTTCTGGTGATTGCCCTTTCCATGCTATTTTGACGCGCACTTGACCATATTCAATTTCCACTTGTTGAATTTCCCGTTGTAAAATGGCGCGTTGCTGAGTTGTTCGCCGAATGCCTAAAGTTGTAGTTTCGCGGAATATGACGGCTTCACAACTGAGTAAATTTTCTGGATGACAAATCACAGTTAGCAAAATTCCCGGACGGGACTTTTTCATACCGATCGCTTGGGTAAATACATCCACCGCACCAGCAGCAAACAACGCCTCAAACACATAGCCGATCGCTTGCGGATTTAAATCATCAATTTGAGTTTCTAGTACTGATATCGTTTCTAAATTTGAGCTAGTATCTTCAGAATCGCTGAAATTTGACTGTAAATTTGCGCTTTCACCCACCCAAAGGCGTAAAATATTGGGAATGGGTAAATTTATGGTTCCTGCCCCCAATCCTATCTGCTTGATAGCGATCGCAGGTGGTGAACCAAAATCTCTTGCCAAAGTAGTAGCGATCGCAGCTCCTGTTGGTGTCACCAGTTCTCTGTCAATGCCATTGCTATAAACTGGACAACCCCGCATTTCCCACAGCTTTAATACTGCTGGTACTGGTACTGCCATCTGACCATGTGCAGCCCGAACAGTGCCGCCACCAGTCGGGAACGCCGAGCAGTAAAGTAAGGGCAATCCTTCGTCATTGCTCTCAATTCCCAACCAATCCAACCCCAGACAAGTACCCACAATATCTACGATCGCATCTACAGCACCCACCTCATGAAAATGAACTTTTTCAGGAGAAATACCATGCACCGCCCCTTCTGCTACTGCTAGCTGTCGGAATACCGCCAAACTCCAAGCTTCTGCCCGTGATGGCAACCCCGCTTTGAGAATCATCTGCTCTATTTCTGGCAGGTGGCGTGTGTGATCATGACCGTGTTCGTGGTCGTGGTGATGGTGGTGGTGGCGATCGTGTACTAAATCCACATGGACTTTAGTCGCCTGCTGACCATTACGTTGGACAAGTTCTGCCCTTAACTGATATTCCTGTTCAATACCTAACCCATTGAGTTTTTCAATTAAATACTCCACAGGAACACCCAAACTCACCAAAGCACCCAGGCACATATCACCAGAAATTCCTGTCGGACATTGAAGATAAGCAATTTTATTCATAATAAATTTGTCATTAGTCATTAGTCATTAGTCATTAGTCATTAGTCATTAGTCATTAGTCATTGGGCATTGGTTATTAATTATTTTCCTCTGCTCCCCCTGCTCCCCCTGCTCCCTCATCTCCCCCACTCCCCACTCCCCATTCCCCACTCCCCACTCTTCTTGTTATGGCAAAAATTTTCTCAGTTCATCCGGATAATCCTCAAGTTCGCCGAATAGAGGAAATAAAGTCGGCGCTTTCTAGTGGCGCAGTCACGCTTTACCCTACTGATACAGTCTATGCGATCGGTTGTGATTTGAATGCCAAGTCGGCGGTAGAACGAGTGCGGCAAATTAAACAGCTAGCAAATGATAAACCACTGACATTTTTATGTTCCTCGCTTTCAAATGTGGCAACTTATGCCTTCGTAAGTGACACAGCCTATGGAATTATGAAACGCCTGATTCCAGGGCCATACACGTTTTTGCTCCCAGCGACTAAATTAGTACCGCGATTGGTGCAAAGCCCCAAGCGGAAAACTACTGGAATTAGAGTACCAAACCATACTGTGTGTTTGGAACTGCTGGCAGCCTTGGGCAATCCGATTATTTCAACTTCAGCACATCTGCCACCAGATGAAGCAGATAATGGCATGATTCGGATAGATCCAGAAACTGTTCAGTCGCGGGTAGAGCTATTTGACCGTTTGGACAAGTTGGTAGACATAATTGTAGACACTGGCGAAGAACCTACTTATGAAGTATCTACTATTTTGGATATGACCGGAGACGAAGCAGCAATTATACGGAGGGGTTTAGGTTGGGAAGCAGCAGCAGCATGGGTATAAAAATTACACTTCACAGGCGCACCTCTTTGTTTCGGAAATTGTGATAAAAGCGACTCCAGTTTTTAAATTGTCATATTTTAAGGCAATGTCTACGATGGGCACAGATGCAATAACAGGATGGTGGCAACAGTTGGTACAGCAAGGGATTTGACAACTTTGAGAAAATGACGGGTACTTATGTCCCAGCGTCAATGTGGTGGCTTGTGAAAAAACCGACACATTTCCATAACTGTAACTCTCTCGTATTTCCTACAGTTTTATATATGAGCTTTAGATGTGAGCATTACATGCGGCAAGCCTTGATGGATGAATGCCTAAAGATTCGTAAGCCAAGGCCGGCCTTGATTGCTGTGTCTGCGTTGTAATTACGGTGCAATACTACTGGAAAAGTCATGAAATCTAACGTCGTTAATCTACCAAACTCTACACCCATTTTTGATAATCACCTTTCGACTGAAGAATTTTCAGACAGCAGCAGCGAAACCTTGATTGAATTGCTGTGTCAGGAAATGCAAGCGCAAGTGAAAGCAGCACCCAGGTGCGTAGAAGCTTTAGCAAACCGCATAGCCGTAGAAGTAGAACGCATTTGCGATAAAAGCTCCCGTATCCAAACATCTGGGGAAATCAAGTCCTGGCAGATTACGTTGGGAAGGCATCGGATGCACAAATGCTTACGTTACTACCAACTAGGTTCAAAACAAGGGCGCGTGGAATTACATAGCAATTTGGGTGCTATGGTTTACCGTCATGTAACTATATCCGGCTCTGAGTTGGGTTTTGAGGCTCGTTACAGCCTGATTGAAGATTTTTTACAAGCATTTTATATCGAAGCTATCAAAGCTTTCCGCAGAGAAAACGAACTACCTAACGATCATACACCGCGTACTCAGCTGCAATTAGCTGAATATATGGCGTTTACAGAGCAGTATGCCAAACGCCGGATCAATTTACCTGGTGGTGCAAATCAGCAATTGATTATCTTGCGGGCCCAAGGCTTTGCTCGTCGTCAGCCGCAAGAAACTACCGTGGATATTGAAATGGCGGTAGAGTCTGCTAAGGGTGAAGAAGCGGAATCTTACCAGCGTAACTCGGCGGTGCAACAGCTGCGATCGCAAATGATCGCCCAAACTAATTTCGATCCATCCGAAGAGTCAGAACGCGATCGCGTCATCACTGAATTGATGAAATACCTGGATTCTCAAGGACAATCTGACTGTATGAACTACCTCAGCTTGAAACTTCAAGACCTTTCAGCCCCAGAAATTGACCAAATTCTCGGTTTAACCAGCCGTCAGCGCGATTATCTCCAACAACGGTTTAAATACCACGTCGAAAAGTTTGCCAAGCAACACCACTGGCAATTGGTACATCAATGGTTAGGTGCGGGTTTAGAGCAAAAATTGGGTTTATCTTCCCAGCAGTGGGAAATCTTTGTGAATCAACTCACAGAACAGCAACAGCAAATATTACAGTTAAAAACTGCACGACAAAACGACCAAGCGATCGCTAAAACCATCAAATGCACCCCCAAACAGTTACAAAAGCGCTGGACTCAACTTTTAGAACTAGCATGGGCCATCCGCAACGGTGATACTGAGGCACAGACAGGTTGAAGCTAAGGTGAAATAACAAAATTTATCCAAGCTAAATTCCAGTTATTAGAAATGTTGTTATAGATATGGCGGTTTCGGGGTGTAATAATGAAAGTGAATAAAATCAGAGAAGACTATGAACCCAGTATTTCCCGAACTCTTTAGTCTTTCGAGAGCGGAAAAACTCCAACTGGTAGAAGATTTATGGGATGACATCGCTGCTACACCAGCAGCACTCCCGGTTTTAGATTGGCAGAAACAAGAACTAGCCCAGCGCAAAACCGAATATCTGCAAAACCTTACTACTGGTAGTAATTGGGAAGATGTAAAAGCTAGAATTTCCTAAAGGCATGGCTAGACAATTAACTATAGAAATTCTGAATCATTCGTGAGAAAATACTGAAGTACATAACATAAAAGATATATTTGCTACAAAAATACAGGGCGTAGCTCTGAAGATGCAATTATTGGAAGATTTTATAAAAAATAGCCAAGACAAGCGTGAAATCACGTGAACAATAGTAGTTAAAATGCTACTATGTGGACAATACGGTTCGGATAAGATCCCCCCGCCTGCGGCGACCCCCTTAAAAAGGGGGTAAAGATCAGAAAAAGCCCCCCTTTTTAAGGGGGGTTGGGGGGATCTTCGACAGACAAAGATGTTAACCGAACCGTATTGACTATGTGGATACAAGCATAAAGAGATAATACCAGTACTAAGTGTTTCGTCTGGCTTAATCAGTACGTAGAAAAAAGCATTTTTCAAAAATGAAATAGCCTTGGATAATTTACAAGGATAGTTATGGGGATACTATTTATAGTTTTTTTGGGGTGGTTTTTGATTTCTTTGTTAATTTATAAATTGACAAATTCACGTAAAAGACGCCTAGCCGATGTTATCATCCTGGTTATAATTGTTACAATGTGGCTTGTAAACTATCAATTAGTTGCGTTGATGATGCTATTTGTTGCTGGGCTTAATTACAGTATCGCTACTACACTATATTTATTTGTATCTTTCATAGGTGCATTTCTGAGCAGGAATCTGGTTAGGTAACTTTTGGTTCACTGCTCCCCACTAAGAATATTTTCGACTTCCTCTAAAGCGCGATCGCATCCACATTCCTACAATTCCCTTTTAGTTACAAATATTACTCATGAATTTATTCAGTATTTTCTCACGAATGATTTAGGACTGCTATATCCTTTTCGTTGTCCAAATTATTAATACATTTGTATTTATCTAGTACAAAATTACCAAATTATCCTTCTATTTATCTTGTTTGGGTATAGCCAAAATCAAAAATTCATATTAAGCAACTGACCATTTGTTACTTCTTCTGTGAAATCCTAATTAATAAGCACGATTTTTGGCAGAGGAATTGAGAATGGCTCTGACTCAAGGCGGACGAGCAAACAAGGCTGGAAAGATTTTAGAAATTAATGTAGAAGCAATTTTGACTGGGCATAATTATTTCCAAGTCGGGAACTATGTCCCAAAAGAATTTATACTAAATGCTGCTTTATTGCCAAAGCGTTATGGAAAAGAAGTTTATATTGGAACTGGAATTTATCATACCGATCTGAAGGTTGATTTTTATGTTGTTGGCTCACCTGCAATGCCATCTGGTTTAATTTTGGAGTGCAAATGGCAAGAAAGCCCCGGTTCAGTTGATGAAAAGTTTCCTTACTTGAATATGAACATCCAGAATTATTACCCTGCACCAACTATCGTGATTTTAGGCGGTGAAGGTATGCGAGAAGGCGCAAGCAAATGGCTAAAAGCAAGAGTTAATGATAACCATAATTTATTAGCAGTTTATAGTTTAGACAGATTCATTGCTTGGGCAAATAAAAATCTTTAAAAGATGTAATTAATAGTTCGTCAATCATCCCTCTATTTTTTATATTTGAGTTAATTGAGCGGGCCGCTTGGATTTTGTAGGTTTCAAAATTAATATCAGTATAAATTTTTTGAATAAATTCGCTATCAGAATTACATACCATGACTTTGACACCACGACTTGCTAACTCTGCACAAGTATCTCTCAAAACTTCTTGGTCTTTTTTACTAAAACAATTTTGGCTATAAGCAGTAAAATAGCTAGTCTCACTGATAGGATGGTATGGCGGGTCAAAAAATACAAAGTCATCACTGCTAGTTGCATGATTTAGGACTTCTGTAAAATCTGCTTGTTGGATTTCTGCATGAGAAAGCGCTTCTGAGGCTGCTTTTAGTAAAACCTCTGAACAAATATTGGGATTGTCATATCTGCCTAATGGCACATTGAATTTACCCTGTGAATTGACTCGATAAAGACCATTAAAACAAGTCTTATTAAGATAAATTATACGAGCAGCTTTTTCTATATCAGTACCACCAGAGTTGTTTCGGATACTATAATAATAATCTTTATCATGTCGGATTTTATGCTCTTTCAATATAGAAATTAATTCTTCAACATGATCTCTAACACAACAATAAGTGTTAATTAATTCGGCATTAATATCAGTTAAAATTGCTGTACTTGGTTGGAGATAGAAAAAAACAGCACCCCCACCCAAGAATGGCTCATAGTAATTTTTATAACTTTTAGGAAAATAAGGAATATATTGCTGTATCAACCTACTTTTACCCCCTGCCCACTTCAAAAATGGACGCGGGCTAGTTTCCTTGGGGATTTGAATTACCATTTACTTGCGATTTAACTGAAAATAATCGTGACTAAATAAAGCAAATATAACCGACGAAGTATATTTTATATTAGCTGGCTAATTTTCCAGCCGCATAGATTACAATTGAGTAGATAAAGCATATCAAAACAAACGTAAGTATATAACAAGGCAGTTTACATTCAGATGTTTGACGGATTTTGGGATAACGTCTTTCGCTACCCCCGGTACTTAATTAGTATCGTCTTAGGCTTGTTTCTGAACACCTTTGCGCCGTTAGTGCCATTGTTGAAGCGCCCAGTCACCTTGATTGCTATCTTGGGTTTGTTTGTGAGCAGCCTAGTCTTCCTTACTCTTACCCTACGGGCAATGTTGGGCTTGAGTACAATCTAGACTAGCGCTATATCGGGGCTGTGCCCTACAGACGGTTGCTCTTGGCGTTGCTCCCGCTAAGTACTGTCTACTCAACTTGCATCTATTTTTGTCGTACAACCTCTGTGATGAGGCGAAATTTTTATGGCTACAAATCGTCGGGTTTCCCGCGTTGCTGAATTGATCAAACGGGAAGTTAGCCAAATGCTGCTCAACGGCATCAAGGATGACCGTGTGGGTACTGGAATGGTAAGTGTTACTGATGTTGATGTTTCCGGCGATCTCCAACACGCCAAAATCTACGTCAGTATCTATGGTACAGATGAAGCTAAAGCAGAAACAATGGCAGGTTTAAAGTCGGCCACAGGTTACGTCCGCAGTGAACTTGGGGCGCGGGTAAGGCTACGTCGTACCCCAGAAGTGCTGTTTCTCGAAGATCGCTCCATAGAACGCGGTAATAAGGTACTGGCACTACTAAACCAACTTAACCATCAGCGTCCCCCAGAAAATCTGGTAGCAGTAGAAGACAACACTGATCAAGATGATGAATTATTTGATGAATAAGTAACTTAAATAACAATGTAACTTCAGAACAATTAATCTCAGCAAATCCGCCAAACAATTTACAGACGTGACCAAATCGCGTCTGTTTTAATATGACCATAACCTACTTCAGGGATCGGTAGTTGGATGTATACGCTTTTTGTTTGCCTTGGCTTTCGTCCCTACTCTACTATTCCTCTTTCCCTCTACCGCCTGCTGCCTATTTGTAGTGACCTTTAAGAGAAATCCTGTTAAGGGAACTCCAAAAATTAAATTATCCAATTCTTGCATCCAATACAACTATCAGATTCTGCTTCCCCTGCGATTGGATATTGTTTTATTTGGAAGTCCCTTACTCCACCCTTCTACAGATGTTTATCCAAAGAAAACTGTGTAATATTAGTACTCAAATTAACCAACTAATTACGGTTATACTTAAGAAATTGTTAACAGATGCTGAGGTAAAAGCCTTCGTAGTGTACTTTAGCCGTTATGTTTTGCAACACTTTATACCCTAGTATCTGACAAATATTCTTGTGTTGTTTACCCTTAGATAAATACCAGCAGTTCTAGATCCGGCTTTAAGGGACTTCCAAATAAAAAAATGTTCCAAAACTGACGCAAAAACTCTCTCTATTTCTCCTCTCTCTGTGTTCTCTGTGTCTGGAGTGGTTCGTTTATTTGGATAATTTATTTCTTGGAAGTCCCTAAGGTGATTATTTGATATGTAAGCGATGCCTGCGGCGGGCTATGACGCTCGTTCGCCTTTGGCGTCTCCCCTTGGGAGAAGACTCGCTACCGCAACTCTTGGAGACGCACTCGCGAACGCTCTTGGCGTCGCGCCCTGAACCTCTGGACAACCGCCAAATCTTGCCTAAATACAATGATGGCAAGATTTTCAGACTTGTTGCATAAAAACCATATAGCCGCCATAGCAGGTTAAGTTAACTACTCGGAATTTTTTTTGTAAAGCGGATTTTTGATAAATGTCAGGATTCGTTGACTTTCTTAACATATCTTGAGATAATTTTAGGAGATGTAGCGTCAAAATAAAAATAGTTCCGTATAGCAAACTACAAAATCCTAGCCACAAGTCTAATTTCTGTAATGTTTGTTCCTAATTTTTAACGGGAACACTATCGTAAGTGTTAATTTGTGAGTAAAAAACATGAGTGTGAATACGGTGCCTTCTATCAATTATTACTCTCTCGATCTGATTCAAGACGAAGCACGCCGACTGGTGCAAAAGGGAATGATTAGCCGACAACAGCCAATATATACGCTCTGCCAATACATTCCAGCGAGAGAGTGGGTTTGCGTTGAATGTGAATTAGAGAAATGTGACTTTTTGTTACGCGATCGCATTGGCGACCTAATTGGTCGTGAACAGTGGGACAACGACTAAATCAATGTTTAATTTCGGGTTTGGGATTGGGGGTTCATTTTCGATGTGTGGATGTCACAATCAACGATACTACGCCCAATCTGGGGGATAATCTCTGATTTTTGATAAGCATTGCCCCATGCAGAATCTTGCGTTTTTCATTAACACCGAAGCATTGGAGTCCGAATTTATACAATTTTTCCAGTCAAAAAAAGCATCAGAAGCATTTGTTCTATATATCTGGTGCTACAACTTGAGTCTAGTATGTAAATTCTGTAACCGGGGCGGTTCCCAACATGGAACTGCTCCGGTAATTTTTATAAAACTTCCCGACACGCTAAGGGGATTAGGGGGTTAGGTTTTCGTGGACTTTTCCACATGACCTGAATTGTCAGACTTCTAAAAGGGCATTCTGGAACCATTCGTTACAGTTTAAAGGGGAGGAAACTATTGCTTTCTCCGCCCTTGCAATGATTATCATTATTGTTTAAGCGTGTATTCTTGATTTTTGGTAATTTAGCCCACTTGCTCTAAGTAATTATTAATGTCTTCAATGATGCGAGTAAGTTCAGCTTCCGTAGTTAAGCGGATGTTGACGTTGCGGACAGTCAGCAAAACTTTGGCAGCGAAGGGCGTCGGCCAGATATTAGGATTACAGAAAATTTCTAAAAATACTTCACCCGTATAACGATATTCTAGGGGAGGCTGGGGCGTTACTTTACCGCCGCCAGGAGTGGGTTTAGCGGCGACAGCTTTCAGACGCTCCATCAATTGATCTGTTGCTGCTTTTAATTCTCGTGCTGCTTGGGGTGAAAAACTGAAGGAGACAGAACCTTCAATTAGGTTCAATGTTAGAGGAATTGAAGACATATCTTTTTTATTAAAACTTCTTGATAAGTACTAATATTACCGGAAGAAGAGACGAAGCTGCCGAGATCGGCGGCGAAGCCCACTTTTTCGAGGATGCGCCCCAGCTTTGCATTAGCGCTGGCATCGTCGTCAGACAGATTTGGATAAGAACCTGTGAGAATATCCCCACCTGAGTTGTGGCTATTACTAATTGTGTTGGGCGTGAATATTTTTGTGGCGTTTTACGAACGTAGTGTGGGTAGGCGGGTAGGTAGCTCAATTCTCATAGCTGACGCTACACATACCATGAGTGATATTTGGGTGACAATCTCTGTAATTGGCGGCTTGATAGGAATTTGGCTAGGTTATCAATGGATGGATCTGGTTTTAGCTTTTCCTGTCGCCTTGTTGGTATTTTGGAGTGGTTGGTCAGTTTTAAAAGAGAATTTGCCTTGGCTTGTAGATCAAATGGCGATCGCACCAGAAGCAATTCATGCGATCGCTACTTCTGTTCCAGGTGTAATTAACTGTCATGATATTGCTTCTCGCGGTGTTCTTGGTCGTCAAGTCTTCATCGAAATGCATTTAATAGTAGATGCAGCAGACGTAGAAATTGCTCACCACATCACCGAAGAAGTAGAAAGCCGATTAGAAGAACGGTTCCGTCCAGTCAGGATTTTAATTCACGTCGAGCCACCAGCCTATAAGTCTGAGCAAATTAGCTTTGAAACTGGAGCAAAGTAATCTAAGCAATTTAAAATCACGCCTTGTTTTAGATATAAGGAAGCCTTAACTCCGACTTTTTTGCAGCTAACTCAAACGTCTCTGGCTTTGCTCAAAATTAACAAATCCAATCGTGCCAAATTCCAGGCTATTGACTGTATGCATTCTTCCATACGCGATCGTTTATTTTGACAAAAAACACCCTACACTGTGCTTCAGCAAGGTGTTGACTTTTCCCTTAGAATCGAGAGCGATCGCATCGCTACTTTAGTTTTCTTTCTTAGCGACGACAGAATTAGTATTTCAGCCTTGTTGAATTCAGGTATGAAAATGATTTTGCGTGATTTCAAAAGTTTTGTAGAGACTAGCAATTGCAACGTCTCTACACCCAGATTCATACATTTAATCAGCAACGCCGACAAATCACTGCATCTTTGCGTTAACTCTTATAAGAAGCAACCAAATTAGCGACGATCGCAACTAGTTCTCCTGGGTCAACTGGTTTCGGCACATGAGACTGAAAGCCCGCTTCCAAGGCACGGCTACGATACTCGCTATCGCCATAGGCAGTTAAAGCTATAGCGGGGAGTTTTCCCCAAATATCAGACTTCAGCGCCCGGATCTTGCGGATGAGAGTGTAGCCATCTTCACCAGGCATAGCAATATCACAAATCAAAACTTCTGGTTGCAACTCAGGTAATACTTTCAATGCTGCCGCTGCCGATGCAACTGCTATGACGGTGGCTCCATCAGCTTCCAACACGGTAGTAATGTAAAAGCGGCTATCTTCATCATCATCAACTACGAGGATGTTTAAGCCAGCAAGGGGCAGAGCAGGTTCCATAACATCTCCATTAACGTTGATCAAATGAAAGTTATTTCTAATGAGATGCTTGTTTTTTTTCAGTGACCACACCATTGGTAATTTTACTGCGATCGCGTCTTTTTTTCTAGAAAAAACTCAAGTCGTCCAACCACCATCTAATTGGCGGTTAATTCTTCCCTGCCATTTATATTTATTGCCTGTATAAAATCCCATTGACAAATTTCACCGAACAAGCCAAAAGTTAAAACAAAGAAAGAATAATTTTAGGACTTACGCAAGTGTCATATAGGAATCATATTTGATTTTTGAAATTATCTATGTAGGTGGGGAGTGGGGAGTAGGGAGTAGGGAATATGGAATCACGCTTTTCGAGTTGTACGGATTTTTTTCAGAAATCAAATCATAGTCCTATATTCTTTTCGTATTGACATGCCATCGGGTGAATTAACTTTGGGATAAATCAATACTTGGAAATAAGAAAAAGTATAATTTATTTTATACAACAATAAATTACACTTTTTTCAATAGCTATCAAGCTTAGGAAGCATCTCAGTTTTACCAAAAATTCTAAGACAGAATCTGGAACGCTGCTCAATCCCATGTCCGGTTTCTAGGGGAGGGGAGAGAGGTGACTCTCGAACCTCACCCAACAACCCCTTCTCTTGCTAGTGAAGGAGGTCTATGAGATGAATGCCTTCAACACTATATTGGTTAGAGGTTGATGATCGCCAATTGTAAACGCGATCACATTATTCTTCAAAAGACAAAACGCGCAGAGAATAGATGAACCCTCTGCGCTTGTTTGCGTTTACATCATTCCCATTCAATGGTTCCAGGCGGCTTGGAGGTGATGTCATAAACCACCCGATTCACCCCTTTCACCTCATTCACAATCCGAGTGGAAATCACTTCCAGCACATCGTAAGGGACTCTTGCCCAATCAGCAGTCATGCCATCTTCACTGGTCACAATCCGCAAAACAATCGGGTAAGCGTAAGTGCGTTGATCCCCCATAACGCCAACACTACGAATTGGCAGTAATACAGCAAATGCTTGCCAAAAATCATGATACATGCCGCGTTGGTTAATTTCTTGCCGGACAATCAAATCTGCATCGCGCAAAATGTTTAACCGCTCAGATGTGACTTCCCCCAGAATGCGAATTGCCAAACCAGGCCCAGGAAAAGGTTGCCGTTGGACAATTTCTTCTGGTAAACCAATGGAACGCCCAACTTTGCGGACTTCATCTTTAAATAGTTTCCGTAGTGGTTCCACCAATTTAAATCTTAGGTCTTTGGGTAAACCGCCAACATTGTGATGACTCTTAATTTTCACCGCTACCCGCTCACCGGTTTGGGGATCTACGTTGGTGTCAGCAGATTCGATCACATCTGGATAAAGAGTCCCTTGAGCTAGATAGTCAAAGTGACCAAGGCGTTTGGATGTTTCCTCAAATACCGCAATAAATTCGTGTCCGATGCGGCGGCGTTTTTCTTCAGGATCTGTAATATCAGCAACTTTAGCTAAAAAGCGATCGCGAGCATTAACATACTCTACAGGAATGTGAAACTGCTCTTGAAAAAGCTTTACTAATCGCTCTGGCTCATACTTTCGCATAAAGCCTTGATCGATAAATACGCAAGTAAGTTGCTCACCAATGGCTTTATACAGCAAGAAGGCCAGGGTAGAAGAATCCACCCCACCAGACAGCGCCAACAGCACCCGCTTTTCACCAACTCTGGCGCGAATTTCCCGAATTGCCTCTTCGACAAAAGCCGCTGTTGTCCAAGTAGGTTCGCAATCGCAGATGTGGTAGACAAAATTACGGATTAATGCTATACCGCCGATAGAATGCACTACCTCTGGATGGAACTGAACGCCGTAAAGTTTCTTTTCGTGATCGGCGATCGCAGCACAAGGAGTATTTTCTGTATGTGCCAGCAATTCAAACCCTGATGGCATTTGGGTAACTGAGTCTCCATGACTCATCCACATCGTAGTGCCATCTTCAACATTCGTGAGTAAATCTGTGGGATCATCAATATATAATGAGGCTTTGCCGTACTCACCTCGGTCAGCCTTTGCCACTTCGCCGCCGAGTTGGTTTACCATCAGCTGCATCCCATAGCAAACACCCAAGACGGGTATTCCCAAATTCCAGATTTCTGGGTCACAATGGGGAGCGTTATCACCATAAACCGAACTCGGCCCACCTGAGAGGATGATTCCCTTAGGATTGAGTTGGCGCAAATGTTCAGAAGTAGTGCGATAGGACAAAACTTCAGAGTATACTTGAGTCTCGCGGATGCGACGGGCAATCAACTCAGAATATTGAGAGCCGAAGTCCAGAATTACAATCAATTGGCGATCAAGTCTCCCAAAATTTTCTAATGTTTGGGGCGCTTGTTCTGTTGGTATCACCGCTGTGTTCATGACGGGAGTGTTATGTCTGTTAAGGGTAGATGCTTTGTGGTCTATGATGATGCTATTATTCAGCCTGGGTAGGCTGATAATGGTATAGAGAGCCTTTACAAACGCAAGGTTATGTGCGTTTGTCGAGTTCCGGAGGCGGAGATGGTATTAAAACGATAAACTTACCCTAGAGTGGTTACTTAGAAGATTATTTATTTGAATTGTTTACGATTATTCATAATAAATTAACATAATTTTCCCATCAACAGACCAGCAGTTTTACTCTTCACGATAATTTTGCGATCGCGATCAAAGAGGATAGAGCCACAAATTGTTACTCCTGTGCCCTTTTCGCTATGACTTTGGATGTATTCTTTAGAACGGACATCGATGGCTTCGGCGATCGCACTGTAAACTTGATTTACCCAATCACTACCAGTTGATGCATCTAGCGATTTTAAGTATGTTAGTGCGGCTTCGGCGGTTGCACTGTTAAACACAGCTTGGATATCTGGTGATTTTAAACCAGCGATCGCACAGTGCGCTGCTAAAATTTCCCGCCGTCCATCAGCCAAGTAGTGATGGGTGTGAAAAATCCCGCCAGCCAGTTTCATCAGCTTACCGTGATAGCCAAATAATAAGATTTCTTTTACGCCTAGCACATCAGCTTCTACTAACATTGGGCCAAGCCAGTTAGCAGTTTTGACCAATTGCTCAGGATTAATCCCTAGTTTACGCGCCAAATCTAGGCCATTCTCTCCGATACAGAATACTAAACTCTCAAAACGACTGGCTTTATTTTGTAACTCAGCCCGAAAAACTGCAAGCTGATCTGGTGTACTCAAGGGTTGAGAAATGCCAGTTGTGCCTAAAAGGGAAAGTCCTTCAACCACACCAAAAGCAGAATTTGAAGTCCGAACAGCAAGCGATCGCCCTTCGGGTAGAATAATCGTCACCGTGATTTTTTCCCCAGGTGCTAGAATTCGTTGCAAATTCTCTTGCAACAGCCTTTGAGCGTAAGCATAAATAGCAGGCTTGTCGTCAGCATTTAATTGCCTACCAATCCCTTCCCCACCTTTAATAATTACAGCTTCATCACCCTGTTCTCGCCATTCCACCAATGCCCAAATCGGTGTATCTTTAGTCAAATCGAGATTATCACCAGGATCGCTACGGGTGATTGCTAAAGCTGTATTCTCAGATAATCCTGCTACCTGTTCAATTGGTATTTCTGCAATTTGGCTGGGTTCAATCAAATCTACAGATGCTATGCTTAATGGTTGGCGATCACGTAACCAATGTAAAGCTGCAACAGCAGAAGCGCACGCAAATACTGGGAGTGTGTATCCAGAACGAGACATTTTGTAAATTTAAAAGTCAAAATAATTCTTTAAAAATAAAGACAGTTTCAGATGTCCTACTCGTTAATTCTTTGTAAATATCAGTTAAGTTCTCCTTCAATTCGTTTTTGGTTTTTGCCTACTCTACAAGTACAAGAATATCTTCAATGACCTGCCCGACGGGTGCATCTAGGCTGACTTCGATAACTCCCGGCATGGTCTGACCTTGCCTAACTCGATCGTATGCATAGCGAGTAATTGTAGAAACGTCATGGGTAAGCAGGATACGTCCTTCTTGGGCTGCCCAATCCAGGATAGTTGGATCATCTTTGCCTGATAGCCCAACATCTTGTACACGAACGATGTCGATTTCCGGGCTACGGCGGAACAATCCTCTAACAACCGTATTATCGAAATTTTCATCCGCAAGGAATTTTAACATGCTTCCTGTGCTGCTTTGCGGGCAAGCAAGCGATCGCGTAAGCCTTGTGGGTCAAAATTCGCTTGATTTATTGCCCGAATCTCTTGTGATTGCTGCCGTCGCTGTTGCAAGTAGGCTTCTACTTCCGGTTGATGATTCAAGTAGAAGGCGATCGTAGCGTAAATCTCAGCCAAATTGAGCGACGGATAGCGATAAACAATTTCCTCTGCTGTCGCGCCTTGCTTAAAGACAGCAACCACAGTGTCCAACGTGACGCGGGTTTTACCGACGAGAACTACACCATCCTCATTCGATTTTAGAGGAGCAGGTTCAGCCATAATCGATAGTGTCATGAACGCCTTCCAATTCATTGCTTTGATAGTAGCAAACCTTAGTGTGCTGATAACAAGGTTTTCAGGGGATAAGCACGATTTTGCTTCAGGTCAGCAATGATGCAGCGTAACATACCCGGACTCACAAGTTGTGAATCATCAAGCTCCATGAACTCTTCTCACGAGCAGCAGCAAAAGCTAAACACGCTTTGATGTCTTCAGAAGTTAATTCAGAAAAATCCTCTAGGATTTCTGCTTGAGTCATTCCAGCAGCAAGATACTCCAAAATATCATAAACAGTGATTCGCATTCCCCGGATACAGTGTTTACCACTGCGTTTTCCAGGTTCAATCGTAATAATGTCGGTCGTGGTAATTCATAAAAAAGTAGATAACTTTTCTTTGCCTCTGACAGATCACTCTTGGTCAGTCGGCTGCAAAGCAGTGTTAGCCTGCTGACTAACGCTTCTTGCTGCTTCTAGCTTTTGGCGAATCGCGGCTTGAACCTTCTCATCAAAATCGGGATCGTTGGGGCTTGCAACAATCCTACGCGGACGTTGATTAATCCTGTCCAAGTATGCTTGAAAAGCAGCTTGATCTCCACGATGCTTGAGAAAATACTGTTTCAACTCAACATCAGACATTGAATCGTAATTAATTCGACTCATCAGACAACTCTCCGTTGGGTAAAATTTGGAATTCAATCTCTTCGTCATACCCAGCAAGGATGTATACATTACGAGTCCGATTATCAACGCAAATGAGGTATATGGGCTGAAGCATGATATACGTCAGTTGATAGCTAATACGATACAAACTTGCTACTTGAGCAGCAGTAGGCATTTTAGTTAATTACACCACCTGCTGACCATTTTAGCAGTTCCGCATAACTGCCCAATTAAATAGTTAAACACCCACTTCTGATAATAGAACTTCCATAGCTTCCCAAGAAATTCCTTGCTCAATATAACGGGGTGCTTCAGGATTGTAAGGACTGGCTACTCGGTCAATGTTGAGGATATTTGCCCCATCTGGTATAACTGGTACATCTGCATCAAATGCTGTAGGACGCATCAAAGAACTGGAAAAGCCTTTGAAAATAGCAATTGTATCTTGCTCATCAGCAATTTCCACTGTTACAATTAGGACTTCTTGGGGACGTTTAGCGGTGTATTGTTCCAGTCGCTTGCCAATGGAATCCATTTATTTTAAGAGTAGGGGTATGGTAGTGCAACGACGCTTACTGTGGTGTGGCTGAACGTCCCTGCTTGCCCAGCTTAATCAGAACAAAGTAGCTTAAGTAAAGCACATAAATTACTAAACTAGTTATGCCGAGAAAACCTAAAAACTCAGCCTTGCTATTAGCATGGAAATATTCTTTGAATAGCAACGGAGCCTCAAACCAGACGCGACAATAGGAAGTCTTCAGCGCACTGCCAGAAAAAGCACAACCCAAAAAAGGGATAAAGGCTAGTGTACCCAAAATAGAATAAACAGTTGTAGCCCAGCGCCAAGAAGTAAAAATCAATTTCAAAGCTCCACTGGTTTGATACTCAATTTCATCGTTGATATCCACCCAGAACCACAGCGAAATCGGGATCAAAATCTGAGCTATCAACCCAGAGATAAAGCTAACTGGATACTGGGCAATCATTAAGTAAATCGTGATTGCTACCAGGCTTGATACTCGCCAGTATATAGCCAATAAGCGTTGTATGGCTTCCGCTTTTTGCACAAATGCCCAAATTAGAAGAATTAGCGGAATAACTACCAGGAATAATACTGCCAGTCGGTAATCCATCCAGACGAAAGGGCGAAACCAAACGTTATAGTCCATAGTTTTTCTCAAACGATAAATAAAACATTTTTAACCAAGAACAAGATCCATAACTGACAAACTGTAAGCTATTAGCTAGCTATTAGTCTATCTATAATTACATAACAGTTTAATCAAAGCACAAAGTCTAGCCTCAAGACTGCGCTCTAACTTCTTTGTGCAAGCAAGTGGTTACCCAACTTATACTATTTCACGGAATTTATACTGTAAATACGTTTGTAGGGGCATACATATGTACGCCCCTACGGCCAATTCATTTGCTGCAAAGATTTTTGGAAAAGGTATTACATGGTAAATCGTCTAATTCACTTTCCTCAATCTCTCTATTTGCTAAAAAACAAGCAACTCAAAGGTTCTCATCTCAGATTTTGCACCTATTTGTAAGTAGCGTCAGGAAGAGTTCTAAAACCCACCCACCGACTATATACTCGACACTCTCGGACAAAATCCCAATTTTTTGGGTGTAAAAGTTTCCTTTTAAGATAAAAAAAAACCTCAAATTTTAACCCTTATACATCCGTAACTCCAAATGTTTCACCAATTATTTACCTGTTGGGGCAAATGATGAAATACGGGGAGTAAGATTTTAGGCAAGAGTGAGGTAAGAGTGCAAGATTTGAGTAAGTAAATTTTGGTTGCTTGTTTACCAAACGAATATAAAACTCACTTGTCTAAATTTCTAGTCGTCGTAAACTCGGCATTCAATTGCATCTGGGTTGTCATCACAATACTGTTCTAAAGAGTTTTTTGGCTTGCTTTGGCGCTTGTGGGAAGCTTCGGCTTGCAATTCTTCTACTGCATCCCAAGCAGCAGCACACTCTGGTGAACCGCTACCGTTAACGTCACAGACAGTACGCGCTTGCTCCACTTCTTCTTGGATTTTCTCTTGAATATCACTCTTTGCTGTTTCTTGGATGTTGGTCATTGCTTTAGTCTCGTTGTGTGTTGTTAATACTAGTATAGAAAAACTTCAGAAATGGCAGATTTTAGCTTGATTACTAACCATTCTAACCATTCAGCTCATAAGTTAGGACTTTAGCCTATTGATTTATAACCAATACAGTAAACTGCCGCATCTATAATGCATTCATCTTTATTTTTTAAGATTTTGTGGAATCAGTACCATAGATAAACAATCATACAATATATTTAGATGCATCTATTAAGGAATGATTTCCCCAGCTTCTTGGGATGGAGGAGACAAAAGGCTGGCACTAATTTTTGTCGGATGCAATTCTTCCCAAAATCAAAAATCAAAACCTACTAGCCCAAAAAGAGAAAGAAGCTCAAAACTCATGGCAGACCAAATGCAGTGGGCAAACGCCCTATCAACCCGTCATTCTTTGGAAGCAGCTGTTACAGATGTGGTGGAACGAGCTGTCTCATCGTTAACAGCACCTGCGGATCTAGGACTGGTATTTATTTCGTCTGCTTTTACGAGTGAGTATTCCCGACTGTTACCCTTGTTAGCTGAGAAACTTTCTGTGCCAGTGCTAATTGGCTGTAGTGGTGGAGGTGTGATTGGGACGACTGTTAACGGAGAAATCCAAGAACTAGAAGCTGAACCAGCTATTAGCTTGACCTTAGCACACCTTCCAGGGGTGAAGGTTCAAGTCTTTCATGTTGTTGCTGAAGAATTACCTGATTTAGACAGTTCACCAGATGCTTGGGTTGATTTGATTGGTGTGCCAACATCACCGACACCCCAGTTCATCTTGCTATCTAGTTCTTTCGCTTCTGGAATCAACGATTTATTGCAGGGGTTGGATTTTGCTTATCCAGGATCGGTGATAGTGGGGGGACAAGCTAGCGGTGGGGGTGTGGGTGGTCGTGTTGCCCTTTTTTGTAACGATACTGAGGGCGGGGAATGCCAAAGTTTGTATCGTGAGGGTACTATCGGCATAGCTTTGACTGGCAATATTGTTTTGGAAACGATTGTAGCCCAAGGATGCCGACCGATTGGCAAACCATTGCAAGTTACAAAAGCCGATCGCAATATTATTCTGGAGTTAGATGAGAAAGTGCCTCTAGTAGTATTGCGAGATTTGATTGCCAGTCTCAGCGAACACGAACGGATTTTAGCACAGCACTCTCTGTTTGTTGGTGTGGCGATGGATGAATTTAAGTTGGCTTTGCAACAGGGAGACTTTTTAATTCGTGGTATTCTTGGGGTCGATCCAACTGCTGGGGCGATCGCAATTGGCGATCGCGTCCGTCCAGGACAAAGGCTGCAATTCCACCTCCGCGATGCCCAAGCCTCTGCTGAAGACCTAGAATTACTCCTCCAAAGTTATCAAACCCAACGAGAATCTGAACCCTCTGCCGTAGCTGCTTTAATGTTTGCCTGTCTGGGGCGAGGCGAAGGACTTTATGGTAAACCCAATTTTGATTCTGAACTATTTCGGCGCTACGTCAGCGATATTCCTGTAGGTGGCTTTTTCTGTGGCGGGGAAATCGGCCCTGTTGGTGGCAGAACTTTCTTACACGCTTACACTTCTGCATTTGGAATTTGTCGCCAAAATCAGTTATGAATTATGAATTAGACTCCTGACTCTATAGCAATCCTATCTAATTTGTGAAAATTCGCGGTGTCCAGCTCCCCGACTTCGTAAAAGTTGTTGGGGAGCTAACTTTTCACGAATGATTTAGGACTGCTATAGTAGCCTGTTATTAAACTAGAAAGTAATTTCAGTATTATTTATGGAGAGCTACTAGTATGGGAAACAATAACAATCAAATACTACCATTACTAACAGAGGCTGACAGACAAGAGTTAGAAGGCGTTGTGCAGGTGTTAGCAAATGTAACTAAGCTCCCTGTTGAAGTGGTTAAGCCACATTTTGATGCATTGCTTAAGCAGTTGATGAAATCAAAACAGGATCAACCATTTTACAAAACTGCAACGGCTCTTGAGTGGATAACAGCTTTTCAGGAATGGGCAGAGAGCCATAGACGAGATACGCCCTTACTATCAGAGTATGCTTTAAGTCGGGCAGGAATATACGATGATGACGAAAACGAAGATATTTAACTTTTCTAGATGACGTGAAAAATCAGCTAGGCTATTCGCCAAAGTGGGATGCTCCTGTTTGAGCGCAAATAGCTGTTTGTTTAGCATTTAGCTGTCCTTTTATATTTGCAGATATATATCGAGATAAACGCTCTGAAGACTTGTGTATATATATAGATATATATTCCTTGTATAGGCTAGTTTAAATATTAATTTATACCTTGTGTTCTTTCACGAAAAGCTCGATGATTGATTGAGAAAGCACATAATTATAGGTTAATTAATAAGAATGCCGATATAATTCATTATTTTTTCCGATTCATGGTAAGAAAATATCTTATATTCATCTTAAATTTATTCATGTCGGAGTTCGACTAATCCAATGCTACAAGGATGGATTCAAATTGTATTAACGCTACTAATTGTAGTAGCAATTACTCCATTTTTTGGGCGCTATATGGCGCGTGTCTACCTAGAGCAAAGTACTTTTCTCGACCCAATTCTGAATCCGGTTGAGCGAGTGCTTTATGCCTTGGTTGGCGTTAAAACCAAAGAAAACATGACGGGCTGGCAGTATGGGCGGGCAATCCTGTATAGCAACGTAGCAATGGGGTTACTGATTTTCTTTATCATCATGAATCAGGGATGGTTGCCCCTGAATCCTACGGGAATAAATGCCCCAACTTGGGATACAGTGCTGCATACGACTATTTCCTTTATTACTAATACCAACCAGCAGCACTATTCTGGTGAAACCTACATGAGCTATGGCAGCCAAATGTGGGGGCTTGGTTATCACATGTTCACCTCTGCTGCGACTGGTTTGGCGGTGGGGATTGCCTTTATTCGGGGATTGACGGGTAGATCGTTGGGCAACTTTTATGTAGACCTAATTCGCTCGATTACCCGAATTTTGCTGCCTATTTGTATTGTGGGCGCGATCGCCTTGATGGCAGCTGGCGTTCCAGAAACTCTGGCGGGTGCAGTTGTATTCCCTACCTTGGAAGATCCGAACATTAGTCAGGCGATCGCTCGTGGCCCTGTTGCCCATTTTGAAATTATTAAGCAATTAGGGGAAAACGGCGGCGGCTTTTTCGCCATCAACTCGGCACACCCCTTTGAAAATCCCAACGGATTTTCTAATTTGATTCAAATTGTGGCGATGATTTCAATCCCCACGTCCCTGATTTATGCCTACGGTTTATTTGCTAATAACACCAAGCAAGCCTGGTTAGTATATGGCATGGTTAGTGTGCTTTTCATCGTATTTGTCGTTATCAATGCCATTGGGGAATATAACGGCAACCCGACTGTAAATGCACTTCTAGGAAGTTCGCAACCGAACCTGGAGGGTAAAGAAGTGCGGTTTGGTTGGGCACAATCTGCCTTGTTCGCAACAGTTACAACAGGCACCATGACCGGCGCTGTTAATAGTTTACACGACTCGTTCATGCCCAACGGCGGTTTCATTACCCTTTCCAATATGTTCCTGCAAATTATCTGGGGTGGACAGGGTACAGGAACCGCTTATTTATTCGCTTACTTGATTCTGGCTGTGTTTGCTACAGGGCTGATGGTGGGACGCACACCAGAATTTTTGGGACGCAAGATTGAGAAGCGCGAGGTTGTACTTGCTAGTTTCCTGATTCTGCTGGTTCACCCGATCGCTATTATGATTCCCGCAGGTATCACCCTAGCATTTGCTGACCAACTATCAGGAATTAGTAATCCGGGTTTTCACGGGTTTGCTCAAGTCATTTACGAATACGCCTCTGCTGCTTCTAACAACGGTTCTGGGTTTGAAGGTTTAGGCGATTCACAACCTTCACCTTTGGCGATCGCAACGGGCGCAAAAACCACTGCAACTGCCCTGTGGTGGAATCTAAGTACCTGCTTCAGTTTACTAGCTGGACGCTATATTCCAATTTTGGGTTTGCTGTTTTTGGCAGATAGCATGTCTCGCAAGCAAGCTGTTCCCTACACGACTGGTACATTGCGAACCGATACCGGACTATTTATAGGTGTCACCGCAGGCGTGATTTTAATCTTGGGCGCACTCACATTCTTCCCAGTATTAGCATTAGGCCCGATCGGTGAAGCGTTTTTTATCGCCAAAGGCATCGGCTAGGGATTGGGGAGTGGGTAGAGACGCGATTAATCGCGTCTGTACTGGGGAGCAGGGAGAGTTAGAAGTTAAAGCATTAGCTTAAAGACTCATTCATCCAGCTTTGATACTCATTCATCCAGCTTTGATACTCATTCATCCAGCTTTAATACTCATTCATCCAGCTTTGATACTCATTCATCCAGCTTTAATACTCATTCATCCAGCTTTGATACTCATTCATCCAGCTTTGATACTCATTCATCCAGCTTTGATACTCATTCATCCAGCTTTGATACTCATTCATCCAGCTTTGATACTCATTCATCCAGCTTTGATACTCATTCATCCACCTCAAAGACTGATGCCCAAAATCTAATCTATGCCAACTACTACTGATTCTCCTTCGCCCCGTATTCCATCTGGAACTCGTGACTCGCGCAAGCACACCCCCAAGACAGATATGCGGGGGCTTTACCAGAGAGCAATTCGTGAGTCATTTGTCAAGCTCGATCCTCGAATTACTGTTAAAAACCCAGTTATGTTTGTTGTTTGGGTGGGAACAATTGTCACCTTTCTTGTTACCCTTAACCCAAATCTGTTTGGTACAATCCAGGCAGATGTCAACCAACAACGCCTCTTAAACGGGTTGATTACCTTTATTCTCTTTTTCACACTTGTTTTTGCCAACTTTGCTGAAGCTGTAGCTGAAGGACGCGGTAAAGCCCAGGCTGATTCATTAAGATCGACGCGATCGGATACTGTTGCCAACAAAATCCTCCCAGATGGTTCGATAGAAAAAGTCAATTCTACGGAACTGCGACGGGGCGATTTGGTAAAAGTGGTTGCAAATAATATGATTCCCGCCGATGGAGATGTAATTAAAGGCATCGGCTCGGTGGATGAGTCTGCAATTACTGGAGAATCTGCCCCTGTACTGAAGCAACCAGGTACAGATATTGCTAGTTCGGTGACAGGCGGCACACGCCTACTCTCCGACGAGTTGACAATTCGCATTAGTGCTGATCCTGGACAAGGCTTTATCGATCGCATGATTTCCCTGGTAGAAGGGGCAGAACGCAGCAAGACTCCCAACGAGATTGCTTTGACGGTATTGTTGGCAGTGTTAACACAGGTGTTCTTGATTGTGGTGGCGACAATGCCCCCATTTGTCGGCTACATCGCCAGCTTTATCAGCACGGCCTTTGGGGCTGAGGCGGGAAACAGTTTGCGGGCGGGTGCTAGCGTTGCTATTCTAATATCGCTACTGGTAGCTTTAATTCCTACAACTATCGGTGGTTTACTCAGTGCGATCGGTATTGCAGGGATGGATAGAGTAGCCCAATTTAACGTCATTGCAACCTCTGGTCGAGCCGTAGAAGCTTGCGGCGATATCAATACCTTGGTGCTGGATAAGACAGGCACGATCACCTTGGGAAACCGGATGGCTGATGAGTTTATTCCCCTGGATAATCATTCAATACAAGATGTGGCGCAAGTCTCCCTAGCTGCTAGCTTGTTTGATGATACGCCAGAGGGCAAGTCAATTGTGATATTGGCAGAAAAGTCTCAGGCTGCGGTAGACTTCAATCTCGACAAAGCCGAGGGTGTAGAATTTTCGGCAAAAACCCGGATGAGTGGCACAAATCTACCCGATGGCAAACAAATTCGCAAGGGAGCGGTAGAGGCGATTAAGGGATTTGTCCGTTCTCGTGGCGGCGACGTTTCTGATGATGTAGACGCAGCTTATGAGCGAGTTTCCCGATTAGGCGGTACACCCTTAGCTGTTTGCCAAGATGACAAGATTTATGGTGTCATCTACCTCAAAGATATTGTGAAACCTGGTTTGCGGGAACGGTTTGACCAACTCCGCCGCATGGGTGTTAAGACTATCATGCTCACAGGTGACAACCGAATTACCGCTTCGGTGATTGCCGAGGAAGCCGGGGTGGATGATTTCATTGCCGAAGCGACTCCAGAAGACAAAATTGAGGTGATTCGCTCGGAACAATCTCAGGGTAAACTGGTGGCAATGACCGGGGATGGTACGAACGATGCACCTGCCTTGGCTCAAGCAAACGTGGGTGTGGCGATGAACTCTGGGACGCAAGCTGCCAAAGAAGCTGCTAACATGGTGGACTTAGATTCTGACCCTACGAAGCTGATTGATTTAGTAACCATAGGTAAACAGTTGTTAATTACTCGTGGAGCATTGACAACATTCTCCATCGCTAACGATATTGCCAAGTATTTTGCGATCATTCCGACTATCTTTGCAGCTGCTGGAATCGGCGCACTTAATATTATGGGATTAAAGAGTGCCCAATCTGCGATCGTCTCGGCGCTGATTTACAACGCCTTAATTATTCCGGCACTAATTCCACTGGCACTTAGAGGGGTAAAGTTTTTACCTTTAACAGCAGATCAACTGTTACGTCGCAACATCTTCATCTTTGGTCTTGGCGGTATCGTTGCTCCCTTCATTGCCATCAAACTGATAGATATTATCCTACCTTTGTCTTAATTTACTATGAAACCCGTTCAAATCCGACGCACTATTCCTGCATCCCAAGTATTAGAAGAAATAACTGAAATCTGGTGTCAATGGCGTAGACAAAAGCTGCCACTGTATTTATTTCTGGCGATGTGTTTCAACCTAGTGGTTGCACCTCTAGTCTATGCAGCTACTGGTGAACAACTTTCTCGCAGCCAATCTTGGGGATTGGGGCTGTTAGGACTGGTGACGCTAGGGCTTTCTATCTATTTATTTTTTGTAATGTTTGTACCGGAGAAATTCTAGTAACCATTCCCTGGTTTAAAAAGACAGGGCTTTGTCCCCCGCCCAACACTACTAACAATTGCTTGTTCACTTATGTTGTTTGCGAAACTTACGGGCGCGGTTACGGTTGACCAGAGGATGTACTCATCCCCACACCCCATGACTCAATTTTCGTTGCTACGACGCTCGCAGACTCGCTACCGCTCCGCTATCGTTAGACAACTCAGCTACTAGCATAAGCCTTGAAAGCGAGTTAACTTCCTGCGTTGAGCTAATTTCACTGTTATTCGATTTTACCAAAAAAGCGTATGTCACAGCAATTAAAATTGCCGTTCGGCTTTCCTCCACTGTCTGAAGTCAAGTTGTTTCCAGTCGTTTCGAGGATGTTCCTATGAGTTTTGCACGTGAAGCTAGCAGAGCTGTTCGTTCTACCTTAGTACTCTGGGTTATTGGAGCGATTATTTATCCTTTTGCGATGATTGCCATTGGGCAGATTGTGTTTCCCTTTCAAGCAAACGGTAGTCTCCTGAAAAATAGCACAGGTCAAGTTGTCGGTTCTGCTTTGATTGGTCAACCTTTTAGTAGCGATCGCTATTTTAACAGTCGTCCCAGTACTACCAGCTACAGCACAGCCGACCCGAAAAAAGACGATGCGGGAGTTTTGAAAACCGGAGTTTCTGGTGCTAGTAACTTGGCTCCCAGTAATCCCGCATTACTAGAACGCATCAAAGGTAAAGATGACCCAGAAAAGAGCAAAAAGGTTGAAGGTGACTTCACTCGTCTGAAAACAGCAGGTGTGCAGCCGACTGGCGATTTAGTCTACACCTCTGGTTCTAGCCTTGACCCTCACATTACTCCCGAAGCTGCGATCGCGCAAATTGCACGAGTAGCTAAGGCGCGAGGAGTTCAGCCGAACCAACTGGAAACTTTGATTGCTCAAAACACCGATGGTCGCTTTCTCGGCATCTTTGGCGAGCCTGGAGTTAATGTGTTGAACCTGAATTTAGCTCTGGATAAGATTAAGGGATAAAAGCATAGGAAATAGCGAAAAGGGGGTGTTTTTGATTATTGCTACACCTCCCAATACGGTTCGGTTAAGCCCAAAAAATAAAAATGTGTAGGTTGGGGAGCCACTGCGCCCTTGCGGTTTCCCGACTTGAAGCAAGTGGCGTTTGAGGAACGAAACCCAACATATTGCAGGGTTTGTTGGGTAACACGAATGTTCAACCCAACCTACAAATATTCTTAACCGAACCGTATTGCTACACCTCCTATTCAGAATAATTACTTATAGCAATCCTTAATGACTACTTAAAATCGAAAGGCTTAGATTCCCGATTTATTAAATTAAGCCGGGAATTTTGTTATTTACGAATGATTAAATAGGACTATTCAAATCTATATCTCTAAATATATGCCTATTTAACTAATTAATAAACACATGTTTATTTTGCTTGATACATTATATATATTCAAAATATATTTAAAGAAAATCATATTTTCTCTGTAAAATATTGCACAATATAATCAGAGTTAAAAAATCTTTTGTGTTAAAAAACAAAGAAATCTTAGAACCAAGCCTGTTTGGTGTTTTCATCCAAGCTAATAGCGTTTACTGTGGCATTCATTTAACTGATATTCAGTTACCCGAACAATGCTTTTTTTTGGGAATTTTAAGAGAAAGTAAAGTCATTTCAGCAATATATAATCCTAGTATTTTTGCTGGAGACTACATTTTAACAATAGCAACCCATCCCATGATGGTTCCGGCTCTCAAAGTCACTCTTAAGAAAATTCATTCTGTTTACTATTCCCTTAACAGTTGCTTACTGGAAGCTCGACCAACAGCCAGTCAATCTGTTAATTCAGATGGCTCAGATGTACCAATTAGTTTCAATTCCACATATTATTAGATAAATGAACATTTACTTCTTCTCTTATCATGCACCTGAGCCAAAGATGATTAAAGATTTAGGTGCTCCGATTACAACCCAATTTAAGGGCGAAATTAGCGATATTCACTCTAAAGGTAATGTGATATTTTTTATGGAAACTCTGTTTATGGGTGGGCAAAAAATTAAAGCCAGCCATACTATTCCCACTGAATCGATTGTGATTGTTGAAGCTCCACCCATATTACAAGGAGATTGGTTAGCAGCAGGAGTTTCTACACTTTTGGTTCCTCAAATAAAGCCAGAAACTACCGCTTGGGGTGCCGTTGTCCTCAACTATTGCAGATTAATCCAAATTCAGAAAATTGAAGTTATTACCTCTCCTTGGAGTAGCAACATTGATACGGAAGCAGTTATCAATCAGGCAGCAAGTGAAATAAAGTTACAAACAGTCAATACTTTGGATTCATTTTCAATGGCAAAATTTTTCCAAAAACTGGGATGGAAACCAAGCAAGACAGTAGTTTCTCCCTAGCCTCTGAAGATGTTTAATTTAGATGACCTTTACTGAATCTCAATTCGACTAACTAAAGGTTTTTAATATGCATACTTCGGAGCTTTTTCTACTTTATATATCCGCCCAAAAAAATGTTCATCAGTTCATCCTGATTGAAACTAACCTGGCTAAGGCAACACATAGCGACATAAAACCACAGGACGGAGACATTCCCTTTGTAGCAGTGTTTTTGGCTCACATCTCCTTCATGATTGTTTGGGGAATTGTCGTTTTTCTCGTTTCATCTGTCTGCAAAGCAGTAGAAGATCCTCCAGAAAATGCGGCACAAGATAAAGACGAAATAGTAAGTATCAAACATTTACAGCAACATCCCTGTAAAAACTGCCGATTTTTTAACGACAACCATTATCTAAACTGTGCAGTACATCCTACCACTGCTCTAACGAAACAAGCATTCGATTGCTCTGACTACAGCCCTAAATAGGTGAGTTTCTGGCTATGCCTATGGCGATCGCTTTATCCCATGCTTCCCAATTATGATCCAAGGCTTTGTGCAAATTTTCCTCACTCTATTCTTAGTTCTGACTTTTCCCGTTATCTCCTTGATTGAGCGATCGCTTACTATACCCCTAGCCCAAAGCCCTATTCTCTCGTAATTTATTGTCAGTAATATTAAGTTATTGAGAATAAATTATAGTCTGAAACTCTTGCTGCTTCGTTGTTTCATGACTTAACGGGAAAAGTCAGATTCTTAGTTGTGGTGTCAGTACCAATCGTAGGATACTACTTAGCTGAAGTCTTTTTCATGCACAAAACTTGGCTCGATCCAGTGATGAACCCATTGGAGCGCTTAATTTATCTCCTTATAGGTATTGAACCGCAAAAGAGCATGACTGGAAGAGAATATGCGATCGCTCTGTTACTCAGCAATACAGCTTATATCAGGTCGCTGCAATTAACCTCCCAATAGCTAATCAGGTTTTTTTGTCAGGAGTAAGTTGATGCTACAGCCTAATTATGAAGATAAAAATAGCTTTCTTTATCCTCGCGATCGCTACTACGGTCAAGTTAAACCAAAAAACTTAGTATTTAATGCTAATCTCCAAGAGTTTGCTCAAAAAATTAGCTATATCACTAGTTTAGAAACTGGTGGAAAGCTATCTCCAGAAAAAGCCTTTGCTCAAATAGAGGCACTCTGGAAACAGTTGGAGGATAGTAAAAATAAACTGGGAATTGGTCGCGATCTAACGGTTTAATTTAGTTGACTCAACCTGATGCAACTGTAACAACGGTGATGCAGTGATTGTAAGGACGAGAACGTTCAAATAGAGTTTGAAGTCTTAAAAATTCATTTTATAAACCTGAACAAATTTTATGAAACAAAAAGAAACGGTATTTGTTATTCCAACTCATCGACTGAGAGATGTAGCACAGACCATCGAAAAGTATGATGAGAATTTCTGGGCAAATGGTCATGCTTTAAAAATTATCGTCTTTGATGATTCCAGTATTGCCAATCACGAGAAATATTACCCACTTTTAGAGCAGACTAAGACAGTCAATGATGTGTTTTATGTCGGCCCCCAACAGAAAGAGCAATTTCTTACATTTTTAAACGAAAGACTGCGCGATCGCAAGCTGGAATCACTAGTCAAAAACTTATTCCGACCTAGTTATGGAGGAAATCGCAACTTCACGCTAATGTACACCCTTGGACATTTAATGGTTAGTGCAGATGACGATATGCGACCAGATGCATTAATTGAAACTAGCCCAGAATCTTTATCAGGCGATGAAATATGTCGAGGAAAATTAATTAAGTCCAACCAACAAGGCGGCTTCGTCCATAAATCTTTTGACTTACTCACGGCTTTTGGTGATGTTCTTGGTCAAAAAGCCAGTCATGTACCAGAAAACTTCGAGGCTGGAGAATTGGTTCTTGATACAGCAATGGATTTAGAAACTAATACGACCAAAGGTTACTTTCGGGAAAACAGCCTCTTATTACAACCAGGGAGAGTATTAAATAATGCGATCGTCAAGATTGCCCAGACTTTTCGCACAGGAACTAATGATATTGATACACTTGATTTTATTCATATGTATCTCAATGATGAAAATCAAATAAGTCCAAATGACCTGAATGATTTTTATATTATTACCAATTTTCGGCCTGTTATTACCAACAAAAACTGGAGAATGGATTGTGGAGTCGCTGGATATGATAATCAGCTAGGTTTACCACCCTTTTTTCCAACTCGGCTCAGATTTGAAGATTATATCTACAGAATTTGGATACAGCAAGAGGGAATCGCCGCTGCACACGTTGATGCTGTCCAGAACCATATTAGAAATAACTATATGCGTAATCCTCTGGCTAGTGAACTCTTTAATGAAGAAATATGTAGCCTACTTAAAAAGAAGATTAAGAGCAGTGTTTATCATCTTGATGATCTAGGAATCAAGTTTGATTACTCTGGGGAAGTCACGTTACAAGACTCTGAAGAAATCCTAGAAAAAATCTCTGCTATTCACAGGCAGGTAGTCAAAGCCTCAATGTCTACCCAGAATGAAGAACGTAAGCAGTCACTCCAATTGTTTGCTGAGAACTTATCAAGAGTATTTTATGGGTTTGAACCCGACTTTTTTCAGCAAAACGTTTCCAGAATTATCGATGATGTGATTAGCCAATTTCACGGTTCTCTAGAAATATGGCCAACTCTAGTTGAAATCTGTTACTTTTACAAAGATAAAAAGGATCTACCACAAATCAGGGTCAAAAACAAGAAGGTAAAATCGAGAAATGGTGCCAAATCTAGCGAAATTCCTGTATAAACGCGACCTTTGGTAAATAATATCATGTCCGCTTGATTGCTTATTAAACCCGAAGAACCCCACCCCGCCAAAGCTACGCTGGGGAAGAACCTACAGATGAGACTGCTTCCAGTGACGAGCGATATTTTTGCTGCGATTCTAAGGTAAGGATACAGGCAATCAACCACACTAAACCTGCGGCATAGCCAGCTGTTACATCAGTTAGCCAATGTACACCAAGATAAAGCCGACTGAAACCGATCGCAGCAATTAAAATAATAGTCAAACCATAAATCCAAAAGCGCCATTCAGGAAACTGCTTTGCCAGAATATAGCCGGTAAAACCGTAAATCACTATTGAAACCATTGCATGGCCACTGGGAAAACTGTGTTGACCCACTTTAATAATATGCTTCCACAGTGCTGGACGCGCTCTACCAAATAATAGTTTCATCAAACAATTTAGCAAGGTTGCACCGACTCCAGCGATGCCCAAGATAGTTGCTTGCCAGCGACGATTATAAAATAACGGACTAATCGCCAGCCCCAAAGAAGATAACAGCATTACTACTGGATCGCCCAGAAAAGTGATACCAAGCATGATGCGATCGCGCAGTGGTGTATGCAACCTCTGAATTAAGAGCAAAATGGCTTCGTCAAGATTATATGCATACAACAGTCCAGTGCCGCATACAAGAGCGCTAACAGCCCCCAATACAGGAATAAGTTGACTACCTGTTTGGTTTAATTGTCGCTGCATAGATATTTGAGGCAGTACGGCTGAATCAAATATGTTTCGATTATTACCCCCAACGAAAGCAGCATTTTCTTTAGTGCTAAAGGAATGCAAGTTACTGTCTCCAATGACTGCGGCAGAAGCAAGTGATTTACTGCTTTTTTGTTGATAATCTAAGAGGATGTCTTGAATAAGGAGAGCGATCGCCTTTAAACTCTTATCTGGATGAAAGATAACAAGAACATTCCCTGTGTAACTATTAGCACTAGCTTGTGAGATTATTTCCTCCTCTAATAATCTCGATTCAAGATATTTTTTAAGAGCTTCTGAATGATAGAGTCCATTTACCTTATATCTAACTCTTCCTTTAACAGCAGTATGTATTGCTTGAACCCAATGGTTTTGATTAGGAAGTTTATGAAAGTGAGGATTACCCATTTGTTATTGATAATAAAATGCTTTGACTGAAAACTAGTAGTCGGGTTCGTAGTAAGCACTTCAGTGCTTAAAAATCCCGGACTAAAGTCCTTACTACGAACTTTTTCACCCTTTATAACTAATGCGATAGACTACTAGGGAAGAGAGATTTTCATGACTTATCGGAAATCCCAGTTATTTTAGCGCTACTTACTCTTAACCAGGAATCATTTTAATAGCTACTGTATTAGTAACTACACAAGTTCAGGTTCGCTGGCAGATTTCAGTTTCAAAGGCTGGGAGTTCACCTCGCCATTGCCGCGCAATCGCCATCGCTTGTTGGGCAAGATAAACATGGTGGCAGATTTTAGCCTCTTAATTATGCTTCTTGAGGTAGAAAGTATCCGTTCCCAAACGTCTGTCCTAAACCTTCGATATACAATAACATTACGTGCCTGGTTGATTTTGCGTGTACTATCAATTAAGTTGATTAGAGCATCAAAGATAGTCCCCACGATTGATTTTGCCATTACCTCTTTTGGCACAACTACATCTTGGGCAGTTTGAATCAGGTTGACTAGATGCTCGCGCATTTGATTATCTGAAATTACACCTACTTTATAATTGATGACGATGGATGCAGCTTTTGGGTTAGCACGGACATTTGTAACTCTAGGATCGGATTCTATCGCTAATTTGAGTTGATTAGCATACTCAGCATCTCTGGCTAGCAGAGGAATACGAAAACGAATTCGCCCAGGAATTGTATGGACAATGCTATAGAATATCTTTTGGGATGGCGCTGTTTTCTTAGCTACGTTTTTAGCTGCCTTTTTTGGTGGTAAACGCAGATTAAGACTAGCATTTTTGTCAGAGTTAGACCGTTTTATAGAAGTCATAGTACTATTTTTTAATTTCAAAAAACAAAAAACGCAACCAGGCTTATAAATTTATCGCTTGATGTTATAAGAGAGCGTTTTATTGAACTGCATTGACTTTACTTTAGTCATACCTATTTTTCTGATTTAAAAAATCTATCTCAGTAGTGAATTTAGCTGTCGCTGCTATCAGGTTGATTAAGTTTCTTTAACATTGTACTTCGCTAATAATTAAGAGGAGAAAGGTTGAAGAAAGCAGAAGGCAAAGGGCACTTAGCAATATATTCGAGGATTGAGCATCGTAATTAAAGCACCTCTTGCCCTCTGCCTTGTTGATAAATGCTCTCTTCCCTCCCTTCTTAGATGATTATCATTTTGATAAAGAGTTTTTGGTACATACCTCGCCCCTTGCGATGCTCTGAGCAAGGGGCGTGGTTTCTCTTGAACTAATGACTAATAACTCTCGCATTGCGGTTTGATTTACAAGTATTTCACTACATAGGCTTATTGACATGTAAGCATTTTAATGTTTCAGGGTCGAGTTACTATATTCTCAAGTAGTAAGATCAAGAGTATGTATGAATTTACTGGATGGGAGTATTGCCCTGATTTCATGCAAGCCTTGCTTATTTATTTTATTCACTTTCTAGGTATGTGTTTATGCAGCAAGGGTTAAGCTTACTAATTCAACTGGTACTAGAGTTTGCACCTGTTGTTGCAGAGCTAGTACAAAAGAGAAGTCAAGATTTAGCTCTGAGTAAATATGAACCGATTGAAGTAATTCCCGAAATACTCAAAGTTCTAAATCCTTCAAATAAAAAAAGCAGTTATGTTGAAGACTTTGAACAAGAAAGAATTTTCCAACAGCAATTAGTAGCCGACAATCACCAAACGCAATTAAGAATAGCTGCCCAAGAGCGAGAAACAGCGCTCAAGTTGCCAGAAGTTAATAAAATTCTTGATAGCTGGCCCTTAAGATTATACCCTTCGCAAATTTTAGACTCCACCAATTATGGACGCACCCCACTGAAAATTTTTATCGCTCCTCCTCAAGTACATTTTGACCAATTTAACGAGAATAGAGATGAAACAATTTCCCAAATTGAGTTAATGTTGGCTGAAGGATTACGAGATTTTTTCAACAAGCATTACTCTCTAAACAGTCAAGTTAGACCAACAGAATTATTGGCAGGAGCTTGGGATAGTAAGCGTTTTCACAGTGAATCAAGTATTAAGGCTCTGTTTGGAATGTTGAAAACAGAGCCTATTTTGATTTTAGAGTCAGAAAATGACGGAGATTATTTAAATTTTCGGATTGCCTACTGGGGTTTGGGACAAGGTAATTATTATTATAAAACAATTGCTCGTTTACCTTATCGAGAAATTCTGGAAGAGTCTGCTAAAAGACGAGCGTTAGAATGGAAAAAGATTAGAGATGAACTGCTGTCCTTGGGAGAAAACTTAGAGGAAATTAATCACATTGGAAAAGAGAATGTTGTTAATTTGGCAATTTTAGAAAAGGTAGAAAAATGGAATGAAAAAGGAATTGATATTAGTAAGTTATCTTTACAATATCAAGTCAACCGTCAAGACTTTGAAAACCTTTGTCAGGTTTTGATTACTTATCACTGTTTGGTTGCAGGTTGGGTAGCAGATATTTACCACCTGGTTAATCATGGTGTACCTCCGTTACTACCAGAGTTGCTGCCGAGTCTGCTGTCAGATACTTTTGATTTACAATCAGTACAGGTTATCGCCTCTGGTTACAAGCAAGTTTACCAAGCTCTGGAAAATGAGCGTTGTTACTGGATTCCAGAATTGGCTTTGCAATTAGCCCAGAGTTTATCTCATTTAAGCGATGCCTACGGCGGTAAACTACGCTCTTGGGCAAATGAACAGCTTGATTATTCAGTGGCTACATGGTTGCAACTACGCCAAATATCACTACAGGATTCTACAAACCCGCTTCAGGCAATGCAATCAGCCGTCAGCGTCAAAGATGAGGAATATGTCAAAAAGTTAAGAGAATATTTTGTTGCAGTGGGTGATACTCAGAGTCTTGCTGATGTTGAGGAAATTTTAAATTGTGTTGCCAACCTCAAACACCAAGTTACACTACAACATATCGTTCTCAGCCATACCCTAACTGGACATTCAGAAAAAGTGACATCTGTCGTCATTAGTCCTGATTCTGAGAGTTTAGTTAGCGGGTGTGCAGATAAAACTATCAAAGTATGGAATTCTAAAAGCGGCAAACTTATTCGCACCCTCGCAGAAGATTTAGGCGAAATTTCCTCTGTTGCGATTAGTCCTGATGAACATTACCTCGCTGTTGGTAGTTGCCAACACCCCAAAAGTAATGTTAGAGTCTACAATGTCAATTCTGGCAAACTAATCCACACTCTGTTAGGACATCAAAAACCGGTTAACTGCATCGCCATCAGTCCTGATGGACAAATTCTTGCCAGTGGTAGCAATAAAATCAAAATTTGGAACTTGCATAAAGGCGATGCCTGCGGCGGGCTATGCCAACGCATTTGTACCCTTTGGCATTCATCCGCAGTTTATGCTGCTGCTATCAGCTCTGATGGTACAATCCTTGCTAGTGGTAGTTCTGACAACAAAATCAGGCTGTGGAATCCCCGCACGGGCGATCCATTACGCACCCTCAACGGACATTTAGGTGGGGTGAAATCAGTAATCATTAGTCCTGATGGAGAAATTCTCTTTAGCGGTAGCACAGACAAAACTATCAAAATTTGGTATCTAGCTACAGGTAAAGTATTACACACATTGACTGGACATTTAGAAGAGGTAAGATCCTTAGCTGTTAGTCCTGATGGAGAAATTCTCTTTAGCGGTAGTGCAGACAAAACCATCA
Organism: Nostoc mirabile CHAB5784; assembly: GCF_020829645.1. Classification (GTDB taxonomy): domain Bacteria; phylum Cyanobacteriota; class Cyanobacteriia; order Cyanobacteriales; family Nostocaceae; genus Nostoc; species Nostoc mirabile. The sequence goes on along the minus strand of NZ_JAIVFS010000004.1, from coordinate 172,326 downwards.
AAATTTGGCATTTGCGGACGGGAGAGTTACTGCAAACTATCACAGAACACTCAGGAGCAGTAAACTCTATTGCTATTAGCCGGAATGGTCAATTTCTTGCTAGTGGTAGTTCTGATAAAACCATCAAGATTTGGCAGATTAATTAAGTTTTTTAGTTACTCGTTTGGTGATTGTTTTTGGCTAGTTCCGTGCAACTTAATAAAGCTATCAAAAGCATACCATGCTAAAACATACCAGGGAATAATTTCTAACTGCAACCCTTTGTTAAGTAATTGCCGCAGCGAAAGACTAGCTAATCCTAAAGGGAAAAGAATCCGCAGATCAAAAGCACCATGTGTTGACTGTTTGACGCGCTGGTTTAAGTCAACAACCGCAGATGATACTCCTGCTGCTGCCTCGGTGTTACCCTCGGTAACATCGGCAAAAATTATTCCTAAATCTTTAAGTGTTGCTAGCACATTTTCTAGACTGCCATCTTTACCATCGTGATTGATAACAATACTGCCATGATGGACATTTGTCTTAACTTGATTAATGTGAGAATTTGCTGACAAAGCATTGGCGATGCGTTGCATCTTTTCTGGTTGACGATGGGAATGAGCCACTCTTAACCGCAATCTTCCGGGAGTCGAACTTACAACTTTTGTAGATATCGGTTTTGGTGGTGTTTTGAAAGTGGGTTTGTCTATAATTTCCGGCATTTTATTGTAAGTGCTATAACCATTAGTCAACATGCAACCACCTTTTTTACTTGTGTGATAGTGGATTCTTTGTTGTGGGTTTGTTATCTATAGGAATGAGTGCAAAATTACTAAAAAACGAACCGCAGAGAAGCCAGTGCGTTGGGCGGCTCTGCCGACTTGTTCGCGCAGCGTCTCCCCTTGGGAGAAGCATCTGGCGCGACGCAGAGAACACAGAGGAATAAGAGGAGCGAGAGAGTTTTTGCGCTATCTTGCACTAGGGACTTCCAAAACATAAATTATATTATGTCCGCTTGATTACTTATTAAACCCGGAGAACCCCACCCCGCCAAAGCTGTGCTTTGTCTCCCCTCCCCGCCTGCGGGGAGGGGTTGGGGGTGGGGTTCTTTTATTTTGGTAATTGGAAGTCGCCTATGGGGAAGAATTTAACTTGCTAATAGGCAGATGAAATTACACACCATTATCGGCGACATTATCCGCATTGGTGGCAGTGGCTTCAAACACGGGGGTTTCTTTTTCTTCAGCAAGTTCTGCTCTGGCTTCGGCTACCATGTCTTCCCAGGTTTCTCCTATTTCTGCAATGGTTCCTTTGCTTCTTTCATAAAGACCAATTCCGCCTTTGATGACTGACTTGACTAAGGGTTTACCAACTCCAGCGACAATGGGCAATAGAACAGGTGCTAAGAGGACTGCACCAATTCCGGCTATAATACCGGGAGCGCCTGCATCTTCAACAAAATCACTAATTTTAGGTGCCATGTTCAATTTTCTCCTATTAATTAAGAAATCTTGGAAAGCTTTTTAAGATACTCTTGGCGGCATAGTTGTATCATCTTGCCGATAGTAGAGCTTTATGTTGACGATTTTTAAGAATTGGACGCAAACCGTTGACTCCGGCAACTACGGTTGAGCCATTGTTGACTACTGTTGCAGCTAAGGGGTTAAGACCAAAGAAAACGGCTATCACCATTGCCGCTAGGTTAGGAACGGCAACAAGTGCTGTGTTTTGCCGAATCAATTGCTTGGCTTGACGAGCGATCGCGATCGCTTCTAATAAACCATGCAAGTCATTCTGCATCAACACTAAGTCTGCTGTCTCGCGGGCTATCTCAGAACCGTTGGCAAAGGATACGGAAACATCTGCGTAGGCTAAAGCTGGCGAATCGTTGATCCCATCACCTACAAATGCAACTGTCTTACCTTGTTCATGCAGTTGGCGGACAACTGTTGCCTTTTGTTCTGGAAAAGCTTCTGCGTGAGTATGCGTTGGCAAGATACCAAGTTCAGCAGCAACAGCAGTAGCAGTTCGCTGATTATCGCCGGTTAGCATGTGAATTTCTACACCTTCGACCGTCGAAAGTGCTGTAATGACTTCCCGGCTTTCGGGACGCAGAAGGTCACTATATTTAATAATACCTTGAAGTTGACCATTGCTAGCTACATAAATCGCTGAATCTGTTGATTTTTGCTGACCATTTAGCGCTGCCATGTCAACGCCACTAGAACGCAAAAAGCGATCGCTCCCAACATAAACTGTCTCTTCATCAATCAGAGCTTGCACGCCCAAACCTAGTTGATAGTCCCACTTACTACGCGGCAAAATTGCCACTTGCTCTGCTTGGGCATAGCGAACAATTGCTTCTGCAACTGGATGAGTTAAACGCTGTTCGGCGGCGGCTGCCAATTCCAACACCCGCAATCTTGATGTTGCTGGATTGAGACTTTCCACACTGACAACATCGACTTCTCCCTTAGTCAGTGTCCCCGTTTTATCAAAAACTATGGTATCAACTTCTGCTAGTTGTTCTAACGCCCGTCCGCTACGGATGAGAATCCCCCGCCGTGCAGCATAAGTTAATGCTGCTAAAACTGTTGTGGGGACGGAGACTCGAATACCTGTAGCAAAGTCTAGAGTTAAAACGCTAGCTGCCCGTGAGGGGTTGCGGGTTGCGGCAAATACTGCCCCACCAAGTAGCAAAGTTGGCACAACAGCTTTTTGAGCAAATTTTATGGCATAATTCTCTATCCGGGTGTCGTGGACAGGCGCTTCTTGCATTAACTTAATGCTTTGTCCGGCGCGGGTATCATTCCCTATCCATTCTGCAAGAATATAAATTCGTCCTTCCCGTACCAGCGTTGAGGCAAAAACTGGTTGTCCCTTTTTCTTCAAGACTGGCATCGACTCGCCAGTTAGTTTTTGCTCATCTAGCAGGGCTTTACCTCGCAAAATGCTACCATCAACCGGCACTTGTTCGCCAGGGTAAACAATCACTGTATCGCCACGCTGCACATCTTGAATGGGAATTTGTTGCTTGTCGCCATTGCGTTCCACCCAGACAAATTGCCCCAGAGAACTAAGTAAATCTAGAGTTTGTTGAGCAGAAGAACGAGCCGTGCGATCGCGGATATTTTCGCCCACTTCAATTAAACCGAGCATCAGCGATGGTGTGAGAAATTGGCCTTGGAAGGTAGTAATAGCGATCGCCATCAGATCCAAAAAGTCAATATTCAATTTTCGCTCTACCCTAATACCTTCCCAGGCTCGTTGGATGACGGGTAGTGTGGCAATGGCGATGGGAAGCACCACTATTAAAGGTGGCATTGGTAATCCTAACGGCCCCCCCAGTACTGCTAAAGTAGTCGCAAGGGCGGAAAGTTGTAAACCTGGCCAAGATGCCTCTTTTTCGGTTTCCGATAAAGATGTAGAGTTTTTGAGAACGACTACAACACTTGCAGCCTGAATCAAATCGTGAAGGTGCGATCGCATCTTCGCATCGGAAACTTTATCAGATTTATAAGTAACTGCAACCGACATTGCCGCAGGCTTGACACGGACATTCTTCACCAGCGCATCTGCTGTTAACAACACTTCCAGACGCTTGGCATAATCGGCATCACAGCGTAAGCGAGGTACGCGAAACCGCAGTCTTCCCGGAGTTGTATGGATAACGCTGTAGGTAACGTTGGGTAACTCTCCTTGAGAGTGTCCATTAGTGTCAATTAAAGAAACTTTTCCATTCCCTTCCAACACAGTGAATTGAGATTTTGGGGGTGATGGTAGTTGCACTGCTACTTTTGCCATTACTTTTCTTTAATCCAAAATTGTTACACTTCGATGAAAATCAGGCTCTTTATTAAGGTAAAGAGAGCAAATTAGCTACCAATCCTGCGAGATTGATTAGCTATCAAAAGTTTGGTTATTTGTCATTTGCTGGATTAGTTAGGGACTTCCAAATAAAAAAATACTCAAAAAACTGGCGAAAAAACTCTCTCCTCCTTATTCCTCTGTGTCGCGCCAGTTGCTTCAAGTCGGGGAACCCGCAAGGGCGCACTGGCTTCTCTGTGTCTCTGTGGTAGCCTGCGGCAAGCCGCAAAGCGTCTACGTTTATTTGGATAATTTATTTCTTGGAAGTCCCTTAGCTAACTTATCGCTGTGGCGGGATCATTGGCAGATTCAATTAAATTGACTAGATGAGATATTGGTGTTAATAAAAAGCTTTGCACTCGCTTCTGAGAATTCCGCATCATTCCAGTTTTATAGGTAATGACAACTGATCTCGCAGCGCTATTAACTCGCTCACTGGTAACTGTAGAATCTGATTTGAGTAATGTCTCTAACCGTTGGACATATTTTGGATCGCAGGCAATTCCAGGCACACGAAACCGCACCCTTCCGGGAATTGCATGAGCAATGCTATAAGCTACTTTTGCAGGTTTTTTTGGTTGTTGAATTACAGAATCAGCCGAGGATGCCGAATTGCTTTTAGTCTTAGAGGATGTTTGAAAAGTCCTTTTATTGGTATCAAAAGTTTTAGATCCTCCTAAATCCCCCTTAAAAAGGGGGACTTTGACTCCGGTTCCCCCCTTTTTAAGGGGAGCCAGCGCGGTCTTGGGGTCTCCCCAAGTGGAGCGACTGGCGTGGGGTAGGGGGGATCTAAAAGTACCTAAAGTCACAGTGAAACACTTTTCAAACAACCTCTTAGAGACTGACGCATCCGCAGAGGATAAGGAGAATGTTGCTGATGTCTGCTTCTGGGCTTCTCTTTTTGGCTTTCTATCCTGCCTGTCTTCTGTCGTCACCGCAGTTGAGCATGGTTTGAATTGGTTTGCAGATGCTGATACCACTTCTGCATTACCAGCCAACTGAATCAAATTAGCCAAATGCGATCGCATGTCAACATCTGACATTAGATCAGATTTATAGGTAATGGCAATTGATCCTAGCATAGTAGTATTGACTTGCTGATTGATTACCAAAGGCTCATTGGCAAGCAAGGCGAGAAGACGTTGCATATATTTTTCATCTTCTCTAATCTGAGGTATGCAAAACGCCACTTGTCCGGGAAATGCACAAATAATGCTATGTGCTACCCTTGAAGGCGGCATTTTTGGGCAATTAATCTCGTCTGTGACTGTTTGCTCTTGTTTTTTGTCTAAATCTGCTACCGTTTCTAAATTTAAACCAGTCATAATTGCCCTCCAGTATTCCGCAATTTGAAACTGTATATTAGGTTCCCAAGGGTAAGTTCGCCATAATACCTAATGACAATGACATCGCAGGCGATTTTAGGTTAGTCCACAGACTGGATAACTGTGGAGTTGTTTGGTTTGCTGTTGTTGAGTTGATAACTTCAGCAGTCTGAGTAACCTGAGTTGTATGATTTGCCGTTGTTGCGTCTGTAATTTCATTCGTCTGACTAACTTCTTCTAGGGGTTGATTAGCCGTTGTCATGCCTAGTGTTGGTGGGTTTATCTCCAACGCTAATTCCATCAGACTCACCCAATAAGATAATGGAATATCACGAGACTGATAAGCGATCGCGATCGATGCTGCATCAAAATTCACACGCACGCTTGTAACTTCAGCATCGGTTTTCACTATTCTCTCAAGTCGCCGCCCATAGGCTCGATCTTCAGCAATTTTTGGCACATTGAAGCGAATACGTCCACCAATTGCATGCACTACACTGTAGTCAATCTTTGCAGGTGCTACCACCTTGCTAGCCTTCTCAAGATTATTTGTTGACTTTTCTGGTTGGATAGTAGATTTGCGCTCCTCTTTTGATAATTCCGATATCGCAGAACTGGTGTTATTACCTTCGTTTTTTTCTGATGTCGGAACTTGAGAGCCAAGATAACCAATTACACCACGGGTTGCATCCGCCGCAATCATATAAACTGGAATCGATACCCAGCCATGAATTCCCAACCCTCCTGTTACCGCCAAGCCTGTCATCATCGGAATTAAGGAAATGCCCTGCTCTTTCCAAAATAAAGGAGATTTCCAAGCTGCAAAGGGATCGGTCTTGCTAGGTGAATCAGACGAAGCCTGTGGCTGTTGGATCTCAATATCGGATTTTAGCGCCAAAATTTGCGGTAATGAGAGCTTATCTTCATCAAAATTAACTACCAAACTGCCCGTTTGCTCATTCACGCTAACTTCCCTCACTCCTTCTAAGGAGCGGAAATCTTGGGCTATGTTGTCTAGTATCGAGTTGAGACTACTGTCAGTGGTACGGAGTCGCACGCGCCCGGTAGTTACATGAACTATTTGCAAGGCACCTGAGGGCTGTGACTTCGTAACTAAAGCGATCGCTTTACTTGTACTCTGATTAACTTCGTTGCTTTGTGGTGTAGAGATGAAATTAGGAGATATTTTCGCTAAAATATTTAATTTTTCACGATTACTGCTATTTTTAGTCATTTACCGAATTAGCCAATAGCTACATCAAGTTAAAGGTTAACAATAGATTAAATGTAACTCAGGGCTAGGGGTTAAGTATGTGTCTTCCGAATTATTTTTTATAACGTTTTGTTATGACAACCCTCAATCCCTCTCCTTGGTATTGTCGGGGGAAGCCGGAGGCAGGGTGAGGTTTTATATTTAATTTGACCCACTTACTTGTAGCCGTAGTCACATAGGTTAGGACAGTGTTGATTAGACCTTAGGACTTACGCAACTAAGTATATGTCATTGCGACCGAAACGTAGTGTAGGGAAGCAATCTCGGTCTTGGGGAGATTGCTTTGCTGTCGCTGGCAATGACGTTTTTTCGTCAAAATGCGTAAGTCTTAGACCTCTTGCATAAATAAAAAATAAAGAACCCCACCCCGCATTTGAGTAAACTTACGCTCCCCTCCCGAAGAGCCTACGGTGTACACACAAGTCTTTTGGTTCACAACACAAGTACTTTGGTTCACAACACAAGTACTTTCGTTCACAACACAAGTCTTTTGGTTCAGGGACTTCCAAGAAATAAATTACCCAAATAAACGAACCACTCCAGACACAGAGAACACAGAGGAATAAGGAGAGAGCTTTTTCGTAAATTTATTGGGTATTTTTTTATTTGGAAGTCCCTCACAACACAAGTACTTTGGTTCACAACACAAGTACTTTCGTTCACAACACAAGTCTTTTTTGAGCCTTTGAGGGAATAAAACAGCTTTACTTTTCAAGAGGGGTTGGGGGGATTAAAAATCTGTGGAGCCACTCTAAAAGACTTGTGTGTACACGGTAGCCCGAAGAGTTCTTAGGGGTTGGGGGTGGGGTGTTTTTGATTACTCTGGTGAGGTCACGTTGCAAGACTCTGTTTTTGCACCCCCACCAAATTTTCAATTTGGTGGTCAACAAGACAGTGGCGGGTGAATCCCCCACTGAAAGATTGCTGAATCCTGAATCCTGAATCCTGAATTCTGAATTCTGAATTCTGAATTATTAACAATTTTGTGAAGCATATCTTAAAGTTACTGGAATTTGATAAGATTTCCAACAAGTAGAATAACTGCTTGTTCTCTTTTTCTTGAAGCCAGTCATTTCGGGCCTTTTTTGGGAAAGGAAAATAAAAAATGTCTCATCTATTGTGGAAAACTCTGGTATTAAGCCCAGTAGTTTTGGGAGTGACAGTGTTGGTTTCCGCTAAGGCTATGGCTACTAAAGTACCAGCCTCTTCTGAAGATATAAATGCAAAAGTTGCTCAGGCAGAAGCACCAATAGCTTCTAGTGCTTCAATATTCATCCAAACACAACCAAAAAATCAGCAGTTGGTTGCCCAAAAGACTGATGATAAGAAGGTTTTAGAACAAGTTAACCGCTACAGCAGTGAAGGCAAGAACCAAAATTCACTGTCTCAAGTCACATCAGTTTCTCAATTTTCTGATGTACAGCCCACTGACTGGGCATTCCAAGCTTTGCAATCCCTGGTTGAACGCTACGGTTGTATTGCTGGATACCCCAATAGCACTTACCGTGGCAACCGGGCATTGACTCGTTATGAATTTGCCGCAGGTTTGAATGCTTGTTTAGATCGGGTTAATGAACTGATTGCCACAGCAACGGCTGATTTGGTGACAAAACAGGATTTAACAACCCTCCAACGTTTGCAAGAGGAATTCTCGGCAGAACTAGCAACTCTGCGTGGCCGAGTCGATGCTGTAGAAGCACGAACTGCTGAACTGGAAGCAAATCAGTTTTCCACTACTACAAAATTGGTGGGTGAAGCCATTTTTGCCGTTACTGATATTTTTGGCGGTAATACTGGCGATGCGAACAATACTGTCTTCCAAGATAGGGTACGTTTAGATTTGCAAACCAGTTTCACGGGTAGAGACGTTTTACACACCCGTCTTGCTGCTGGTAATGCAGGAGCCTTTTCATTAAGGGATAACGCTAATGGGGTTATCAATAGTGCTGAAGGTACACAAACATTTCAACTCGCCGGTGGAAGCACCAATAACAGTGTCGTTATAGACTGGCTGGCGTATTACGTACCCATCGGCCCAGCCCAAGTTTACTTGGCGGCCACCGGAGGTATTCATAGTGATTATGTTGCCACTAACAACCCTTACTTTGAGGACTATGATGGCGGTAATGGTGCTTTGTCTACCTTTGCTTCTGAAAGTCCCATCTATCGCATTGGTGGTGGTGCAGGTGCAGCACTAACTTTACCCTTTGGTAGCGGTGGCAGTTTTTTCAAACCAAGTTCACTGACTGTAGGCTACTTGGCATCAAATGCTAATAATCCTGGAGTAAATCAAGGTTTGTTAGAGGGTAACTATGCAGCTCTTGGACAGTTGAACTTTAGTGTTGGCGATCGCTTGGCGATCGCTGCTACCTACGTTCACGGGTATCATGGTGCTGGAAGTATCGGTTTATTTGATGCAGGTGGTGGTTTGACGACTGGCGCTAGCCCCGTCGTAGGTACTGGTCAAGCTAACAGCCTAGCTAACAACCTTACTGCCCTAAACGCATCTTCCAGTAATTCCTATGGTGTGTCGGCAGCCTTCAGACCCAACGACAAACTGTCAATTAGTGGGTTCGTTTCTTACCACGATGTCACAGGCTTTGGTGCAGATGATGATTATGAAGCTTGGAGCTACGGTGTTGGGATAGCCTTACCTGACTTCGGTAAACAGGGTAACGTTTTAGGTATTTTTGCTGGTGCGGAACCCTATTCCTTTAACCGGACAGGTGTTGCTGCTGGTAATGATATACCCTATCACTTTGAAGGTTTCTACAAGTATCGCGTATCAGATAACATCTCAATCACCCCTGGTGTCATCTGGTTGACCTCGCCTGGTCAAAATAGCGGTAACGACGATGCGATTATCGGTACGCTGAGAACAACTTTCACCTTTTAAAGGTTTTAGGTAAATACTGCTTTTGTTGTGATTTGGCGAACTTTTTTGATTGTGTCATGATCATAGTTGACTCCAATTGTAGGGGTTAAATGAAAGGTGATCGCCCTCGGCCAAGAGTCTGCGACGCCGAATAGCCCGTCGTAGACATCGCCTTTCTTACTTTAATATATAGTATTACTTTATACTTCTCAATGACTTCAGAAGTATTTTTACATAGAATTAGGATGAGGAATTCGTGTAAATTTTTGTGCGATGTCTTTTGATTCGCCCTTCTCTACGAGAGGCTGCGCCAACGGGTTCGGGAGTGACGCTCCTGCGTCGCTAACGCTGCGCTATCGCAATCGACGGGAACCGCCAAGACTGCGACTCCCTCACCGCAACTCTTGGAGACGCTTTGCGAATGCGTCTACGCTTTGTATCAGTTCAATTGTTGCGTTCGCCCTACAGCCCTTCGGGCATCCTACGGCAGGCGTTGGCAAAGCCATCGCTTTTGTGTTTAATAAAAGCAAGTTTGCTAAGTTCCTATATTAAATTCGGGCAGTCGTTGATTGAATTCGGGCAGTCGTTGATTGAATTCGGGCAGTCGTTGATTGAATTTGGGCAGTCGTTTACTGAATTCGGGCAGTCGTTGATTGAATTTGGGCAGTCGTTGATTGAATTTGGGCAGTCGTTGATTGAATTTGGGCAGTTGTTGATTGAATTCGGGCAACCCCCAAGAATTTACATAAAGCCATTCAATATATTTGTCATAAATATAGGACTTACGCACTGTACAAATTCATCGTGATGTGCATTAACGATGCTCCCGGAAGTTTTCAGGCTTTTCTTAATTATCCTGCGATCGTCAATAGACCATGCTGTAGGGGCACAGCAATGCTCATACGTGTCAACTTAACGTAAAAGTGTTGTCCCGCAAGGAACTGAAGTTCCTTGCTAATAGCGAAAGTCATCTAAAAGATGACTAAATTTCTAAAAATCTTTAGTCTACTTCAGTAGACTTTAGCTAAAAGCCAAAGAACTTTAGTTCAAGGCGGGTAAGGAAGCCAACAGTTAAGCTATTTCTAGCTTAAGTTGACACCAATGAGCAATGCTGTGCCCTTACGAAAGATGTTGTAATACGATCGCGCCAACGATCTGACAACTCAGGGCTGGCGCGATCGCGATGACAACATTACTGATAAAATATCCAAAATGCGAGAACTTTACCCAGCGATCAAGCCTTACTTAGAAGGTAGTTTACAGGTTTCTGACCTTCATACCATTCATTTTGAAGAGTCAGGGAACCCGCAAGGTCAACCCATCGTTTTGCTGCATGGGGGCCCTGGTGGTGGATGTCCAACTTTTTATCGGCAATATTTCCACCCCGAAAAATGGCGGTTAGTGATGTTTGACCAGCGCGGTTGTGGTCAAAGTACGCCCCATGCTGAATTACGAGAAAACACCACTTGGGATTTAGTCAGTGATATCGAAAAACTGCGCCAACACTTAGGTATAGAAAAGTGGACAGTCTTCGGTGGTAGTTGGGGTAGCACTTTATCATTAGCCTACAGTCAAACCCATCCCTCTAGATGCGCGGGATTAATTCTCCGTGGTATCTTCATGCTGAGGCAAAAAGAGTTGCGATGGTTTTATCAAGAGGGTGCTAGCTATATTTTTCCTGATGCTTGGGAAGAATATCTCAAACCAATTCCCGTAGATGAACGTGATGATCTAATCGCAGCATATTACAAACGCTTGACCAATCCAGATTTAGAAATTCAATTAACAGCAGCGCGTGCTTGGTCAATTTGGGAAGCTAGTACAAGTAGACTTTTTTTAGACCCAGAACTCATGCAAAAGTTTGGCGAGAGTGAATTTGCTTCAGCTTTCGCACGTATTGAATGCCATTACTTTATAAATAAGGGATTTTTTGAAACAGAAGATCAATTACTCTTAAATGTAGACCGCATTCGCCATATTCCGGCTGTAATTGTTCAGGGACGCTATGATGTAGTCTGCCCAATGATATCAGCTTGGGAATTACATCGCGCTTGGCCGGAAGCAGAATTTATTGTGGTTCATGATGCCGGGCATTCGATGAGTGAATCAGGAATTCGTAGTGCTTTGATTGAGGCAACAGATAATATTTAATTCGGTTGAATATTTAAATTTCTATAAGGATGCAATTGTTAGTTTCCAAACATCTAAGGGATTACAAGTTGATGGAATTGTTGGTATAAAAACTTGGGTAGCTTTACTATGGATTTAGAACGAATTGTACACTCAATAAATAGCCCCATACTCAACATCAATTAAATAGACCTCTTGCATGAATCCTCAAAACCCCACCCCAACCCTCCCCTTATTAAGGGGAGGGAGTAAACTTACTCGATTTCCCCCCTTTATAAGGGGGGACTAAGGGGGGTCTATTTAATATTCGTGCAAGAGATGTAATGTAAAGATAGGTGATGCTTTACATTTAATGTTTACTTGTTTGAATTAGCGATCGCAATTGTTTTAAATATAGCTACTTATTGAAAAGCTCTCAAGTTGCTTCCAGGGTTTTTGAAGAATTAGCAAGGGATAAATAAATTCAATTTTGTACTAGAAACCTTGCTATGAGCGATGAATCGCTCACTACAAACTAGGATTTTATTGTATGTTTAATTATGCATACTTAATTAATGTATTTTTTCTATACTTGATTAGGATCTTGAAATGCACAAAAGTGAGATTCGACCTGGAAAAAACCTTTAAGGATTCGTTTGAGTGAATTAAACTTAACCCGCCTGATAGCTTTAGTCACTTCTAACCACTGCCGTTTTCTTTTACTTGCTTCTGGATAATCTTCACTCAGCATATCAACTGGTAACAAATACATCTTAACTCGGTAAATTTTGCCTCGTTTGCGGTACTTGTAACTACCGAGTTCATTGGTGTCTACCTGCCCAATTACCCCTGCTTCTTCCCACGCCTCTTTGGCTGCTGAAGCGGGCGGACTCATGCCATTAGGAATATCTCCTTTCGGAATTACCCAGTGTTGAAAGTTACGGGTTGTGATTAGCAAGATTTCGACTTTGCCATTGTTCACTCTATAAGGAATCACCCCAGACTGTTTAAAGACTTTGCTGATTTTTCGACTCATGTAATTTGCATCCTTTACGGTCTAGCTTTTTTGTACAATGTTTATTTCAAAAAGTCGAGAGCTGATACCGGATAAATTTTAGTTAACTTCAGGTTATGAAAAGGTTAAAAAACTTTATTAACCATAAAAGTTAATTATTGAAAGTTATTGATTGTTGAAGTAACGCCGCACATCTATGCAGCCCTACCGTAAGGCGGAAGTCAAAATTCATGCATTCACGCATTCACGCATAATTGTATTCCGAGCTTCTTGCCCCATTTGAAATGGTATGCTTATTTCCGCGCCCGCTGTACTAGGCTTGTAATTTTACAAATATAAAATCAACTGCTGTAAAATGTGTATTTCTGATGGCTGATTGACAAATGCAGCACTATTCCAAATATTAGATATTCTAGCTTAATGCTATAAATTTAACTAACTTGACTTTTTCATATTTTGATAGATATACAGCGAAGATATTGTATTTAAATCTACTTCTTTACGCTCATCTTGATCTTTATCCTCATTAGTATTTTTAAACAGTACTGTAAACGCACCAGCACCTAACATATCCTGAGGAAACATCCGATAACAAGGCATTTTAGTTAAATGCGACTGATATTTGGCTAAATTACTAATCTCTATTGCCTGAAACTGGGGAAAGCGTTCCAAGAACCATTCACAAACTTGCTCATTTTCTTCGGGTGAATATGTGCAAGTCATATAAGCAAGATAGCCTTGTGGTGAAACAAGTTTAGCTGAGTTTGCTATGATGCGTTTTTGTCTATTTGCACTCTTATTAATAGCAGTTGGGTGAAAACATCCGGGTGCTTTTTCACCTTTAGCTAGTAAAGATTGTCCAGTACAAGGAGCATCTACTATTACTAGATTGCTAGAGTAGGGAAACATTTCGGCAAATATACTAGAATCTCTATTAACTACTGCACTAGGGCTAATCTGGCAACGCTTCAAATTAGAAATTAGCATTCCCAGACGTTTGCCAATTACTTCATTACTGATGAGTAAGTCAGGTTGTAAAGCTTTCCAAGCAAAGATACTTTTACCTCCTGGTGCGGCACACATATCAAAAACTAAACTTACTGGCACAGGAATAGCTAACAAAGTAGTAGCTGCAAACACTGAAGAAAAATCTAAACAATAGAAATATCCTTGTTGATGTAAGGGATGCTGACCAGGTTTTTCTCCCAAGGATAAACGGTCTATAAATTGTGGTTGCCAATAGGTTGGTGTTTCCACTGTCAAAGGCGAAATCTCTGTCTTTTCTTTACACCAAAGAATACTCGGTGAAAAAGGCTGAGGATTCATTAAAGCCTCAATAAATTTTTCTTGATCATCTAGATTATTGAACAAACGCCGCGAGACTTTAAGTAATAAATTAGAAGGTTTTTCCATGTGGATTATTAATTACGAATTACGAATTACGAATTACGAATTAGCTTGTATCCAAATCAAAATAAAACTGTTACACAAGAACAATGTAATTAAGGCTTTTGGCTTCATACTCAAAATATAATGACCGCCATTGGGAACGCAATGGCCAAGCTACCCCACTGCACCGGAGAAGGTCATGTTCTTAGATAGTTTTCCGCAAAAATTACGCAAAGAAGCACAATTATGGAGGGATGAAGGATTAATTAGTTCTTCGCTGTATGAGCAAATAGCAGAACGTTATCAATTTAAGAACTTGGAAGCTGCTGCACGCGATCGCAATAAAGCGATCGCAATTGCTATAGGCGGCATACTTTTATGCTTAGGTATAATTACCTTTGTAGCAGGAAACTGGCAGGGAGGATCACGAGAAGTCAAGTTTATTTTGATGATAAGTTTGTTTTTTGCGATCGCAATCACTGGTTTTTTCAATTGGAGACAACCTGAAGGAAAGAAGCCACAAAAAAGCAAACGCTTACTGGGAGAGGGATTGCTCATTTTAAGCGCCTTCATTTTCGGTGCAAATTTACTGCTGATGGCCCAGATGTTCAATATTGCTGGTTCAGCTTCCCAACTGTTTCTCGCCTGGGGGTTGGGCGTTGTGGTGATGGCCTTTAGTTTGTGCTTAAATTCTTTAGGAATTCTGTCAATTGTCCTCGTGGAAATCGGCTATTGGACAGGATTAGAAGACTTATGGTACGCTTCAGGTGATCTAACTTGGTCGCGCCTAGTGGTGCAGCACATGCCTTTATTGGCATGGCTAGTGTTTGTACCCTTAGCCTACTTCTGTCGATCGCGTTGGATTTTTGGTCTAGCAGCCTTTGTCTTTGCTAGTTCCTTACAAGCCAACCTCAATCCTCTGCCACTGCTGAATTATGCTGATATAGCCCCTTGGGTGGCATCTTTTGCTTTTGCACTGCCACCTGCATTATTCTGGAGTTATGATGACTTGCTGTTTCCAACCATAAATTACAGGTTGTTTCAATCTTTGGCCCGTAATTTAGCGTTGGTAAGCTTCGGCATTGTCTTTTACATCTTGTCTTTTCGTTGGGTCTGGGAATCTCCAAATTATAGTTATAATCAGCCTACGAATGTGACAAACTTATTTGAGTCTCTGCCGATTATCGATTTGGGAATTCTCAGTGGCTTGGCGGTATTGCAATGGTTGTTTCTACTGCGTCAAAGAAATAACCCTCCACGCCGCGAAGTGATTTTCACGACTGCTGTCATTAGTACCTTCCTTGTCTTTATTACTCTAGTACCTTTTTGGCATCAAACTATCAGCCGAATTGATGAACTTGGTGTTTTTATTTTCAATGTACTTTTAGCAACATTAGCCTGGGGACTAATTCAAGAAGGATTGAAATTAAGCAACAGAAGTTCCTTTTGGGGTGGTATGTTGTTAGTAACACTGCAAATTATCAGTCGCGTGCAAGAGTACGATACCGATTTACTTTTCAAGTCCCTAGTCTTTGTTTTGTGCGGTTCTGCTTTAATTAGCGCTGGACTCTGGTTTGAACGCCGCTTACCTGGTGGTAGCTCTGCAAGTAAAAAGTAGTGTAAAGGATGAAAGAATTCAGGAGTCAGAATTCAGAAGTCAGGAAAAGGCCAACCATAAAGTGATGGAGTTTCAAAATCGATGATTTTTCCTTGCACTCCTAACTCCTGTACAGACGCGATTAATCGCGTCTCTACTCCTAACTTATTCTGAAATTTCTGTGCGTTAAAGTTTTTAAAGTTTCTCTGCGTCAGTCCTAATCTCGTTACTTTTGACCTCCTCAATACCTCTGCTTTTTAGGACTACGCTCATGACTAATAGTTCTTCTGAATCTAAAAATAAAACCTTGTCTCCCGAAGCCGAATTTTCTAATAAGGTGACTTTTCGGGATTACTTGATTGCTAGTGAACAAAAATCGAATAAGCCCTTACCTTTTTGGCGGTTACTAGCTCCCCTGGCGCTGCAAACAGGGCTAATTATGGCAGTACCAGCCCAAGCGCTTTATACAGATGTGACAGGTAAGACGGTGATTTTGCAAACCGTACCTGTAAACCCTAACAATGTGCTAGAAGGTAACACCTTAGACTTAGATTACAATATATCCCGCACCGCAAATTTGAGCAGATTGCCTGGTTGGCAAACATTAGTCAGCAAAGGTCGTGGAAGTGGCAGAAGATTGCCTGAAGGAACCAACATATACGTGACTTTGCAAGAGCAACTATCCTCTGGCCGCGGTGTTCCTAGAGCTTGGAGGCCGTTGCGAGTAACTAGCGATCGCCCCACAACTCTTAGAGCCAATCAGGTAGCCTTAAAAGGTATTTATCAAGATGGCTCTGTTAACTACGGCTTAGAAACATATTACATCCCAGAAAACCAACGGCAGCAGATTAGGAACGACTTACAAGCCCAACGCGCCCGCAGAGGACAAGTACCACCCATTGTAGTTAAGGCGAAAGTTGATCCACAGGGTAAGGCAGTGCCAGTTAGTATGTGGGTGCGCGATCGCAACTATCGTTTTTAAGCTGTTAGGAAAATAAACATTGCATATTTACACGCAAGGTTTGTCTCCAAAGTTCTGAGCGCCGGAAGCCGATGCTCAGACTTCTTTGTTTTTCATTTGTAAATACAAATGAAAAACGAATAGAGATATGAGTGAACAAGAATTGTTTTGACGTAGCACTGCTACGTCTCTACAACGGTTCTGGGTAACGCATATTTAATTTTTGGAGATGTCTAATAGAAAGCATTTAATTATTTAATTTTAATACTTGAAGCCGAGTTAATACTCTTAGTATTGAGTTGACTCTAAGTTACGGTTGCACTTAAATAACCGTCAACTTGCTATGTACAGTCGCCTGAACCGAGGCTTACAAAGCATCCAGAATTTTATAACGTGCAACAGTAATATCAAAATATAAAGAAGACACAAAGTTCAGTACTTGTATATACATTTATCAGCAAATAATATGAAGATTATGCAAAGATATTTTTGAAAGATAGACATCTAAGTAAATTTTCGCTAAGTAAGTACTATCAGGTTGTCAGATGTTTCGTATTTTCAAGTGTTGAATAACAGATTATTTATCGTCATTAACACTCTTAGAGGTTGTTGGGGTCATAACAAATAATTCGTTAACCAACACTTGTCAAGTATGAAACAGATATGGCATTGGCAGAAGACATTGCCCATCGAGCCGCGATCGCCATTGATAATGCCCGCCTCTACCGGGAAGCACAGCAGTCTGCCGAGCGCATTACCCGGCTTCAGTCTGTGACGGCCTGACCCCTAGCCATGCGTCATAGTAGCTCACTAAGATGCTGCTGTGACTGGATTTTTAAATTACATCCGGATTACACAAGTGCAAAGTAGTTTATGTATAAAAAAGAGATTGCTTTGCATGATTAATCAAATTGTCACTTTAGAATCTTGTTGGCATAGTTCTGTACCGTGGGGAAAAGCCATGCCACCATTAGCAGTTCAAATCCTGGAAAAAGTCTTGTTATCAGGCTCTGATATATCAGGCTACTGTTGTGGTGTCCAATGGGAGAGACAGGAATGGATTTATACCATTGTCTGCTGTCGTGAAATACTATACTTGCCTCAAGAAGAATTTTCTGGAACAAACGTAGTGGAAAAAGCCACAGTTGCTACACCAGCTTTTAAATTGGGCGATGTGGTGGAAGTTGATTTTAGTGAAGAACCATCACGTCGGATTATTCAAGGGATTTTTAGCCTGAAAAACAATTGGCTTTATGCAGTAGAATGGCGTTCCCCAATTTTGTCAGAAATGGCATCGGCTCAAAGTAGAATTATCTGGCTTGCAGATGTAGATTTAGTAAAAGTGAATGTATGACTATGTTTTTGGAGTTGTACCAAAAAAGTTAGTGCGTTCATCCGAGTGTGCGCTTAATTGTTTGGGTTGATTTTCTATTGCTGGGATTGAATCTTAATAGTGAATCAACCAAATCCCAAATCCGAAGCTGGTCTATGAAGGACGCCTTTTGCGAGAAACTTTTAGCGATGAAGCAGCGATGCGAGAGGTTTTGATAAGTGATTATTGGGTAACTCTAAGCACTACTTTGATACCAGGCTGACGAATGAGATTTTGACAACTCACTGCACCTTCAAGAAATATCGCCGCTTTCGTGTCCACACCAGTCACAAGTCGCGTGCTGTTTAATAACACTCAGTATCTACACTGTCGTATAAAGATTTACTATTGGATAAAATAATGCTTAGAGGCATAAGATACATATACATTGATATACTCTACTGAGGCAAATAAATCAGTAGAGTATTTTTATAGGAATCCGATATCTGCTCCTTGCCCCTCACCCAACAATTTTGGGGAAGCCAGCCTAGTGCTAGTTTTCCTCTACACTCATATATCTAATGCAGAAGACAGCGATTCGGGGGATGTCGAGGGAATGGCTGCTATGATGAGAGTGGATGAGCATGGGCGATCGCCTTCAATCTAAAATTGAGTCCCCAAAGGTATATAGCGTCAGCATTGCTTGCTCCCGTCGATTGCAGCCCAAGAGAGTCAGGAAACTTGTCCCTCCAGCTTGTTGAATAAACCGTCGTGTAGGTTGAAATAGAGCCATCTAAAGCGCGGGGTACTCCCGCCAGACTGCTCTTAGCAGTTGGCGGTGAGGGGGATAGCGCGGCGCCCTTGGAATCCCACCCCCGACCAATTTTGACCACCGCTCAAATGTTTGTGGGGTGGGTGACGAATCGCCAATCATTCCGACACCGCAGCCTGATTCTCGACATATTTTCTAACTTGGTCAACGGTAACACCTCCACAACTGGCAACGAATAGGAAGTGTCTCACCCGTCAAAGTTAGCTTGCCAGACTACTAGGGCACAATCAGCACTGGGCAAGGGGAAAGATTAATCACGCGAGTCGTAACACTATCATCCGCTCCCTCTTCAGTCAAGCCTAGCCCTCGACAGCCCATGATAATTAAATCGGCTCCGATTTCATCAGCGACATCGCAGATAGTAAAAGCTGGTTTACCTCGCCTTTCCAGGATTTCGGATTGAATTCCTTGCCCAGAAAATAAAGATTGGGCATTTTCCAGCAGTTTAGCAACTACCTCTGGTGACACCATCGGATCTGGACTAGGCGCATCTGGAGGCGGTTCTTCTACCACAGACAGCAGCACCAAGCGACTGCTGTACTTTTTGACTACGTTTGTAACTACATCAGCAGCTTCCCGCGTTTCCCGGCTTTGATCAATAGGAAATAGTACTGTCTTAAATATCTCTGTCACTTGGGTACCCCTGACTCCGGTAAAATCTTGATGGTTCTACTTTCAAAACAATAACAAAAAGGCAATCAGGAGAGTTTGGTGTGTCCAAAAAAAGTTTAGCAAGTTTATCTTCGGCTGATATATCTGGGAAACGTGCCTTAGTGCGGGTTGACTTTAATGTGCCTGTGGACGATCAAGGCAACATTACCGACGATACTCGCATTCGCGCAGCTCTACCAACCATCAGAGATTTGACCCAGAAGGGTGCTAAGGTCATTCTCGCAAGTCATTTTGGGCGTCCCAAGGGTGTGGATGACAAATTACGCCTAACTCCCGTTGCCAAGCGTCTCTCTGAGTTACTGGGGCAAGAAGTCGTTAAAACTGATGACTCCATTGGTGATGAAGTTGCATCTGAAGTTGGTGCGTTGCAAAATGGCCAAGTGCTGTTACTGGAAAATGTCCGTTTTTACCCAGAAGAGGAGAAAAACGACCCAGAATTTGCGAAAAAATTGGCAGCTAATGCTGATTTTTATGTAAATGATGCTTTTGGTACTGCACACCGCGCCCATGCTTCTACTGAAGGTGTGACTAAATTCCTGAGTCCTTCTGTGGCTGGATATTTGGTTGAGAAGGAATTGCAATATCTTCAAAATGCTATTGAAAATCCCCAACGTCCTTTAGCGGCAATTATTGGCGGTTCCAAAGTTTCCAGCAAAATTGGCGTGATTGAAACCTTGCTGGAGAAGTGCGACAAACTGATCATCGGCGGTGGAATGATTTTCACCTTCTATAAAGCCCGTGGTTTAAATATCGGTAAGTCGTTGGTGGAAGATGACAAGTTAGAACTAGCGAAATCTTTGGAAGCTAAGGCTAAGGAACGGGGCGTTACCTTCTTGTTACCCACGGATATAGTATCAGCAGATAAGTTTGCTCCTGATGCTAATGCGACAACCGTCAGCATTGAGAACATCCCCAATGATGGTATAGGTTTGGATATTGGCCCAGACTCAGTAAAAGTTTTCCAAGATGCCCTTGCAGATACCAAAACGGTAATTTGGAACGGGCCAATGGGTGTGTTTGAGTTTGATAAGTTTGCGGTAGGTACGGAAGCGATCGCTCATACCCTTGCGGAAATCGGTAAAACTGGCACAACCACCATCATTGGCGGCGGCGACTCAGTAGCGGCTGTGGAAAAGGTTGGTTTAGCCGACCAAATGAGCCACATATCCACCGGCGGCGGCGCTAGCTTGGAGTTACTTGAAGGCAAGGTTTTACCTGGAATCGCAGCTTTAGATGATGCTTAATAGCCATCTTTAGAATTATGTAGAGACGTTACATATAACGTCTCTACAAATAGGGGAAAAACTGTGGAAACTAAATGGCTGGAATGGGCACAAAAGTTACAAGCGATCGCTCAAAATGGTTTGACTTATTCTGAAAACCCTTTTGATATCGAACGCTACAAACCGACAAAATCTCCCCTCACCGGGAACGGGGAGGGGAGATTTTGGGGAGCCAGTGCGGTCTTGGGGTCTCCCCAAGTGGAGCATCTGGCGTGTGGGGTAAAATGACTGTGGAATGAAGCTCTCTGACTTAAGTTGACACCAATGAGCAATGCTGTGCCCCTACAGCATGGTCTATTTACGATCGCAGGATAATTAAGAAAAGCCTGAAATAGCCTATTTTAAGTAATGCACATCACAATGCATTTGTACAGTGGGTAAGTCCTAAATAAATAACAAAGTATATGCAGAGTTTTATTGGTAATTTTGGATGCTACTAAAGGAACAATTGCACGGCTACATCTCAAGCATCATATCCCCTATGGTTTGCATGGAAGCTTTACTTCTAAGGTTTTTGGGGAAATTTGATCCTCTATTTGGATGAAACCATTTTTTCGCTGGCAATGATATGCAAATCAATATTTTTGAGCAAGCGCACTAATTTTTGCGTCAAAGATCCTTTGAGGAGCATTTGCCAGCGCGATCGCTGACTCTCTCCGATTACAATTTGAGTGATTCGATATTTCTCGGCGACTTCAGCGATCGCATTAGCTACGTTACTGTTGGTAACACGAATAAAAGTACCTTCAAATTCATTACAGAGTTTCTCACAAGTGTGAATGTGTAAGCTTTCCTCCTTGGTGAGGAAGCGTTCTGGATCGGCAACAAACAAGGTATAAAGCGGTGCGTTCATATAGTTAGCCAGCCTCGCACCCCGGCGCAACAGTTGCACTGAGTTGGGATAAGTGGATACACACACCAAAACCCGCTCGTGAATATTACAAAATTGCCCATTGGGGGTAGTAGCAATGGCATTTTCTTCCACGTTGTCTGCTACTTCCCGCAAAGCTAATTCCCGCAAAGCAATCAGGTTACGACGTTGAAAAAAGTTATCGAGAGATTGTTGGATTTTTTCGGGTGCGTAAATCTTGCCTTCTAATAACCGTTCTTGCAGGGTTTCAGGTGTAACATCCACTACCACTATCTCATCTGCTTCATCCAGAATCCTATCAGCAACACGTTCACGTACTACCACACCTGTAATTCTGGCTACTAAGTCATTAAGACTTTCCAAATGTTGCACATTCATTGTGGAGTAGACATCAATACCTGCTGCCAAAACTATTTCTACATCTTCGTAACGTTTTTCGCGTGGGGAACCAGGGACATTGGTATGGGCAAGTTCATCGATTAAGACTAATTGGGGCGATCGCTTTAAAATAGCATCTGTATCCATATCCGTTAGCGTCAACTCACCGCGAGGATATTTCTTACGGGGTAAAATCTCCAGTCCCTCTCCCTTCTCAGCTGTCTCCTTGCGTCCGTGGGTTTCTAAAAGCCCAACGACGACATCAATTCCTTCCTGTTTAAGCGCGTGTCCCTCTTCCAGCATCCGGTAGGTTTTGCCTACTCCAGGAGCCATGCCAATAAATATTTTATGCTTGCCCCGCCGTCGTGCCGGATAAAGCGAGTAACTTACAGAATTTAAAGGTGCAGTGCTAGCTGAACGAGTATTAGTATTATCTGACATTTGAAAATAGGGAGTAGGGAGTGGGGAGTAGGGAGTAGGGAGTGGGGAGTGGGGAGTAGGGAGTGGGGAGTGGGGAGTAGATATCTTCATCCTTTGTTGTGTTTGCGTAGCGTGGGCTTTGTACTCACTTTGTTTATGGTGTGTCTTGCACGAATATTTTAAAACATCCTTTTATGGTTCGCGCAGAGCCGCAGAGAGTAACAAAAAAGTTATCTATTTATTCCTAACTCTCCACTCCCCACTCCCCACTCCCCACTCCCCACTCCCCATTCCCCACTCCCCATTTACTAATTTTCCTGACGATTAAAATCTTGCAAGTAAAGAGCATAATTCAATCGGAGAACATTGACTCCCGGTTCGCCAAAAATCCATAAAAATCTGCCATCAGTATACCTAATAATTAAACGTAGGATCTCCTCTTCTTTTACTCCCCGCGCACTAGCAACCCGCGTCAATTGCTGCCGTGCTGCTCTCAATGAAATATGCGGATCTAAACCAGAACCAGACGTATAAATTATATCAGCGATCGGTTGAAGATTTTCGTCTCGCAATTGATTTGCCTGTTCTAGAATCCGGTTGAGTAGTTCTGGATTGCTAGCAGCGAGATTGCTGGCTCCAGATATGCCAGTTGGCTTGGCTTTTTTGCCTTGGCTATATCTAACAGTACTGGGACGAGGATGAAAATATCGCTCAGATGTAAACACTTGACCAATCAAAGCTGAACCAATTGGTTCGGCTTTTAGATTCCGCATGACGCTGCCATCAGCTTGATAAGGCAAAAAAACTTGACCCACTACAAGGATTATTAGAGGATAGATGATTGCAGTCAACAACCAAAGCATTAGAGTTATAAAAATTGCTCTGATAGTTTCTCGAATAATAGCCATAAAATTTTTCCACTTGCTGCTAATATTTTATTTTTAATTTTTAGTTATTTTACTCAAGCAGAACACTAAACTGTATTGGAACATTGCCTGTATCAGATTCATTGGCAGAAACTTTTCCCAAACATCGACCTGTTTCTTTATATTCTTCTTTTCCCTCTCTCAACAGGTAAAAGTAAAAATGTTTATTATTTTACTTTGGTCAAGATGCGATCGCTTCCCAGCGTCTCTATTTTTGCTGTGATCAAGCCAAGCCTACAACTGTAATCAGTATATCTATCAACTTAATGGCGATAAATGGCGCAATCACCCCACCTAAGCCATAAATTAAGATATTGCGTTGCAGTAGCTGATTAGCTGTCAGCGGTCTAAACCGCACACCCTTCAATGCCAACGGAATCATAGCGGGAATAATCAAAGCATTATAAATCAGTGCTGATAGAACAGCAGATTTAGGGCTAGTCAAATTCATAATATTCAAGCTTTGCAAATTAGCAGCGACAAATATCACTGGGATAATCGCAAAGTATTTAGCAATATCATTAGCTATAGAAAATGTCGTCAATGCCCCGCGAGTAATCAACAATTGTTTGCCAATGCTAATGATATCGATCAGCTTTGTGGGATCGGAGTCCAAATCTACCATGTTGGCGGCTTCTTTTGCAGCTTGCGTCCCTGTATTCATCGCAAGGCCGACGTTAGCTTGGGCTAATGCGGGAGCATCGTTAGTCCCATCTCCCGTCATGGCAACTAGTTTGCCTGCTGCTTGTTCCTTTTTAATGACGCTGATTTTGTCTTCTGGTGTGGCTTCGGCAATGAAGTCATCGACTCCAGCTTCTTTGGCAATGACAGAAGCTGTAATCCGGTTGTCTCCAGTTAGCATGATGGTATGCACTCCCATCCGTCGCAGTGCAAGAAAGCGATCGCGGATACCAGGTTTAACTATATCTTTGAGATAAATAACCCCATAGATTTCGTTATCTAGGCTGACTGCTAGGGGTGTACCTCCCAGGCGAGAAACTCGTTCGTAGGCAGCATCCAATTCTGGTGTATCGCGTCCGTTGCGGGAACGGACAAATCCTTTAATGGCTTCTACTGCTCCCTTCCTCGCCTCATGCCCACCAGGCAAGTTTGTACCACTCATGCGTGTTTTGGCGGAAAAATCAACTCCTTCTGCCTGGCTGGAGTCGAAATCAAATCTTGCGCCTAACTTTTCTGCCAGTCGGATAATGGATTTACCTTCTGGTGTATTGTCAAAGACACTAGCGGCCCAGGCAACATTAGCAATTTCTGACATTGAATGACCATTGATGGGAATAAATTCTTCCGCCAAACGGTTGCCGAGGGTAATTGTACCTGTTTTGTCAAGAACTAAAGTGTTGATATCTCCACAGGCTTCGACTGCTCGCCCTGAAGTGGCAATGACGTTAAATTGGGCAACTCGATCCATACCAGCAATGCCGATGGTACTTAGTAAGCCGCCAATGGTTGTAGGAATTAATGCTACTAGTAGAGCAATCAAAATTGGGATGCTGACTGGACTGTTGACATAGTAGGCAAGTGCGGGCAGAGTTACCACGACTAACAAAAAGACTAAGCTGAGAACTGCCAGCAATACTGTCAGGGCAATTTCATTGGGTGTTTTGCTGCGTTCTGCCCCTTCTACTAAGGCAATCATCCGGTCAATAAAGCCTTTGCCTGGGTCATTAGTGATGCGGATAATTAGCTCATCTGAGATAACCCGCGTCCCACCAGTGACGGAACTAGCAACGTCGGAACCTGATTCTTTTAATACTGGTGCGGATTCTCCAGTAATTGCCGATTCATCCACTGAGGCGACACCCATGATTACTTCGCCATCGGCAGGGATAATATCGCCAGCAATGACGTAGATGTTATCGCCCTGTTTAAGGCTGGTGGATGAAACTTCACTAATTGTGCCATCAGCAGCAAGTTTTTTAGCGCTCGTCTCTGATTTCGTTAATCGCAAGGCATCGGCTTGGGCTTTACCCCGCCCTTCTGCCACTGCTTCGGCAAAATTGGCAAACCAAACTGTAAAGAATAAAATCCCCGATAACAAGCCGTTGAAAACTTGCGCGTTCTTTTGCAGGGCTGGGCCAAATAGATTGGGATCAATCGTTAGCAATAGGGTGATGATTGTCCCCACCCAAACCACAAATATCACTGGGTTTTTGATTGCATACTTAGGGTTGAGCTTGACAAAAGCATCTCTCATTGCCCTTAAGTACAGCCACTTATTACTTGTCCTGGCCTTTTTACGTGCTTGGCGGCGATCGCCAGAACGAGGATTTGGCCGTCTAGCTTTGAAGTTAGTTGCCACTTGATTCATGAATAAAGTTAGAAGTTAGGACTAGGAGTGGAAGCAATACAGTTCC
This sequence comes from Nostoc mirabile CHAB5784, assembly GCF_020829645.1. Taxonomy (GTDB): domain Bacteria; phylum Cyanobacteriota; class Cyanobacteriia; order Cyanobacteriales; family Nostocaceae; genus Nostoc; species Nostoc mirabile. The sequence continues at coordinate 146,867 of NZ_JAIVFS010000004.1, read as the reverse complement.
GATAAGATCCCCCCGCCTGTGGCGACCCCCTTAAAAAGGGGGTAAAGGAGGAAATTAGCCCCCCTTCTTAAGGGGGGTTGGGGGGATCTCCGCTTAATAAACAAGCTAACCGAACCGTATTGGGAGTAAAACTAGCGCTGTCAAGGTGAATCTTGTATTTATTACGAGCCTCTGAACTCGGAAGTTGAGCCTCTGAACTCGGAAGTTAAGCCTTTGAACTCGGAAGTTGAGCCTTTGAACTCGGAAGTTGAGCCTTTGAACTCGGAAGTTGAACCTCTGAACTCGGAAGTTGAGCCTTTGAACTCGGAAGTTGAGCCTTTGAACTCGGAAGTTGAGCCTTTGAACTCGGGAGTTGAGCCTTTGAACTCGGAAGTTGAGCCTTTGAACTTGGAATTTTCAAAATTCTAAAAGAACAAGTGAAGATTTTGTTTGAACGAATATGAAATTTAAGCTACATATCACCTTGACACGGCTAGAGTTAGGAGTTGTTAGGAACTTACAATAAAAAAAGATCCAATCTGTAGAGTGCGTTACTAACGCACCATCTGATGAAGGTGTGTTAGCGATCGCGTAACACACCCTACTAGCGTGTCAAGGCTAAAGTTGTGCATTATAAAATGGGCTTTGAACTTTTAAATTCAATGTTTTTAGCGCTAATTTATTGCAACATTTTAGCCTTGACACGCTACTACTGGCGTGTCTAGACTAAAATGTTGCAATAAATTTTCTTGTGGGGTGGACATCTTGTCCGCCCCGGACGGGTGAGACACCCATCCCACAAGAGTTTTTCTAATGCACTATTTAAGGCTAGACACACCCTACGAAACCTACGAAACCGGATAATTGATTTTTTAGTATTCTCTTATATTCCAAACTTATAACTCATAACTCATAAATTTTCTAACTGCCAGATGCTAGTTTCAAACCCTCAGCTATGGGGCCTAAAGCCAGAACGGGAAAGAAAGTCAACACTCCCAAAACCAATGTCACTCCAGCAGTGATACCAGTAAATACCAAAGAATCAGTTTTCAGGGTACCAGGGGTTTCTTGTACTTGTTGTTTGCCAGACATGCCGTCAGCTAACAGTAGGATGGCAATCATCGGAATGTAGCGTCCTCCGATTAAGCTAACTATTGTACTCAAGTTCCACCACAAGGTGTTATCCCTCAACCCTTCTAAGCCGGAGCCATTATTTGATGCTGCTGAGGCATATTCATAAACTACTTGAGAAATACCGTGATAGCCAGCGTTGCTAATTCCAGATAAGGAGATGGGATAAGCCAAAGCGATCGCACTGGGAATCAAAACTAGAATTGGGTGAATCAACAGCACCACGCTGGCAAGAACGATTTCCCGCTTTTCAATTTTGCGTCCTAAAAACTCTGGGGTGCGTCCTGCCATTAATCCAGTTAGGAACACTGTGAGAATTAAGTAAATGAATAGGTAAGCTGTTCCAGTTCCCTGGCCACCCCAGATAACCTGAATAAACAAGTTGAAGAGAGTCGAAAATATTCCTTGCGGCATCAAAGAATCATGCATCCCATTCACAGCACCTGACATAGTAGCAGTAGTCATAACTGCCCAAAATGCCGTTTGTGCCCAGCCAAATCGAACTTCTTTACCCTCTAAATTGGGCTGTTCTAATCCAAAAGCGTTATTAACAAGGGGATTACCTTGCAGTTCTCCCACGGCTGCCACTCCCACCAGAACTACAAAAATCACAAACACCATCCAGAAAAGTAGCCAAGCTTGTTTGATGTTCTTGGCAAATATACCGTAGGTGTAAATCAAGGCTGCTGGTATAGAAATCATGGCGAGCATTTCTATCAAATTAGAAGCACCATTGGGATTTTCAAAAGGATGGGCTGAGTTTACGCCAAAAAAGCCTCCGCCGTTCTCGCCCAAAAGTTTGATCATTTCAAAGGATGCCACCGGGCCTCTGGCAATATATTGCGTTCCGCCTTCTAAGGTTCTTACAACCAGAGTCTCTTTTAATGTTTGTGGTACACCTGCTACAAGCAAAGCGATCGCTCCAATAATCGAAATCGGCAGCAAGATTCGCGTAATTCCACGGACAAGATCGACGTAAAAGTTCCCCAATTTTCTACCCGTCAACCCTCGAATAAAAGCAATTCCCACGGCTAACCCGGTGGCTGCCGAGGTGAACATCAAAAAGCCCAAAGCCGCTACCTGGCTAAAATAGCTTAAGGTTGTCTCACCAGCATAGTGTTGCTGGTCGGTATTCGTCACAAAGGAAATGGTTGTGTGCAGTAATACATCCCATTTGATAGCACCGAAGCCGTTAGGATTCCAGGGTAAGAGTCTCTGAAAATATATCAGCAAATACACTGAAATACCCATAATCAGATTGCTGCAAATTACAGCCCGGATATACTGCCAACCCGTCATATCATCTTTCCTGCGGACACCCGCTACTACGAACATACTTCGCTCTATCGGGTTCATTAAAAAATCAAGCAGTGTTCTTTCTCCCAAAAAGACACGCGCTATGTATCTACCCAGTAACGGAGTGATTGCTATGACAATACACAGCGTTAAGCCAATTTGTAAAAAACCTTGTTCCATATATTTCGCGCTCAATTAAATTTAAGTGTTAGCAAGCCAATTCTTAGAAATAACAGATTAACTGTTGGGGTATTTGATTTCGAGGGATTTGGTGATATTTCATGTCACCGTCATTTTTAAATCTGGATTTACTATTTTCAGTTATTACTATCCAGATACTTATTAAACTTATTGTTAAGAATATGTAATTTTTTATTATTAATTCATCTATCTCGCTAGTTATGATTATTTGTTTATACAATACATTCTCGAAGTTTGCTACTTTCAAAGAATATAAATATCCCAGAGAATTTTATTAAAGGGATTACGGATTGGGAAGGTTGTGGTAAATACTCTACCCCTGGAGGGCAATTACTTAGCCCCCAATCTTCAGTCTCCCAAGGCTATTTCATTCTCATCTAGCCCGCCTCAGAATGAATTCTGAGTCTAATAGCACTCATTCGTCTAAAGACGACTGAGAAAAGGTTATAGCCCGTTTTAACGGACTTGAGCTATAAGAGAGGAACTTTAGTTCTGGGCGGTTTATGTCTAGAACGAAATAGCCCTATCACTCCCCAGTTGCCGTTTTTGCATCTGAACAATCAGAATTTTCAGGTTAATGCTCAAGTTTACATTTGCAGATATAGATTGCAGATAAATCATAATCGCTGAATTAAATAGTTGTAAAGATTGTAGGATAAGGATTTTTTAGTAAATCATAAATGAAGATATTAAATCGATTAGTGGCTATGAAAGAAGCTATAAACGAGCGTGGGGAGACTTACGCGCTAATAGCGATCGCCTTTGCGATCGTGATCAGCTTGGAATATTTAACACCACCTGAGTACGTATTTGGCTACCTCTACACAGGGACGATTTTGTTAGCAGATTCACGATTGAATCGGGTTGCTGTGTTGAGGATCACTCTTGCAGCTACAGGATTAACATTATTGAATTTGTTTGTTCCCGGAGGAGAAATGATTAATTCCCCAACGTTGGCAAATAGGCTGATTGCAGTTTTGGCTTTGGTGGTAACGGGTTGGTTAAGCGATCGCAACCGCCGCAATGAAGAAGCGATCGCTTATACGCAAGCACAATTACGCTCCCAAGAACAACTAGCTACCATGCGTGAAGATTTTGTTTCTACCCTAACGCATGATTTGAAAACACCCCTATTAGGATCAATTGAAACGCTGAAATATCTTCAAAATGAGCAATTTGGTGAAATCACGCCAATGCAAGCAAAAGTCCTACAAACAATGGCTCGTAGTCATCGGAGTACACTGCAATTAGTCCAAACGCTTTTAGATGTATACCGCAATGATACCGAAGGGCTGAAACTACAGATATCACCTGTTAATTTGGTAACTGTGGCGGAGGAGATAATCGCCACCCTGACTGAACTAGCGAGAACACGTCAGGTTTATATTTCTCTCCACTATGGCGAATCAGATTTTCGTAGCTTTCTTTGGGTAAACGGCGATCCTTTGCAACTGGGGCGAGTCTTCACCAATCTCCTGAGTAATGGTATAAACCATACCCCTCGTGGCGGTAAAGTAGAAGTAGTACTTGAAAGTTATTCTAGCGATCAAGTAGTAAAAATACTCGATACTGGTTCCGGCTTTACCGAAGAAGAGTTACCCCACTTGTTTGAAAGATTTTATCAAGGACATAGCGATCGCCACGTCTCAGGATCTGGGCTAGGGCTTTATTTGACCAGGCAAATTATTACCGCTCATGGGGGTACAATTTGGGCAGAGAATCGCTCACCACGAGGCGCACTGTTTGGTTTCCGCCTCCCTGCTTGTCCACCACCGGGGAGATGAGGACGGGGGCAGGGGGCAGGGGGCAGGGAGCAGGGGGAGGCAGGGGAGGCAGGGAGCAGGGGGAGGCAGGGGAGGCAGGGGGCAGGGAGCAGGGGGAGGCAGGGGAGAAAAATAATTCCTAACTCCTGACCAATAATAAATGACTAATGCCCAATGACCAATGACCAATGACCAATGACCAATGACTAATGACCAATGACCAATGACCAATGACCAATGACTAATAACAAATGACGAAAATCTTACTTGTTGAAGATGATGAATTGTTTCGGCTTGGTCTGCGGATGCGGTTGCAACAAGAAACCACTTTGGAGATTGTCGCAGAGGCAGAAGATGGGGAACAAGCTGTAGAATTAGCAAATCGCTATCCCCTGGATTTGGTCTTGCTGGATATAGGTTTACCGGGGATTGGCGGGATTGAGGCTTGTCGCCAAATCAAGCAGAAGCACCCAAATTTACCAATTCTTGTTTTAACCTCTCGTTCTGAAAAACCCCTGATTTCGCGGTTAATTGCCGCCGGGGCCCAAGGTTACTGCCTCAAAGGTATTCCGGCTGAGTCTCTAATATTAGCAGTGCGATCGGTTGCAGCAGGGGCTTCTTGGTGGGATCAAACGGCAACAACAGAAATTAGAGCCGCTTTTGAGGGTAATTCTACTATGGTGCTGCCTGCAAAAACTGAGGAATCCTTAGAAAATCCCCTAACCAAGCGGGAGCAAGAAATTTTGGCACTCGTAGCAACTGGCAAAAGCAATCAAGAAATTGCTGAGGTTCTCTACATTGCCCCTGGTACAGTGCGGGTTCATGTCCATACTATTTTGCAGAAACTAGAAGTACGCGATCGCACTCAAGCCGCAGTTTTAGCGATCCAAAAAGGATTGGTAGCACCAGAATTGTTAATTAATTAGATTTAAAAATTTTCTAACCACAGAGGCGCAGAGAACACAGAGTAAAGATATTAAACTTTACAAGGGTTTCACGTTAAGTTGATATCAATGGGCAAAGACAAGCCCCTACGAGAAAGCCTGCCTATTTTTCAATCTTTTAGCCCAAGAAAATTACATAATATTGATAGGGTCTACATCTATTGTCAAGCTAACAGATTGAGGACAGAGCGATCGCACTTCTTCCCAATCTGGCAATTGTGGTAATGCATCGGGGGCAAATTTAATCAATATCTGCCAGCGATAACGATTAGCTACCCGCAAAATACTTGCTGGTGCTGGGCCTAATATCTCGAATTCTTCTTCTGTACTCAAGGTTGTGGCAATTATTTGCGCGGTATTTTGCACTTGAATGGGATCGATACTACTTAAGCGCAATAAAATTAACCGCCCATAAGGGGGATAATTGAGGGCTTGGCGTTGTTCTAATTCTGCTTGGGAGAAAGAGTGATAATCGTGCGATCGCACTGCTGCAATTACCTGATGCTCTGTAGTATAAGTTTGTACGATCACCCTCCCCGGATCGTCGCCTCTACCAGCACGTCCAGCGACTTGAGTCAAGGTTTGAAATGCCCGTTCACTGGCGCGATAATCTGATAAATTTAGCAATCCATCGGCGGCGACAACGCCCACAAGTGTCACCTGGGGTAAATCCAATCCTTTGGTGAGCATTTGCGTACCTACTAATAAATCTGCTTCGCCGTTGGCAAATTGGGTGAGTAGGGTACGGTGTGAGCCTTTGTTGCGGGTGGTATCGCTATCAAAACGAATCAAGCGTAACTCTGGGAACTGTCGCGCTAATTCCTGCGTTACTCGCTGAGTACCGCTACCGAAAAATTTTAAGTAAGGGGAACTACAATCAGGGCAGAATTTGGGGTGCGATCGCGCATAGTTACAATAATGGCAGCGCAATAATTCCGGCGCTTTTTCTTCGGTGTGGTGATACGCTAACGACACGTCACAGTGCGGACATTCCAACACATATCCACAACTGCGGCAAGATACAAAAGTACTGTGTCCCCGCCGATGGATAAATAAAATTCCCTGTTGTTTTCTCTCTTGCAACTGTTGCAAAGCTTCTTGCAGCGATCTACTAAATATAGAACGATTTCCCTGCTGCAACTCTTGCCGCATATCCACTATTTCCACAGGCGGTAAAGGGCGGGAGTTGATGCGTTCGGGGAGGGAGAGGTAGTGGGAGGGATGAGGGGGATGAGGGGGATGAGGGGGATGAGGGGGATGAGGAGGATATTGCTCCCTCATCTCCCCCATCTCCCCCTGCTCCCTCATCCCTCCCACGCTTACCCAAGTTTCCAACGAGGGCGTAGCGGAACCCAACACCAAGGGGCAATTTTCTAATTCTGCTCGCCATTGGGCGACGGTACGGGCGTGGTAGGTGGGTATGGGGGAGTCTTGCTTAAAACTACTATCGTGTTCTTCATCTAAAATAATTAAACCCAAGTTGGGCAAAGGGGCGAAAACGGCACTGCGCGTACCAATGACAACTTGGGGTTCTCCTGTGAGCATTTGTCGCCAAGTGTCGTAACGTTCACCATCGGAGAGGGCGCTGTGATAGACGCTGACTTTATTGCCAAAACGGGCGCGAAAACGATCAGTTAGCTGGGGTGTGAGTCCAATTTCTGGGACTAAAACAAGGGCGGATTTGCCTTGGTTGAGGAGAGGTGCGATCGCTTGCAAATATACTTCGGTTTTTCCTGAACCTGTCACCCCATGCAACAAAACTTCAGCAAATTTATCTAGTGTCTGGATTGTTTCTAAGGCGCTAGCTTGAGCAACAGTTAAAGATTTAGCCCCATCGCCTGCTAATGCTGGCCCCTGTTCGGTTCGCAATACTTCCCGTTCTTCGATGACGATGTAATCCTTTTGTGCCAACGTTTTGAGGATAGAAGAACTAGCATTGCAAATTTGTAGTAATTCATTTTGCCACAACTCTCCACCATGCCGTCGCAGCACTTCCAAAATCTCTCGTTGGCGAGTAGTTAATTCGTGGTCAATTGTACCTGTAAGCGTGACTGCTTTTTGCAGTTTTGGTCGAGTTAGTCGCGGCGGTTCTAAGTAGCTTTCTACTAAACCGAATCGCAGCAACTCCCGAATTCCCCGATAGGCAGATTTGACTTTTTGTTGCAGGTAGACAAAACTGTAGTCTCCCGCCGGTTGCGCTTGTAAAAGTTCCCAAACTTGCCGCGCAGTAGGAGTCAAAAAAGCTAAAGGATCGGGAGATGCCAGTAAATAACTACTTCCCCCTGCCCCCTGCCCCCTGCCCCCTGCCCCCCTGCCTCCAACAAGGCGGATACGACGTTGCGATCGCCCCAGTAACCCTGGCGGCAGAGCAACCCGGATTACTTGAATTAGGGGCGTATAGTAATATGCAGCGACTCGATTGAGTAATTCCCAATAAGCACTTGGGAAAAATCCAACGCTGACTATATCTTCTACTTCCCGGATTTTTTCTGGTGGTAAATCGACATTTGGTTGTGCCAGTAACCGAATAGCGATCGCTCCTAATTGTTGTGCCCCAAATGGCACGCTCAAAATATCCCCTGGTTTGATTTCTAACTGGGCTGGCAATCGATAAGTAAATAGTCCTGTACTTCCTGGACAGTCTACCAGTACTTCAACCCACCTATTAACAGTTGTACCTGACTGGTATGATTCACTAGCTTGGGCTACCAATAAAGGAGATAATTTGACGTCATTAATATACATAGTTTCTGACTTTATAGTTAGATATTTACCTCACGTAGCTGGTCAAAAACAACCTAGCTAAATTAAGTCTAATTTTTTGTTTTCTTAGACTTAAATGGTATTTCCCAATACTGTTATCCTTCATAATACTTGATAAGTTTCCTCTTATGTAATCTACTAGACAAATTCGTATCAACTATACATGCAATAAATATTTGGTACCCACTATACAAATAAAAGCATGTCAGCCCTTTCTGCAACAGTTGCTCTATCTACTAAATAGGGAGTAGCCTTTTTCCGCCTATCGATAGATATTCAACCCTTTCTGTATATGAGATGCTTTTATACAAATAAGAACATCTCAAAATTAAGCTGCCATTATTATAATTTGTATCATCTGGTTAACTTTAAATCGGGAATGCATAACCCCAGCACCAGATTTTGAACTTATCCAGTTACTTCTAACGTATAAACATTAAAAATATTTGTAAAAATATATGAAAGTTTAAGATATTTGGATGGTTAGCTGAGATTTCTATGTTTGTTAAGGTTGAGAAAGTTTGAGGGGGTTTGACATATTTGGTAATTAAGAAAAAAATGAAGAATATAATCAGTTGGGAGCCTGAGAATAAAGTTTTGTTGGGTGCGAAGACCAGTTTCGTTATAAGTTGTATCTAACTGTAACCCATAGATGTTAGGTAGATGCCATTTTCATTCCTGAAGAAAAATTAGCATAAGCCTGTATTTCGCTATATAAACGGGTGCATTCGTCCCTTAGGGAAAACTACCAAGCCTCAAACGAGTAGCTGTAACTAAATTATGTACCAAACAAAGCAACAATCCCTAAAGGAAAATATGAATATTGTTGAATTAGGAGAAATGGAAATACTGGAGAATACTGCTGATATTGAAGAACCATTACTCGATATTTTAGAAGCAGTGGCAGATGAAGAGACTCCAATTGTAGTAGAAAATCTGGAATCAGACGAACGCGACGGGGATGATATGGCTGCGGCCCGTCCTTCGGGATACAATAAAACCGAGCATGATGATGCCGTCGGCGCGTTTTTTAAAGAAATGGCGCGTTATCCACTTCTAAAAGCTGATGAAGAGGTAGAGTTAGCGCGGCGAGTTAGATTTCTAGAAGAAGTTAGGGAATTACAAGCAGCCTTAGAATTAAAACTGGGACACGAACCTAGCAAGTTAGAGGTGGCTTCCGAGCTAGAAATGACGGAAAAGCAATTAGAAAATCGCTTGTATCAAGGTAGAGTAGCGAAACGCAAAATGATTCGCTCGAATCTGAGATTGGTAGTTTCTATTGCTAAACGATACCTAAATCGCGGAGTGCCTTTCCTGGATTTAATTCAAGAAGGAGCAATGGGTTTAAATCGCGCTACAGAAAAGTTTGATCCAGATAAAGGATATAAGTTTTCTACTTACGCCTATTGGTGGATTAGACAAGCGATTACCAGGGCTATCGCTAACGATGCGCGGACAATCCGGCTACCTATTCATATTGTTGAAAAGCTTAACAAGCTGAAAAAAGCACAGCGAGAACTCAAGCAAAAACTTTGCCGCAATCCTACCGAAGGAGAAATGGCAGAAGCTTTGGAAATTAGTGTGCAACAACTACGCCAGCTACAACAGCTACGCCGTCAAGCACTTTCTCTCAACCACCGCGTCGGTAAAGAAGAAGACACGGAATTGATGGATTTGCTAGAAGATGAAGATAACCTGTCTCCAGAAGCAAAAATGAATGAAAACATGATGCGTCAGGAGATTTGGGAAGTCTTGGGTGACGTGTTAACTCCACGGGAGAAAGATGTAATTTCTCTGCGCTATGGTTTAACAACCAGCGAACCCTGTACCTTAGAAGAAGTTGGCAACATGTTCAATCTTTCTCGTGAGCGAGTGCGACAAATTCAAAGCAAAGCCATGCGGAAATTGCGCCGTCCTCACATAGCCAAACGTTTAAAAGGTTGGTTGATTTAATTGCACTTACGAAGATAGAGATGCAATACCCGATCTAATTAGCTCCATTAACGAACATGGATCAAATAAAGTGCAAAACTTTAATCTCGTAGGGGAGCCAGTGCGTTGCGGAGGTTCCCGACGCTCGAGTACTCGCTAACGCTGCGCTATCCGTTGTAGCAACTGGCGTTGTGTTATCGCGTAGCGTAACGCACCATCCTAGATTTTAGGTGCGTTAGGACAAATGCCCGTAACACACCTTACCAATCTACATGCTTAACGAATGAAGGCGAGCTTGTATCTGCTATATTTCTTGAGCTTTACCTATCGCAAATTGCAAAAACAGGGCGTTTTGTACCTTTTTTCGGCTTTTCTTTAGTCATTAGTCAAAAAAAATTGCACAGTTGCCTATAGACTATGGACTATGAACTATAGACTATAGACTAATGATTTCGCGTAGCAATTTGATTGTGCGTTTTGCTGAACCAACTGATTACAGCGTACTGTTTAAATTAATTCAGGGGCTGGCTGAGTATGAAAAATTATCTCACGCTGTCACTGGCAATGCTCTCGAACTTAAGGAGCATTTATTTGGCTCGCACAAATATATAGAAGCGATTTTAGCAGAATCTGCGGGTCAAGCTGTTGGTTTTGCCCTATTTTTTCATAATTATTCAACATTTTTGACCAAGCCAGGAATTTATCTAGAAGACTTATTTGTTTTACCAGAATTTCGTAGGCAAGGTATTGGTAAGGCTCTCCTTACTAAAGTAGCTCAGATAGCTGTAGAACGTGACTGTGGGCGGTTAGAGTGGAGTGTGCTGGATTGGAACGAATCAGCTAAAGCATTCTATCGTAGTATGGGAGCATCTATATTAGATGATTGGCGAATTTGTCGTGTTACAGAAGATGCGCTTACTCAGTTAGGGGCTGTTCAAATAATTCACAATTGATAAATTGATAATGACGCTCTTACCTTGCTTAGAGGTTGTTTGAAAAGTATTTCGCTGTGACTTTAGGTACTTTTAGATCCCCCCTAACCCACGCCAGTCGCTCATGGGGGAAACCCCCAAGTGAAGCAAGTGGCGTGGATTTAGGGGGATCTAAAACTATTTCATACCGACAAGAGGACTTTTCAAACATCCTCTAACATAATTCGTAATAATAGCGGTAAGCAAGTTCGTAGTAAGGACTTTAGTCCTTATTTTCTAATACCAATTTTCAGTAAGCTTGCACTTAATAATTACCCCTTCTCATTTAGCGTACTTGGCGTTAACCTGTGTCTTGTTACTGAACGTCTACATTTAATAAATATTAAGTGCATTTTATAGCGAATTGATATAAGCACGCTTTGTGCTTACTACAAACCCTGAAAATTGAAAATCAAAAAACTTGATAGCGAAGTTTGACAGCTTGTCATTTGACTATAGCAGCGCCTCAACTGACAATTATGGAGGATATCGCAGCGAATAAGCTGTTATTGGAGAGAGAGAGAACACGAAATGAAAAAAATTATTACAGTGATGCTGTTAGGCATAGCAATCTTCACCTTTGCCTTCAGTAGTTCAGCTTTGGCAGCAGATGCTGTTAGTGGAGCTAAAGTATTTAGTGCTAATTGTGCCTCTTGTCACGCGGGAGGTAAAAATCTGGTTCAAGCTCCAAAGAACCTGAAGAAGGAAGCTTTAGAAAAGTATGGTATGTACTCAGAGGAGGCGATTATCGCCCAAGTTACAAAAGGTAAAAATGCCATGCCTGCTTTCGGCAGTCGTTTAAAAGCTAACCAGATTGAAGATGTAACTGCTTATGTGCTTTCACAAGCAGATAAGGACTGGAAGTAGACTAAAATCTAACTTCAATAATTAACAATTTGCGGGGCTTTTTGTCCCGCTAATTTTAAGGTTGCCGAAGTTGTCAAATAGGATGCATATACCAATTTTGGATTTTAGATTTGTAGGTTGGGTTGAACGGAGTGAAACCCAACAAAGAGAAAGAAAATGTTGGGTTTCGTTCCTCAACCCAACCTACATTGGAGTTATTTTTTAAGCAAAACCTACGCAGTATTGGGATGCATATACCAATTTTGGATTTTAGATTTTGAATTTTGGATTAAGGTTTTTACACAAAGACTGTTCCAAAAATATCAAACAATACTACCTATCCTCATTTGGTATTATGAGTTATTTGTATCGATTATTTCTCAGTCTATTTATTGCTTTCCCTCTCACTTTTCTGACTTTACCTGCACATTCTTCACCCATCATATATATCACGCCAATTACAGGGGCTGATTTCTTGGAATTGGGTATAGATAAGATGCGGCGGGGTAATTACCAGGAAGCAATAGAGAATTTCAACCAGGCGATGCCTACGGCGGTAAACTACGCACTTGAGAAAGATTTTGCTGTAGCTTATAGCGATCGCTGTCTGGCTTATCTCCAATTACAAGATTACCATCAAGCTGTTACAGATTGTACTCAAGCCATAAATTTTGCACCGGATAACTCTGAAGCTTATCTGAACCTGGGAGTAGCACACTACAGACAAGGGGATTATGCAGCTGCCATTGTCGATCTTAATCGAGCGTAGGCGTAGCCCGTCGTAGACATCGCACTTAAACCATCCGATTTTCGAGCTTACTACAATCGAGGGCTAGCCCGTGCTGGGGATGGGAAAGACTTTGAAGCAATTCTTGACTTTAATTTAGCTTTAACTCAAATTAAGAGAATCAGCAGCTTAATGCTTGCAGATATTTATAATGACAGAGGTTTGGCACATTTTGCCTTGCAAGATAACCAAGCAGCTATGCTCGACTTTAATCTAGCAATTCGTCTCAATGCTAACGATTATAGAGCGTACTTTAACCGGGCTTGTGCTTGCGGAAGAAATGGAGATAATTTTGGTGCAGTGCGTGATTTTTCCCAAGTCATCAGACTTAACCCAAGTAATGCCCAAGCTTATGTTAATCGGGGAGTAGCTCAATATCGAGTAAGCCTCAACGCCTCTCTCCTTTTAAGAGAGGAATGGAAATGAGGTCAGATCATATTACCAGTAGAACTGAGATCACACTTCAATGATTTTATCTCGGCTAAACTGAATACTTATACTTAAATCTAACAAATATTCACATAAAAATATAAATTATGACAATGAAGAGAGGAGATCGCAGAGATTCTAACCATAGCAACGCTGTTAATAATCCTCGCTCAACGCAGAAAGAACCAGCTTCTTCTCATGAGCTTGAACTTTCATTAATGACTGTTCCCACCAATATTGACGAAACTGCATCTCAACGCGATGAATGGAAAGAACATGAAAAAGAATATCAAGAAGCTGCATCCCAACTAGTTCATGTTCAACAAGAAATTCAAACTTACCAAATCGAGGCTAATAAGCTAAAAAAGTGTATCTCTCAAAATTATCGCTTTTATATTGATGAGAAAAACAATCATCAAGATACGCTCTACTTTTATACTAAATATGAGTTAGTAAACTCTGAACGAGAAATGTATTTGAGTTTATACAATAAGGCTCAAGCAAAACTCAAGCATGAACAACATTCCAAAGCTAGTATTAAGGGATGGGAAACTCGCCGGAAAGCCGATAATGAACAACTAAAATGGGAAATTGCCCAGATGGTTGTGCTACTGCGTGAATCCTTAGAGAGTAAAGATAAAGCAGTAAACAGCCTTTACGTTGTAGCAGAGCGTATGGATCGGATTCAATCTCTAGTTGATTCGCTAGAAGAAGAAACAACAAACAATCCTATAGGTTTGGTACAAAAGTTTAAAAGCATTTGGCTGGTTATTAAAGATATATTTTCTGAATAAATAAGCATACTCACTTGATGTTACAGAAATGTTTCCCAATGCGGAAGCAGTAAATGAGAGTCTGCGTTTTCTAATTAGAGTTGCAAGGAAATTTTTTTTTAAAAAGTGTAAATTTGTATTCATAAAAATTGGACATAATTCACACAATTAAAAACTGCTATAGCAGTCCTAAATCATTTGTGAAAGTTTCTGTTGATTCTTCTCTCTGTGTTCTCTGCGCCTCTGTGGTTCGATTAAAAAGTAATTTTCACAACTCAGATAGGATTGCTATATAACCCTACTTAATCATTTGTGAACAACAAGATTCCCCGATTTCTCTGAGAAATCGGGAATCTAAGTCGTGGAAATATGACAGCGTGTCTTTTGACATGATTTTACTATTACAGCAACAATACTACGTGGTGACTGTTTTTAGTTGGTGTGAAAGAGAACGTGAAAAAGGATTTTTTGTTGCTAACAGTTGCTTTACCGAGTTTACTGATAGCGTTTCCTGGCTTTGCTGCTGAAAGTGAAATTAAGCAGAGAAATACTGATAAATCAACCGAAGTCATTTCAGATATTCCGAGTTTGAGCGAGATTGAGCTACCCGCCACTAATGCCGAATTATTAACTCAACAATCGGCACCGAGTCAAGTTAATCCAGACCAGCCAGAAACAGAGCAAACTCCCAGCGATGATGCAGACATTTCTATAGAAGTTATCGCAGAACCAGACAACCTACCTCAATCTACTCCAACTTACGTAATTGATAAAGAAGAAATTCAAAAGCAGGGCGCTCCAAGTTTAGCCGATATTTTGAAAAGAATGCCTGGTTTTGCTATCAATGATGTAGGTCATGGTGCAGATATTCATACAGGTACATACTATCGGGGAGCCTCAATTAATCAGTCTGTATTTCTGATTAATGGCAGACCAATTAACAATAATGTCAATACTTATCATGGTGGAACTGACTTAAATAGCATTCCTGTAGAGGCTATTGAACGAGTGGAATTATATAGCGGCACAGCCTCCGCTTTGTATGGTTCTTCAGCCTTTGGGGGAGTTGTGAATATCATAACTAAGGAAGGTTATGGCAAACCTAAATTGAGCGCTAGCGCAGAATTTGGCTCATTAAGTTTAAATAATCAACAAGTAACCTATGGTGGCTCATCTGATAATGTCAAATATAACTTCAGCTTTGAAAGATTCTTTACAGATAACCGTTACCGCGTCCCTGTAGGTGCAGCAAATCGTGACGGACAAGGTTTTTTATCAAATGCAGACACAGCTACAAGTACCTACTTTGGTAGCATTGGAGTAGATTTAGATAAAAAAAATTCTTTGAATTTAGATGTTACTAAACTCAGCAGTCGTCGCGGCTTAATTTATTTCGGGTTCCCTCTCCAAAGAGATAGATTAGACCACGATGGTTTAAATGTTGGCTTATCTTGGAAAACTCGACTAGGTAATGGCGAAAGCTCTAATCTTACAACCTCAATTGGTTATAACCAAGATTATTTTAGCACTTATGGCCCGACGGGAGCATCATTTTATCGTAGAGGGTCTTTAGATACACAACAACTCACAGCCAGAGTAGATCATGAGTGGAAAATTACTTCCAATAATAAATTGCGCTGGGGATTAGATTTGAAAAACACCGACTTAATCGGTGATGTTTTGAGTACAAATCCTAATAGTATTGCCGAAAACGAAACTGAAGATAGAAGTTTGTTCAATACAGGTTTATTTGCTGTCAATACTTGGAATATTAGCGATGATTTTCTGATAGATTTAGGGCTAAGGCAGACATTTGACAGCCAGTTTGGAAATTATCTCAACCCTAGTGTTGGGTTACGTTATGCTGTCACACCAATAGTAGCAGTGCGTGGAAGTTGGGCAGGGGCACAACGCAATCCTGGGTTAGATCAGTTGTATGTTTATGATACAGTTCATGGTTGGACACCTAATCCTGATTTAAGACCGGAAATCGGCTCTACTTGGAGTGCGGGAGTAGATGTAAATTTTTCTCAAAACCTGATTGGACAGTTTACTTACTTTGGTAGTAGTATAGGCGATCGCTTGGGAGTCATCGCCGGAAAATGGGAAAACATTGGATTAGTAGATACCAATGGTTTAGAGGCAGCTTTGCAATTAAGAATTGCCCCAGGCTGGTCAACTTTCCTCAACTATACTTATACAGATGCTCAAATAAAAACAGGTACAGACAGAGGTTTACAGTTAGGTTTAATTCCCTACTCTGTACTTCAAACTGGCGTAGGTTATGAAAATGCGGGATGGCAGGCTAACTTGTATGTTACTTACAATAGTGGCGCTCGCAGATCCATCTTTGCCCCTGATAATAAGACTACAGATTTTGCACCATCTTTTGTGAATTTAGATTTGACCGGTCGTATACCTTTAACTACCAACTTAGGACTGACAGTTTACTTAGAAAATTTACTCGGTGAGCAATATGAGCGAGTTAATCGCATATATAGCCCTGGATTCACTTTTCGTTTGGGTTTAAGCGCTAATTTTTAGGTATTAAATCTAGAGATTTTGCAATGATAAAATCTCTGCGTTCTCTGTGCCTCTGCGGTTTAAAAGTTATTTATTGAACCTTATTAGGCGCAGAGAACACAGAGAAAAGATAAAGACGACGCACCGCCGTACAATATGGTGCGTTAGGCTAAAGCTTTAATGCACCCTACTGGCGTGGCAAGCTTAAAATAGTGCATTAGACGTAGGTTGGGTGGAGCGGAGCGCAACCCAACATATATCAGGATGTTGGGTTACGCAAAGCCTCCACCCAACCTACAACTGCGGTTTAAAAGTTATTTATTGAACCTTATTAGGCGCAGAGAACACAGAGAAAAGATAAAGACGACGCACCGCCGTACAATATGGTGCGTTAGGCTAAAGCTTTAATGCACCCTACTTAAGATTTATTTTTAATCTAAAATTGTTATGAGAGCCAAAATTGAAAATAAAATACTTTTTATCCACCACGAAGATTTGCCAGAGTTTAAGAAGGGTGGTTCGGTGGTGAGAAACTCTTATTTCTGGGCGCTACGTTCAATTGCTGGTAAAGCTTCGCGTTATCGTGATTGGGAATACGAACCGGAGGTTTGGCTAGCGCTTTCACGAATGCTTTTGTCGTTTGCTGAATCTGGGTATTTGGGTCTTAGAGAAACCTTGCTGGAGTTTCCTTTATCTCAAGGGGAAATTCCTAGTTTACTGCGAGATGTATCCACTTTTGAGTAGGGTTGCATAGCTTTTGTTTGTGGAAAACACCGAAATGATTAAGTCAAATGCCCTTTTGCTTACGGAAAATACCAAAATGAGTAAGCAAACTGGGGTTTGAGTAAGTCAAATGAACTTTTGCTTGCGGAAAACACCGAAATGAGTAAGCAAACTGGAGTTTGAGTAAGTCAAATGAACTTTTGCTTGCGGAAAACACCGAAATGAGTAAGCAAACTGGAGTTTGAGTAAGTCAAATGAACTTTTGCTTGCGGAAAACACCAAAATGAGTAAGTCAAATAACCTTTTGAGTAAGTCAAATGAACTTTTGTGAAAGCATTTCAGTATTTTGAGAAAGTAATCAGGTATTTTGAGAAAGCAATTAGCCATTTTGATAAAGTAATCAGCAAATATACTTGAGTAAAAAAAATTGCAACTGCATACTGCTGTAATTAGTATTACATTATCAAAATAATGCTTGAACTCATCGGGCACTCAAATGACGTTCAATCCGTCACAATTAGCCATCATGGCCAAACTTTGCTTAACAGTAGTGCTGAAGTAAGGGTAGTTGTGAGAAGACAATTAAAATGTACCACTTAGTGTAGAAGAACAACGTGAAAATAGCGATTATTACTAAAACATTACTTACACCTATATGTTTGTTAGCTTTATTTACCCCAAGTCAAGCATCGGCTCAACTTATACCGCAACCTTGGGTTTCAGTCGGTGGAAAAGATGGTGATGTAACTTATGCTGTAGGAGCTAGGGCTTTAAATTTTGGGGTTGAGGTAGGAATTGGCCCTGATAGCGCTACGGGAGTAGATGTTTTGAAATTTATCAGTTTGCCTGTAATTTCACCCTATGTAGGAGTTGGGCTTTATTCAGAAGATAAAGGTGTTGCAGTTTCAGGTGGCGTTCAGGTAGGTGCTACTGATAATGTTTTTGTCGGTGCTGGTTACAATTCTATTCGTGGCTTTAACGGGCAACTGGGAATAAGATTTTAACAAAACAGAATTCAGCAGTCAGAAGCCAGAATTCAGAATTACAGCAGATTTCAAGTTAGTGAAGTACACAAGCTAAGTTTCAAAGCCAGATATAAAGCCTGTTTTACTTCTGAATTCTGCTGTAAATTCTGTGCAACTGGTGGATAGTGCAGCGTAAACTCTTTCAGAGATGCTAACGCGCAGCGTCTCGCAGAGAGCGTTTTGATTCTGAATTCTGACTTCTGAATTCTTATTCAATTACGAATTAGTATTATGCAGAGGGGATAACTGAAGTTGACATTAGCTCTCTAACATGTTCTGCGGAATCTTGTTGTAATACTGATGCCACGATCGCTTCACTTTCAACTATACAAAACCTAGCGATCGCCTGTTTCACTCCAGGTATACTTTGAGGATTTACGCTCAATTCATCCAGCCCTAAACCTAATAAAATTGGTGTTGCTAAAGTATCTGCTGCCAATTCTCCACATAATCCTACCGAAATCCCCACCGCATGGGCAGCTTGGATAGTTTGCTGCACCATTCGCAACACTGCTGGATGTAGTGCATCAACTAAATTTGCCACGCGGGGATTAGTGCGATCGCTAGCCATGATGTACTGACTCAGGTCGTTAGTCCCTATACTAAAGAAGTCTACTTCAGCAGCTAACTGATCTGCGATCGCTACTGCTGAGGGAACCTCTACCATAATTCCTACTTTCATCGCTGCATCAAAGGAAATACCAGCTTGATTTAGTTCAGCCTGTACTTCACCCAAAATTACTTTAGCTGCACGTACCTCAGTTACACTAGCAATCATTGGCAACATGATCTTAATTTGGTGTCCGACACTGGCTCTCAAAATTGCCCGTAACTGAGTTTTGAACAAATTCAGATGATCTAAACAGAAACGAATTCCCCGCCAACCTAAGAAAGGGTTAGCTTCTGGAAAACCTACTCTGAGATAAGGAAGCGGCTTATCACCACCGACATCTAAGGTACGAATAATTAGCGGACGATTATCTAAAACTTTTGCGATCGCCTGATACACTTCTAGTTGTTCTTCTTCAGTGGGGGCGCTTGTCCTATCTAGATAGAGAAACTCAGTGCGGAGTAGTCCCACACCTTCTGCACCGCTAGCCACCGCAACTTGCACATCACTTATACTACCAATATTGGCGAAAACGCTAACTTGCCGACCATCACGAGTAATTGCTGGCTGGTGTGCTGTAGCTCGTGCTTCTTGTTGGGCAGTTTGCCAAGCTTCTTGCTTTGCTGCCAGTAAATCTAGGATATGTGATTCTGGTTCTACCCAAGCTTTGCCACTTTCACCATCAAGTGCCATAAGTGTACCATCTGCTAAGTGCAACACCTGGGCATCGACTCCCAAAACTGCGGGAATACCCAATGTTCGGGCAATAATTGCGCTGTGAGAAGTGGCACTACCTGAAGTCGTACAAAT
Source organism: Nostoc mirabile CHAB5784 (assembly GCF_020829645.1). Taxonomy (GTDB): domain Bacteria; phylum Cyanobacteriota; class Cyanobacteriia; order Cyanobacteriales; family Nostocaceae; genus Nostoc; species Nostoc mirabile. The sequence continues at coordinate 127,361 of NZ_JAIVFS010000004.1, read as the reverse complement.
ACCCAACACCTTTGTCGGATCTAGTCTAGCGGTATCTGAAGGAGTTAAATCAGTCGCTACTAAAATTGCCGGTTCCTCAATATGCAGGTTAGCAGGGGCATTCCCAGCTAATAATCGCAGCACCCTTTGCCCGACATCCACTACATCGTCAACTCGCTCTTGCAGGTAAGAATCCTCAAGTGTGCGGTAGGAAGTCGCTACTTCATCGACTACGGCTTGCCAAGCGGCTTCAGCATTTATATGGTGTTCAAAAATGCGCTCTTTAGCCGCTTCCAGCAGTACTGGATCTTCTAAAAATAGTAGTTGGGCATCGAAGATAGCGGCTTCAGCGTCACCAATTTGAAGAGATGCTTGGGAAAAAATTGCTTGAATTTCTTGTCTGGCGGTGTGGATTGCTGCCTGTATTCGTTGCCACTCTGTATCAGGATCATCTACGTGATATTCCGTAATCTGAATGTGGGTGGGTTGATAATGAACAACAGGTGCGATCGCTACTCCAGCAGAAGCTGCAATTCCCGAAAGTTCGCCGTGAGTTGCTGGTGTAACTTCATGGTGAAGTGCTGGTGGAGAATTCAAAGCAACATTATCTTCACCAAAATTATTTGCGAATAATCCCTGTAATGCCGCTAGCGCCTCATCTGCATCAGCACCAGTGGCAGTAATCACCAATTCGTGCCCTTGACGCACCCCTAAAGTTGTAACTTGGTTAATACTGTCACCCCTAACTAGTTCAGTATTTTTCGTTAAATTCTGCACCAAAATTTGCGATTGAAACCGGGCGGCGGTTGTCACAAACTGCGCTGCGGGACGAGCATGTAATCCTAAGCGATTGCTCACAATTACCCTGATTTCTCGCATTGGTGATTCTAGATTGGTTGTTGAGGTGTTGTGACTTACAATTGACAACGGCCTACTAACTACACCCAATTGAGTTGCTTTTGCTAGGAGTGCGCCGCGTGCTTCCGCCATGACTTGGTGAATATCTCTACCAGCCGCCGCAGCGACTACAGCAGCGATCGCACCTTCTACTAGAGGTGCTTCACACAAATACACTTTTTGCTGTTGTGCTTCTGAAAAAAACTCGATTGCCATTTCCGCACTCAGCAAAGCACTACCCAAATCCATTAATACCAAAACACCATCATCAGAGAAAACAGAAGCGATCGCTTCATAAACCTGAATAGGATCTGTACCCAATGGATTTTCTGGATCTTCAATACCTGCTGCAACAGCGATAGAGACTTGGCCCTGAACCATCTGGGCGGCGAGTTCCCGCACACCCAAAGCTAGTTGTTTACTGTGAGAAACGATAACAATTCCAATCACTGCCACACCGCCAAACTTGTTAAGAGGTTTGCGTTTAGCTAGTTATCCATCTCATTTTCCCATTCCGCACCGCTAAAAATAGCGCTTATCTTGATTACAATTGCAACTGCCCGAAAATATTCCGGTCTTTCCAGCTAGAAATCTGAATAAAATAGCCTTCTTTTACGGGAATACGTGGTGTCCACTCATAAACTCCATCGCTAGCGGTACGGGAAGAAATGTTTTGGATAAGTTTGTTCTCATCGTACAACTTAATCGAGACATCACCGTTAAGATTATCCTGCCACAATATTAAATAAGGCTGATCATTTTTTGCAAGTACTTTCTTCACTGGCTGACTGATCAAGATTTTTGGTGCAACCTTATTTTTGGTTTTCTTACGAAATCCAAGATAATGAGGTAGGTGCCGGAAAGTAGGATTTTCTTGTGAATTAGACAGTTGTGGAACAATAATATTTCCACTCTGGGAATTGAATAAATAAGTTGATCTGCCCCCATCAACAGTAATGATATCCCCTTTAACTCCTAATTTCCGTAATAAATCGGCTGCCTCATCCAGAGTTGCTTGGTTCACCGTCATAATCAACAAAAGCTCGTCACCCTTAACACCATCTTTGTTCAGAGTACCGATGACTTGATATTTATTTACTTGGTTTTGGGCTAATACTTTCGCCGGATGATCGCTGTATCGGTAAGTTACGATCGCATTCTTGACTGCGTTTTGGTTGAGAGGCGAACCGCTAACCTGGTTGTAATCGGTAATGTATGCCTGCTTACTGTTCCAGACTAGAGCTTTCAGGTGAATATTACTATAGTATTTATCTTTTGGTTCCTTGATTGGGCCATAAGGGCTAGTGCCACCACTGATAACTACACCATTGAGTTTAATTGGAAAGGATAATTGAGTACTAGATTGGTATTGCTCAAAAAAAGAACAATTAATCATCGAAAAAACGTTGTTTGCGTAAAGTTTCTTATATTCGTCTGTTACTTCCGAAAACAACTTATTTTTGAAAAAAGGGCTGTAATATCCGCCTTCTCCTTTATAATATTTACCCTCATTTAGACCCATATTATCTACCTCTCCGGTAATTTGGTCTATCTGCATTTTGCGGACATCAATAATTTGCAAATATGCTTCGTTACCATTTGTTAATTGTTTTTTATATAAAGCTGCCCCATCTATAGTTTGGAGAGGCTGATAAGAAGATAGAGGGTTGGAAATTTGGGCAATCAAAAGGCTACTCAGAATCGGCAGCAAAAAAAGCAATAAATTGATGACAACATTCATTAGTATTTTGTTGAGGCAAAAATATTTCTCAGGAATTATAATCTAGATTTTGATATTACCCAGCGCCGTGTGCAACTTTCTTTCAAACCTAACCCCCAGCCCCTTAAGAGCAAGGGAAGGGGAGCAAGAATCAAAGCCTCTCGACCTTTCGGGGAGAGGAATGGAAGTGGGGTTCTAAGAATAAGTTGCACATCGCGTTACCCGGGTTTTGAAGTCCAAGTTTGAACCTCAGAAGGTCAACATTGAACCTCAGAAGGTCAAAGTTGAACCTCAGAAGGTCAAAGTTGAACCTCAGAAGGTCAAAGTTGAACCTCAGAAGGTCAAAGTTGAACCTCAGAAGGTCAAAGTTGAGCCTCAGAAGGTCAAAGTTGAGCCTCAGAAGGTCAAAGTTGAGCCTCGGAAGGTCAACATTGAACCTCGGAAGGTCAAAGTTGAGCCTCAGAAGGTCAAATTTCAAGCAACCTTAGTTGTAGTATAGTTTTGCTTTAGTATTATTAATGGTATAAGAGATAATGCCTAAATTTGAATACAGCACTCTTGCCCATGCCCAGGATATTCAGCAGCTTGGGAGTATCTTTGAACAGTGTTTCATCAGTGGACTTGGTGGCGAGGAAGCTTACATTAATCTGCTTGGCGTAGAAAACTTCCGCATTATTCGTGAGTCAGAACAATTAATTGGTGGATTGGCAACTCTGGATATGGGCCAGTGGTGGGGTGGTGTGCGTGTACCAATGACAGGAATTGCCGTAGTGGGCATTGCTCCAGAGTATCGCGGTTCGGGAGCTGCGATCGCTCTCATGCAGCACACCCTCAAAGAACTTTATGCTAGAGGTATACCGCTCTCTGCTCTTTATCCAGCAGTTCAAAGCTTGTATCGAAAAGTCGGGTATGAGCAAGGAGGTAGCTGGTGTAATTGGGAAGTTCCTACTAAAAGTATCCAAGTGCGAGAGCAACCCCTACCTTTGCAACCAATAGTTCCGATAAATCATCAAGTCTTTCACGAACTATATCAGCAGCAGGCGAGATTAACGCCTGGATATTTAGACCGACATCCAGCAATCTGGCAACGATTAATCCAACCAGATGAAAAGGAAACATTTTACGCATATTTTATCGGTACAAAAGAGAAACCCGAAGGCTACATCCTCTTCAGCCAACATTCAAAAGAGGATAGCACAATCCTGCGAATCAAGGATTGGGTAATTCTCACAGTTGCGGCTGCACAAACATTCTGGTCTTTTCTTGCCAGTCATCGCTCCCAAATTGACCAGGTGCGATGGAGGAGTTCTGCAATTGATTCCTTAACATTGCTGCTACCAGAGCAAACTGCCAAACTCACGTATACGATGCGTTGGATGCTGCGGGTAGTAGATGTAGTCAAGGCGCTGGAAATGCGGGGTTATCCATCGGGAATTGCAACTGAACTGCACTTAGATATTCAAGATAATTTGCTTTCTGCAAACAATGGTAAATTCATTCTTTCTGTTGCCAATGGACGCGGTGAAGTTACAAAAGGTGGAAAGGGTGAGTTGCAGTTAGATGTCCGAGAACTAGCACCAATATATACGAGTTTGTTTACACCTTACCATTTGCAAATAGCCGGAAAACTGCATGGGACAGAAACAGCTATTTCAGCAGCTACGCAAATATTTGCAGGTAGTTCTCCTTGGGTGGCTGATTTTTTTTAATGTGAGTAGTCAACGAACTTTTCTCTGCGTTGAACTAAAGTTCAAGTCTGTTCCTCTCTTAGTTGGAGAGGGACGGTTTTGCGTAGTAAAACCACAGAAAGGGATGTCCGTCTCCCTTGGGTGAGGTTTATAAAAGTGGTCACAAATGATGTATTGTATATGTTACATTAATCATACAGCTAATTAATAGCATATAGTCGTACACGTGGAGAACGTAATTTATGACTGACATGTATCTTTGTGCAAACTCCGACGGAAAGGGGGAAGCTCCAGAATTGCTGCAATTCGAGGAAATTTAAGCTCCAGAACAATTATTTCAGGAACTTGATGACTCTCACCAGTTTAAGGTTTTAGGCGGTCGGCGGAACTTGGCGGTTTTTGGCGGTGAAAAAGAAGAAAAAAAGATTGAGAAATGGCGCTACAACGGAGATTTGGCGCCGGGTGATAATTTTTATTAGAAAAAAAGATTGGTATCAGGCGGAATTTGGGCGGTTGCCTGCCTGAGTGAGTATATAATACCTCACACCCGCACATCAAACCTACAACCTCGATTTGCTTGGACGAATTTCTGTACCACTTCTGCTAGTTCGGGGCTTTCCGTTACCTGGCACTGCCCAATCGGCAATGCTAGTAAAGTGTACAGACATCTTTGTACAAAACCAAAATCGTTGTAGATCCTCCTAAATCCTCCTTAAAAAGGAGGACTTTGAGAGGTGTTTTGCCCCCCTTTTTAAGGGGCGTTGGCGGGATCAAAAGCCTGTGGGGCAACTCTAAAAGACTTATGAGGTACAAAACATAAGAGACTTCCAAATAAAAAAACATCTAACTTTTCTTGTAGGGTGGACATCTTGTCCGCCCTTGTTTATGGGCGGGCAAGATGCCCACCCTACAAGTAGTAGTAATTTATTTATTGGTAATCCCTAAGTTGGAAACATAATTAATCCTTCGCTCGTCCTTCCGCTAGATTAACAATTTCTGTTGTTGTCAACTCACACCACAAATAAAACTGTCAGCGATTTACTTTTAATAAGTAATGATGATTTGTCGTGCTTATCTAATACCAAATATCATCTCAAAAAATAACTCAACGGGATTTATAACTTTTTCTTTGGAAGTTCAGCACAGTCATCAGAAAATAATCTAAGTAAACCTGATTAGTTACGGGAGCATCGCAAATGTGTAAAAACATAATTTGTCATTGCGAGCGTAACGTAGTGAAGCAAAGCAATCGCAACATCCGTACTTTGCGATTGCTTCATTCCGCTTCGCTTCATTCGCAATGACGACTCATTATCTTAATAGATTTGCAAAATTGGGATGCTCCCATTAGTCGCTCCATACTTGCACACCCACAATCACAACATGAAATCACATCTACTAGCGATTGCTTTAAGCAGTTTAGTTCTAGTTGCAGGACAAGCTAAAGCCTCACAATTACAGTCTTGGTACTATGATTCTAGCCAAAACCAATTAGACTTAACTACCACTTCGGGAATAGAACCAAAAGCCTTTTTATTAGATAATCCTAGCCGATTGGTAATTGACTTACCTGGAACTAATTTTAATTCCGATACTGTCAAACAAAGTTTTGGCAATGCAGTGAAAGAAATTCGCCTTGGCAAACCAGACTCTCAAACCACTCGTTTTGTCGTAGAATTAGCTCCTGGTTATGATGTTACTTCCCAAAATATATCAATTAAAGGAGATTCTCGTTCTCATTGGATTTTCAAATTCAATTCATTTGACCGCCAAAACAATCCCATTGTAGGGGAAAATCGAGAAGATATTGCCATCAAATCTACAGATGCATCTACATTTGCTGGAGTTGTGAATCTTGGTCAAGAGATGGTTGGTATCACTTCTCAAATTCGCAGCTTGTTAGCGAGTTATAAAACATTAAATCCAGGAATCTTTTTCTTAGATTTAGATACAGGAAACTATATAGATATTAATGGTGAAAAAAGATTTGCGGCTGCCAGTACAATCAAATTTCCCTTATTAGTCGCTCTTTTCCAAGAAATAGACGCTGGTAGAATTAAACTTACAGATAAATTAGTGATGCGGCGCGATTTAAGGGTTGGCGAATCTGGAACTATGCAATACAAACCCATCGGAACTAAATTTAGCGTCCTAGAAACTGCTACCTTGATGATGACAATCAGCGATAATACTGCCACAAATCTGGTTCTCGATCGCTTGGGTGGTGCAGCAAAAGTTAGCCAACGTTTTCGTAACTGGGGATTGCAAAATACGGCAATTCGGAATCTACTTCCAGACATTCCTGGCAAAAATACAACCAGTTCCAAAGATTTGGTCAGATTGGCGGCGTTAGTTTATAATAACCGTTTGCTATCCCCAACTAGCCGCAATCAAGTTTTAGGCATTATGCGCCGTGTCAAAACCAATAGTTTACTACCAGCTGGTATTGGTCAAGGAGCTACGATCGCACACAAAACTGGTACATTGAGATTTATCATTGGTGATGCGGGTATAATTCAAATGCCCAACGGGAAAAGCTATTTAGCAGGTGTTTTGGTGCAAAGACCAAACTACGATCCCAAAGCTGGAGATTTTGTCCGTGAAGTTTCGAGAAGAGTCTATAATTACCTAGACAATACCAAAGTTAGCAATATAGAACCGATAGTTGGCGATGCCTCCGGCGGGCTACGCCTACGCACTCCTTAATAAATGTCTGACTTTTCACGTTATGTGGAAAAGCTAACGATTCACCTAACCCCCTAACCCCCAACCCGTGGCGGGAAGGGGGAAAATTCAAAGTCTCTCTCCTAAGAGGAGAGAGAAATAGAAGTGAGGTTTTCCAGATACCGTGAAAAGTCAGAATAAATATAGGGGCGTACAGCTGTACGCCCCTACATATCTTATGTATCAGGTTTTTCGTGAAATGTTATTACTCCAAGAAATTTTGTATAGCACTACCGCCATTCCTACCAACAGCAGGAATTTCCAATAGGCTATCCGTAGCTTTGCCCGTACCATCGTCGGTAACGAATCTCTGATTACCCGGATGTCCATTGGGCACGAAAAGTTGCGGATGATCAAAAGGCGCTTTCTCCAACCTAACTCGGTCATCAGTCAGTCCCTTTAAAAAGGCGACCAATTGCTGTTTTTCTTCTGGTGATAGCCTCAGGGGGGGAAGAGCGCCAAAGTCACCACCTCGATTGTAAAAATCAATCACTTGCTCTAAAGTCGCTTGACCTCCATTGTGGAAGTAGGGGGCAGTGAGTTCTACATTGCGAAGTCCAGGTGCTTTGAAAGCTCCGTCTGCAATCACTTTTTCACTAGAATTCAACGGTGGAGTCAGGGTGGGGGGGTTTTCGCCGAGGAGAAGCTGAAATTTACCCAACTGAGCCAATCGTGCCTCTGAAAGCGGATTATTACCCTGCAAACCGTCATTAGCACCCAAACCGGTGTCGTCCGTAACAGGTCTAACGCCGATATTGAAGAAGCCATTGTCTTCAGGGGATTTTGCACCGAACGGCGCACGTTTGATTCGTCCGTCTTTAGCCACGCTGCTCACTGAAGCAGCTGTTAATTCTGATCCAGCATGGCAACCAATACACAGAGCCTTGCCCTGAAACAGGTCTTTACCTAGTTGCTGCTCCTTGGTTAGGGCTGCGGTGTTTCCTGTCAAGAAGCGATCGAAGGGCGTATCGTTGGCAATGAGTGTAGACTCGTACAACTGAATTGCCAGCCCAAAGAACAGCGAGAAGTTATACTCCAACAGCGTATACTCATCGGTTTTAGAAGAGTTATCAGGGCTGTTGACAAAAGTCCGTCTACCTTCAGCATCAACTTGAATGAGTCGATTAGACTTCCACCACTCCGGCTTAAAGGCATCTTTAATCAGCTGATCGTAGGTTTTATCCTTCAGCCCGGGCTGAGGCGATCTACTGTCTGCACCTAAAACGCTGTCTTGTGGATGCACAACCTGTTTACCTAGCGGTCTGAGGCGAGATAACTTTTGCCCCAGGACTCGGGGGAGCTTTGTACCTCTAATTGACAGAACATTTTGCAGCAGTGTGCTGATAGATTTACTGTTGCCAATTTGCGCCAAATTACCAGTAAGTTCTTCAACGGAACTCAGTAGCGGCCCAACTAGAGTATCAGCAAGATTATCTAGCGGCAGTGTGCTGAGAGATTTTTTGTTGTCAATTCGCCCGAACTTATCACCAATTTCTTGAAAAGTGCGACCATCAGCCGACAACTCAAAGGAACTCAGTGGTGGCCCGAGCGCCTGAGAAGCCAAAGACGAATTATTCAGTCTGATTTTGACAAATTTGAGCTGATTTGGCTTTTCTGCTTTTACCACAGAGGCGTTAGGGTCTCTTAAACCGAAGGGATTTACCCCATTAAAGATGTTCTCTGCCCTTCCATCCCAAAAGTTGCGGAAGTTGAATGCTGCATTAATTACAGTTGGGGTATTACGCGGCTGGACGCGGCGCACATTTGTACCTCCAACGTTAAACACCGGATCTAGCTCGTTTTTTACTTCGTCTTCCGCGCTACCAGGTTTAACATCAACAAACTTAGCATTGAAGACGCCCTGAGAGGAACTGACATCATTTCGGTCAGATACAACGGTTTTAGGATCATTCGGGTCTGACAGCTTGTGAAAGGGAAAATCTTCTGGTTTAAGCTGGTAGTTTGGCGCACCACCTACATCAAAAGCTGTATCCGGATTCACTGTACCATCAGCGTTAATCCGCAAAAGCCCAGGAGAAATCTGATTTTTGGATCTATTGTCGGCTCCAGCATGGAAGTGACAACTAGCACAGGAGGTCTTTCCGTCGCTCCCAACCTGCATATCCCAGAAAAGAGCCTTTCCTAACTTGATTGCAGCTACTTTGTCTTTTACAAAGTCTCCAAGATTGTTAGGCTCTGGAACCGATACGCTCTTGAGCGAAGGTAAAGGCGGCGGCGTAACCTGTGCTGATACGGTATTTCCAGCTATTACTGCTGCCAAAATAATCGCAGCAATTGTTATAGTCTTTGAAAATCTTAATCTTAGGTAGTTAAGCTTACCATTCCTGAATTTCCACCCTTGGCGTTTTATTTTTGTCACCAAAGATTTGAGTAAAAACCGACCTCTTGAGGTCAGTAGCAAGTAAATTGATAAGCCAGTAATAAAGACTACTAAGCTGATTATGGGTATAATCCCCATAGGTTTTTTGTAGTAAATGAATACAGAAAAAATTATACATCTCTAATAAAATTTCAAATGTAATATTCATGTAAAGTAAGTACACTATTTACAAATTTTATGTGAGCAAAAAACGCTATAAGACTACAAATAAATTCAGTTGGGTAGGTAAGCTATTCTACATTTAACTTGCATTGATCAGGCTATTAACATGCTTTATCTACAAAAGCTTGATAAAATTTAGGTAGACAAATTCGATACGTTTTAATTTATCATCAACCCTACTTTGGGTAAAATATTTGAATGTCACTACATCAAAGTTCTGGTCGCTGGCGCTTAGGTCTAGCGTTATCGCTATTGACGGTCTTATTGTGGGGAATTTTACCTATTGCTCTGGCGGTAACTCTGCAAATACTTGATGTCTATACCGTTATTTGGTTTCGGTTTTTGGTATCATTTTTACTGCTTGGTGTGTATTTAGGAATACGCGGTAAATTACCAAAGTTAGAACAACTGCGTTCTGCTTCTTGGAAATTATTAGCGATCGCTACACTATTTTTAGGGATTAATTACTTTCTGTTCATGCAAGGTTTAGCACTAACATCGCCTACTAACGCTGAAGTTCTCATTCAATTATCTACCCTTTTATTAGGTTTCGGAGGGTTAGTGATTTTTAAAGAACGTTATCGGCTATATCAATGGATTGGTGTCAGTGTAATGACTTGCGGTTATCTTTTATTTTTTCGCGAACAACTGACAAATTTAATTACAGCGCCTGGCACATACATGCTAGGTAGTGTCTTGATTGCGCTAGGAGCAACGGCATGGGCTATTTATGCTTTGGCACAAAAGCAGTTATTACAATCTTTATCTTCCCCTAGCATCATGCTGATTATTTATGGGGGCTGTGCTTTATTATTCACTCCTCTAGCCAAAATAAAATCACTTTTTATACTTGATAGCTTCCATTTATTAATGCTGGTTTTTTGTGCTTTGAATACTTTAATCGCTTACGGTGCTTTTGCCGAATCATTAGAACATTGGGAAGCATCACGAGTGAGTGCCGTAATAGCTTTAGCTCCCATTGTGACATTAATATCAGTTGCAGTTGTATCAGTTATTGCACCTAATTGGATACCATCAGAAAACTTCACTTCCATAGCAATATTAGGAGCCGGTTTAGTAGTCACAGGTTCAGTAGCGATCGCTTTGGGTAAAGCTAATTAAATAATTCGTAATTCGTAATTCGTAATTCGTAATTAAGTTTTGTAATGGAGATTTAACTCCAACACAAAACTTGCGTGATTTTTGAACCGGGGGACTTAAACCCACGGAACTAGTTAATAAGAATAGTTTTCAGGATTTGTACCTGTGTTTTTCATCTAGTAAATTCATGCCATCTTCAAAGCTACAACATAAATACTGAGGCAGAGCATTTTTTATTTGTTATGATTTACTAGTGAAGGCAAACTACGGGGTCAGCCTCTTATAAGATGGATACTTTAACCATCTATGTGACTCTGTAGGATCTGATTATTGACTTGATAGCCAAGAGAAAATTCTTGAAGAAGAATTCAGAAATCGGAATTCAGGAGTCAGAATTAATTACTAGACAATTCTAACTCCTGACTCCTAAATTCTGTGTTGAAAAAACCCAGGCTAATAACTTTAAGTAAACCAAACAGGGTGCCCGAATAACTACCAAAGCCAACACCTGATAAAACCAGACTACCGAAACAGTTGAGCGATGAATAGTTTGTTTGGTAATTGGGCCAGCACCCTGAGAAAAAATTCCCTATTGCTGGTTCTTTCAATGGTGCTGCCAACATTTGGAATTAGCAATTCTGTCTTGGCAGCAGAGCGGATTTATGCATCTTATTCAGCTTTAGAGCTTTCCATTTCAGTCACTACTTTAGAAAAGTACGCCAAAACAGGTGTAATTAACGAAGATTTGGCACCCTATCAGCAATATCTGCCTCTTCAACAGCTTCAAGAATTGCGGCAGATTTTACTTAATCGTGTGAAAGTTACTCCGGTAGTAGTTTCGCAACTTCTCTACACACCGCAAGGAGAATTGTTGCTGCATCGGTTGGCGCAAATTATCAAAACCAGTCAGCCAGAACCAGGATTTGGTGCTTTACGTTCGGCGCTAATTTTAGCCTCTGGTGAATCGGAAGGCTTGACACTTTTGAATGTGTTGCGTAAATATCCCAGCAGCAGCATTCGCCTTGATGTCGCGCAGACTTTGGAAATAGCTACGGAATTAGAGAAACTTGTTAACCAAACCCATCGGGCGATCGCAGCAGTTTCTCAAGAGTCTAAAATAGAAGCTGCTACCATTTCACAACCAAATTTATCGCAATTGCCCGATTTGCAGGTTCCGGGAAAGTTTAAGTCGCAAAAATACACCCAAAAGTTTTTTGACTCAACACGCAATCGGCTTTTATTAACTGATGTTTACATTCCCAACGTCCAGAATACCGCACCCGTAATTGTGATTTCTCACGGCTTGGGTTTAGATAGCAGCAACTTTCAATATTTAGCCACGCACCTAGCTTCTTACGGATTTGCCGTCGTCGTTCCCAATCATCCTGGTAGTGATGCTAAACAATTGCGTTCGCTGTTAAAAGGACACGCCAATGAAATAGCAGAACCAGGTGAATTTCAAGACCGACCTTTGGATGTAACATATATCCTGAATCAATTGGAAAAAGGTAATCAAACTGATTCACGGTTTAAAGGTCGGTTAAATCTGCAACAAGTCGGAGTATTTGGTCAATCTTTGGGAGGCTACACAGCCTTAGCCTTGGCAGGCGCTAAAATCAACTTTGAGCAGCTAAAACAAGATTGTCAACCAGCAGCACTGCAAAATACCTGGAATATGTCTTTAATGCTCCAGTGTCGCGCTTTAGAATTGAGCATCAGCAAGTCTGGCAAGGATTATAACCTGCGGGATGAGAGAGTGAAAGCTGCGATCGCAGTTAATCCCATTACTAGTTCTATTTTCGGCAAAGCTGGCTTAAGTCAAATCAAAACTCCAGTGATGATTGTCAGCAGTAGTGATGATACAGTTGCACCGGCTTTATCCGAGCAAATTTTACCTTTCTCCTGGTTGGCGAATTCACAAAAATATCTCGTCATGCTTGTAGGTGGCACCCACTTTTCCACCATTGGCAATGCCAACCCCGCAAATCAACAAGTAGCATTACCTGCCGATATGATTGGTGATGCTTCCCAAGCGCGTCGTTACATGAATGTTTTAAGTTTACCTTTCTTTCAAACTTATGTTGTAGGAAGACCGCAATACACTCCCTACCTTAACGCCGCCTACACTCAAAGCATTTCTAGTAAGTCGCTTGGTTTGAGTCTCGTCAAGTCATTGAATACAACCGAATTAGCACAATTGGTGGATATTAAAGGAGCCAAACCCGCAAAAAAAAACTTCCCAACACCATAGTCGGCTTCGGATTTTGGATGTTGGATATTGGTGTTGCATTGCTGCATGTAATGATTTTTATTTGACTATAAACAATTAGTTTGTTTATTCTCCGGCGAGTTTCCGCGCAATGTCCATGTTTGCTGCGAGTACACGCACGATTTCAACAGGGTTTTCACCTCGGTATATCAGGAAATATCGAGGCTGCACCAACCAGAAACGGACAGGAAGCGGAGTCAGGTCGTAACGGTACTGTCCTATTGCGGAGTTGTCTGTCAGTAATTCACAGGCCCAAAGAAGCTTGTCCAGAATCTGTTCAGCAGCATCCGAATTATCTCGCGCGATATAGGCATAAATTCCCGCGAGGTCGTTCTCTGCTTGCGGCGAGAGAATATAAAGTTTTGGGTTCGTCACAACGATTTTTTGCTCAATTGTCGCGCCTTGTTGCGGATGCGCTCTCGCGCACCTTCTTGGGGAAGACCTTGTGCATTATCAAGCTCCGAAAGACCGATAGCAATTTGCTCATTGAGCCACAATTTATATTCCTCGGAATGGTCGTTAAAGCGTTTCAAAAGACGCAACCCCTCCCGAATCACCTCGCTTTGAGAAGCGTACAAGCCGGACTCAACCTGTATTTGGACGAAGGCTTCCAACTCAGGAGTAAGGGAAATATTCATATATCTATTTTCTTATAACAATAATAGACATTATAATAACAGTTTTTGTTATTACTAGCCAGTGAAAATTTTCGCAAAGAGCAGAAGCAAAGGGCTAGTCTTATTACTGTAAAAACCATAACAGGCACAGATGATATGCGATCGCATTCATACTTCTCGGCATATACTTCTAATTGACAAAATCTGTCTCTTAGCAGTGTGTTTAGCTAGTTAATAAAATTTTATTAACAGCTTAATAGATACTTAATAACTTCATGATAAGGTATTCACCAATACTTTGAAAAGCATAAAGGAACTTTATGGCTCTTGTAACAGATTTTGTCGGTGGCTTTAGGTATAACACACAGTACGTAACTGGAGATGTTGATCGAGATCGTGATACTGATTTAATTGAAGTTTGGCAAGATGGAGGAGTATTCAAGTCCACAAGTTGGATTAATAATGGTCAAGGTTTATTTAATAATGCAGTAGTCACAGATTTTGTCGGTAGCTTTAGAGATAACACACAGTACGTAACTGGAGATGTTGATCGAGATCGTGATACTGATTTAATTGAAGTTTGGCAAGATGGAGGAGTATTCAAGTCCACAAGTTGGATTAATAATGGTCAAGGTTTATTTAATAATGCAGTAGTCACAGATTTTGTCGGTGGCTTTAGGGATAACACACAGTACGTAACTGGAGATGTTAATCGAGATGGTTATGGTGATTTAATTGAAGTTTGGCAAGATGGAGGAGTATTTAAGTCCACAAGTTGGATTAATAATGGTCAAGGTTTATTTAATAACGCAGTAGTCACAGATTTTGTCGGTGGCTTTAGAGATAACACACAGTATGTGACTGGAGATGTTAATCGAGATGGTGCTGCTGATTTAATTGAAGTTTGGCAAGATGGAGGAGTATTCAAGTCCACAAGCTGGATTAATAATGGTCAAGGTTTATTTAATAACGCAGTAGTCACAGATTTCGTCGGTGGCTTTAGAGATAACACACAGTATGTCACCGGAGATGTTAATCGAGATGGTTATGGTGATTTAATTGAAGTTTGGCAAAATGGAGGAGTATACTCCTCTACAAGTTGGATTAGTAATGGTCAAGGTTTATTCGTTTAATAATAGAGCCATCGCTGAAGGTGAATTGTTATTTCAGGGTATTCAGTTTACAACTATCGAGAATATACCAGCCGACTTTTCATATTTTCAGGATATTCAGTTTGTTTAGATTTTAGAGGTTGTTTTAAAAGTCCCAGAAGGTATAATTTTCTAGTTCTAATTTGGATCAACGACAACGAAAAAACAAGGTTTCAGCCATGTACTGAAATGCCTCGTTGTGTTCACCATGAGAGTAAAATACCCTTTTAAAACATCCTCTTAGTCGAATTGCTCCATTGCCCATTTGATGTCTATAGCGGTTCTAAGTTGAGTCCAATACAGATCTAACCCCCAACCCTTTCCCTTGAAGGGAAGGGCAGGATGGTTTCATCCGAAAAAATAAAAATACACAAGTCTTGATTTCTCGTTTTGCGGCATAGCTTTTTACCCCTCTTCAAACCTCTCCTCGCTCCGGGGAGAGGTTTGAAACCCAGTTTTAGCAGTTCAAAACAATGAGAACATCCCAAATATGCAAAATTACCTCAATTTATTCGTATTTTTACAAAATTGGGACGCTCTCTTTTGTGTTTATATAACAATACAGTTCACTAAAGTTCACTTAAGCATTTCTTCCTTCTCTTCCTTTGCAGTTCGTTAAAAAAATCGACTTTCACAAATAGTTAAGCCTTAACCCAAGCGTATTGGTTTATAAAATCAGAGGCTCAATTTTTGCTTGTACTTCTTCAATTAGCTCCGGTTCAACTTTCTCTACAAACAAAACTTTCCTAGCTTTCCAGTCCAGCGATTTGATCTGATCCGCTAGCACTACGCCACTGGTTATCATTCCATCAGGAAGCGGAACCTCAAAGTTAAGACCTTTTTTTTGATTAGTAATTGGACAAATTAGAACTATAGAAGCCATTCGATTATATTTTAATGGCGATATAACTAAAAAAGGGCGATAGCCTATCTGCTCACGCCCTTGAGGTTTCAGTTCAGCACTCAGTGTTTCAGCAATATCTTCAAATGACATTCCTGATGTTCTCAGCGCTAACACTCGTCGGATAGAATCAGCCGTAATTTGCTTTGCTGTTTTGCAGTCTAACTTGACAATATCACCCCTACCTGGAACGTATGGTTTAACTACCAAACTTCATTCCCCACACCAGATCCAGTATCTATTTCAGGATGGAAGTTATCTGGAGTCATACCTTCCAATAATTCATCAAGTGTATATTTTTTTCGCTGCTGCGGCGTGATTACAATACTATTGCCTGAGACACTGAAAGTTATATCTGTCCCCTCTTTTACATTAACTTGTTCAGCCAAAGCTTTCGGAAGTCGAATAGCTAGGCTATTTCCCCACTTAGTAACAACTGTAGTCATAACTATCTCAAAATGCTTTCTTAGAGAATTACACACCCAAAGATAAAACTTCGCAGCTTGACGCGCCTACTTTGGACTATCTTACGTATCTACTTTGAATATACCATAATTTCTCTTTTCGGTGCGTTACGGAAGCTGTAATACACCGAAAACCATCTTCCGATTATTTGCACTTACCTACTTACTGTAAAAACTGTAATAAGCAGAGTTAATATACGATCGCATTCATACTTATCGGCATATACTTTAAAGAAATATGACATTTAATTGCGCTATTGTAAAAATCAGCTTTACATAAGTTGATTTATGAGCCAGCCTGAAAATACTACTACCCAAGCTACTGCTCTGACTAACCACGATCGCAAACCTATTCACATACCTGGCTCTATTCAACCTCATGGCGTTCTACTGGCACTCAGTACTCAGCTAGAGATAATGCAAGTTAGCAACAATACCCAAGAATACTTGGGCAAAGAGCCAGAAGAGTTGTTTGGCAAACCATTGAGCTATTTGCTAGAAGCTCAACAAATAGAAACTGTAAAGCAGTGCTTGGTAAAAAAAATTGGCAGTCCTAATGCTTTCAAAGTATCAATAAGTACTTTGCATCGGCAACGGGATTTTGACGCTATTGTTCATCGGACAGAAGAGGCTGTGATTCTGGAGTTAGAACCGACAGACTCAAAATCTGAGGTGAGTTTCTTAGGCTTTCATGCTTTGGCGGGTGAAGCGATCGCCAAAATGCAGAGAACATCAAACCTGATAGAATTTTTGCATGTAGTGGCACAAGAAGTCCAAAAAATTATCGGTTTTGATCGGGTAATGGTCTATCAATTTGACCAGTCGGGAGCGGGTTCTGTTGTTTCTGAAGTCAAACGGGAAGATTTATCACCTTATTTAGGACTCCACTATCCCGCTACAGATATTCCAGCGCAGGCTAGGGAGTTATACACACGCTGCTTTCTCCGATTTCTCCCCGATTTGACTGCCGAACCTGTTAAGCTGGTTCCAACGGAAAATCCGACAACGCATCAGCCTCTTGACTTAAGCTACTCTGTGCTACGAAGTTTTGATTCGTGTTGTGCTGAATATCATCAAAATATGGGAGTAAAGGCTCTTTTAGTGATTTCGCTCATTCAAGAGCAGAAGCTTTGGGGATTAATATCTTGCCATCATTTAACACCAAAGTATATTTCTTATGAAGTGCAGAAGATGTGCGAATTTTTGGGACAGATTGTGTCTTCAGAGTTAGCACACAAAATTAGTTATTCGGAATGGGACTATAAGGTAAAGCTCAAATCGCTACAGTCTGAGTTTCTTGAGTCCATTTCTCAGGCAGATAATTTTATTGATGCTCTAATTAAACCTGAAATCCGTTTGCTGGATCTTGTCAGTGCTTCTGGAGCAGCAGTTTGTCTGAATAATGAAATTACCCTTGTGGGAGCAACACCGAATATTCATGAAGTTCGGGCGTTAATTGAATGGGCAGATACCCAAGTTAGTGACAACCTATTTTCCACTGATTCTCTGCCCAAGCTTTACCCAGAGGCGCTCATATTTAAAGATACTGCCAGTGGCTTGCTGCTACTGCGGATTTCTAAAGTCCGGCGTTATTATATTCTTTGGTTTCGCCCCGAAGTTATCCAAACGGTAAACTGGGCAGGTAATCCCAACGAATCCATTCAAGCTCAGGCAGATGGTAGCCTTAGCCTATCTCCACGAAAGTCCTTTGAACAATGGCAAGAAACGGTTAGATTAACTTCTCTACCTTGGGAAACTTGTGAACTTGAGAGTGCGATCGCTCTGAGTAATGCGATCGTTGGTATTGTACTCTCGAAAGCGGATGAATTAGCTAAAATCAACCTGGAGTTAGAGCGCAGCAACCAAGAACTCGCATCTTTTGCCTACGCCGCTTCCCATGACCTCAAAGAGCCTTTGCGGGGAATTTATAACTTCTCAACAGTCCTGTTAGAAGACTATGCCCAAGTCTTAGATGATGACGGAATTGAGTGCTTGCAAACAGTAGTTTCCTTGTCTGTACGCATGGAAACTCTAATTAATGCTCTACTGCGGTTATCGCAGTTAGGACAAGCACAACTGCGAGAGCAAGCAACTGACCTCAACGAATTGATTACCCAAGTGATTGAAGTCTTTCGTGCTAGTCGCCAAGACTTTGCGCTTGTGGATATTCGCATTCCTCGACCTTTACCAACAGTTCAGTGTGACCGAGTTCTCGTTAATGAAGTCTTCAGCAATCTCCTGGGCAATGCGTTTAAATACAACGATAAGCCAGAGCAATGGGTTGAGATTGGCTACCTTTCTCAAGAAGAAGGGCAGGGGGCAGGGAGCAGGGAGCAGGGAGCAGGGGGAGCAGGGGGAGCAGGGGGAGCAGGGGGAGCAGAGGAAGATGAACTATTGACCAATCCCCAATCCCCAATCCCCAATCCCCAATCCCCAATCTTTTATATCCGAGATAACGGTATTGGCATTCCACAGCATCACCTAGAAACCATCTTTCGACTATTTAAGCGGCTCCACTCTCAGGAAAAGTACGGTGGAGGAGCAGGTGCTGGACTAGCTATTGTTAAGAAGATTGTTGAGCTTCATAACGGCCAAATTTGGGTTGAATCTACCGTAGCCGTTGGCTCAATTTTCTATTTCACGCTGGAATAGTTTAAGATAATAACCAAATATGTATTTTTGTTAAGCTCTTTTAAGACCACGAATGACAAAAAAACTTCATGAACCTCTGCTCGTTGTTGAGGACAGCAATGAAGATTTTCGGATGCTACAACGTCTGATGCGGCGCATGTCCGTCCAGAACCCCATACATCGTTGTACTAATGGGGATGAGGTTTTAGACTTCCTCTATCAACTAGGAAGCGAAGCCTTACGCAACTCTAAAGTAGCACTAAGACCTTCTGTTATCTTGCTCGATCTGAATTTGCCAGGTATTGATGGCCGTGACATTTTAGAGCGGCTCAAGCAAGATAAGAGTTTTAAGGAAATCCCCATCGTTGTTTTTACCACATCATCTAACCCCAAAGATATTGAACTGTGCTACCAAAAGGGCGCAAATGGATATCTAGTAAAGCCGATGGATGCTCAGGAACTAAAAAAGACGATTCAGGCATTTGTGGACTATTGGCTTGAAGCCAATATGCCGCCTGTCTTGGATTAATTTGTTTATTCTCTGTCGATGAGGCAGTAGGGAAAAAAGGATAACAAAGGAAGCGGCTCAGAGGACACAGAGACATTTTCCTCTTTGAGTCACTGTGTCTGCTTGTCTTTTAGATGCGTTTTCCCCATTTTCTTGTTTATCTTACCGCTTATGTTGCTTTAGGATTTTTAAAGAATTTAGATTTTATTTACACTTATTTTATATTATTTTTAGAATTATGCAATAAAAACACAATCTGGATAAAAGGGATCTACATGGCTCCCCGATCCTCATACTTAAACCAGTGAACAGTTAACAGTGAACAGTTAACAGGCGTATGGTGAGGGGCTGTTACCCGCCACCAACGCCTGACACCAATTGGTGGGGGACTTAAACCAAGCGAATTGAAACTGGTAACTGGTAACTGATAACTGATAACTGATAACTGTTAATATGTTGGACACATGGACGCTACTCATCATTGATGATTGTGCAGCAGATCGAAAAATCTATCGTCGATATCTGTTGAAAGATCCGCACCAGTCATACCAGATTTTGGAAGCAGACTGTGCAGAAGAAGCACTTGCTTTGTGCCAAAAAATGCGCTTTGATGTCATCCTCCTGGATTTTTGCCTACCTGATATGAGTGGGTTAGAACTCTTCGATCAGATGCAGCAGAAGATATTTGAAACTTCTGTCCCTGTGATTATGTTGACAGGGCGTGGCGATGAAGAGATAGCTGTGCAAGCAATGAAACGGGGTGCTTTGGATTATTTGGTCAAGCAAAATCTAACACAGGATGTACTGCAACTAACAGTCCGCAACGCTATTAAGCAATCGTGCTTGCAAGCCCAACTCTACAAAACTCAGGAGAGACAGCGCTTAATTGCCACGACTGCTTTAAGAATTCGCCAGTCTCTTAACCTAGAGCAAATTTTGAATACGGCTGTAGCTGAGGTACAACAACTTCTGAAGTGCGATCGCGTGATAGTCTATCAGTTCGCCCCAGATGCCGACGGTAAAATAGTTGCCTCCTCAGTTGAGTCATGCGGCAGTCTAGCATTGTGCGATCGCGTCGGAACAGGGGGCAGGAGACAGGGGACAGGGGACAGGGAGCAGGGGGAAATTCCTCTCGTCTGCACTCTTCCCCCTGCCCCTGTGCCTCTTCCTCATGCCCAATCCCCAATCCCTTATATCTATGAGCTTGGCTTGTGTAATTGTGTCAGCCTGAAAGAGCAATTTAATACTAAGGCAAATCTGGTAGTTCCGATTAATCTGAGTAACAATGGGAACCCAACCCCTAAGCTTTGGGGTTTGTTGATTGCTCACCATAATTCCGGGGAACGACAGTGGCAAACTGATGATGCCCAAATGCTCAATGAAGTTTCGGTGCAACTAGCGATCGCCATCCAACAAGCTGAATTGCTAGCCCAAACTCAAGCATCACTTGCCAAAGAAAAGCAACTCAATGCATTTAAATCGCAAATTATTGCAACAGTTTCCCATGAGTATCGAACGCCGCTAACTTCAATTCTGGCGGCTGCATCAACTTTGGTAAAACATAGCCAGCAACTAGATGAGTCTAAACAACAGAGGTTCTTAGGAATTATTGAACACAAAGCCAGGTATATGTCCAAACTTGTGGGTAATATGCTTCTGGTTAACCAATTTGAACTAGAAAAACCCAAATTTCAGCCAATCCGGCTCGATTTAGAGCAATTTTTTTCTGACTTGATAGAACAAGAGCGAGAAACAGCAGGCGATCGCCACGAATTGGTTTTTAAAATTACTGGTAATAACCAGGACTTTTGGGGCGATCGCGGACTTTTGCAACAAATTTTTACTAACTTAATATCCAATGCAATTAAGTACTCTCCAGATGGAGGGGCTGTAGAATTCCACCTCATCGGTAAAGAATCACAAGTAATCTTTTATATCAAAGATCAGGGAATTGGTATCCCGATCGCAGATCAAGAAAATTTGTTTCAATCTTTCAGTCGTGGAAGTAACGTTGACACAATCCCCGGTACAGGATTAGGGCTAGCGATCGTTAAAGCTTGCGTAGAATTACATGGTGGCAATATTACCTTGTCTAGTCAAGTAGGGCAAGGAACTAAAGTTACAGTCAGCTTACCGAAGATATTCCCAACGGCTCAACTATCTCCATCATCAACTTGACTTGTGGCAATTTGGTTATGAGTTATCAATTAATCTCTATACTTAAAAGCTTGTCATTATTCAATAAGTTATTGAACAATTAACTACACACCGCTCATAGAAATCTGGACAAAACTACCCAAGAGTAGACAAATCTAGACAGCTACGTTTGTAATCTTAGTCCAAAGTCTTAAAACTACAGGGATAAACGGCAATCCCACTATCCCATCCATAAAGTTTGGGATTACTTTACGAGCAATATTCATACTTCCATTGGTATCTGCATTGATTTCTCTACCAATGGAAGTTTTGTACAAACCACGCTTAAATCGTTTACCACTAAATACAGGTTTGACATCTGACTTAACTTTAAAAACAGGCAACGGATCACCATCTAAAGCACTAGCTTTTGACGTGTAACTTTCTTCAGTTAAAGTCACTTCAATGCCTGCTAATTCCGCTTTATAAGTTAACAAATTAATTAGTTTTGCGTGGGGAATTTTGGTAAATTCTTGATTGTTCTTTTTGCCAATGTTGATATTTTGTTTCCATCCTTGGTTATTGCCAATAATTAATTGACCAATATCATTTAACTGACACCAATCAATGACTCTACGGCTAACAGTATGGGAGTTTCTAACCCTCATCTAGTGCCTTCTGAATAGCTTGACGGCAAAATTCAGGCGGGTCATCCTTAGCTTTAACCGCATCCTTCATTTCCTTAGTGACACGGAAACTAAGCTGCTCATTTAGCTCTTTGCTTTGTGGATTACCAAAATTTTCAGGTTTACCCTTGCGGTCAGACATTGTTTAGAGATGTAAATATAGCTTTAAACCGACGAAACCATCGGATAATAGTTTTAAATCGGTGAGCGTACTGTCTGGAAAACTTGTAACTCACCGATACCACTTTTGAGAAATGGTAACTCTATGTTTACACGTTCGGAACTCGAAATCAAAACCATCAAAGAACTGCGTGACTTATGCTTACGCTACGGCATCAAACCAACTGGGAATAAAGGGTACAAGACCTCATGGATTACATCCTTGATGGTATTCCCTCGAATGGCATTATCTCAATTCGAGGCAGGTAAAGGGTTAAAACCTCCTACCTTTGCTTTCATGCAAGCACTGAGTAACGCTATAGATGAGATGAATGCTCCTACAGATGAGCAAGCTGCACTCATCAAAATCACGATGGAAGGAAAAATCATGAATTACCCAGATAGATACACCCAAGAGAAACTGCTAGCCCTACATAAAGCAAAAATGTATCTTGAAATGGCGATCGGGTTACTGAGTCAGTAATCATCCATTAATCTCTGTCAGCTAACTCCCTTCATCCTAAAGGGGAGTTTTTTTGTGAGTGCCTTGGAGTGCAAGGTAAGGGTATGTGACTTTTTTGATGTTTTTAAAGGAAAAATCGATGTGAACTTCTAAATATAGGTTAAATGTCTGGAGTTATTGGAGTAATAGTTAGAGAACTCTGAGGATATAGGATAGAGATATGCTTTTATTCCTCTTTCCCCGATAATGGGGTTGAAAGAGTGAGCATTTTCTGAGCATGATTAACGAGTATGATTTTATATTTATTATTTATGCTTAAATGCTGAAATTAAGATATTTGAGCATTAAGATGAGCATTTGAAAGGAAAAAAGTAAAAGTATTGCTATTGTGTTATCTCAAGGTTTTCTCAACTTAAACAAACCATTTGACTGGACTTCCCACGACTGCGTAGCGCGGGTGCGAAAATTGTTGCGCCTCAAACGTGTCGGACATGCGGGAACCTTAGATCCGGCTGCTACAGGGGTTTTACCAATTGCCTTTGGTAAAGCTACAAGATTATTGCAATATCTGCCAGAAAACAAAGCTTACAAAGCCACTATTCGCCTGGGTGTGCGTACCACAACCGATGATTTGCAAGGCGAAATTATCACTTCTCAACCTTGTGCTGGATTGAGTTTGGCACAGGTGAAAAGCGTATTACCACAATTTGAAGGCAAGATTGAGCAAATACCACCTAGTTACAGTGCAATTCAAGTGGATGGTAAACGTCTCTACGACTTAGCACGCCAAGGTAAAACGGTGGAAGTTCCAGTGCGAACAGTGGAAGTTTTTCAGATAGATATTTTGGACTGGAGAGAAGGGGATTTTCCCGAATTGGATGTGGCGATCGCCTGTGGTTCTGGTACATATATTAGAGCGATCGCTCGTGACTTAGGTGCAATTTTAGAAACTGGTGGCACTCTGGCCGCTTTGATTCGCACCCAAAGCAGTGGTTTCGATTTAACAGATAGTCTCACTTTGACGGACTTAGAAACTAAACTGCAAGCCGATACATTTCAACCGATTTGTCCAGATGCAACTTTACAACATTTGTCATCTGTTACTTTACCAGCACCATCTGCTCAAAAATGGTGTCAAGGTCAGCGAATTTCTTTAACTTTCGATGTTCCTGCGATAGTACGAGTTTATGATGAAGAAACTCGCTTTTTAGGTATTGGGCAATTACAAGATGAAGTGTTGATTCCCCAAATGGTTTTTGAACCGATTTCTTAAAACTGTGATCAGTTGAAGGTTTTAATTTGAACACATTTGACCACAATGTGTAAAATTATCATCAACAGTAAATTAAATGGTAGCTCTACCCAATAGTTGGGCAGATATTGAATCTGATATCACATATCAAACAACGAGTGATTTGCTAGTTTCCTTTAGCCAAGAGCAAATAAAACTGGATTTAAAAGCGATTGAGAAAGGGCAAGTTCCGCCACGCGCTAATACTGGGCTTGTTGCTTCCCAAGAAGAGGGGTACGATTTGAAATCAAAAGTGTTAGGTAAAGGCGGCGATAGGCGGTTTCATGCAAAGTTTATCGTAAGTTCAAGGGTTTAAGACCCCTACATCTATATGTAGCACCAGTTTCAGTCGGGGTTTAAATCCCCCGAAGTTGCCACAACGCTCTTAACCCGCGCAAGGCACTTCTCTTCGTCTGAAATGTCTAAAATGTTTGAATTTTGAATTTTGAATTTTGAATTGTTAATGATGGTGTGTTGCACTTTCCAGGTTTGGGAACAGAACATTAGTGCAGAATAAGTATGACAAGACTAGAATTAAAAAATCATCCAGTATGGCGGGATTTGACTGAAATCTTAGAAAAATTAGATGCTCATAGACTAGTTCAAGAACATCTTGAACTATGTGATTATAAGGTTTGCGGCTACTGGGATGAGCAAGATAAATATTATGAAATAATTACTTTGCCTCGTATCCTCGAAACAGAATTAGTTAGTAGTTCTATAGGCTTTACTCACAAAAAACGCTTTCTAAAACTAAAGTTTTTTTTCACAGTCTCTAGTATTGATGCTATAGATAAGTCAAGTCATAACGCTCAAAGAATTGGTGAGTTGCTTCTTGTCTATGATGAAAATCTAGGATTTGTAGATGAAAATTGGCTTTTAGATATTAATTCCCCTTTTTTGGATATCAAACTTCCTCACACCTGAATACTGTATGTAGCAACTTGAACTGTAATCGAACACTGCAATGCTTGGCAGCTAGCCGTATGACACGATTAGAAAAATAATATAACGCAATACGCTTGGGTTAAGGCTAAAACCCTTTGTGAAATCAATTTTTTTAATGAACCTTATTAGGCGCAGAGAACACAGAGAGAAGGAAAAAATGCTTAACTGAACTGTATTGTAATATAACGAACTACTATGACAGAAAGGCTAGATCGAATTGAGGCAATTTTAGAGCGGACAGCAGAAAGGGCTGAAGCAAATACTACAACGATAGAAGCGATCGCTAGACAGGAGAACAACAAGTAATGAGCGATCGCCATCCTACCACTGCTGCACAGCTCAATGTCTACATCCAAGGTCAAGGATTCCCCATTCTGGGCTTACATGGTCATCCTGGTACTGGTCGTAGTCTATCTGTCTTTACCAATCATTTATCAAAACGTTATAAAACTTTTGCCCCTGATTTACGTGGATACGGCAAAAGTCGCTGGAATGGCAATTTTGATATGAATGACCATTTAACTGATTTAGAAGCGCTGCTAGACCGCTTTGAGATTGAAAAGTGTCTAGTATTGGGATGGTCACTTGGGGGCATTCTGGCAATGGAACTGGCATTACGTTTGCCAGAGCGCATTACAGGGCTGATTTTGGTAGCGACAGCCGCAAAACCCCGTGGCAGTCATCCTCCTATCACTTGGCAGGATAATTTATATACTGGTGTTGCTGCCCTAATAAACTATATAAAACCGAGTTGGCAATGGAATATTGATACTTTTGGCAAGCGATCGCTTTTCCGCTACCTAATCCAACAACATACATCTACCACTTACAACTACATTTCTACCGAAGCAGTACCAGCTTATTTGCAAACCTCTCCTGCTGCGACTCGCGCCCTCTATAGTGCAATTCAATCGGGATACAACCGACTTCTAGATTTAGAACAAATACAATGTCCTAGTTTAGTACTTGCTGGTGAACAAGACCGCCACATCACATCTGATTCCAGCTTACAAACTGCTCAACACCTCAACAATTCTCAATGGCAGTGCTATCCCAACACCGCCCATCTTTTTCCGTGGGAAGTCCCCCAGCAGGTGCTCAATGACATTGACCATTGGCTCGAAGTTCATCCGCAGGTAATTGGTAGTCAATAGTCCACGGGCTTTTGACTCTTGAGCAAATAATTCGTAATTAAAACTCGCAATTACAAATTACGAATTACGAATTACGAATTATATTGACTCTGGCCTAACTTAACTTAAAATTTGACCGCCAAAGGCAGGCTGTACTTTGCGGTCAAATCTTTCCCCCAAGTCTTCAGCGATTGTTAAGTTATTAGGTTTGCAGCGCTTGACATTCACAGAAATTCCCGTAGCTCCTTCGATCTCCAAATCTTCTATATATCCAATGCTTGACAATTTTGCATCAGAAGAAGTCAGAAATGGCCCGAAGTAGTATGTGCAACGGGGATTTTGCGTCACAATCTCTACCCACCAAGCCAAGCCGATGGAGTCGAATGTGTTAATTAACACTTCCTTAAGGTTATGCCAAATGGTTTTCATGGTTTTCGCCAATTTATAAACGTCTACAGGGTGTTAAACGATATGTTGCTTTATTATCTTTTACATTTCTTTATACTCTGTTACTGTTATTTTTTCAAAGATATTTTTTGTAATTTATCTAGGTGGTGGGTATTTAGCGATCGCTGGCGATAAATTTCATAAAGCGTCATCCCTGCTGCTACAGAAGCATTGAGACTAGGAGTCTTACCCTGTAGAGGAATCGATACTAAGAAATCACAGGAGCGTTGAGTTAACATACTCAGACCTTCGCCTTCTGAGCCGATTACCAAAACGATTGGGCCAGTGAAATTGACTGTATGCACAGGTTCGCTCCCACTTGCAGCAGTGCCGTAAATCCAATAGCCAGCTGCTTTTAATTCTTCTAAGGCGCGGCTGAGGTTGACAACTCTAGCTACAGCAAAATTTTCTAAAGCGCCTGCTGCGACTTTCATCACAGTGGAAGTGATCCCAGATGCCCTTCTTTGGGGAATCACCAATCCTTGAGCGCCTATTGCTTCGGCGGTGCGAATAATTGATCCCAAGTTGTGGGGATCAGTAATTCCATCAGCCACGACAATTACGGGATCGGTTACAGCTTTTGCCTGTTCAATTAGATCCCGCAATTCGATGTAAGCGTAGGGAGCAACTTGTGCTGCCACACCTTGATGATTGGCCCCGTTGGTGAGATAGTCTAAGCGCTTGGGTTCAACCTCATCAATAACTGTGCCATTTTCCTTCGCTTGCAAGAGACAATGGTGAAAGCTGGGATCGTAGCGCAGACGAGTAGTAATCCAGATCCGGTTGAGATTGCGCTGATTTTGCAACGCACTCAATACTGGATGACGACCGTAGATGAGATCGCTATCTTCTTCTGTCGCTGTAGATACAGGCGGCGGGGAGAAGTTGCTATTTCGTTGGCGGGAGTTGTCAATGGGATTGCTATCTATTTTCCTGGGATTGCGAGTTGGATTAGCAACATCTATTTTTTTGGGATTGCGAGTCGGATTAGCACTAGAGACAGGCTTGCTATCTATTTTTCTGGGATTGCGAGTCGGATTAGCACTAGAGACAGGCTTGCTATCTATTTTTCTGGGATTGCGAGTCGGATTAGTAACAACACGCTTACCCTGAATTTTTACGGGTTGCCCACGATTGGATTCGTTAGAAGCCTTGACTTTTCTAGGTTTATTCTGCATTTGACTTATAGATATAGCGTATGGTTGGTCATCACAATTACGTCAATTTCTGGAACCAAATCTACTGCTGCGGCTACTGTAAAATTAAGTTCTCACTCTTTTTTTACATGAAGCATTTGCAACAGTTCGGTTAGACGCTGGTAATCGGTGAGATATAAGTAGCCAATTAAGGTTTCTAGACTGGTTGCCTGTTGATAAATTTCGGGATTAAGTCGCTTAGGGCGTCCTGTAGCGGCGTTTCTACCCCGTCGGACAATTTCTAATTCGGTGTCCCTGAGATGAGGAATTAGCGATCGCAAATGTAGCGCTTGTGTTTCCGCTCTTACCTGCTCCACTACCAGACTATGGTAAATTCCTGTCCGCTGCAATGGCAGCAGATAGAACATTCTAACATACAACTCATAAATTGCATCCCCTAAATATGCTAAAGCAGTAGGAGAAATTTGTTGCACTTGTGAGAGGGAAATCTGTTGGTATGGCGCTGTGGTTGTCAAGAGTGCTTGAGTCCAAGATAAAGTCTGTTTGGGAGTTTCATCTTGTCCATCTAATACCTTGTCCTCCTGTGACTTCACAAATAAATCATTCCTTGACGGGCTACATTTGGCAGGCATTCTTTGCAAAGACTGATTTTTCTGAAGTAAGCCATAATCCTATACTTAGCATAATCAATACTATCAGAAATACTTACTAATTCTATCTTTTTGATTGAGAAGAAAGCATTTTAGCTCACCCTAATGTCAACGCCTATAAACCAAATTTTGCCTACTTGTGGTCTGTGCCTAAGATAGAGTAAAATTCTGACATCAAACTCACCCTATTACTTGATCGCATTGTCATGCTTACTTACTAAGCGACAATTTTTAACTATACACTATCAAGTCAAGTTTACCTATAAACAAATCTGCTGGCTTTGTATTTCTTACAAATTTCTCAGACTTGATTGTTTATCCGATAAGAAGCCAAAAATTACATACCCAAGAACTGGGTGTCTATATCTTTATTATTGCTCAACTTTAAACATAATAGCTTAACTGGCTTTGTGCCTCTCCCACAAGGAGAGAGGTTTTCTGCCAGAAGTTTTAAAAATTAAGCTATCCGATGTTGAATCTGGATAGCCGAATTGATCTCTCGGTTCAAGCAATCAAGACTACTTGACGTTTTCTAGAGCTTCTTCAACTGATTTTTGCAGGGAGAGAAACTTCTCTAGGCGAACAAGCTTGACCGTTTGAGTTACCCGGGCATTCGTGACGATTTGTAAAGTGCCTTCGGCAGTTTGAGCCTGCTTGGCTAGCTGCACCAAAGCACCCAAGCCAGAGCTATCAATAAAGTCGATTTGTGAGAGATCCAAAATAATATGCTTAGGGCCCTCGTCAATCTTACTGCCAAGTACCTTGCGAAATGTCGGCTCAGAAAAGGCATCTAACAAACCTGTGAGGCGGAATAGCTGACAGTTATCCCGGACTTCACGAGTGCCCCTCAGGCTAACGGTTAGATTCAATGGATCAGCAATAATTCCCTCCTCATGAGTTAAAGTGAACGCTCAAGTATAGATGGTTTTTGAGCAAGTTGTCTACAATCTGCTGAAGTAGGGGATTGGGGATTGGGTACTGGGTACTGGGGATTGGAAAACTTTTTCCCAGTCCCCATTCCATAGTCCCCCATTTGCATTTTGCTATTTTTATTTAATCCCAGATGCGACAACTTGACTCTTGCTTTTTGCTCCAGTTCCAAATTAAAAATGCATAGTTCAAAAATAAATCTTTCATTTTTAATTTTTAATTTTTAATTTTGAATTCTCCGTTCGCGTAGCGTCCCGTAGGGAAGGGGTTGACGTGCTGTTCGCATAGCTTGAACAAATTGCTCAAACAAGTAATCAGCATCGTGAGGGCCAGGACTGGCTTCTGGGTGATATTGGACGGAGAATACAGGTAGAGATTTGTGACGTACCCCAGCAACAGTGCGATCGTTTAAGTTCAGGTGGCTAATTTCCACAACTGCCGCAGGTAAAGAATCTGGATCAATAGCAAAACTATGGTTTTGGCTGGTAATTTCTATGCGTTGTTGTAAACCGGCAGGCTGATTTAAACCACGATGACCAAATTTGAGTTTATAGGTTTCTGCCCCTAGTGCATGACCTAAAATTTGGTGTCCCATACAAATACCAAAGATGGGCTTTTCACTTAACAAAAGCGCTTTGGCAGTTGCAATTCCTTCAGTAACAGCAGCAGGGTCGCCTGGCCCATTTGAAAGAAACACACCATCTGGATTGTAGTTGAGGATTTCCTCTGGTGGCGTATCGGCAGACACAACAATTACCCGACAACCATAACTTGTTAAGCGACGCAAAATATTGCGTTTTATGCCAAAGTCAAGGGCAACAACGGTAAAGGGTTCTCCACGATTTTCCGCAGCTTCCGAGTTGAATTCCCAAGCTGGAATTGTAGGATCTGACCATTCATAAGCCTTTGCGGTGGTAACTTCCCGAACCAGATTCAATCCTGCCATGTTGGGAGCCGCTAGTACCTGCTCTAGCAATTCCGCCTCATCGAGAATGGTTGTGGAAATGCCACCGTTCATGGCTCCAAACATCCGAATTTTGCGGGTGAGGGCGCGGGTATCGATGCCGTAGATCCCTGGTACTTGGTTTTGTTTAAGGTAGTCTGGTAAGGATTGTGTCGATCGCCAGTTACTCGGACGGTGACAAATATTCCGTGCGATCGCACCCCGAACCTGGGGGCCATCTGATTCCTCATCTTCAGAATTTACCCCAGTATTCCCTAATTCAGGATAGGTAAAAATTACAATCTGACCGCAGTAACTTGGGTCGGTTAGTACTTCTTGGTAGCCGGTCATACCAGTGTTGAACACCACTTCTCCGATCGCGGTTCCCGTAGCACCGAAAGACCAACCGCGATAAGTGGTTCCATCTGCCAGGACAAGTAAAGCAGGAATTGCGTCAGACAGGGGCATAGTAAATTGGGGAGTGGGGAGTGGGGAGTGGGGAGTGGAAGAGGCAGAGGGAAGGGTGGAGAGGAGAGGAATTTTCCCCCTGCTCCCTGCTCCCTGCTCCCCTGCTTCTTCCCCATTCCCCAATACTGCGATTGTTAATTATCCCATGAGTTGAGCAATTGGGAGTTTTTAGAATAGTTAATTAAAATTAAAAGGGAATTAAATTAGCGGGAGTGGCTTTGGCAAAGCTTGGGTGGTTAAAATTAATTATGCTTCAGTCTTTTTTATCCCGTGCAACCCTAATTTTTCTATCAAGCGCTCTAGCGGTTTTGTGTGTTGCCTGTAGTGAAGACCAACGGAACACTGCGACTGGTGACAATGAGCAACCCGCGCCAATTGGGGAGCAGGCATCAATACAGCCTGCCGTCGAACCAACAACACCAGCAGTTACCCCTACCCCAGAAGCACAGCCGTTAGAGCCGCTAGAGCCGTCTGAAAGTGAACCAAGTCTTTTTGAGATGGGGCTAGACAAAGCCGTTGGCGCTTGGAGTATCAGCCAATCTGCTCAATCTCCAGGTGATTGGGCTTTGGTGGCGAATCAGTACCAGGATGCGATCGCGCTGATGCAAAGAGTCCGGCGACAAAGCCCAGAATTTGCGATCGCTCAAACCAAAATTACTGAATATCGTCGCCAAATTAAATATGCCCAACAGCAAGCTAATCCTCGCCCTGTGCGCGTTGCCGAACCGAAGAAGATAGTAGTTGTGGTTCCCCAAATAGCAACCAAACCAAAGTTCACCTCGCCTCCACAAGAAATAAACCCGTTACCGCCAAAACCAGCTTTGCCCTCATCAGCAGTGGTAATTCCAGATCAGGAAGTATTTACAGCCCCGATTAAAAGGCGAATTGGTGGAACGCCAATTGTCGAAGTCACCTTTAATGGTCAGCAACAATTTGACATGATTGTGGATACGGGAGCCAGTGGCACTGTAATTACCCAAGAGATGGCCAATACCTTGGGAATAGTGCCAGTGGGGAAAGCTAAGGCAAACACCGCGAGTTCTAGGGCTGTAGAATTTCCTGTGGGCTATGTTAATTCGATGGCAGTTGGCGGGGTAATAGTGAATAGAGTAGCAGTAGCGATCGCAGGTACGGAACTAGAAACTGGACTTTTAGGACATGACTTTTTTGGTAACTACGATGTCACCATCAAACGTAATGTGGTAGAGTTTCGTCCGCAATTGCGATCGCAAATCAGTTCCCCAAAAACTCAACTAACTGCTCCAACTTCGTCCAAGCTGCCCCGCTTTGTAGGATATCCTTAGCGATTTTAATCCCTTGGGCGTGATCTAGGAGTGCGATCGTACCTCCTACTTGCAGCGCCAACGACGCATTCAACGCTACTGCATCCTGTTGTGCCTGAGTTCCCTTACCTTGGAGTACCGCCTTGAGAATCACAGCATTCTCTTGGACATTTCCACCTCGAAGCATACCTATGGGAGCGGGCGTTAAATCCAAATCTAGGGGATTAATGGTAGTTAACTGCACTTCTTTGTCTGATAATACCGCCAAGTCAGTTAAATCTCCCAACCCAGCCTCATCAAGTTTTTCTCGCCCGTGCAGCACAATCGCCTTTTCCTTGCCCAAATTCTGTAAAGCTTCGGCAACAGTTGCCAAAAGCTTAGGAGTAAATAAACCCACCACCTGCCCAGTAGGACGCAAAGGATTTACTAACGGCCCGAGCAAATTAAAAATTGTTCGCACTTTCAAAGTCCGCCGTAATGACGCAACCGCCTTGAGTGCTGGATGCCAACCAGGGGCAAACAAGAAAGTGATCCCGACTTCTTGTAGTGCGGCTTGCACCTTTTCGCTGGATGCACTCAAGTTTACACCCAAGGCTTCCAATACATCTGCACTTCCCGTGAGACTTGAGGCTGAACGATTGCCGTGTTTGGCGACAGGTATACCATAGGCTGCTGCAACAAAAGCAACGGCTGTGGAAATATTAAAGGTTGATGACCCATCTCCACCAGTGCCACAGGTATCTATTACAGTGCTGAATGTTGAGTCGTCAGCGCTGAGTGGGGAAGATTGGGATTGTAATACTTCAGCCATGCCGGTCAATTCGTCGGCAGAAATGCCTCTAAAGTTCAGCGCTGTTAATATAGCCCCTGATAACTCTGGGGGAACCGCTTCACTGAGCCAACCTTGCATCAATTTAGCAGCTTGAGTACGAGACAATGATTGGCCATCTATTAATTGTTGCAACAGAATATACCAGCTAACAGAGGATTCTTGGGCAGGGATTGGGGAAGTTGCCATAGCTAAGGTTTTTGTAGGTATGGGAGCTATCCTACCGAAAAATGAGAACGTAGCAGCCAAGCTTGGGAAACTAAAATCCCAACCTTTTGCTGTTCTGAGGAGTTGACATTTAAGCAATTACTTATGTATTATATAAATAGTTAAGCGTTTGCTTAAATATATGGTTAATAGGAATGAGTAGACCTGCTGCCAGTGCGGATGTTTTTGTGGCGATCGCAGATCCCACACGCAGGGCGCTACTGGATCTGTTACGTAGTGGTGAGCAACCAGTCAAAGAACTAGCCCAGCCATTTGCCATGAGCTTGCCAGCGATTTCTCAGCACTTACAGATTCTTTGCGAAGCAGGCTTAGTACAAATGCGAAAAGCAGGGCGACAGCGTTTCTATCGGCTAAACCCGGAGCCATTGAAACAGATATCTGAATGGATTGCTCATTATGAGCAGTTTTGGCAAGAAAAACTCGATGCTCTTGGCAATTATTTGGAGGAAAATTGATGCTCCGAAATTTGAATATGGAAGTGTTCTATCCCTATCCTCCCCAACGGGTTTGGCAGGTACTCACCAACCGTCAGGCATTGGCAGTATGGTTAATGGAAAACGACTTTGAGCCGCGTTTAGGACACAAATTCCGATTTGTGCATTCGACACTGCCAGGGCTGGAGGGAGACATAGACTGTCAGGTAATTGAACTCGATGAGCCAAGACGACTAGCGTTCACTTGGCAAGACAGTATGATGTGCCAGCCTTCAGTTGTTACCTGGACAATCCAACCCGTAGTTGGGGGTACGAAACTTCTACTCGAACATAAAGGTTTGATTCAAAAAGCCATCAAGCTCAATGAACCAATGGAACTTTCCCAAGCGTGGCAAGGCAAATTTATGCATGAGTCCAAGGCAGGGATGCAGACAGTAATACCAAATAATCGCAGCACTGTATTCTCATCAATACCAGTTGGTAAATATGAGGCATTAGATAGTATCGTTCTTAGTTATTTTCTCAATGGTGGATGGAACTACAGTATGCACGAAAAACTACCGCAAATCTTAGTTAAACTTTGCACAAGTTAAAGTGGTAATTTACATATTGCACGTCAATATCTACATTTAAATTCAAAGCTTGGCAACATTATCATTTGTGGTTAGACAAGTATTAGCCAAGCCAAATTAAATTGAGCTTTTGGAAAACTCAATATGAAGAAACAGACTTTTGTTGACACAGAAGCTGAAACATGGTTTGAGTTTCAGCCTGTTCCAGGTACAAAATTATTGCCATTAGCTGAACCAGTGCCAAAAGCGCACTGAAAACCACCAAACATAGATCCCCCCTAACCCCCCTTAAAAAGGGGGGAATCCTAAAAGCCCCCTTTTTAAGGGGGTTGGGGGATCTCTTGTACGTAAGTCCTAAATTAATTAATATTTTATCTTTTTTGGAGATATCAAATATGAATTCTCAAATTCAACTCAGCATCCCAATGATTATTCAACAATCAGAAAGAGGGGAACGAGCATTAGATATTTATTCACGCTTACTTGCAGAACGAATTATATTTTTGCGAAATGAAGTTACAGACGAGACAGCTAACCTCGTAGTTGCACAAATGCTATTTCTTGATGCTGAAGATCCAGAGCAAGATATCACATTGTATATTAACAGTCCTGGAGGATCGGTGACAGCAGGAATGGCTATTTACGATGCTATGAATCAAATTCGTTCAGAAGTATGTACTGTCTGTATCGGTATTGCTGCTTCAATGGGATCATTCTTGCTTGCTGCTGGAACTAAGGGTAAAAGATATGCTCTACCAAATGCTCGAATTATGATTCATCAACCATTAGGAGGCGCTCAGGGAAAAGCATCTGATATTGAAATTGCAGCCAAAGAAATTTTGTATTTCCGCCAATTAATGAACAAAATACTCGCTGCTAATACAGGTAAATCGCCAGAGCAGATTGAACTGGACTCGGAACGAGACTTTTTCATGAGTCCTGAAGAAGCAAAAGCTTACGGTTTAATTGACAATATCATCTTGAAAACATCTGCATCTATTTAATCTACAAACCACTCTCATATCGACAAACAGTAATGGATGGAAACCAAAAATGAAAATACTCATCATTGGTGGTACAAATTTTATTGGCCCTCCTCTAGTCCGTCAACTGATTGCAATAGGTCATGAAGTGAG
The DNA here is from genome assembly GCF_020829645.1 of Nostoc mirabile CHAB5784. GTDB lineage: Bacteria > Cyanobacteriota > Cyanobacteriia > Cyanobacteriales > Nostocaceae > Nostoc > Nostoc mirabile. The sequence goes on along the minus strand of NZ_JAIVFS010000004.1, from coordinate 92,255 downwards.
CGTATTTCATCGGGGAAAAACTACAACTAACTTACCACCTGATGTGCATGAAATTTTGGGCGATCGCTCCCATCTTTTGGAGATGAAAAGCAAGTTTAGGCAGCTTTCGCCTCAAGTTGTGGTAGATATGATTGCCTATAACGAACAAGATGCACTAACTCTAACGAACACATTTGAGGATATTGCCCAGCGTGTTGTTGTAATCAGCAGTATGGATGTGTATCGTGCATACGATGTGCTTTGGGGTAAGGAATCTGATGTTGTACCTGTACCACTTACGGAAGATTCGCCCCTGCGCCAACAACTTTATCCATACCAGGAAATGCCCTCTAGACCGATCGCTGTGCCAATTGATTATGAAAAGATTCTGGTGGAGCGGATAGTGATGGCATCCAACTTACCCGGAACGATTATACGCCTGCCAATGGTATATGGTTCCAGAGATGTCCGACATCGCCTGTATTCCTATCTTCAGCGGATGGATGATAACCGTCCTGCAATTGTTTTGGAAGACAATATCGCTCGATGGCGTGGCTCTTACGGCTATGTAGAAAATGTAGCGTATGCGATCGCACTAGCAACAACAAACGAAAGCGCAACTGGTCGCATTTATCATGTCGCTGATGTAGAAGCACTTACGGAAGCTCAACGCATCACCAGAGTCGGGAAAATAGCAAAATGGCAGGGTAAAGTTGTTATCGTACCCAAAAGCCAGTTACCATCAGAGTTGAAATTGCCTGGTAATACAGAGCAAGATTGGTTTGTAGACTCAACTCGCATCCGTCAAGAGTTGGGATATAAGGAAATTGTGCCGTTAGATGAAGCATTGCGGCGAACCATTGATTGGCAACGGACTCATTCACCTCAAGAACCGCAGCAGTTTGCAGTACCGTGGTTGCTGGACTATACAATAGAAGATGCGATTTTGTCTAAATTCCGTTGAACTTCATAGTTAGTAATGAATAGCTCTTTTCCTTTAGCTGCACCACTTTGTTTGTAGTTATTCATGCCGTACTGTAATTCCCACTCTGAAATATTAGCCCATTGAAAATTTTCTAGAATTTGCGTTGAGTTGTCGTAGGTAATTAGCCAGCGATGATGACATTGTTGCAAAAGTTCAGCAAATCTCTGATGTTCAAAAGAAGTGTGCAAGTGACCATCTTTACCATATAGCTTTGATTTTGTAGCACTAAAATATGGTGGATCTAAAAATAAAAATACATCTTCTCCTTCTGCTTTTAATAGGTGGCTGTAATCCAAATTAGTAATTTTGACATTGTTTGACAGAATATCTTCTAACTTTTCTAATCGTTCTATTGAAGAATCGGTAAAACGCTTATAAAAAGCTTCTTGCGAAAAACCACCTGATTCTACAGTTCCAGAAAAAGTAATTCTGTTAAGGACAAAAAAGCGAACGGCTCTTTGGAAATCAGATAAATTATTGATATCTACCTTAGTCAGTTCTGCAAAGAGTAATTTGCCATCTGTATATTTAACTTTAATATACTGAATCTCTTTAACTAACTGAGCTAGATCCGATTGGGCAACTTTCCAGAATAAGAATAGTTCGCGGTTTAAATCGTTAATCCAAATTTTGATATCAGGAAATTTTTGTCTTAAATAAATGAATACAGAACCACCACCCACAAAAGGTTCTCGGAATTCCGAAAAGCTCTCTGGTAAATATTCAACTATTTGATTTATTGCTTTCGACTTACCACCAGGATATCGTAGAGGACTTTTGAGCATAATTCGTAAAAATCGTCACACTTGGGGTAATAACAAACGTCGAAAGCCTTCCTGCTCAAAATGGTGATCGGTGGTTAATGCCTCGGTGACACTACGCTGACGCATCAACACAAAGCTAACAGCGTCGCATAAAGAGTAAGTTTTATCTTGCCGAGCCATTAGAAGTTTAACAGCTTCTCTATGTAACAATTCATTGATCCATACAGTCTCGATATCTGGATTTTCTAACAAATCAATAATAAATTGCAGTGCTGCTGTACGTGGAAAGCGACGAACCTGAGCTAGTGCAATAAACTATGCTAAAACATAGCTGTGAGTTAAACTTCCACTAACACTATCCAAAAACTCAACTGCTTTTTGATGTTCTGGTTCACCACTATGGACATAGCAAAGTAGCCCAGATGTATCAAGTAGAAGCACTCAATTTGTTTCCTCAGAAGTATCACTGTATGCTCTGACTAAATCAGCATCAATACTTTCATTGTCTGCTGCTGTAGCGTAACCCAGGTTAATGCTTCCAGCATGACTTCGGAAACGTTGGCGAGCGGCTTCTTTTTCTGTTTCAGCTTGCGACTTTTCACGTCTTGGAGAACCATACTGCTGTTCTATGGAAGTAGCTACCAATTCTGCAAGAGATACGCCTGCAACCTCGGCTTGCTGCTGCAATGCCGCGTAGACTTCATCACTTAATTCCAAGCTCAAAACCCGACTCACCGCACTACACCTCAGCTGCTATATGTAATTATGGATGTCATACTAGCTTAGTTTATTGACAACACATAACCTTTTAATCCTAACCATCATCGGGATATTGACACAAAATTACGTATGCTTAATATAAGCCAATACAGTTCAGTTAGCGCCAAAAACCATAAACTGCGTAGGTTGGGTGGAGGAACGAAACCCAACCTACGACGCGGGTTTGTTGGGTAACACTTAAGTTCCACCCAACCTACGATTATCCTTAACCCAAGCGTATTGTAATATAAGCTAGCTACATAAATTTTATTTTTGAGCCAATTAAATGTTGCATTTTTGTAAAAGTCTGTTACATTACTTTACAGGCAGTTATAACTGTTACAACATAAAAGCTCGGAGTTTTTTTTATGGCAAACGTTAAGAAGACTACGCCTTCAGTTTCAGAAGATCCTAATGCTTTACGCTGGGGCTTCACCCCTCAGAGCGAAAACTGGAACGGTCGTTTTGCAATGATTGGTTTTTTATCTGCTGTTGCGCTTGAAGTATTTTCTGGTCAAGGAATTTTACACTTCTGGGGCATCCTTTAGATTTAAACGTTTTTACCTTCATTAGATTATCAGGCAAGGCGGGGATTGGTAAAATTGTCTGCCTTGCCTGATAATCTCAAGAATTAGAAAAGTTGCTAGCAGCTAGCGTGATGAGCGAAATATTACACGACCTGGAGATTCTTCTTGATTAATTCGCGCATATACTCGAAGACAAGTTAAGACTTCGCCAGGAATACCACCACAGTCTAGTTGTAAGTCATCCTTGGATAAAGCACAGATATCTGCATAAAGTCCCGATAATTGGCGAATTCGCACTTCATTACCTGCATTAATAGCTTCATCAGCAACTTTCTTCAGGATACGCCGTGATTCATGTTGTAGCTTTCCCCACCAAGAATAGCGTTCAGCAGGTGGTACGAATACTAGGGAATGTATAGCCTCGTCCATGTCAATCCAGGCACGGAGAATTAATAAGGGATCAGTGTTTTTCTCTGCTTTTTCGGTGCGTTGGAAGCGATCGCTTAAAGCATCAATATATTGATCGCGCTGTTCTGGTTTGGAGTGTAAGGAAATGACATCGAAGCTAAAAACGCTCTTTAAAGCGTGATGTAAATCCGGGTCTATTTCGATAAAATTCATATATAAAAATAGGAATGCCGCTGGTAAATCGGATGCATTACCTTGAGTAACTAATGGATTTGAAAGTGCTTGTTGATATAAGCATAATCCCTGAGTTTGAACAGTACCACTAAGACCAGGGTAGATAATTTCATCACGGATAAAGGGAAGTTGAAAGAGATTAGAATTATCTGCGATCGCACCAACTTCTTGGGCTAAATCTAAGGTGCGCGATCGCCAAGTTGCAGCCAAATCCTCTGGGACTCGCAGCAGTTTGCGTTGAATCTCATTCCACAAATCAGTGTCCGTTGTGCTTTGCAGTTGGGAATTACCCAGATAATAATTAAGTTCTGAGTCAGAATTAAAAGCTTCCCGCAAGTGACTTAGTTTTAAATCATCTGGTGCATCTTCCCAACCAGTATTTTGCTGTGGAGGTGAAGGTTCCAACAGGTTATGAAGTTCTTGCAGCACCTCATCGCATATTTTAGATCCTGGATCTAATGGTAATTCTGTGCGAGCCTGATTTAAAGTAGCTTCTAGCCCATACAAACTAAACCGCAGTAACTGGGCTAACTCTGAGTTTTCTATCTCTAATAATTGACGCAAGTGCTGCATGAATCTCACCTCCAAATATTACTTGTATGTGATTCGTAGCGAATTAAATTTGGCAAACCTCTGCGCCCCTTTGCGTTTACTCCGCGCCCCTACCCTGCGGGAAGGCGAAGCGCCTATGCGTTTAAAAATCTTAATTTTTTCAACGCAGAGGAACGCAGAGGTTTAATGCAAGAGTTAATGTATGCCGCAAAATGGATCGCGTTCTTTATCAACTTCGTTGGGCTGCAATTCTAATTCAGCAAGATAAACGCATCCCTCTTGTTTGAGGCATTCTTGACTGTTTGATGTCCAGTAAGGGACTTCCCCGGCGTGCATCCGTAGAATGCCTTGATCATCAAGAGTTACCCGATATTGGCAAGGGTAATCTGTTGTCACATCTGGTTTGCTGAGTGCGCCAATTCTTATCCATTTTTTACTGTTGGTTTCCGCATCTGTTTGATAAACATAGAAGGTGTGTTGGCCAGTTTGCGGGAATGGTGGTAAGGGATTACTAATTAACCCAATTCCTGGTTGCGTCGCGCCATCGCGCAGATAGTGAAATTTTTGGAACAATTTACTACCATCATTTCCCACTTCAAAGACAAGATGATAGGCATCTGGTTGATCAACAGTTGCGGACTCAATAACATTGACGGCAATATCACCATCATTTAAATCTTTATTGAAGCCTTCCACAGCAATATTCCAGTTCAATTTGCCATCAGCAAATAGGGCTGAAGTTTCTGAAACTACCGATTCTAAATCAATGCCAGGAATGTCAATTAAATAATGGGGATTTCCCTGACAAAGCAAGACGTTAAACTCAAGGGTTTGGTCAATTTCAAACTGGACTTTAATTTTTTTCAGAAACTCTGCTTCTTGCATTTCCAGTTTATTCATGAGGTTTTTGCCGTCGAAGCTACCCCATAGTCGTAAATCTCCATCCTCGTAGTCTTGACGGTAAATAATATTAGTTAATTGGATTCCTTGCCATACAGTACGAACCTTGGCGACAGTTTCCCAAGGCGCGAGTTGATAGAGTTCTTGTCCGGCTTTGAATATGGTGAGTAAATCGTTACTTTGAGTTTTGCGTTTGAAGTTGCAGGGCAAATAATAAAACAGGTTTTTGACATCAATTTCTAGCTGGTTGGCTCCCTTACGCAGCAAGCTTTTTGACTCTTCTGGATCGAATCTTAATCTTCGCAGTTTCTCGGCATAGCAAGCACCGGCGGAGGTGGCTAATTTGGTAAATTCCAGCACAAAGGTAATTCGTTCTGGATTCCACACAAAATATGGAGACTTACTAAATTCTTGGTAGATTTGGCGCTGCACTACGTCTAAATTACAAGTTTTTCCAGATAAAATTAACCAATCAACTTTTTGGGAATTCCAAGAATCTTTGGTGATATCATCGGGACGCAAGCGACTTTCCATTAATCCTTTGGCAATACCGATCGCTTCTTTAATTCCAGAAGCGGCGGCTCGTTCAAATTGCTGGTTATCTAGGGTAACGCAGATGCTATTTGGATCTTTGACTTGTAATTTAACGGCGCTTTGGGTGAGCAGTTCGGAAATTTGCTGTTCAGAAAGTGTGAAGGTTAATAGAGAATTATCTGCTGGTGGCTTTTGCCCAAGTTTAAGTTTAGCTGCTTCCGCATGATCCCAAAGGATATAAAATGATTGCAGGCGTTGGGGTGCTTGTTGCCAACGGGTGGGTAATACTTTCTCGGCAGTATCTAGGGCATCTTTGTAAGCAATATCGCCTTCTGGATTCTCTTTATCTAGACATTTTAAAAGACTGCCAGTTTTGAATTTGCCTTGTTCTAAAAAGCGTTCGTTTAACTCAGAGTTAATTAAATCTTCTAGCTTTTCGCTTTCAAGATCACCTGTTGTTACTGCTGTCAATAAAAAATCTGCGATCGCAACTTTCAATAATCTAAAAATTCGCAGTGTAATTAATTCACCACCTAACTGTAAATGACCAGATGAACCTAATAGTTTGGGAGTAAGTTTATAGTAACGTCCTCCTAAACCTCGGTCTTCATAATCGGCAAAGGTAGGGGTTTTATCTTCTAAAGTCAGTTCAATTAAAGCTAAATCTGTGGTTCCCCCGCCAATATCCAAAACGAGAACATTTTGTGACCATTTGTTTCCTGCTTGGTGACAACGAGTTTTGAATGACTCGATGCCAATGTTGAGATTACCACCAAATTCTCGCCATAAAAAGAATATCGCCACAGAAACGGCTTCATCATAAGCAGTTTGTACATCGTCGATCCCCAACTGCTCAACTAATTCCTTAACTTCCTTGCGAACAACTGGTGGGGCGACAGTAGGGTAGGTGACAACTGCTGTTAAAAAATCTCCCTCTGAAAACCTGCGTTGTGCGCGTTGGCGGTAATCTTCAGTTAACTCGATTAAATGCGCCCAAGCAGATTGGATCAGTTGGTTAGCGGTAATTATTTCTTCTTCACCATCCAAAATAACTGGAAACAACCGCTCCTGACCAAAATAGCGTTTGGGTGAATGGTGAAATCTGCTGATAATTTCCTTTAAAGAACCGCTTGTACCTTGAGCGATCGCTTTTTTTCGGTTATCTCTAGCTTCCCTACCCATCCGCAGTTTTAAGTCGCTTAACTGCGAAATTTCCGACTCGCTGGGAATTTCCGTATCGCGGCGATCGATATCCAGCACAACTGGAATCAGATTTTGCGACTCTAGGGTAGGGACGCGGAACACCTCATGATAGATTTGGTAAAGTTTTTTGCTGACAGCACGGCGGAATCTCTCGCTGTTTCCTAAAGAAAGTTCAATTTGGCGAATTGCTTCTAAAAATCGCTCTTTATTGTCACTTTCAAAGACTTCACTCAATCGGCTGGGTTCTATATCCAGGTTTCTGCTAATTTCTGCGATAAACTTTTCCCAATCATCAGCACTGACATCTGGTAAAGCCACTGAGGCGGGAGAACTTAGCCATTGTGATAAGCGATCGCGCAACCGCATCTCTTGTTCTTTGGGTAGAATTTCTGCGATCGGTACTTCAATTGGATCGAAGAGTGTAACTGTGGAATTCGATGTACCAAAATCTAAAGCAAACCATCCAGGAAATCTTTTTTGTTGTTTTTCGCTTGGTTCTTGATCGCTATATTTGTTGAGTTGAAAAGGGTTCATTATAGTATCACTTTCTGTTGTTTGTTTTATACCTGGCTAAAAACTGTAATGTTGTATCATAAAATTACAAATTTAGAGAATCTTTGGTCTTGTACCACTGATTCTCTTTAGCACTGGCTTTTTTATTTGGCACGATATCTAGGTTGGGCTATGCTTTTATATGAAAGGGCGTAGGCGTAGCCCAAACTAGGCGATCGCTATGAAAATTACGGCAGTTACTAAGTTGATGTTGAAGATTCTTGCTCATTTGCAAGTCTTACTTGTTCGACTTCTTCGATAGTTAAATGAAGTAACCTCGCAACCTCTTCTATCGAAATACCATAATCTAAGAACCGAGGTATAAGTTCAAGTTTTGCTTGTTGTAGTCCTTGTTGTAGTCCTCGCTGTAGTCCTTGTTGTATTCCTTGTTTTAGTCCTTCTTGTCGTCCTTCTTCTTTAGCTTCTCGATAAACCCTAGTTTCTTGTAACTTAATTTCAAACATCGCCTCTACCTCTTCACGACTTAAGTTGGCAAATTTATAACCAGTAATTTTTGTGATTACTCAGCTGCAAGCCTTACTTGTTCGATGGTTAAATTAAGTAATTGGGCAACCTCTTCCATCGACATACCACGAGCTAAAAACTGAGGTACAAGTTCAAGTTTTACTTCTTCTCGTCCTTCTTTTCGTCCCTCTTCTCGTCCCTCTTGTTTAGCTTCTTGATAAACCCTAGTTTCTTCTAACTTAACTCCTAACATAGCCTCTACCTCTTCACGACTTAAGTTGGCAAATTTATAAACTGCAATCGTTGTAATTACATCTATTATCTCCTCCTTAGCTAAAACAGTTATCTGTTCTTGTTGCACCCGCTCAATTAAACGTTTCGCTTCTTGCACCATTTGAGTCTCTGAGGCAATAGTCAACTGCATCAAACTGATACCTAATTTTTGCTCATCAGGACTACCTAACTCATCTAAATAAATCCGTTGTACTTGGGAACTGTTCAGTAGCGATCTGTGAATAGTAGTGTTTTCCGGTTCCAAGCTGCGAGACTGTAAAATAATTACCCCATACCAGTCATCGTAAAGTGACGGGTTACGATACATATACAGCATGGATTCGGAGAAAAACCGATGATACAGTAACTCATCTCTTTGGAATTGTACCTCAGCAAAAAAGATCATCTGAGATGTTGCATCCGGTGGAGGTAAAAATACCCCATCAATCCGAAAGGTTGGTTCTTTAACTTCAACTGATTCAAAGCGATAGTTACTAGCTTCGGCTGGTGGCTGTTCTACTAACTCGAAAAACAATCCTGGAACACGCTTAAAAATTGCATAAAAAATCGCATCACGTCTCACAAATACATCCTCATAACCGTAGCGATCGCAATCAGTTATTTTCTCAGTTTGCTTATCTCAAATCATCTAAGTAAGAAACAGCAGCAAGTTCTGAAATAATCTGCAACCAAGTAGGAATTGCGATCTCAGATGGCAAGTCTCCAGCCGCCAAATATCTCAGCAAAGTTTCTTTTTTTGAAAGGTTTTGCAAACTAGGAATAATTTGATCCAAAATACCTTCAAGTTCGGAATTTATTTGCTGATTAACTTCGCTAACATACTGCACAAGGTGAAGGCTGGCGCTAGCAGTAATTTCATCTCGCAGCCGCAGTACTAAAAGTTGGTGATTACTCGATCTAGGTAAACCTTGGCTTTTTTCTGGTGCCCAGTCAAAGATTTGACCAACGTTGTGTTTCTCGTCTTGACGCGCTAGAGGAAAGATGATTTCGGGCGCAACGGTTTTGTTTTTACTAGTGATTTCAGAGATAATTGCTTCTTTCCATTCGTTAGGATCGCATCCTAGTAATAATTTGTAAAAGAGATCGGCATCTTCAAAACCAAATTTTTCTTCGATTTCTTGCTCCATATCTGGATGGAAAAATGCCTGCAATTGTTCGCGTTCTGGGGCTACATAATTTGACAATTGATTCAACAAATCTACCACTGCTTGATGGATGCGATCGCGGGCAAAATCTTCTACTTCTTTAACGGTTTTCTCAAATACTGGATAAAAATCATCGCTTTTAGTCGGAAGGGAAGTATTTACACGATTTCCCCGATCAAATAATTTCCCAGCTGCACCTTTAGATTCTGCCAGAGCGATCGCTCCATTGTTGGCTTTGTTGAAGAGTAAAGTCCACTGGTTCCAATTCAGTATTCTAAAAGTGAGTTCGTCTTTAACTACATCGCTGACGACAACACCGCGCCGGTCTTTGAGTGGTTCTTTCCCTAAATCTTTTTGAAAATTCCTGTAGATTTTATCCAAGCTTTCGACCACAAAGCGCAACTCGATAAAGGCGGGACTATCGCCTGTAGGGATACCTTGCTCGTGAATTTCATCTATGATGTCCTTCAAGTGATCTTGTTGCTGACTCACCACATCAGCCGATCTCCGAGTATCTTCATACAGTTGCTTCAGTCCATGAGTCGCTACGTGGGTTTGAATCAATTCCCGCAGCTTACTAAGTCCCCCATCTTGACTAAAGTAACCTAGCTGTCTGCCCAAATAACTGCGAGTGTTAGATTCTAATAGTCGTTCACTTAATAGCTCCCATTTTTCTTGTAGCCGTTTAGACCGATCTAGATAATCAGGATAGTCTAAGTTAGCCAAAAACTCTGTTGAACCTGCTTTGACGGTACTAGAACGTTTTGCCAATTCAGCTAGTCCCAACAGTGGCGATAGTAAAACGATGCGGTCTTTTTGAGTTGTAAACGCTTCTGCACCGTCAATGGTAGTTTGCAGAACTTTGAGTTTTTGGAAAACGGTTTCCTCTTGTAAATCGCTATCTTCAATCAGTTGGTCAAGTTCTCTTTCGCCACCCTCGCCCTCTAGCGGTAGTTGATCAAAGCGACCCACACCTACGAGAATTAAATCTTTCAGGTCTTGTCCCGGTCGCTGCTGCTGCATCATCGTGAAGATTTTATTGGCGCGATCGCTCCCAGGAGATTTACCATTTAGCAATACCAAAATTGTTTGTACTTCTGCCAATTCTCGCAGTGACAAAAAGGTATCCCTAGCCCCCGAATTAGCAGCCCCTAATCCCGGAAAGTCGATGAGAATAAATTTGGCTGCGCCTGTAAAATCCCAAATTTCCCGTGAGATTTTCACATCGATATCTACGCGGCGGATCAGTGGGAAGCTGTTTTGTAATAACTTTGTTGGTAGCCTCTGGGGTGGACTCGGTAATCGGATATGCGCTGGAGGTAAATCTTCAAATTTCAGCGTTTGGATTGCCATTGGCTGTTCGACTAGCTGTAGCCCTTCGCGGGCTGTAATAGCATCAATCTGGTAATGCCCACCACACATAACTTCCCCATAAGCTTGATAAGCCCGTAGGAATAATACCAACTCCCGGAGTAAATAACGTAGCTCTAAATTGTTACTGCTATTCCATGCTTCTTCACACCAGCCAATAATATCTGTGCCAGAGTTGAGTTTCGATACTGGTATAGGAGGAAGCCCTGCTGCTGTTGTCCGTTTATTGGCTTCCCCTAGCATGAAGCGTAGACACTCATGTACCCCTTCATGAGAAAGATAATCTACAGTAAAATTACTTAATTGTGTAGTGGCAAAGTCATCTTGCGGTATGATGTGTATGGCGGTAACATTACCTGTAGTAGGGTTTTCGCTGACCGGCAAAGCATCGGCATATCCAATTAGACTGCCTAAAAGTAAAGTTTTCCCACTACTGAATTCCCCCATCACCCCAATTTTGACAGGTGAAGTTGCAAGGTCTACAGTTTTCTGGGCAGCCGATCGCAGACGCAGGAGACAGTCGTCAAGACTAGCTGGAACCCAATCTTCTTGTTTTGAAGGTTGCTGGGGCACAGAATCTATCTTTCGGAGGATGAATTCGCCGTACTCCTTAAAACGGCCCAGTTTATCTGGTTCCATAAAGTAGTTTCCGCCTAACATTAATTTCTGTGAGCTTTATAACATATAAAATGCGATTACCAGCCATTGTTGCAACGTGTTGATATCACATTTAGCATTTCTCTCATTTAATTTGCGATTTTCGTATGAGGCGTTTTGAACGGTCAAGACAATTTTGAGAAATCGGGTTTGAATTGGAAAATTGAAGAATAATTTAGAAGTCAGAATTCAGGAGTCAGAAGGAATAAAGTAGAGTTTTATACCACAATTTGACTAGAGACTCCTTAGTAGAGATGTGGGTATTAAACCCTTTTATACCCTTTATTTTAAGAGGATGTCCAAAAAGTATTAGGTGAATATAATTCGCTACTACACTAGCATTGTCTATCTACGTGGAAAACATGAAAAATCAAAAATTTCCAACCCACGGAGGTGGGTTTTGTCTGTATAGCCAAGCCAGTGCGTTGGGGAGCCAGTGCTGTGGGCGGGTTTCCCGACTTGAGGCACCTGGCGTCCGGCTTTGCCGACTTGAAGCACCTGGCGTGCGACTTATAGTCGCTAGGACTCTAATTCATGCTGAATTCTTCTTGATAAAAAATCAATATTTATTTGATATGAATTTTCTGATTATTGTGAATTTCTGATAAAGATGTAAGCGCCTCATAGTGAATCATATAGTTTTCGTGAAGCTAAATTAGGTTTTTGAGCAATGCAATTACATAGCTAAGATGAATTTATAGGTAATTTTAAGAATAAACAAACTCAAACAAGTTTCCTCACACATGGATAGCTTAAATTTTACCAAAAATGCTGAAGTTAATCTTAATCATAACTTCAGCATTTGTTCAATTTATTTACAGTAAAAGAGGAATTTTTTAATGGATAAAAACAAATAAAGTATTAAGATAAATATTAGGTTGGCACAAAGATTATATATATCTATTAACAAATCCTATTTTCAGACTATTACCTTAATAATTTAGGCAGAGCAGGCAGGCAAAAGTGTTTTCTAAAAAGGTGCAGAGCTACATTAACCAAATCATGGTCAAAGAGAAAGAAATAGAACAGGATGAAAAAGTATTTTGTCAGGAGGCGGATACTGCTCCTCTGATGATTTGGATGGCTGGATGCAATGCACTTTACTGTTATTTAAATGCAAATTGGCTGGAATTTACTGGAAAATATTTAACAACAGGCGCGTCTGTATCTGTGCGAGGAGAGGAGATAGGCAATATCTGGGCTTGCAGCGTCCATCCAGAAGATAGACAGCGATGTGAAGATATATACCTGAGAGCATTGACGGCGCATGATTCGTTCCAGAGGCAATATCGTCTGCGTCGGGCTGATGGCGAATATCGCTGGATTTTAGATACAGCCGTGTCACGGTTTGCAGCAGATGGTAGCTTTGTTGGTTACATTGGTTATTGCGTGGATATAACAGAAGTGTCACCCACCCTGAGAGAAAGCTGCTCGGCATCTACAAATTATCAACAAAAACAGGCGGCAGAATTAGCAAAAACACTAGAACAACTACAAGCTGAAACTGCAAAACGCCAAGCAGTTGAATCACAGTTACGCCAAAAAACATCAGAATTTGCAGCGATTTTGCAAGTGCTTCCTGATTTATACTTTCGTCTTGATGCTGATGGAATTATTCTGGATTACAAGCCAGGAAAGATGGCTCAACCGTATATCCCAACAGGAGATTGTCAGGGCAAGAGTTTGCGAGAATGCCTACCGATTGCTGTAGGCGATCGCTTCCAGCAAGCAATAACTCAAGTACTTGAAACTCAATCTTTATTCAGTTTTGAATATACCTTAGCGCTACCAGAAGGGAAGAATAATTTTGAAGCTAGGTTATTACCATTACCAGACCAGCAAATCATAATTCTTGTCCGCGACACCAGCGACAAAGTACAAGCAGCATTCATAGAAAGCGATGCCAAGTTTCGCAGCATTGTCGAAAACGCCAATAACATTATTTTTGCGCTGACACTTGAAGGGATATTTTCTTACGTTTCTCCTAACTGGACTGAAATTTTTGGACATGAGGTTGCAGAGGTTGAAGGCAAATCCTTTGTTCCCTTTGTACATCCTGACGATGTGCATATTTGTGCCGATTATTTTCAAAGAATTTTGACAACAAGTGAGAAACAAGACGCAATAGAATATCGGGTAAAACACAAAAATGGTAGTTGGCGATGGCATACAAGCAACTCATCTGTTATTAAAGACGCCAATGGTAATGTTTTAAACTTTGTTGGTATTTGCCATGACACCACTGACCGCAAACAAGCAGAAGTTGCACTCAGAGAAAGCGCACAACGGGAAGCCCTACTCAATCGTCTTTCTAACCAGATTCGAGCTTCCCTGGATCTCAATTACATTGTGGAAACCGCAGTGCAGGAAATTCGCAACTTATTCCAGATCGATCGCTGCGCCTTTTTTTGGTATCGGCAAGACGCTGAGTTACCTTACTGGGAGAGAGTATATGAGGCGAAAAGTTCCTCTTACCCCTGTTTGCTTAACCAGCAAGAAGCAACTAATGCAGAAATCGAACTAATCGCAGCCAAAACCTTGAACAGAGAAATCATCCGCATTAATGATGTAGAGACTGTGGCCGAGCGCACTGCACAGCAGTTTTTGCAGGATTTTGGTTTCACCGCCTTTATGTCGCTCCCCGTACACACCCAATCTGGGGAAATTGGCACATTTAGCTGTAGTTCTTGTAGTGGCTTCCGGCCTTGGTTGGACAGCGAAGTAGAATTACTACAAGCAGTTACAGTTCAACTAGCGATCGCCATTGACCAAGCTAAACTTTACACCCAAAGCCGCATCGCTGCCCAAACTGCCCAAGACAAAGCCCAACAACTAGAAGCGGCGCTGCTAGAACTTCAACAAACCCAAGCACAACTAATTCAAACTGAAAAAATGTCCAGTTTAGGACAATTGGTTGCAGGTATTGCCCACGAAATCAATAATCCCGTCAATTTTATTTACGGTAATATTACCTACGCCCGTGAATACACTAAGGATTTGCTGCACTTGGTAGACCTTTATCAACAGAACTATTGCCCACCAACACCAGAGATTCACCAACAAATCTACGCCATTGATTTAGACTTTCTCAAGCAAGATTTGCCCAAAATCCTAGATTCTATGAATATGGGAGCCGAACGCATTCGGCAGATTGTCCTATCTTTACGCAATTTCTCTCGCCTTGATGAAGACGGTACAAAGCGAGTAGATATTCATGAAGGTATTGATAGCACCTTGCTGCTGTTGCAAAATCGCTTAAAAGCCAAATCAGGACATCCCGAAATCCAAGTAATCCGAGACTACGGCAACCTGCCACCAGTAATGTGTCACGCTGGACACATGAATCAGGTATTTATGAATCTGTTGACAAATGCCATCGATGCTTTAGAAGAGTCATATCCTGCGGGAAGGCGAAGCGCCTATGTCATTAGTCATACCCTGCGGGAAGGCGTTCGCGTAGCGTCTCGTAGAGAAGCGCCTATGTCATTAGTAAACAACACTGAACAAAGGACAAATGACCAAGGACAAATGACTTTTCCACAAATTCGCATTCGCACCCTCATCCAAAAAGACCATGTAATCATTGGCATTGCCGACAATGGCGCAGGCATGACTGAGGAAGTACGCAAACGCGTATTTGACCCCTTTTTTACTACAAAACCCGTCGGGAAAGGCACGGGCATGGGGTTATCAATTAGTTACCAAATTGTTGTCAAAAAACATGGCGGGCAAATCCAGTGTATTTCAGCACCAGGAGAAGGTGCCGAGTTTGCGATCATGATTCCATTCAAGCAGCAACTCGATTCGTAAATATTATATAATTTTAATCAAAAATTAATCAAATATTAACCTATTAGTTGTTAACTAAGATTAATTCACTTTTTGCTGCAACATTTGAACCCCCCCCAACAACCTGAAATTTACAGGAATTGGGGGATTATTTCTTCTAATACAGGGAAGTAGGACTAGAAATGTTGCAGTTGAATCGTTTAAAAAACGTTGTAATGGTAGTATTATCTTTGCGTAGGTGTAGCCCCAATACCATTCGGTTCAGGATATTTCTTAGTTGAGGCAGTTCGGGAAGAGAAGCAGGGGGAGAGAAGAATTATGATACAACCCCAAAGTCAAAATAGTATCACCTATACACGCGTTATCCACTTAAGTCATGTAATTGACATAGATATTCCCCAATGGTCTGGCGACCCTCCAGTAGAATTTGAAACTGTGGCTGAACTAAATAATGATGGCTATTACCTACGACGTTTCTCCTTGGGGGAACATAGCGCTACTCATATCAACGCCCCTAACAGTTTTCATAGTTATGCTGTGGGAATTGACCAATACCCCGCCCAGTCTTTGGTTGTACCTGCGGTGGTCATAGATATTCGCCAAGCCACAGCAGTTAATCCTGATTATGCCTTGACTATTGCTGATGTTCTGGCTTGGGAAGAACAATACGGTGAAATTTCTGGCGGCTGCGTAGTTATACTGAATACTGGTTGGCAAAAAAAGTGGTTTGATAAAAGTGCATTCCTAAATCATGATTCTCAAGGAATTGTCCACTTTCCAGGCTTTGGCAGCGATGCGACTCAATTATTACTGGATGAACGGCAAATAGTAGGGGTAGGAATTGATACTCATGGTGTAGACCCCGGACAGGATAACAGTTTTGCTATTAACCACTTGGTGTTGGAGAAACCACGCATTGTATTGGAAAATCTCACCAATTTGGATCAACTGCCACCTAAAGGTACTACTCTAGCGATCGGCATTCTCAGGTTGCGTGGTGGTTCTGGTTCTCCTGTGGGGGTGTTGGCGTTCGTGCCTTAATTTTTATATCGATATTTCTATCTCACGCCAATTTTCTAAAGGCCAGTAGTGGCATTGATTGAGGTTAATTCTTTTGAGGAAGCGATGCCTACGGCGGGCTACGCCTACGCAATTCTCAATGATAGCAATTACGGTCTTTCTTCTTCAGTTTACACCCGCGATATCAACCGGGCTTTTACTGCCATGCGCGACATCGAAGCAGGTATCACCTATATTAACGGCCCTACTATCGGCGCAGAGGTACACTTGCCCTTTGGTGGCGTGAAACAAACTGGTAATGGACACCGCGAAGCTGGAACTACTGCAATGGATGTTTTCACAGAGTGGAAAAGTGTTTATGTTGACTTCTCTGGAAGTTTGCAACGCGCTCAGATAGATAACCGCAGTTAATTACATCTACTATTAACATCCCGACTGCAAAACTTTCGCAAGTCTTACAACATGTTGCGCGATCGCTCAGTTTCACAAAAATTTGTGTCACTTTCAGCAAAGAATAATCTGTAATACCAATTCACGAAAACCCTGATACATATAGATTTCTCGTAGGGGCTTGTCTTTGCCCATTGGTGTCTACTTTTGCCTTGGCTCAGGGAATTCGCGGCACTCTCGCTCTCGTCCACCTCCGTGGACTAATACAAAATCTTTGATTGCTTAACCCACGGAGGCAGGTTTTGTCTCGTGTAGACAAGCCAGTGCGTTGGGCGGCGAGCCACTCTTGTTGCAACTGGCGTGCGGTTTATAACCGCCCTTTTAACGTTAAGTTGACACGCATGGTCTTTGCCATGCCCCTACCAACGTATTTGTATCATTGTTACAGCGAAATCGTATAACCCTTATTAATAGGAACTTTCGCAATCAGAAAATCTAAATGACACGCATCGGAATGCGAAATTTGTAGTATCCCCTTGACACCATGTAATTTATGTATTACATTTGTAGTATCAAGAAAAAAACCTCCTCAAAAGGCAAAACTAAAACCTCTCGGAACCTTGACAATTGCATAGATGCTAGTTTTTGGGGATTAGTTTAGCAACTTCCTTCGGCAGTACCCAGTTTTGGGGCCGCGATTGGTGTTCGACTGCTCCGAAGCCAACAAACGGACGGTTGCAGGATTCGGGTACCCTTCAGGAAGGCAAAGCCTACAATTCCCGACGGCTCCATTTGCTTTGACTTCTATTGAAGGTTGCAATAACCTCAATTAGAGCATCGCAATCATGCTTTCCTTGGGTCTGTAGCTCTAACGGTAGAGATCCCGGATGTCACTTGTGCCCTGACAGAAAAAGCTTACATACTAGCTCAATAGTAGAGCTATCGTCTCTAAAACGATAAGTTGCAGGTGCGATTCCTGCGTGTGTCACCACAGCTTTTTCGACTCGCACGAGGTGTGAGTGTAACTCTCACAGGGAGGGTATCGGTTCAATCCCGATCAGATCCACTAATACGAATTCGTAATTCGTAATTCGTAATTCGTAATTAAAACAAGAGGTGATTGCAATAGTTCATATTCGATTTGAAGGACGTTCTATTGATGTCCCAAAAACACAACTCGGAATTGCAGCAGGGATGAATGATGTGGCGGTGAAGGAGCGCGTTGCTCGGCATTTAGATGTGAATAGCGATCGCCTTTCTGCTTACGTAATTGATCGCCGTCCCAGTGGTGATTTTATCGTCCGCCCGGAAGCTGTCTATGGTTAAAGTGGCTAGAAGTTAGGAGTTAGGAGTTTTGAATAAATTAGTTTCTTTGACTCATCACTTTTAATTATTTACTCGGAACTTATAACTTAGCACTTTCCAAGCAGAAGGTAAGAAAGTTTAAAACATAAACCTTTGCTTCATTTCTAACTGCATAGTTTTATTCCGCGCCCTAACTTGTGAAGCCTACACACACTCCGGCAACGGAATGCAGGTTCGATTCCTGTCGCTCCCTTTGATGGGAGCGTAGCCAAATTGGTATAGGCAACTGTGAAAACTGCTTTGCTAACTTGTGCGGAATTTAAATTATTTAAATCGTATTTGTCTATAACCTTTACTCAATACAGAGGTGATTTCAATGATGTTAGCCATGTGTGGGACTACGTTGAACGGTATGTAGAAATAATTGATGGTGGTTTTTACAGCAAGCCTTATCGAGGGTATCGAATTCAGCTAGATGCAAACCATCGCGATCGCTTCTATATTCATCCTGAAACTGGAATTCTTTGTGCATCTGAGAAAGTGCCTCGAAAGCAGAAGCTAAAGCAGGAACAAACTGATATTGTCATCATTGATAATTATCATCAATACCAGAAGCTAAACGAGATTTGGTATTTAATTACCTTTGAAGATTTTCCACCGCCACCAACTCATTATGTGACGGATGTTGTCAAAGGTATAATTCATCGTTCTGCCGCAATGTATAGAGGTCGAAGAATTTACGCTGTCAGGATTCAGCAGTGTAATAAGAAAGAAATTTGATTTATTTTAAATCAGCTTTCTCACAACTAAAATTTTCACTTCGTGCCCTAACCGGAAAAGCTTACATACTAGCCGAATTGGAACAGGCACTTGACTCTGGATCAAGCTACTACGGGTTCAAATCCCGTGTGTGAATCAACAGCTTTTTCGACTTGCATGAAGTGATTTTATTCATTATCAACTATGAGTTAACAGCGACTCATTGGAGGTTGCTATGTCTGTGAAAACCCTAGAAATTTTAGAACAACTCAAGTCTCTAACTGTCAACGAAACTACTCAACTAGTGAAGCAGATTGAAGCAACCTTCAATGTTGATACTTCCACACCGAAACTCAGTCGGATTGATAAGCGAGATGAAGATGAGGTTCAACCACAGATTCAAACGGAGTTTGATGTCTTGTTGGTATCGGTTCCAGCAGAGAAAAAGATTGCCTTACTCAAGGTCATTCGGACGGTGACCGGACTGGGACTCAAAGAAGCAAAAGATTTTGTAGACTCCCTTCCTCAAGTGGTTCAGGCAGGATTAAATCAAGAAGCGGCTGAAAACCTCAAGCAACAGCTAGAGGAGACAGGATCTGTTGTTTCTCTTATGTAATTTAAACGAACCGCGTCCCGCAGAGAAGGACACGAAGGCCGCGAAGAGAAGAAAAAATATAGAGGATTTCATAGATGAATTAGGACTACTATCTAAAAATTCAATTTTATTAATTGGCAGTTGTTGCCGCGCCCCGATCGCAGAAGCTTACATAACTCTGAATAAGTTATACACAATGCTTCTACAACTTGCGCGGTGATATCGCCTCGCGTGCAACATCTGCCTCCTTCAATTTTGGATTGCAATCTAAAATCCAAAATCCAAAATCCAAAATTCTTAAAGGAGGTTCATAATGGATATCGCAGAACGTGACCTGCGTTTGGAAATGCTCAACAGTTTGCTCACAACTCCTCACCGCAAACTTGAGCAAGTCACAGAAATTCATCAGTTAATTGTTGAACTCGATCCCATCTTCTACGGACATCTGGCAGTCTGGTATCAGCGTCATGGTGATGTCCGCGACCACAAGGAAGTGTTTCTTGCTTACTTGTTAACTAGCAATTTAACTGAACACCGGGATGCTGGATTTATGATGCTCCAAGAGTTTCCACCCTATCAAGTGGCTCGTGTAGTGGACTTCATGAAGCAGCAGCAAAACAAGCTACCTCGTTCGGCTCGGACTGCGGTACGGCGTTACTTGAAGACACGGGAGAGCAATCCGGCTCTGTTTGATCGCGCCGCTTTGCGAGGTCGTAAGGCAATGAAGCATTTATATGCTTCGCTGCACATCAAACCAAATGAGCGGGCAAATGCGATTCTGTTCCGTGATACTCCTCCAGAAGGTTCCTTAGCAAATGTGCTGAAGCAGGTTGCCAAGGCTGAAAATGCCGCAGAACAGGCACGGCTGATTGTGGAGTTCAAAATTCCATACACGATCGCAATTGGTGCGATCAAGCAACTCACACCAGTTGTATTAGTGGCGTTGATCAACAGCATGTCTCCACAAGAAGCAATCAACAACCTCAAGTCTCTCCAGACTAGGGGTGCAATGGATCACCCAAAAGTTAAGAAGCTGATTGATTCCAAGCTGGAAGAAGCTTCTAAGAGTGGGCGTGTCTCAGCATTCAAAGCACAGATTGCAACAGACGCAGGAGATTTTGACGCAGACACCGTTGCTCGACTGGAAAAGGTGACAAACGAACAGGTGAAACGGCGTGGTGCGATCGCACGTCCAACTGCTTTATTGGTGGACAAGTCTGGTTCAATGGAGAATGCGATCGCGACGGGTTTGCAACTCGCTGCCCTAATCTCTGGTATCACTCAGGCAGAACTGTTTGTCTACGCTTTCGATACCATTCCTTACGCTATTACGGCAAAGGGCAAGGAGTTGACCGACTGGGAGCGTGCTTTCCAGCATATCAATGCAGGTGGTGGTACTAGTATCGGCTGTGCATTAGAAGCAATGCGGCGGAAAAAGCAGGTTGTTGACCAGATTATCCTAGTGACGGATGAGGGCGAAAATGCGGCTCCTTACTTCGATGAAGTCTACAAGACTTACTGCCGGGAGTTGGCGATAATGCCCAATGTGGTGATTGTCCGTGTAGGTACTAATTACAACTGGGTGGAGAGTCAACTGAAGCAGCAGCAAGTACCTGTAGATACATTCACCTTCGCGGGTGACTACTACAGTTTGCCGAACATCGTCCCACTGCTAACGCGCCCCTCTCGTCTGGATTTGCTGATGGAGATTCTGGATATGCCGTTGCCTGTGCGAGATGATAAGTAAGTTCTAAAATACAAGGGTGCGTTAGCCTTTGGCATAATGCACCATATTTATTTACTCGGCGAGTATCAAAGACTCATTAACGGAGTTCAAAGACTCATTCACGAGTATCAAAGACTCATTAACGGAGTTCAAAGACTCATTAACGGAGTTCAAAGACTCATTAACGGAGTTCAAAGACTCATTAACGGAGTTCAAAGACTCATTCACGAGTATCAAAGACTCATTCACGAGTATCAAAGACTCATTCATGAGAATTATAGGTAAATAGGACTAGCCCATTTCTTGCAATCTGGAAAGTAACAAGTCTTTATTGTAGTGTAATGTAGTATATATCCTGCGTGTCCCAACTCGTGGAGCCTACATACTAGTACGAGAGGAAAGGTAACACTGTCAAATGCAGTGGGCGTGTGTGAACGGGGAGTGCGAAGAACCTGGGAGGTTGGCTTAAAAGTAGCCATCCTTAAAAGAGTGTGTAACAACTCACCAGTGGAGTCCCTCTAGTAACTGAGAACACGCAATGCTCCACCAACTTGCACGCAGAATTATATTAATTCGTAATTAAGAAAGTGAGATTTCATAACGGTTTCTAGGGTTGCATTGGTAGCCTTATTTTTGAAAATTGGCATTAGTTATGACTAACATATTTAAGCTAATCAACCAAATTGCGATCGCACAAGCACAATTGTCTACAACCCAATTCCTCGCGCCCTGTGTCAAAGGTGGACGAGTTCGCACACGGGTAGCCGGGATGATCTACACCTTCAGCCCAAAGCCTAGTAAATTTGAAGGTTGGGGCATTTTTCAGGCTGTGGATGAGAAAACAGCAACGGTTGTAGAAGAAGCAGACTTACCCCAGATTGCGGAATACTTGCAACACTTTCCCCAAATACGACTGCGGTTAGCACATCAACTGCAAAAACAAACTTGGTTAGCATACCCTGTAAATGAAGTAGATATGCGTCAACGGTTGAAGGTAGTTAAGCCGATCGCAGTCCACCTAGTTACCGAGGGCGTTACCTTTGAGCAAATTATTGCCCGTTGGAATGGACAGTCATGCTGGTTCGAGGAAGTTGATCGCCGTACAGATCCGGCAATTTCTGAAACTCTGCAATCTGCCGTTAAGCAACTTACTTCTGCTGAGGAATTACAGTTTAAGGGCATCACTCCAGAAATCCGCACAGTGTATGAATTAGCAACGCGGCGCATTGAGGGCTTTACTCAACCCCAACAGGATGAAAAGCGACTGAAAAAGGCATTGCGGATGGGCGGCGGTACCTTAAATCAATTCCAAGATCGCGGCGATTATTGGACAGTTGATTGGACAACTGCTGATGGTGTTCGCCACACTAGTGCGATCGCTAAAGCTGACTTGACAGTTGTCAGTTCTGGCATTTGTCTGAGTGGACGCGATCGCGATTTTGACTTGCAATCCTTAGTAGGTGTAATGGAACATCAAGAGTGGTGAGTGTATTAATTACGAATTACGAATTACGAATTACGAATTATTATGAGTATGTTTTTTCACGAACAGCTTTACCGCAGCAATGCTGTGATGGCAAAGCTAAAAAATTATTCTGTAACAATTTGTGGCGCTGGAGCATTAGGAGCTAACATTGCGGAAAACTTAGCTCGGTCTGGTTTTGATCAACTTACAGTGATTGATCGCGATCGCATTGAGGAGCGTAACCTTTCGACTCAGCCTTACTACCGTTCTGATGTTGGAGCCTTCAAAGCGAAAATCTTGGCGAACAATTTATATCGAGCAATTGGTACTAAAGTTGATGCTAAAACAAAGGAGTTGACATCAGCAAATACAACCCAACTACTCAAAGACAGCCAGCTAATTGTCGATGTTTTTGACAATAGTGTGGCACGTCAAGCAGTGAAAGATTATGCAGAACAACTAAGCACTCCTTGTCTTCATGCTGGGCTATCGACTGATTATGCAGAAGTGATTTGGAATGACGTTTATCGCGTTCCTTCCGAGGTGAATGATGATGTCTGTGATTATCCCCTGACACGAAACCTGGTAATGTTAACCGTAGCCGTGGCATGTGAAGCGATCGTTTCATTCATTGCCACAGCAGAACAGCGTAACTTCACCATTACCCAGAAGGATTTAACTGTTCAATCTCTGTTTTTGTACATTGCCTAGACGCTCTTAGCGGCTTGTCGCAGCCATCGCCCATCAGGATTTACCAAACTCTCTGGGTTTAAGTAAAGAGCAAATAACAAGCCGTAAGTTTTATGGCGGGGTATAAATCCCCATTACGAATTACGAATTACGGCGTTGCATAAGGGACTTCCAAATAAAAAAATACTCAAAAATTAACGAAAAAGCTCTCTCCTCCTCATTCCTCTGTGTTCTCTGTGTCTCTGTGGTTCGTTTATTTGGGTAATTTATTTCCTTAAAATTACTTTGGCAGCATTCACATCGCGTTGTTCTATATATCCGCAACGTGGACAAGAATGAGTTCTAGTGCTGAGAGATTTCTGGACTTTAGCACCACAATTACTACATTCTTGACTCGTGAAGTGGGGAGGAATCGCAATTATTTCTCTCCCAAACTTCTTTCCAAAGTATTCGAGCCACTGACGAAAGTTGTACCAAGACGCATCACTAATGCTTTTGGCTAGCTTGTGGTTTCTTACCATGCCGGAAATATTTAAATCTTCCAAGACTACCAAGCGCGTTAGCCAGGGTTAAGTTACGCGCCAGTAGTAAGGCGTGTTCATTCCTTTGTCTTGTTACTTTTAAATGTTTACGCGCATAAACACCACGCGCTTTTCTTCTACCAGATGACCCTTTTTTCTTCTTGTAAATATTACGTTGAACCCGCTTGATATCAAGTTCCGCCTTGCGTAGATATCTGGGGTTTTCTTCATGGTTGCCCAAAGAATCAGAGTAGAAATATTCCAAGCCTACATCAATACCGATAACAGAAGTAGTTGGTGGTGCATCTTGCTGGTTATCCACTTTGACGCATTGGCATTCAATACGGTTCGGATAAGACTCGATCCCCCCAACCCCCCTTTTTAAGGGGGGCTAAAAATGGCTCTATTTCCCCCTTTTTAAGGGGGACTAAGGGGGATCTTTAAGGCCTATGCACCTTAACCGAACCGTATTGCATTGGCATTGTCAGCCGATGCGTTGGCATTGTCAGGCGATGCATTGGCATTGTCAGCCGATGCGTTGGCATTGTCAGCCGATGCGTTGGCATTGTCAGGCGATGCGTTGGCATTGTCAGCCGATGCATTGGCATTGTCAGCCGATGCATTGGCATTGCAGGGTATTGCCAAATTTAATTCGCTACGAATTAATGAAATGCTGTACTTAGCTGGGGGAAAGAGGGTTTTCCGATTTTTGCACAGATTATGAACAGTACTATCGTGAGCGAACAGTCAACAATCTCCACAAAAGGGCAAAGCAATTGGGTTTTGAGCTTATTCCCCAACCCCAAGCAAATGCGGTTTCTTAGAGAAGGATAAGCCATTGCACAGGGCGCTCAACTTTGTTTGCAGCGATGCCTACGGCGGCAAGAAGCTACGCTGCATTGCACCAAGGACAATCGCCTGCCCCATCCCGACACTGTTCAATAGCTTTAAAAGCTGTAGTGCTTATCCTGCAAAGCTTATAGCTATGCTCCGTATTATGGTGAGGCGAGTGGCTTAATTTTTGACTCCCTAAAACTTTTCAAACATCCTCTAAGAAGAAACGATTCTTCGGCTCTTGCATAATTCCTCAATTAACCTCTGTTAAATGCAAGAGCGTTGGCTCAATAACACTCCTAAACCGAAACCAAAACTTGAAGTGAGTCGCAAAATTAGCCCAGTAAAATATGCCGAAAGCATCACCCTTGAGGCGAATTTTTGTGCCCGAAAATAGCGCTTATAGCAAATTGACAACTGAAGTTACTGAAAAAATTGATTTAAATAGTAAAAGTTATGGCAAATATAATTGGAACCAAGGGTAATGATACGCTAGTCGGCAGCGAGTTAGCGGACACGATTAAGGGTCTTGCAGGCAACGATACCATCACAGCTACTAATGGCAACGACACTTTGACTGGTGGTGGCGGCAAGGATAAGTTTAAATTCGTTGACGTGTTCAACGGCACTGATATTATCACCGATTTCGGTGGCGTCGGTAAAGGAACAAACCCGACAGCAGCAGTCACTGCGGAAGTGGATACCTTAAAATTCGAGGGATATGACTTCTTTGGTGCCGAAAATTTGCTGCTTACTCAGAATGGCAGCAATCTGGAAATTGCGTTTGAAGGGGTAGGTGAACCCATAGTCATTCTGCAAAACTTCAAATTAGAAAACTTGGAGAACCAGAAAGCTTCTGGAGCAACACCAGCGATTGGCAATATCCTGTTTAATGGGCAAACTAGTATCACCGACAGCTTTGATGTCTTTGATGCCAACTCCACTGAAACTAAGCTGGGCATCAAAAACACGGTAACTTTCCTCAATGACCTCTCCAACAACATTACGGGTTTAGACGACTCAGATGATGTAGTTAATGGTCAGGGCGGTAATGACAAAATCGACGGCAAAAGTGGCAACGACTTGCTGCGGGGTGGTACGGGAAATGATACCCTCATTGGTGGTGCAGGGAAAGATACCCTAATTGGTAGTACGGGCAATAACTCCCTCGTTGGTGGTACTGGTGACGATGTATTGAATGCTGAGGATTCAACAGGCAATAGCACCCTTAACGGTGGTGCTGGTAAAGATTACTTGAGTGTTGAGGGTTCAACAGGCGATAACCTGCTTTCTGGTGGGGATGGCAATGACAGCTTTTCTTTGAGGGCTTCATCTACTGCCCCCTCTTTCTTAGTAACTCAAACAGTAGATGGAGGGAAAGGTGATGATTTTTTACAAGCGTATTATACCAATGCTACGGGGAGAATGACTTCGACATTCAATGCAACCACTAACATTGGTTCGATTACAGCAGGCACGAATCAGGTTAACTACGAAAATATAGAACGATTAGAGATCAGAGGTACAACCTACGATGACTTGATTGTGGGGACTAATGGCAACGATTATCTTTTTGGCGGCAGTAGTGGAAATGATCCAAGTTATGGTAACGATACGATTTTTGGCGGTGAAGGTTACGATTACTTGAGTGTTGATTATTCAACAAGCAATAATATCCTCAACGGTGGCGCTGGTAACGATCAATTGAGTGCTACCTCTTCAACAGGTAATAACCTGCTCTCTGGGGACGATGGCAATGATAATCTCTCCACTTCTGGGACTCACATCGACTACGACGGGGGAAATACCAATGCCGCCTCTGGCAATAACACCCTCAACGGTGGTGCTGGTGATGATAACTTAAGTGCTGACTATTCAACAGGCGATAACCTACTCTCTGGAGGCGATGGCAATGATTCTCTTAGTGCCTCTAGCTACGCTTCTGACAGGTACGGATTTGACACCTCTGGCAATAACACCCTCGATGGTGGTGCTGGTGACGATACTTTAAGTGCTAACTATTCAACAGGCGATAACCTGTTGTTTGGAGGCGATGGCAATGATTCTCTCTTTGTCTCTAGCTACTATGACTACTCTGGAAGGTTTGATGGCGCGTTTGGCAATAACCTACTCTCTGGAGGGGATGGCAATGATTCCTTCTCTTTGGTTCTATATACTTTCCCCTCTGACTTAGTAACTCAAACAGTAGATGGAGGGACAGGTGACGATTTATTGGAAGTCTCGTGTATCTATACTACTGGGGGAATTACTTCGACATTCGATGCTGCTACTAAAACTGGCAGGGTAACAGCAGGCAAGAATCAAGTTAGTTACAAGAATATCGAACAATTAAATATCTCAGGTACAGAGTACGATGACTTGATTGTGGGGAGCAATGGCAATGATAAAATAGATGGGAGCGTTAGTGGAAAAGATACAATAGATGGGGGCGCTGGTGACGATTACTTATCGTTCTCTTACTATAGTGCAACCCAGAGCATCACTTCGACATTCGATGCTGCTACTAACACTGGCTCTATAACAGCAGGCACGAGTCACGTTACTTACAAGAATATCGAAGGATTAAATATTTATGCTACAGACTACGACGACTTGATTGTGGGGAGCAATGGCAACGATTCGCTCCACGGGGGCAATAGCGGCAACGATACCATCGATGGAGGGAAAGGTGACGATTTGTTGTCGTTGTATAACTATACTACTAGCGACGGAATTACTTCAACATTCGATGCTGCTACTAACACTGGCTCTATAACAGCAGGCACGAGTCACGTTACTTACAAGAATATCGAAGGATTAAATATCTCATGTACAGAGTACGATGACTTGATTGTGGGGAGCAATGGTAACGATACGATAAATGGGGCAGGTGGGAATAATACGATTTTCGGCGGTGCAGGTAAAGATTACTTGAGTGCTTACTATTCAAATGGTAATAATCTGCTCTTTGGCGGCGATGGGAATGATTCTCTTAGTATCTCTGGTGACTACAACGACTATCGAGGCGAGTTTTATCTTGATGCTGTTTCTGGCAATAACACCCTCAATGGTGGCGCTGGTAATGATAACTTAGTAACTAACTATTCATCAGGCAATAACCTACTCTCTGGGGGCGATGGGAATGATTCTCTTAATGCCTCTGGTTCAGCCTCCTTATACTCCTCATACGGAGTTTATACTGTCTCTGGTAATAACACGCTCGACGGTGGTGCAGGTAACGATCGCTTAATTGTTGACTATTCAACAGGCGATAATCTCCTCTCTGGTGGCGATGGCAATGATTCTCTTACAGCTTCTGGTGCGTCTGGTAAGAACACACTCACAGGTGGTAATGGCAATGATACCCTCACTGGTGGCAAAGGTAATGATAGCCTAATTGGAGGAGCTGGTACTGACACCTTTGCTTTCAATAGTTTCAATGAAGGTATTGATACTATTTATGACTTCAACGCGACTAATGAACTGATTCAGATATCGGCTGCTGGCTTTGGTGGCGGCTTATCATCAGGTTCACTTAAGACAAGTCAGTTGACTCTCGGAACATCTGCAACTACTAGCGAAGAGCGATTTATCTACAACAGCGCTACTGGTGGATTGTTCTTTGACCTTGATGGCAGTGCGTCTGGGTTTACTCAGGTACAATTTGCACAATTATCTGCTGGATTATCAGTAACCGAAAAGAATTTTGTGGTTGTTTAATCTTTATTAGCGCTCTGCTATTACCAAGCGGTAAAGTTTGCGAGGTGCTATTTTTAGCATCTCTCAAACGATAGTGCTCAATGCAAGTCATTGGCTTTGAAACTCAGCTTGTGTACAACACTTTCCTGGAAATGTGCTGTATGTCTTTTCTAATCCTTCTCGGATTTTGGCCTTTTTCTACCAAACAAACTAGTCATACTTAATCCAGTAACCAACAATCCCAATAGTCCTACTCCGTTCAAAATCGGGTAGATTCCTTGTAAACCAAATATTTCACCACGATGAATCGAAAGCAGTAGACTACGCCCTACTCCCAGGTTAGCTGACCACTCACCTACCAGCGTAGCTGCAATTCCAGTTAACAATGTTACAGCAAGCGGTAAAGCCAAAATAATCGCCAGAGTCCGGTGGTACTTGCGAAATGAACGCATTATCCAAAATCTCCAGTGGAAACAAACTATAATGCATCAAGGCTGTTTTTGTATGTTAAGCTGTTGCGCCTTCAATTTGCACTAATATTTTTTTCAATATGATTGTGGGGTGGGCAACATGAGCGCCCTGATAATGCAAGTTGTATACGTAACAGCTTAATTACGGGTTTATACTCGATCATTTTTGATTGGTAACAAGGTGCGATTTGTTACCTGGTTTCTGATTAAAAAATCTTGAATGCAGTTAACAAATTCTTTTAACTCTAAAATTAAGTTAGTAGTATCTCTAAGGTCTTGATGGTAAGCCAATCTTTCTAGTTTGTCAGCTGCTAGGTATATAGCTGTGGCTCCAATGTTGGCAGTAGCACCTTTAAGGTGATGAGCTTCTCGCGCAATTTGCCCAAAGTCATTATATGCGATCGCTGCTTTAATTATCTCTAAACGGGGTTTTATATCTTCAACGCATACAAGCAATAGATTTAATTCAAATTCTGTGTCATTTCCCGATATTCGATGCAAATGTTCCCAATCAATTGCTAGGTCAGTGGAAACTGTATGTTCATGTACAACTGGCTCTTGTTTTGAAAGAATCACACCTGTCCAATGCTCTAGAGTCGCAGCCAATTTTTCTTTAAACACTGGCTTACTCAGATAGTCATCCATTCCGGCATTGAGACACCTTTCTTCATCTTCTTTCATTGCATTAGCGGTCATCGCAATCACCACAGGACGACGACGCAGAGCAAAAGTATCCTCTTGCCAACGATGAATTTCTTTTGTGGTTTCTAAACCGTCGAGAATTGGCATTTGGCAATCCATTAGAATCAAATCGTAAGGAATTTTTTCTAATAGCTGCAAAACTTCCTTGCCATTAGCAACGACATCGGCTTTGTAGCCTAAACTATCGAGTTGCTTCAGGGCTACTTTCTGATTCACCAAATTATCTTCAGCTAAGAGAATTCTTAACTTGAATTTAGTAGCGGGGTTAGGGGAAGAGGAGGTAAGAATGCCTGAATCTGTACTC
Source organism: Nostoc mirabile CHAB5784 (assembly GCF_020829645.1). GTDB lineage: Bacteria > Cyanobacteriota > Cyanobacteriia > Cyanobacteriales > Nostocaceae > Nostoc > Nostoc mirabile. The sequence continues at coordinate 62,657 of NZ_JAIVFS010000004.1, read as the reverse complement.
TGGATTTTTTCAGTAGGCTTTAGCAAAAAGCCTTTAGCCCCTTGTTCTGATTCCGACTGAGTTTCTAAAATATTCATAATGGCATCGAAGAGTCGTGATGGCTTAATGGGTTTGACCAAATAAGCAGCAAATCCGATTTTGAGCGCCTGCTGCACTTCATCCCGTTGATTAGTAGAGGTGAGCATAATCAAAGGTATTTCAGCAATTGCAGAATTGGCTTTAATTTGTTCTTCTATTGTCATGTCATTTTTTATATCAACCAAGGCGACATCATAAGATTTTCCCTGCTCACAAGCTAACTGAATAACTTTAAGGGCAGCAGCAATGCTGTCAGCTTGATCTACCTGCATTCCCCAATGAGTAGCTTGATGGTAGATAATTTTGTAATTAGTAGCGTTGTTATCCACCAATAACAAGCGGCGATTGTTCAAAAGTCCGCGTTCGCATTTTGGCAAAACAGGCTCAACAAGCTTTGTAAAAAGCACCTCAAACCAAAACTTAGATCCTTTTTCCATCTGACTTTCTACCCCAATTACTCCTCCCATCAAAGTCACCAGTTGTTTACAGATGGCTAATCCCAAACCAGTACCACCATACTTGCGAGTGGTCGAAGCATCCACTTGGGTAAATGGCATAAAGAGTTTGCGTTGGTCTTCAGGGCTAATGCCAAGACCTGTATCTGTGATGGCAAAATGGATGGTGGCTGTAGTAGAGGTAAGAGAACGTAATTCGGCTTGTACTAATACTTCGCCAGCACTGGTGAACTTGATAGCATTGCTGATTAAATTCATGAGAATTTGCCGCAGCCTACCAGTATCTCCTTTGATCTGGGTGGGGACGTTATGCTCAATCAGTGTGGCAATTTCTAATCCCTTGTTATGGGCTGAGGGAGCCAATAATTCCACCACTTCTTCCAGACAAATGGATAGGTCAAAATCTAGAGTTTCGAGAGCCATCTCTCCAGCCTCTAGTTTGGAAAGATCCAAAATCTCGTTGATTAAACTTAAAAGGGCGTCTCCACTACTACGAATTATTTCAATAAAATCTCGCTGTTCTGGGTCTAAGGGAGTATCTAATACCAAACTGGTCATGCCCAATACAGCGTTCATTGGAGTACGAATTTCATGACTTATATTTGCCAAAAAGGCACTTTTAGTCTGAGAAGCTAATTCGGCTTGGCGACGGGCAATTTCAAGTTCTTGTCGCTGACGAGTTTCTGCTGCTAATAGTTGGGCTTGGGCTAAGGCAATACCTACTTGGTCTGCGATTTGCCGCAAAAGATGAGTTTCAAAGCTAGACCAGTGATGGGAATCGTCACACTGATGAACTATGAGCAAACCACGAAGTTCTTCTTTGACAAGAATGGGCACAACCAAATTGACTTTGACCCCAAACTGTCGCATTAATTCCAGATGGTTTTGTTGGACTTCTGGCAGATCGAAGTTAGCTAGCCCGAAAACATGTCCTTTACGGTACTGCTGTAGATAGTACTGTTGTAAATATTCGGCTTGAAAGTAGGGGACGGTGATATTTTGATTTTGCTCTTTAATTGCTGGTAAGCCAGAAACCACTGCTTCAATAACGGTGGGTGCAGATTCATCTGGCAAAAGCTGATAGATCAAAACTCGGTCAGTCTGAAGAATCTTTTGCACCTCCTTGACAGTGATTTTGAGAATTTCTTCGATTTGCAAAGACTGGCGAATCTTAAGGGTGATTTCGGTAAATAATTGCGATCGCAAGTTTTGCCGTTGTATTTCTTCTTCAGCCTGTTTACGCTGGATAAATTGCCCCACTTGCTCACCGATAGAATTCATCGTTTTAATCAAATCTTGGTCAGGCGGTTGGATCTCATGGTTAAAGCAGGTAATCACACCAAGGATTTTGTGACCGCTACGGATCGGAAAACCAAAAGCTGCGTGTAGTTGTACTTCAGCGCTGATTTTGAAGCGGGAGAAACTGAGTTCTTTAACGATATCAGCGATCCAAACAGGTTCAGAACTAGCCCAAACCCGGCCAGGTAGACCAATTCCTGGTGCAAAGGTGGTTTGCCGATTCAGGGCTTCAAACTCTTGCACTTCAAAGGATGCTTTATGCCACATATCGAGAAAACGCAGCACATTTGCTTGTTCATCCACCATCCAAATTTCACCCAAATCCCATGCCAAACTCTCGCAGATCCCTTGCAGGGTTTGGCGAGTACCTTCGCTAATCGTGGCGGACTCTGCTAAAACGCGAGTTGCAACATATTGAGCAGTCAGATGCTGTTGTGCGCGTAAGCGTTTGCGAAGCTCGTCGGAGACATCGGTGATGTCAATACCAGTGGCAACAATGTATTCCACTGATCCTTCATAGTCTTTTAAGAAGGTATTCGACCAGGCAATCAGTCGGCGGCTGCCATCCTTCATTACCCAATAGTTTTCGTGTTCTAGGAAGCCTCTACCAGTTAGTAATTGCTCAAAAACTGCTTTGACTGACTCTACCTCTTCAGGAAGTAGGAATAAGTTCCAGAAATACCTACCCCTCACCTCATCGAAGGAGTAACCTGTGGTTTGCTCACAAGCTTGATTGAAGCGAACAATTTTACCTTGGGAGTCGGCAACTACTACTAAGGCGCTGGCTGTATCCAGGACTGCTGAGATAAAGTTACGTTCTTGGTTTAAGGCTTCTTCTGTTCTCTTGCGCTCAATGACCTCATGATAGATGAAGTAGTAGACTACAGCAAGAACGATAAAACTTAGGCAGATGGCGATCGCAAGTGTCAGAATTGTGTTGCGACTCCTGGCTTTTCTTGCTTGTGACTGCTGTTGGAGTCGTCCCCTTTGCTCGTTTTCCATCTCATTGATCGCCTTGCGGATATCATCCATGAGATTTTGTTGATCATTTCTCACTAGTACTTGCAATGCCGCCTCCAATCCCTTGTTTTGGCGCAAGTCAATAGTCTGTTTTAGTTCAGTAAGTTTAGCCGTTATTAGAAATTCAAGGGTTGCAATTTGCTTTTGTTGATTCGGTTGATCTGCTGTTAAACTCTTGAGCTTGGCAATTTCTTGATCGACGTTAGCAAGTGCTGCTTGATAAGGTTTGAGATAAATTTGTTTTCCAGTGAGGATGTAACCACTTTGTCTAGTCTCAACATCCTTTATGTGGGACAGTAGTTTTTCTAGACTGTTGATTTTTTCATAAGTGTTTTTTACTATACTGCGATTATTAGTAGATACTTTTGTATTTTGATAAGAAACCACACCAATCAAAACTAAAATTACCGACGCTAAACCAAAACCTGCTGCAATCTTTTTGAAAAATTGCTTGCGTACCTTCTGCGCCTGTTTGCTTTTCTTGGTTACAAGTACCAAACTTGCTAAATTTCGCCGTAATTCCAGTTGCTTGATGACTTGACGACCTAAAGTTCGTAATGCCTCGACTTGTTCTGGATTCAGCTCTCGTGGTACGTAGTCAATTACACATAGGGTTCCTAGCGCGTATCCTTCAGGATTAGTCAGAGGTACACCAGCATAAAACCGAATCTTTGGGCCAGATGTTACCAGTGGGTTGGTGGCGAACCTTTCGTCATCTGTTGCATCAGGCACAATAAAAACATCAGGCTGTAGAATAGCATGGGCACAGAATGCGAAATCTCGATGTGTTTCTAGGGCTTCCATTCCGACTTTTGACTTGAACCACTGACGATTTGTATCAATTAAGCTAATTAAAGCAATAGGAGTCTGACAAATATACGAGGCTAAACGGGTGAGATCGTCAAAAGCGGCTTCAGATGGGGTGTCGAGAATCTTATACTCCAAAAGCGTCTCGATTCTCTGTGCTTCGTTATCAGGTAATGGTGCTTTCATCCTTATTCTGGGGATTAGGGACTGGGGACTGGGGACTGGGGACTGGAGATTGGGGATTAGGGATTGGGGATTAGGGGGAATAAAAAAGAAGTCTTTATCTTGTTTTTTCCATTCCTTACGCCGTGTGCAACTTTCTCTCAAACCTAACCCCCAACCCTTGTAGCGTTGGGGAGCAAGAATCAAAGCCTCTCCCCCACAGGGAGAGAGGAATGGAAGCGGGGTTATAAGAATAAGTTGCACATCGCGTTTCCTTAGTACCCAATACCCAGTCCCCAGTCCCTAGTCCCCAGTCCCCAATCCCCAATTTGTCAACAAACTTACTTTAATTAATGACAACAGTTTAGTTAAAAGCGTTAGCGTAATTTCACTGAGTTCAACCTTATTAAAAATTTATTAAATGATTAAGTCCCTACTGTGTTTTTTGTGGGCTGGTTTATTAGAAATTGGGGGCGGCTACCTAGTCTGGTTGTGGTTGCGCGAAGGTAAGCCTTTGTGGTGGGGCATCTTGGGTGGAATTGCTTTAGCTTTCTATGGTATTATTGCAACTCTCCAATCGGCAAATTTTGGCAGAGTGTATGCGGCTTACGGTGGCGTGTTTATCGCAATGGCAATGTTTTGGGGTTGGAAGGTAGACGGGGTTACTCCAGACCGCTACGACTTAATCGGAGCATGTTTAGCTTTAGTGAGTGTTTTAATTATCATGTTTGCACCCAGAACTTAAGTAAAATTTCTATATTATTTTTGACCAATAAATTTTATAGTGTTCCCTTTTAAAGGGATAATACCCTCATCCAAAATTGCAAAGATTTTTTGGCAACTAATCTCTAAGAATCAGCCATCTGGATCTCTACGCATTTATGCGGGAGATATCAAGAGAAATCAGGACATATTTGGCTAAATTATCTGATAAGACTGACTGACGATAATTTATAATGATTCTCAATTATCACACGGATCTTGGTTTGTAACAGTAAGTAACTAAAAATTTTGAATTTTGTAGCGCTTCAATAAAATGCTATTCTTCAAAAAATAAAGATGCAATCGTTGCATGTGTACACCCTTATTTAAACCTTGGCAACTACAAACAGGATTATATTTTCGTTAACATTTCTAAAAAATTAAGGTTAAGTAACTTTCAACACAAAAATGTATAACTAAAAGTAATCAAATGTAGTTCAGTATACAAATCATTGGTGCTTAGGAAGAAAAAAAGTGTTGAAGAAAATTATGATCATTGGGGCTATGACCCTAGTCCTAGTGTTTTTGGGAGTGCCGCTGATGGGCAATGCTTTTGCCCAAACACCAGCTGCTGCTCCACCAGCTGCTGATACTGGAGATACGGCATTTATGCTGATTTCATCAGCACTGGTGCTGCTCATGACACCAGGATTGGCGTTCTTTTATGGTGGATTTGTGCGATCGCGCAACGTCCTAAACACATTGATGATGAGCTTTGTGTTGATGGCGATCGTTGGAGTTACCTGGATTTTGTGGGGCTATAGTCTTGCCTTTGCGCCAGGTTTACCGTTCATCGGTGGATTGCAATGGCTTGGGTTGAATGGTGTCGGGTTAGAGATAACCGATTATCTCAAAGGGTCAAACCCGCCGGAAGTCGTCTCCTATGCCGGAACGATACCTCACCAGGCATTCATGATCTACCAAGGCATGTTTGCTATTATCACCCCAGCCTTAATTTCTGGGGCGATCGCAGAGCGGATGAGTTTCCGCGCCTATTCGCTGTTTGTTCTCCTGTGGTCAACCTTTGTTTACGCTCCCCTGGCCCACATGGTCTGGGCAAAAGGTGGATTTTTAGGTTTATATGGTGGTTTAGGTGCCCTGGACTTTGCAGGTGGCACAGTAGTTCATATTAGTTCTGGGGTTTCAGCCCTAGTAGCAGCGATCGTCCTTAAACCTCGCAAAACCCATCCCGATCGCCTTAGCCCGCCGCACAACGTTCCGTTTATTTTGCTGGGTGCTGGCTTGTTGTGGTTTGGTTGGTTCGGTTTCAACGCTGGGAGCGCCCTATCTATTGCTAGTGGAACCTCTGGTAACTTAGTTACAAATGTGGCAACAACAGCCTTTGTTGCCACCAATACATCGGCGGCGGCGGCGGCTTTAATGTGGCTAATTTTGGAGAGTGTTTTACGGGGTAAACCAACCGCCGTGGGAGCAGCTACAGGAGCCGTTGCTGGTTTAGTTGGGATCACTCCCGCCGCCGGATTTGTCACACCGCTATCAGCAATTTTAATTGGTTTCATCACCGCCTTTGTTTGCTTTATGCCATCAGTTTCAAGCACAAGCTACAAGTTGATGATGCTTTAGATACCTTTCCCGTGCATGGGGTTGGTGGTACAGTGGGGGCAATTTTAACAGCCATCTTTGCCACAACTCAAGTCAACGGAGCAGGTAAAGACGGAGTGCTGCGTGGTAATTTTGGTGAATTGGGAGTTGAACTCCTAGCAATTGCCATTGCTTACGCGATCGCAGGTGTTGGTACGTGGATTATTCTCAAGATTATCGATGCTACAGTCGGGCTGCGAGTCAAAGAGGAAGCTGAATTTCAAGGTTTGGATATCAACGAACACGGTGAAGAAGGTTACAATTCCGAGTTTGGCGATCGTCCTACTTAGTTAGTAGGGAGTAGGGAGTTATTATTCTTCCCTATTCCCCCATTCCCCACTCCCCACTCCCCACTCCCCAATTTAAAATTGGGTAATTTGCGATCGCTAGCGTTAAAATTTGATTCAAATAATTGGTAAATTTCGCTAGTCGTGTCTACATCTGCAAAAACCTTTCCTATCTGGGCATTTTTCTCGCTGTTAACCAACGGCATCCTAATGTTGGCGGTCATCCTGCTAATTTGGCAACAGCAGAGATTGTCCGCTTTTTTTGGGATAATAACATCCCCGGAACCAATCAGCCTGAACAACTCACCCGAAATTGTTACACCTGATTTAGGTCGTCGTCACCAACTCACTTACCAGCAGTGGGTAGACATTCTCACGCAAGAAGCCAAGGTAGCCGCAGACCAACGTCCTCCGCATTTAACCGTCCTAGTGGGAGATTCTCTGAGTTTGTGGTTTCCGCCTGAGTTATTACCCGAAGGTAAAAATTGGCTCAATCAAGGAATTTCTGGCGAAACCAGTAATGGACTTTTGAAAAGATTGAAGATATTTGACCGCACCCAGCCAGAGGTGATTTTTGTGATGATTGGCATTAATGACCTAATTGAGGGGATGAGCGACAGGGTAATTTTAGATAATCAGCGTCAAATTATCAATTATCTACGAAAGAAGCATCCCACAGCGCAAATTGTTGTCCAATCGATTTTGCCACATGGGGCAGAGGAAGCAACCTGGAAAGGACGAGATAAACTTCTGACTGTTGCAAATAGTCGCATTCGCGAGTTGAATCAGCAACTGCAAAGCCTATCTATCAAAAAAGGTGTGAAATATCTCGATTTATATCCCCTGTTTACCAACAAGCAAGGAAATCTCCGCCACGAATTTACTACTGATGGCTTGCATTTAAGTCCTGAAGGCTATATAGTTTGGCGTTCTGCATTGCAGATATATAGTGAAATTGAATTAAAACCCCAGCAAGAAAAAGAGGGGAAAAGGTTAAAGGGTAAAGGGTAAAGGCATTAAAACCTTTTCCCTTTCCCCCTCTCTGATAATATCTTTGAATAGAACTCTGTATAAATAGCGTCTGGGCGCGAGAAAATAAGAAATAGTGGTTTAAATAGACAAATATAATGGATACAAAAGCTTTTAAGCGCAGCCTGCAACATTCAGAAAATTACAATCGCAAGGGGTTTGGTCATCAAGCAGAAGTTGCCACCCAGTTGCAATCTGAGTATCAGAGTAACTTGATTCAAGAAATTCGCGATCGCAATTACACTCTACAACAGGGTGATGTGACAATCCGACTAGCACAAGCCTTTGGTTTTTGCTGGGGTGTAGAACGCGCTGTGGCCATGGCCTACGAAACCCGCCAGCACTTCCCCACAGAACACATCTGGATTACTAACGAGATTATCCACAACCCTTCTGTAAATCAGCGAATGCAGGAGATGGAGGTAGAGTTCATCCCCATTGAAGGAAAGAATAAAGACTTTTCTGTTGTTGGAACTGGTGATGTAGTGATATTACCCGCCTTTGGGGCTAGCGTTCAAGAAATGCAGATACTTCACGATAAAGGCTGCAAAATTGTTGATACAACTTGCCCTTGGGTATCTAAAGTTTGGAATACAGTAGAAAAGCACAAAAAAATCGATTATACATCAATAATTCACGGTAAATATAAGCACGAGGAAACAGTTGCTACTAGTTCTTTTGCTGGCAAGTATTTAATTGTGTTGAATTTGCAAGAAGCAGAATATGTTGCTGACTATATTATCAATGGTGGGAACCGTGAAGAATTTCTGACAAAATTTGCTAAAGCTTGTTCAGCAGGATTTGACCCCGATCAAGATTTAGCAAGAGTTGGTATTGCTAACCAAACTACTATGCTTAAAGGCGAAACTGAGCAAATCGGCAAGCTTTTTGAGCGGACTATGTTACAGAAGTATGGCCCCACCGAGTTAAATCAGCATTTTCAAAGCTTCAATACTATTTGTGATGCCACTCAAGAACGCCAAGATGCAATGTTGGAGTTAGTGGAACAAAATTTAGATTTGATGGTAGTAATTGGTGGGTTTAATTCATCGAATACTACTCAATTGCAACAAATTGCTTTTGAGCGGGGAATTCCTTCTTATCATATTGATACTGTTGAACGGATTAAATCAGGATATTCCATAGAACATCGGCAATTAAATGGGCAGTTAATAACTACAGAAAACTGGTTGCCAGATGGAGAAATTGTCGTGGGAATTACTTCTGGTGCTTCCACGCCAGATAAGGTAGTAGAAGATGTGATTGAGAAAATTTTTGCAATGAAAGCAACAGCAGCGCTAGTTTAAGAGTGATCGGTTATCAAGTAAGCAAGTTCGTAGTAAGGACTTTAGTCCTTATTTTTTCAGCACTAAAGTTCTTACTACGAACCCTCAAAAGTAGCTTATATCATGTCCGCCAAATCACCCATAATAAAAGAACCCCACCCCCAACCCCTCCCCGCAAGCAGGAGGGGAGCTAAAGCGCAGCTTTTGCGGGGTGGGGTTCCGGTTATTATGGTTAATTACCCGGACATCATATTAGACATTGTACTAGTGTTCACTGATAACTGTTAACTGTTCACTATATTTGAAAATTTGTGAGAAATTCAATAAATGGCTATAGCAATCCTATCTGATTTGTGAAAAGTAATTTTTGATAAGGAACCGCAGAGGCAAGAGAGAATAAAGAGAGATTTTCACGAATGATTTAGGATTGCTATATTTATGAGCAAATTGGCAAAGGCTATGATTTGACTCGTTGCGCTGACCCTGACATTGCTGCCCAATTAGCTAAACACCTCCAAATCAAATCAGATTCCTCGTATCTTGATGTGGCATGTGGCACAGGAAATTACACGCTAGCTTTGGCAAAACATGGTGGTGTTTGGAGTGGAGTAGACCAGTCAAAAAAGATGATTGATGCTGCTATGAATAAGAGTAATGTTGTAGCTTGGCAAGTTGCAGAAGCTGAGGTTTTACCTTATGCTGATGGGACTTTTTCTGGTGTGCTATGCACGCTGGCGATACATCATTTTGCTGCACTAACTCCTGTTTTTCAAGAGATTTACCGTGTCCTAGCGGCTGGTCATTTTGTATTGTTTACTGCCACACCAGAGCAAATAAACAAATATTGGTTAGTTGAGTATTTTCCAGAGGCTATACATAAATCTGCTGAACAGATGCCAAGTTTAGAAAAGGTCAAATATGCTCTCAATGAGGCAGGTTTTAATTCAATACAGTTCAGTTAACGCTAAAAACCTTAAACTGTGTAGGTTGGGTTGAGGAACGAAACCCAACAAACATTTCCGGGGCTTTGTTGGGTTGCGCTTTGCTTAACCCAACCTACAATTTTTCACAAAGCCAAGCGTATTGGGTTTTAATTCAGTCAATATTGAACTTTATTCTATTTCAGAAAGCTTGCAAGATTTATTTTTATATAGTGGTAAATATCGTCCTGAAATATATTTAGACGAAAATGTACGCTCTGGAATTTCTACGTTTGCTTTGCTAGCTTCGGCAGATGAAATCGCAACAGGATGTCAAAGGCTAGCAGCAGATATTAATACAGGACGCATCACAGAGATTATCAATAAATATGAAAATAATCACGGAGATTACTTGTTTGTAATCGCTGATAAAGTAGCAACTTGAGCTAAAGAGTGAAGGTTGAAGCAGCAATATTCTTATTCAATCAGCGCTTCATACTCATCATGTGACCCAATCCAGATCCAGTAATAATCCTCGCCGTTCTTAATTGCTAGTGCGCGATATCCACCACTAATCCTGACTGACCACAAATCATTTCCTACTTTTTTGAAATGCAAAGACGGATGAAATTGATTATTAATCCAAAGACGATACGCCTTTCTAGCTTGCTCTTTAACTTCAGTTGAAAGTGCAGCATAAGAGCGCCAAAAATCAGGGGTTGTTAAGGATTTCATCTAACGGTTTCACCCGATTAGCTTCAATATCTGCTTTTGCACGCTGAATTAACTGATCCAATCGACCTAATTTTGCATCTGCTTCAATTTGCTTGTCCCAAGCATCATTAAGATATTCTTGGAGCCAGTTTGATAAATCCCGGATTTCGCCTTCAGACAGTTGCATAATAGCGGCTTCTATTTCTGGGAGTGAGTTCATCCTGTTATCCTCAATCCAGCACTATGAACTATATACTACCAAAATTGACGGAATAATTCAGAATTAGAATTAGCGTCAAATCTTAATTATTAATCATGAATTAGTATGACACAGAAATGGCTTTCTATCGTTGGCATTGGAGAAGATGGATTACAGGGGTTAAGCGCGATCGCTCGTTCTCTAGTCGATCAAGCTAAAGTAATTGTAGGAGGCGATCGCCATTTAGCAATGCTCCCTACAGATGACCAACGTGAGAAACTAGTCTGGACATCCCCCATTAGTACTTCAGTTGAGGAAATCATCACGCGTCGGGGTCAGTCAATTTGCGTACTTGCAAGCGGTGATCCTATGTGTTATGGCATAGGTGTCACCTTGATGCGGCGAATTCCTGTCTCTGAAATGACGATTATCCCCGCACCTTCAGCCTTCAGCCTCGCCTGTGCCAGGGTTGGATGGTCTTTAACTGAGGTGGAAACCTTGAGTTTGAATGGTCGTCCATCCTCTCTACTCCAGTCTTACATCTATCCAAAAGCGCGGCTGTTGATTTTGAGCGAAGGGAAGGACACACCCGCCATTGTTGCTGAAATTTTGACAAATCGCGGCTATGGTGGCAGTAAAATCACCGTACTGGAGCGGATGGGCGGCACTCATGAAAGAATTGTGGAAGGTACGGCTGCATCTTGGAGTGAAACTGAAGTTGCTGCTTTGAATGCGATCGCAGTTGATTGTATTGCTGATCCTGGGGTTATCCCTTTACCAAGATTACCAGGATTACCAGATCACGCCTATCACCACGATGGACAGTTAACGAAGCGTGAAGTTAGGGCAATTACCCTAGCAGTTTTAGCACCCACACCAGGAGAATTATTGTGGGATGTTGGCGCGGGTTGCGGTTCAATTTCTATTGAATGGATGCGGAGTAATGCTCGGTGTCGAGCGATCGCGATCGAACAAAACTCTTCTAGACTACTATATATTGCCGATAATGCCGCCACTCTCGGTACTCCAAATCTACAAATCATTGAAGGTAAAGCGCCCCATGCCCTGAAAGACTTGCCAGCACCAGATGCGATTTTTATTGGTGGTGGGGTGACAGCAACGGGACTTTTTGATGTTTGTTGGGAAGCACTGCGGCCAGGTGGGCGTTTGGTGGCAAATGTAGTGACGGTAGAGGGTGAGCAAACTTTGTTTCAATGGCATGAACGAGTCGGTGGTGATTTAACTCGTATTGCAATTCAACGGGCGGAACCTATTGGGAAATTTTTGGGCTGGCGAGGAATGGCGGGTGTGACGCAATGGATAGTTGTGAAGTCTAATTAGCGTACATCCCATTCCCCGTACTTTTCAACCAAAAAACTCAAAAATGCGCTGCTGAACGCTTTCTATTTTCAAGGTTTTTGGCTTTTGTCAACAAACCTCGACTTTTTCTTCCATCAGTGTATTAAGTGTACTGCTCTTACCTGTAATAATTTATTAGAAGAAATATGAGAATAAGTTTCAAGCTTAGGAGTTAGCATTCTATGGCAAATCAAGACCATGTTAAGGAACTAAACAAAGGAGTCAAAAGTTGGAATCAATGGAGACAAAATAATCCTGAGATCAAGCCTGACCTGAGCAACTTTAACATGAATGACGACTTCGCGCGAGCCATTACTAGTGCTGCTACTAGTGTTGCTGCTGGTGTTGCTGCTGGTGTTGTTGGTGCTGCTGCTGTTAGCCTGATGCCGTTGTTGTATATTCCGTTAGTTATTGCCAAACTGAAGCGTATTGACCTGAGTGGTATCAACCTGAGCGGTGCCAAGCTCATCGGTGCCAACCTGAGCAATGCCAAGCTGATCGATGCCGACCTGAGCAATGCCAAGCTGATCGATGCCGACCTGAGCCGTGCCAAGCTTATCGATGCCGACCTGAGCCGTGCCAAGCTGATCGATGCCAAGCTGATCGATGCCAACCTGAGCAATGCCGACCTGAGCGGTGCCAAGCTCATCGGTGCCGACCTGAGCAATGCCAACCTGAGCCGTGCCAAGCTCATCGGTGCCAACCTGAGCAACGCCAACCTGAGCAATGCCAACCTGAGCGATATCCAAGATACTATTGAAAGTATTGAAGGTCTAAATACAGTAAATGTAAATAACGCTATTCTTTCTCCAGCATTAAAGGGAATTCTAGACAAAATAAAAATTATTGTTCTTTTTAAGAAGTTGAAGGATCATATTAACGAAAATACAAACAAAAGTGATGGATTAAATTTACTTTTTGAAGCCATCCAAGTTTTGATAAAAGATGAAGAATCGAAGCTAACTTTAAAGGTAACAGACATTAGATTGCAAGAACTAATTGAAATAGCTTATGCAGTAAGTGTTAGAAAACAAGAATCAAGGTATCCCAAATTTAAATTATACGTTTCAGAAGAGGAATGTTATAACAATCTTAAGTTCATAATTAGTTTCAGCAATCAAAGAAATAATCATATTGATTCAAATAAACTTGCTACTCTAGCTCGCATCGGTATTGGTATTCCACAATACTATAGTGCTGTTGTTACAGAAAAAGCAAGAACAGAAAATCAATATACTGTTGAAATTGAAGGAATAATTAAATTAGAGAAAGATGACCTTTTGGAAGGAAAATTTAATAATCAAGATAATTTAATCGGGCTTTTTTTGAGTGTTGAAGCTCCAGGTCGATTAAGTATACTATATAATTTTAAAAATAAGTTTAAAGTCCATTTAGCATTAATTGAAGGCAAAGTTAAAATAAATCATGATCCGGTTCAAAATCCTTTAGTGAATTTAGTTTTTTTTAAAATTGCAAAAAACCTTATTAATGATTCTAGTATCGATGAAAAAATCAGGGATGATTTTAGGAATAATAAAATAAACAGCCGTGAAGGATTTTTTACTCTAATAAAAACTATTCAAAAAGTTTGGCATCGGATTCTTCAATTAGCTGTTGATTTTGGTCATGGAAGCCAATTCGTTATTATACCTAAAAAATCTGTAGCAAAACTTCAGGATTACTTTAATATTGAGCATCTGACTACACAAGAACCTAATCTAGGAAAATGCATTACTAAATATTTTAATCAATATCTTACCTATAATTCCTCAGAAGGCACAAAAGCTTCTGATGAACTAGAAAAATTAGTTATTGCGAACGGTGAATTAATCAATTGCATAGACTTAATAGCATATTTATCTAGTATAGATGGTTGTATCATATTAGATGATAGTTTGTCTTTAATTGGTTTCGGAGGAGAGATTAGAAATCAAGAAAATTTAGAGGAAAAATGTGTTGAATTTGCAGCCAACTTTACCCCGTTTGATCCACTACTGACTGATGATCTACTAAATTTCTTAGATCAAAATCAGTCAGAAGAAGAGAACTTAGAAGAAGATAAATCAAAAATAATAGAATCATTTGTTAAATTCCCACCAGATGAAGAGCCAAAAAAATGGAAGTTTGAGGAATTTGGTACTAGGCATCGCTCTGCTGCTAGGCTTTGTACTAACCAGGAACTAGATCCATTTGTTTTTGTTGTATCGCAAACCGGAGATATTAGAGAATTTATTAACTTAGAAAATAAAGTTAGAATCTTGGGCCCTTTACGTCCTTTATAAATTTGTGATCAGCAAACTTAGGCAATTACATACATCGCCTATCTCTATTTTGGATTTTTATTTAGCTATATATTTGCAAGAAAACTGCTTGCTTGTGCTAATGCTTCTTGACGTGTAAGGGACTTGTCAGACACACGTTGAAATATCATTTCTCCATAGGTTTGACGACTTCGACTAGTAAAATAGTTACCTTTCAAAGTTTTTCTGTCAGGACTTAAAACTAGATTAACGATACCTCTATGAGGCTGCATTGTTTGTGGACTGCTTGCTGCTGGTTCGTTTGTGTATTCATATTTCAGCCCAGGTTCTGAAGAGTCTTCTGTATAAACCGCAGCCATTGTTGATGTAGACTTAGATGTTTCAGTTTCTAGTCGCACGCTGATTTTCGACCATGTTTGGCGAATATATAGAATGACTCCACGAGTCTCTGTACCATTTTCATAAGAAGACTTGATGACTCCAACCCAAGTCCCTCGTAGATTTGGGATATTTGAGAAACGAATGGGTTCAATTTTTAGTGCCCATACAACATCATCAAACAATTGGTAAAACAAACCATAAAACCCCATAACAGAAGGTGCATCTAACCACCAAGGCACCTGTAAATTTAAAACTTTTAAGAGGTAGTTAAGAAGTAACGTTGCTACAACTGCTAAGGCAGCAATCCATAACAGAACCCATTCTCTATCTTTAGCATCTGTAGCATAGCTGTGCATATTACCACTTCCTTTAAAAAGAATCTACTTTTAGCCTTAGTCAAAAATCCAATTCATCGTGCATTTATGCAATACCAAAAGATGAAGTTACTTTCCATCCTCCAATATTAATGTAGACTCAGCAGTACGCCCAAATTCTTCTGGTGCATATTGTAGGTGAACTTCTGCACCAGGCCAAGAAAATGTACCAGGGGTAACAGAACGGACTAAGTAATGCAGACTATAAACTCCTGGTTCCAGGTGGCCGGCGTAGGCGATAATGCGATCGCGGTACACATTCCTAAACCCAAGTTCCCAGCTATCGGCTTTTGCTTGTAATGCAGCTGTGGTAGTTTGAAAACTCGCATCTACCGCCTCAAAACCTGATGGTAACGGATCTTTAATCACCACATGATCCACAGCATGATCGGCAATGATTTCTAAACCAATATCAAACACCTGTCCAGAGGCTAAAGTCAAGGGTTTATCGAAAGCGTAAAGACCTGTTTTTTGTAAAACTTTCTCGTTATTTACTTGACTAATTTCTCGTGTTATGCGTAAACCATTAAATCTGCCTGGTTGATTTCCCTGCAAGCGATAATTATAAGCAACCAGATAGTGCAAAGTGCCATTACCTGATTTTTGCAGCGTTAAATCTTGACGCCCACGAGGTAATAGATTCATCGGCACAATTAGTTGTAAGCTAGGATTTTTGTAACCTTCAAACCGATTTTCTCCTAACTTATTACCAGCTAATTGTACTGTGGCAACAAAATTAGGTGGTGTAGGTTGCAGTTGACTATAATCGACCAAAGCTGTTAAGGCTTGGGCATTATTATAGTTAGTTTGCCATGTGCCATCCCGCCGCAGTGCCAGAAGACTTTGGAATAATTTATCTATAACTTCGGGTTTACTTTGTTTGGCAATAAATAAACGTAAAGCTTGCGCTTGCGTCGTCGTAGATGAACTCATCCATCCCCAACTGTTGGGTAAACTCACAACTGCTGTGCGACCAGTTTCATATATACTTTGTTGCAGCTTGTTTACTAATTGTTGAGATTCGTCTTGCCATTCTGGGAATTGAGATAAATATCGCGCTAGTTTGATTTGAGTTACTAAATCAAAATTATTGCGCTGTTCATAAATATCTGCGAGGAAGGTATTGCGTTTTTCTCCCAATTCTGCTAATGCAATTAAAGCATGAAGTTGCAGTTGCCTTTTACATAATTGCTGTTTACAAAAGTCATATTCTCCAGGGTTCGCTAGAACTTTTTGCAGATAAGTTTTCAGGCGAGACAGCATTGCAGAATCGACTAAATTAGGAAACACCTGACTAGCTTTAGCCAAAGATTCACCTGAGTATGAAGAAACCCAAGGGTCAGATTTTTCTTGTTTGGGGAAAGCAGCAAAACCACCATCTGCTATTTGGAGTTTTTGCAATTGTTCAATTGCTTGTTTTGCCTGTTGGCTAGGATTAAATTCTGAAAATGTCTGACCATATTTTTGTGTAAGATTTTGCAGATTAGCCGCAATCATTAACTGACTTGCAGCAGGTTCTGTAAACGGTAAATCATCATCTTCTAAAACCTGCTTTGCTGGTGCTTGAATCTCCGGTATCAAAGTACTCGCCAACTGAATATCTAAACCTCCCGCATCAGGGAAGGTATTTTTATCAACATTCAGGGGAATTTTTACCTCATCCCCCCCTTTCGTAAGGGGGGTTGGGGGGATTACACCAGTTTCAACGACTTGTTCTGTAATTTCAATTGGCTTAATTTCCAAAGGTACTTCAAAAGCATCTGCGGCTGTACCATTTAGCTGAGTGGTAAAGCGAACTTTCCCAACTCCCACACTATCCGCCAGCATTGGAAAGCGATAAGCGTGAGTTGCGGATTCAGCTTTGGTTTGCAAAGCAGTAGCTGTGGGGTTTTTGTCAGCAAACTTCACATTACCGCTAAGTTCGCCATTAATTGAGAGATTTCCTGTATTCCCAGTGTTGTTAGTTACAGATAAACCAGCAAGGATGCGATCGCCTGGACGGGCAAACTGTGGCAAGATGGCATTAGTTAGCAGTGGCTTTGTGGTGATAAACGTTGCGTCTCCATTGCCGAAACGCAGATTTCCATCGGTGGCGACAGCCATCACCCGCCATGTAGTTAAGTCATCCGGGAGTTTAAAGGTTATCTGTGCATTACCATTTGCATCAGTGAGAACAGAACCGTTGTAGTAAGCTAAGGCTTGAAAATCTGTGCGAGTGCGAGTATTGGCTGCACCAGTTGAAAAACCACCGCCATAACCCCAACCTTTAGGTTTAGCTACATCTTGTGGTTGTAATATTACATCTGGGCGATTATCGCTAAAGCGGGTAGAAATCGGCTGTTCTGCATAAACTGTATCTACCAAATCTGGCGGACGATAACCAGAAAGTTGTAACACCGCTTCATTCACCACCATGACTGTAAACTGTCCTTTGGTGGGATTGCCTTGATTATCTTTCAGTTCTAGTTGTACCGTTTCCTCTGCACCAGGTTCTAATGATGCTTGAACTGGCTTAACTTGCAGTTTTAAATACTTATCTTCTAAGTTAACTTTAAAAGGTGTAAAACCAATCTTCACCAAGTTATCTAAACTTCCCGCTTCCACTTGATTTATGGGTTTACCTTGTCTGACTAAGACAGCTTCAATCGCTGCATTTGGCAGCATTTCTGGCGTGACTTTAAACTGAATTTGTGGTGCGCTTCCCTGAGTTTTGGTTATTTGCTGATAAAGGGGTTTGTCTTTAATCACAGCAAAGTACAATTCTGCGTCTGGATAGGGAGATTGAATTAGTACAGTAGCGGTTTCACCAGGTTTAAACTCTTTTTTATCTAATTTAACTTCTAAGACATCTTTTTCTTTAGAACCCCAAAATACAGGATTTCCCCCAGTTGCCCAAATTTGTAAATCTGTGGCACTTAATTCGCCTTTTGCATCACTAAAATTAACTCTAATGCGGTATGAACCAGATTCGGGTGCTGTCAAATTTACCGATTGCGGATTGCTAGCAGATGTAGTTTCTGCTTGTCCTACTGTTTTATATTCAACTTGATTTTTTGGAGTTCGGCTACCTTCTACCAATTGCGTGACGCTGCTGTATTTAATCTGTTGTAATTCCAGCCGTACCCGTTGACCTGTTATCGGTTTTCCTGTAGGGTCAGTAACAATCACTTCAATAGGAAAAGCCTTACCAGCATCAGCAATGAAATTACTTTTTAACCCGATAAGGCGATTACTTGGTAAGGCTGTAAAAGTTTTGGAATTCGCTACAGACAGATTAGAAACATCTGCAACTTGCACATCCACCCGGTAAGTCATCGGATATGGTAAATCATTAGCCACATTCACAGTTTGACTACTTTTACCAGTAGCATCTAATTGGGCATTAGTTTGTAAGACATCACTAGATATAGTAGGGGTTTCCTCTGGCCATAACCATTGCCTACCAAAAGTAAATTCATCCCAACCTTTAGGAACAAAATTAGCCTGTTGACGAGTAATAAAGTATTTTGCTTCTCCACCTTCTACAGGCGCACCAAATAAATAATTACTTGTAGCATTAATATTAACTTTGTCGTCAATGATAGCAAATTCTTTATCTAAGTTTAGTTCAACTTTAAAATTGGGTGGCTTAAACTCAGCTACCCGAAATTCTCCAGAAATTTCTTGCCCATTCTTCCCCTTAGCCTGGATTGTATAGTAGCCTAAGCGTTGAGTAGTCTTAATTGGCAGTTCCAGAGAAAATGTACCAAATTCATTTGTAGTTTGCGTACCTAAATTAGTCTTTTGCCCATCAGGATTAACCAAAGTTAATTGGTAAACAGCATTTTTATCTTGTTGGATTGTACCATTTTGCAAATAGTCAGCGAAACCAGTCAACCAAGCTTTTTCACCTGGTTGATACAACTGTCTATCTGAGAAAATTACCCCGCGTGATTCAGGTTTAGCAACTTGCCAACCTGCAT
Source organism: Nostoc mirabile CHAB5784 (assembly GCF_020829645.1). Taxonomy (GTDB): domain Bacteria; phylum Cyanobacteriota; class Cyanobacteriia; order Cyanobacteriales; family Nostocaceae; genus Nostoc; species Nostoc mirabile. The sequence continues at coordinate 43,700 of NZ_JAIVFS010000004.1, read as the reverse complement.
CAATACCATAGCCATAAACGCCGCTATATTCTTCAACTCTGGCAAATGCCCAATCTTGATTTTCCCGGGCAATTACTAATAATTGTGGTGATTTACTATAACTTTCATTTCCCAAATAACATTGCTGTAATCCTTCACGAAGAATTGTCAAAGTTCCATTTTCATCAGTTTTACCCGTTGCACAAGGTACAGGTTCAGGGCGAGATTTAGCCTGTAACTTTGATTGATAAATTTCAACAGCAGCCGCTTGAACTGGCGAACCATCTGTAAGATGATTGACGCGAATTAAGCCTGACTCAGGAAACCACTGAGTAAATACGCCCAAATTCGTCAATTCAACCATGCCATAAGTTGTAGGTTCTCGCCACAGTTCCTTCCCATTTTCCTGATATTTATTAGTGCGGGCTTGCACTCCATAAGCTAACATTCCCGTAGCCGCATTTATCTTTTCTCGCAGAGAAACAGCAATGTCAACTGATTGATTTTTCTTGCCCGATACCTTAAAGCTTTGCCAATCAGAAGGTTGTGGTAATAAATCGCTACTATTATTAAAATAAACTAAATCTGTCGGTTTAACTACTCGATAAGCTGCTTTGTATTTAGATTCTGGCAAATTTCCCGTACTAATATTTAGCTGTAAATCTTTACCTGTGGGGAAAATATTCAAATCTGATGGTACCCAGATATCCCCAGCTAAATCTCCAGTATCATATTTAAGTGTGACAGGTTTACCTAAAGTTTGCCCAAACTTATCTTTGAGATTTCCGCCGATAGTAATTGTATAAGTCTTGGCAGGTTCTAGGGCATAAGGATTTATGCCGACAATTTTATCTTCATCATTTACTTGTATAATTCTTGAAATTTCTTTTGGTGCTGGATTAATAGTAATATTTTCTTTAGCTGAATCTGCCACTAAGACGTTATTAAATTCTAGCTGTGGACTGCCTTTAATAAATCTTCCAAAAGTTCCACCTGCATCTGGCTGTCCGTAAAAGTTAATTTTTTGAAATGCTAAAGGCGAATAAGTTGCTAACTTACTGGCAAATTCTTTCTCTGTAGGTAGATTACCATAAGCAGGGCGGATTCCGGGAGAAAATACTAGGCGATAATGAGTTGCTTTTTCGAGATTTTGCTGGGGGATGAGGTTATAAATCCAATTGCGTGCTGAGGGATCAAATTTTTCTAAAGGGTCTTCTTCATTTTTTAATGGTTTTTCTTCTTTGTTTAATTTGACTTTAAAGCCTACACCCTTGTTTTTTTCTTCAGGAATTAACTGTAAATGTTCTTGTACAGAAGCTAAATCCAATTCGACATTTGAAGTAAACTGTAACTTCTGTTGTAAATCAATTGGTTCAATATCAGCTTTCTCAATGGGATTAACACCAGGTAGATTAGTCAGGTTGATAGATTCGGTATTAAAAGTCCAAGGTAAATCTTTGTCTAGACGATGATTTTTTAAATCGGCTAAACCTGTTTTGAGGGTAACTTGAAATCTTGTCGCTATTGGCAAGGCTTTCTCGGCCTGAAAACCCACCATGCGCGGTGTCAAAAAGCGAAATTGACCGGGTAAAGGCGGCCAAAGAGCAAATTTTTCTAATAACTTCTGCTGTTCTGGACTGTCAAGACTTTCAACTGGGATTAAAGCTTCTTTAAAACGGATGCGGATTTGGTTAAGAGATTTTGCATCTCCAATAGGACTAATTTGTTCAATCCAATCTGGTAGTTTAGGCGGGGTGAGTGCGGATACTGCTGGGAGTTGTTCTTTACCTGAGTTGATACCAAAAAAATTACACCCTGCCATTCCTAGCATAAATGTAAAGAGAAGAAGATACTGTATTTTTCTCTTTCGGTTTGAGGAATGACTAATTTTTTTTAACGAACCGCCATCGCGCAGCGTCTCGTAGAGAAGGACGCCAAGGAAGAAATAGAGAATTTTATGGTAAAAACGGAGTAGAACTCTGATAATCATATTTTTAGTAATTCAAAATAAAAATTCACAAATTATAGCGAATAAAAGTTTGTATCCCCTCATGGAGTTGGCAATCCCAAGACTAATAAGGGAAGGCGGATGACTATTTTTTACTCAAATATTGGATAAAACTTATGTTTATTTACATAGATAACCAATACCATGTGATTGTTCCGCAAAATCACTACAATTCTTAACTATGAAGAAGTATTTAAGTTCTGCAAATATTAATTTATATCTGCTAAGTTATGACAAATTAATTGTTAAGGATTTGACATATTTCCTGATTTAGATGTAATCGCCACGTCAAAATTAAGGTAAGTTTTCTTGGGCAGGGATTCCCTGATGAAACTAATTTTACGATCGCTACTCAAAATTAAGCACACTAGTAAGGTTATCCTAGCTGGGCTGCTAATATGCCTAGTGGTACGCTTGCTGCCTTATTTTGCACCCATTCATACCGCAGACATTGCCCAAAATCAGTTGGCAATGCAATTTAGCGATCGCAATGGTTTACCATTAGGAACACTACTCACCCGTGACCAAGAGCATACATCAGTAGTAACACTAAATCAGGTTTCTCCCCAGTTTATCCATGCCATTTTAGCCGCCGAAGATGGCAGCTTTTACCATCACGGGGCGTTGGATATGAAAGCTGTTATCCGCGCCAGCAAAGAAGCCATCCACGCCAAACGAATTGTTTCCGGCGCTTCCACAATTACTATGCAGTTAGCGCGGATGTTAGATCCTGTGCCGCGTAGTTTCTCTGGTAAACTGAGTGAGATTTGGCTATCTTGGCGGTTAGCAGCAGGGATGAACAAAGATGAAATTCTCTCTGCATATATCAATCGCCTGCCAATGGGAGGGAATATATATGGTGTGGAAGCAGCAGCGCAGACTTATTTTTCCATCCCAGCTAATGAATTGAATCTTGCTCAAGCTAGTTTGTTGGCTGCTATTCCTAATAATCCCACATACTTTAACCCTTACCAGCATTGGGAACGATTGAAGCAGCGACAAAAATACGTCCTCAATCGTATGGTACGCGATGGGTATATTAGTGGAGCGATCGCAGCCCGAACATCCGCCGAAAAGGTTGTGTTTCAATCTCGCCAACAGGGAATTATCGCCGCACCACACTTTTTATTTTGGTTAGCCAATCAAATCCCCCCAACCCCCATTTTTCAAGGGGGCTTAATCCCCCCCTTTTTAAGGGGGGCTAGGGGGGATCAATCCGTTATTCGCACCACGATAAATCGCCCTTTACAGCAGTTTGTTGAAGCGCAGGTGCAACAGGTGATTTCTTCTCTCACCGCCAACAATGTCCATGATGCAGCTGCGTTAGTGATTGACAACCACACTGGCGAAGTTTTGGCTTATGTTGGTTCACCTAATTATTTTAATGAAGCCAACCTGGGACGCAATGATGGAGTACAGGCACTACGTCAACCAGGATCTACTCTCAAGCCTTTTGTGTATGAATTAGCTTTAGAAAAAGGTTTAATTCGCCCAAATACCATTTTGGCAGATGTACCCGCCCATTATGCAATTCCTGGCGCGAAACTTTATAGCCCCACAGATTATACCGAAAGCTTTCTTGGCCCTGTGCGGGTGCGAATTGCTTTAGCAAATTCTCTAAATGTACCCGCAGTAAGGGTATTAGAAAAAGTAGGCGTAGAAACTTTCTTAAAACGATTGCATCAACTTGGGTTTGAACACCTCAATCAAACCCCAGAACATTACGGTTTAGGGTTAACTCTTGGTAGTGGCGAAGTCAGTCTCTGGGAACTAGCCCGTGCCTACCTCAACATAGCACGGCAAGGAGATGCTACCCCTTTAGTAAGCACATTTTCCAATTCCCCACTCCTCGGTACAGACGCGATTAATCGCGTCTCTCCCCACTCCCCACTCCCCAACCACACAATATGGCAATTAATCACCAACATACTTAGTGATAACCATGCTCGTGCAACAGCATTTGGTGTAGACTCTGTGTTAAATTTACCTTTTCCTGCTGCTGTTAAAACTGGTACTTCTTCCAATTTTCGAGATACTTGGACAGTTGGCTTCACTACAGATTACACCGTCGCTACTTGGGTAGGCAATTTCAACGGGGAACCGATGCGTCAGGTTTCAGGTGTTACCGGGGCTGCACCCTTGTGGAATCGAATTATGTTACACCTGCACGAATATCAAGAACCAGCAGGGTTTCCGCCTCCCGAAGGTTTAGTGCAATTACCTGTTTGTGCAACTTCAGGATTACGACCAACACCAGATTGTACCTCAGTGGTGCAGGAATATTTTTATCCAAAAGATAAAATTGCCTACGAAGGTGACAACCAATTCAATTTACCACCAGAGTATGATGAGTGGTTGGCAAAACAACAGCAATCGAGTATTGTTTCTACCAATTTGAGAATTTTATCTCCGCATCATGGCGATTTATTCTTACTTTATCCAGGTGAAGAAGCGAAGCAAAAACTCGAATTTAAGCTAGTGGGAAATAAATCTGCGCCTGTTGAATGGTGGCTAAATGGGGAAAAACTAGATACAAACTCAGCTAATTCTTTATTTTGGAATTTGCGTCCTGGTAAGTGGACTTTGGAAGCAAGAAGTGGGGAAATGACCGACAAGGTAAGTTTTCAGGTGGAATTAGCTAGTATTAAACCTACGCGTCGGGGATTTTCTATTAGTACAGCAGATTTCAAGTTGGTGAGGTACACAAGCTAAGTCTGTTACCCAGGTATAAAGCGTGTTTTACTCCTCAATTCTGCATTCTGTATTCTGAATTCTCAATTCTGCTGTATTTGCTTACCGCGTCTGCTTGATAGGAATCTCAATCAAAAACTCTGTACCCTTACCAGGTGCAGAAATACACTCGATTTTTCCCTTGTGCTTATCTACTATAATCTGGTAACTAATAGATAATCCTAAGCCAGTGCCTTTACCTACAGGTTTAGTAGTAAAGAAAGGATCAAACAATTTAGTCTTAACTTCCTCTGGTATTCCTGGCCCATTATCTTTAATACTAATAATAACGCACTCTTCATTCTTAACTTGAGTATGGATAATAATAGAACTAAGGTGTTTTTTAGCCTCTCCTTTTAAACATTCTTCTTCCCATTCATATAAAGCATCAATAGCGTTACTTAAGATATTCATAAATACCTGATTCAGTCCTCCTGCATAACATTCAACAAGAGGCAAATCACCATAATCTTTGATTATTGCAATCTCCTGCTGTTTATGCTTTCCTTTCAGACGATATTGTAAAATTAATAAAGTGCTATCAATTCCTTCATGAATATCAACAGGTTTCATTTCTGCTTCATCAAGACGCGAGAAGTTCCGCAAAGTTAGCACAATCTCGCGGATGCGGTCAGTACCAACTGCCATTGAGGATAATACTTTCGGCATATCATCAATAATAAACTCTAAATCTATCTCATCAATAAAACTATTTAGTTCTGGGTTGTAATTAAAATTTTGTTGCTGATACAGCTTAATTAAACTTAGTAAGTCCTGACTATATTCTCTAAGATGCATCAGGTTCCCATAAATGAAGTTAACTGGATTATTTATTTCATGAGCAACACCAGCAACTAGCTGACCTAATGAGGACATTTTTTCAGTTTGAATAAGTTGTACTTGAGCGTCTTGCAATTCTTGCAGTGTCTGTTGTAATTGAGTATTTTTGTGTTTTAATTTTGCTGTTCTCTCTGCAACTTGCATTTCCAACCTATAATTCGTTTCTTCTAAGGCGGCTTGAGCAAATTTTTTAGCTTTTAAGTATTGCTGTAATAAATGCAATACTGAAAGCCATGCCGGAATCAGCATTACTAAAATTATAATAGATTCTAAAATTGCCCAAAATATTATTTTGTAATAATCATCAATTTTTTGCTGTAGCTGAAGTGAGATATTACGCTTTCTTTTAGCAACCCCATCAGCATAAATTTGTTTTTGATTTTCATACTCGCCGTTAGAAATTAGTAGTTGTGCTATCTGTTTTTGATTGTTTTTAACTAATTCAAAAGATTGAGATTCTATTGCAACTAAGCGTTGATTAGCAGCATCAACTTTTTTAGCATCCTCATTTTCATATACTTGAGGAGCAAGTTTAATAGATTCTTTAATAGCAAGATCAAGCTTAGGTTCAAATTGGCGATACCGTTCTTCCCAAATCAACTTTCCTGTAGCAGCATTCATCCGTGCTGACATCGTTAATACTTCATCAAGGTAAGTAATTTCATCACTCAGTCGTTGGAGTTTAAACTCATATTTAATAATACTATTAAAGTTGTGATATGCTTGCCAGTTGAGCCAAATTTGAGGAATAAATAAGAGTAATGTCAGGAGTAATGTTACAGTTACTATTTGAGAGGGAACGAATCTCAGTTTATTAGGCAGGTGCATTTTGATAATATTTTTTCGATATATGGTAATTGGGGATTAACCAAATTTAATACACTTCTAGAAGTTTTATCTCATCAGGATTAATGCCGAAAATATTTCTCAAATATCCTATAGTTTCATTTTGATAAATTTCAAAGTTAATTTAATTTATTTGTTTAGTTTTAATTCTTCTACCATACATAAAGCCTAAATGAAAATTTATTAAATCTAATGTTGAGAAATTATAAGGATATGGATATATAAATTTAGCAAAAATTTTATAAATGAATAAATGTAGTTTATTAGTCTTTAAGTCATTATCCATTGTAAATCCAATGACAAAAGCTTCATTTTGAGGAGAAATACCTCTACCTAAAAGTATGTGAATATAATCATGATGGCGCAGACTAATTTTTCCAGGTAAAGCCACTAGGCTATTAGGATTCTCTAATAACCAAATTACAAAAGGAATTTTTGGTTCATGTAAGCTAAATACTACGGAATGTACTTTTTTCAAATTCATTTGAGCTATGTCTAGTTGAAAAGTTTCATCTAAATCAAAAGCCATAGGTATACTTATAACAAAAGAACTAATTTATTAGTATTTGTTTTTATTGTGATTTGTCTATATTTACTAAGAAAATTATTTTTATTTTTATAATTAAGTAAAGAAAAAATATTTTGGATGAAGTTTCAGTATTATTACTGAATTTAGAGTAAGGGCAAAGGCATCTAAACGAGGAATCATCGACTGATAAGGTGTCATTGCGATCGCTCGCAAAGCGTCTTGTACGCAATGCCCCATACCTGCAAGTTACCTGTCATGCAGTTAACCAAACAAGCGATGCCTAGCTTAAAAAGTTGCTCTGAGCAACTACATATCTCCAGAAATTAAATATGCGTTACCCAGAACCCTTGTAGAGACGTAGCACTGCTACGTCAAAACAATTCTTTTTCACTCCTATATCTACTGGTTAAAGGTAGGCAAACTTTTGCCACAGTGTACTAATCCGATCACAGACTCTCGTAGGTGAGTTCCGCATTTGCCCAGTTGGTTTCTGCCAAAAATTCCCTAAATGTGGTCAGAATTCCAGGAAACTCCTCTTCTCGTAAACGCTGGACATCGGCTTGATAACCTTGCTTGCGATACCACTGAATCAAATCGAACAATTCCTTTTGCAGCAAGAGTAAGAAAATCCAGGCGGGTGTCTCTTTGTAGACAACTTTCATCCCCTGCGCTTGGGAGAATGCCTCTGCCATCTCAAGAGGAGTCAGCACATCGCCAGCTAGCTCAATTTCTTGACCAATATACTTGGTGGAATGTTTAATTACGTAAGCAGCAACGCGGCCCATGTCCTTCGTTGTAATTAGATGAAGGGGCTTGTATGGCTGAATCGAAAATGGGAAACTACCTTTGAGAATGGAAGGTCGCGTGTACTTCTTCCAAAACTCCTCCATAAACAAGCAAGCTCGCAACATGGTAGTCGGTAAGCCAGCTTCTTTGAGAATTTGCTCCACTTGGTACTTTTGCTCAATGCGGGGGATTCCTGAATTCCTGTCTGCCCCACCGGCGGAATTGTAGACAAAGTGCTTAATGTCAGTCTGTTTAGCTACTTGTGCAACTCGCCTTGCTCTCGGAACCTCTAGCGGGTCAATTTTAGCGGAGTCCGCAGAAGTAGCGTGGCAGTAAACAGCCGAAATTCCTGTAAAGGCTTCTATGAGGGAGATTTCATCGTCGAGGTTGGCTTTTACCACTTCAACTCCGGCATCGTTGAGTTTTGCAAGAGTTGGACGATTAAGGTCAATTTCTCTAGTGATGACTCGCATCTTTGTAACTTTCTGTTCGAGAAATCCCTTAACGACATTTCCACCTGTGCCGCCAGTAACTCCGATGAGTAAAACTTTATCAGTGTTTGACTCTGTGCGATCGGGGAAATTTGACATTCTCTCTTCTACCTGGAGTTATTTATTTAAATTAAGTTTATCCAAAGACACCAGAAGCAAACAATAATTGAAGAAGAATTCAGAAGTCAGAAGTCAGAAGTCAGAATACATCCGTCTGAATCAATGAGTGGGAGATTTAGACCCGCCGCTCATCTAATTACCCTTGCTGGTACAGTTATCACAAGACCAAAAGACTTTTATTTCACCTTGATTGTCTTGGTATGCGTTTTCATCCCTAGCATCATTGATGGTAACAGGACTTACGCAAACAATAGCCGAAACCCTTATTTCACGTAGGGGCAATTCATGAATTGCCCCTGAGCGCGTGTACTTTTGCGTAAGTCCTAGGTAAGATACACAGTTTCCTGTGGTGCTAAAGATATTTCTCGTTCTTTCCCAACATCTTCATAGGTATTATTTTGTTGTCTCCGAATAATTAAACTCCCCTGAGCTGCTTTAGGTAATCTGTAATTTTCTTGTCCAATTCTTTGCTCTGGAACTTTTAGCTATGTATGACATCATATTACAGCTTTGCCAGTCCTTGGATCTGAGTTGACAGATAAACTTGTGCGATCGCTCTGGGGTGGCGTAGGCGTAGCCCGCACTTCGACATGGTTCGACTTCCTTCGACTGTCGGAGACGCTAACGCGAACGACTGCGCCCTTACTTCGACGCCGCTACAAGTCGGCTACGCTCTCCCAAGGCTCAGGGCCAGCCGCTCACCAGCCGCTCAGTGACCACCGTAGGCATCGTATTCTATAAGGTAGTGAGAAAATTTGGATACAGCATGGCAGCATTTGCAGAGATCGATTTAGGAGCATTACGCCGCGATTGCCGCCGACCGGGGTTAAATAATTTACTTGCCCGCCAGCGATTTGAACTATACGCCGAAAGTTATCGCCAATCACACTTTTACCCAGCTAATACTATGCTGGAGGGAGAAGTAGACCGCAAACACTTCCTCCAAACGCAGCAAGCCACCATTGAACGGTTAGCCAAACTGGGAATTATTTGAATTGGGGAATGGGGAATGGGGAGTGGGGAGTAGGGGGAGCAGGGGAAGAATAACTATTAATTATTGACTAATGCCCAATGACCAATGACTAATGACCAATGACTAATCCAATAGAAGTCCGCAATCCTCGAACTGGCAAATTTGACTACGTAATTATCCCGCCGCCCCCAAGGCTGCTGACACAGCAATGTAAGCGCACCCGCAGGGCGCAAGTTCGCTGGCAGCAACTGGGTTTAGAGGGGAGAATTGAAGCCTTACAGCAGTGGAAGGAAGCGATATTATCAGGGCGCGATCGCTTGACGGAGGCTTTGGTAAATGATACAGGAAGATTATCGACCTCAGTATTGGAAATAGACTCCTTCCTCTCTAGCATTGATCGCTGGTGTAAGTCAGCGCCGGAATTGCTGCAAGACTCTGCAAAAAATACAGCAATTCCATTTATCGCTTTGCAACAAACATCGGTTCCTTATCCCCTAGTTGGGGTAATTAGCCCGTGGAATTTTCCCCTGTTACTGTCAACTATTGATACTATCCCGGCATTACTGGCGGGTTGTGCTGTCATTGTTAAACCCAGTGAAATTGCTCCCCGCTTCGTAGCACCACTGAAAACAGCAATCAGCGCCGTTCCTGAATTGCGCGACGTATTAACTTTTGTTGAAGGAGCAGGCGAAACTGGATCTGCTTTGATTGATAATGTAGATTTGGTGTGCTTTACAGGCAGTGTAGCTACGGGGCGAAAAGTAGCAGAAGCGGCTGCTAAACGGTTTATTCCGGCTTTTTTGGAATTAGGCGGAAAAGACCCTGCGATCGTTTTAGAATCAGCCAATTTAGAATTAGCAACCTCAGCAATATTGTGGGGTTCCGTCGTCAACACCGGACAGTCGTGCTTATCAATTGAGCGAATTTATGTTGCTGAATCGATATTTGAAAAGTTTTACCATCAATTAGTAGCCAAAGCTTATCGCCTTGGGCTAGCCTACCCCACAGTCGAAAGTGGAGAAATTGGCCCCATTATCGCCGAAAGACAAGCAGCAATTATTAGCGACCATCTTTTAGATGCAGTTGAAAAGGGAGCAGTAATTCACTGCGGCGGTGTAATTGAAGATTTAGGGGGGGGTTGGTGGTGTCGTCCGACAGTTCTCACCCAGGTTAATCATTCTATGAAAGTGATGACCGAAGAGACATTCGGCCCAATTATGCCAGTAATGCCTTTTTCCACAGTAGAGGAAGCAGTGTCTTTAGCGAACGACTCAATTTATGGATTGAGTGCTGCTGTCTTTGCCTCGGAAGCCGAAGCCTTAGAAGTTTCCCAGCAGATAGATGCAGGTGCTATTAGTATCAACGATGCTGCACTCACCGCCATTATGCACGAGGGAGAGAAAAATGCCTTCAAATTCTCCGGTATGGGAGGGTCACGCATGGGTGCGGCGGCGCTGAAACGGTTCATGCGAAAAAAAGCTATTTTGATTAAAACTAACGCTACTAATGACCCTTGGTGGTTTGAGAATGGGGAGTGAGCAATGCCATCATCACTATGCAACTCATTACCGTAACCAATGGCGTAGCTTGCCGCCGTTCGCGTAGCGTTCCGCAGGAAAGGCATCGCATTCTCAGTCACGTTTAGAGCAGGAAGCACGAGATATTAATGATGGGTTGGCTGAGTCGGACTTCTATCGGTTGCCATTATTGGAAATTAAAGGGTTTAAGACCCCAACCATTACACGTAGCGCAGTTTCAGTTGGGGTTTAAATCCCCATCTGAAAATGTCTAAAATGTTTGAATGCGTGAATTTTGAATTGTTAATGTGGCATTTTGGAGAAGCATGAATCGCACCAAACTACTTAACGACATCAAAAATTTGTTCAGCTGTTAGTTGTAGCTGAATACCCAAGCGCTCCAGTTCCGGAGATTTAATCTGCGTACTCCCGATAAACCTGCCAGCTTCACGATAACTGCCTTCTGACAATTGTAGAATGGCGATCGCCTGTTCCTCTGGATCAATCAGCCAGTATTCAAGAACACCGCGTGCTGCGTATTGTTTCCGCTTCCGCACATAGTCTCTATCCCGATTGCTCTGACCTGGAGACACCACTTCAACCACCAAGTGCGGTGGAAGAACGTCAAAAGTAATAGTCAACCGCTTCCGAGTCAGCTCTAAGTGTTCCTCCCGGAGGATCACCAAATCAGGGTAGCGATTTGCAGGATCGCCAGCCTCAAGGACTGGTACTTGAAGTTCGCAAGCATGAGGCTGTACCCGTCGAAAAGGCATTCCAGCACTAACTAATAGCAGAAACAGGTAATTTGCAAGGGACGTATTTGGTTCTGACTCTGGCGGCAATTCTATTAGCCTCCCATCAACAAGTTCATAACGGTTTTCCGTCCCATCATCTATCTCTAGGTATTGCTCAAACGTCAATCGTTGGGCTGTAGTCATAATACTTCTGTGTGGCTTCTATTATTGTGGCATTTATTATTAATTAAAGAAGACGCGATGAATCTCAGAAGACGCGATGAATCTCAGAAGACGCGATGAATCGCGTCTCTACATTGCGGCGATCAAAAAGCGATCGCATTCTCATCTGTTCAAAATATCTGTTTTATCAGAGGCGATCGCTTCTGGTACAGTTTCGTCCACGATAACCAAAGCGCTTGGAAGAATTTTGATAGTTTTGGTTCAGAACACAAGTCCATTCGTTGAGAACACAAGTCCATTCGTTGAAAACACAAGTCCATTCGTTGAGAACACAAGTCTGTTCGTTTACTTGGTCAGTGGCGTGGTGTTGAAGTATGGCAAAGACAGCCGGGAATATGAGATGACAGGCATCGCTGCTCGTTTCCTTGTCGTTTAACAATAAGTTGCACACTATAATAAATAGGGCGATCAAATGCTTTACTTGGAAGCTTGCCTGTATGTCTTATCCGAAACTAAGTGACGAAGAAATTATCCAACGTGGTAAAGAATTCTACGAAAAACATATCCGTTCCCAAGTTGAGACAGTAGAGAATATTGGCAAATTAATTTCCATCAATGTTGAAACAGGTGAATATGAAATTGGTGATGATTTGCTGGTAACAAGCCGTCGTTTGCAAGCCAAACAGCCTGATGCAGCAATTTGGGCAGAAAGGATTGGTTATGATGCCGTGTATGCTGTTGGTGGTTCATTAGTCAGGACGATACAGTGATACATGGGACGGTGGTTGGGCTTCAAGCACGAATGAGTGTTTTGGTTCGTTTGGAAGACAAGTCAGATGTAGAAATTGAGTTTGTTATTGATACGGGGTTTGAAGGTTTTCTTACCTTGCCACCTGATCTGGTTGCAAAACTTAGCTTGCCATATATTGCTAAAATTCAAGCAAATCTTGCCGACAATTCCAAAACTACAACAAATGCTCATGCAATAAAGATTGTTTGGAACGGTACGGAGCGAGAAGTCATTGTGTTGGCGATGGGTCGTCGTCCTCTCCTGGGAACTGCACTACTTGCAGATTATCATCTCAGCATTGATTTTTATGAAGGTGGTACTGTCCTGGTTGATGAAATTTTGTAATCTTGCCAAAGTAAAGCATTCACGGTGAATGATGCCCATTGCTTGGCGTAGGCGTAGCCCGCCGGAGGCATCGCATCAATGCTTCAATTTTGGCATCTCTTATATATTTAGAATTAGAAAGTTGCCTTCAAACTATTAAGAAAACCTATAGGTCGGTTTCTACAATAGCGTTACACTCTATAACGGACTAAGCCTTTATGTAGATCCTGTAGCGCCTGATGAACCTAGCCGATATCCTCAAAGACTCAAACTACAAACTGTCGCAGTTTACTGCGGCGGAAATTGAGCAGTTAGAGCAGAGCATTACTTTTAAAGCAACCAAAAGTGGCGAAGTGCCTTATATCGTTTGTTTGGTGCGTCAGAAGGCAATTAAGCTTACGCCAGAGGAAGCAATTCGGCAGCTATATTTACAGGTTTTGAATAAACGCCTCCACTATCCCTTCAGTCGTATTCAAGTCGAGTATGGGGTGAACTTTGGGCGGGAGGTGAAACGGGCAGACATTGTGGTGATGGACAAAGATCGTCTGAACACAGTTTACATGATTGTAGAGCTAAAGAAGCCAAAGCTAAAGGATGGGAAAGATCAGAATTCCTGACTTGGAGTAATCTGCCTCCGAAAGCAAAGATAGACGCGATTCACATTGCCGCCGCAACTATCCACGGCATGGATTATCTGTTAACGTGGAATTGTAAACATATTGCTAATGCTCAAATCCAGGGTAAGTTAGCCGAGATTAGCCTTGATTTTGGCTATGTATTGCCTATCCTTTGCACACCCAACGAACTAATGGGATATTAGGTCATGTGGACAGATGAGATTGTCGAAGAGATCCACCAAATCCGTGAAGAGTATGCGAAGTCTTTCAACTATGATTTAGATGCAATATTTGCAGACCTACGCAAGAAGGAAGCAGAAAGCGGCAGAGAAGTCGTGAACTTGTCACGAAAACCCAGTCTAACAAAACGTTGGAGCGGACGAGCCAGAGATATTGGTGGTAATACAACGGATACTAGCTGCGGCTTAACTTAGCTGTTAGAAGCCGACGAGGAACGCGAACGCTTGACTTTTAAGACAGTCGCAGTCAAGTTCGCCAGCAGTTTCTTGCCCGATCGCTTCCGCTGCTTTAGCGATCGTCACAGCCTCTTAAAGTCTTTTACATAGGGTGATTGTAGGTTATGGCAGAATTCGTGAGAGTATGATTTCTGTGCAATCACCCCTTTCGTCTTCATGCCGACAAATGATTCTGAACTTCAAGCTCAAGCTCGGAGAATTCTGGATGCGATCGCCTTGATTCCCTTTGAACAATGCCAACCCTTGACCCGTGAGGAAAGCAAGTATTCCGGCTCGTCCTGGCATCTATGCAATCAGGCACAGGACTGAGGGATTGCTGTACATCGGTAAAACCAAAAGCTTGCGGGGGCGTTTCAGTGGTGGACACAAAGCTTTTTTGTGGGCGTGGCTCGATAAGTATAACGATGAAGATGTGCGAATCGCAGTGCAATTCATTTCATATTGGGAAAACCCTACGTTACTATTGGAGCTAGAAGCCATTATTTTAAGAGCTACCGAACCTCCTTACAACGTCCAAATTCCAACCGAAGGGTAGTAAAGCGATGCAAGCCAAACTCCAAGAGCAACTTTCCCCCAATGATGCCGAAATTATTTTAGGATGCTTACCTGAACGAATTCGCGCCGCTCTAATTGCTCGTGCTACTGAAATTGAATATCCAATCGAAGCAGTTATTGAGATGGCAATTGCAAGTTTTCTCGACACAGAAACGTTGGGTTTTGCAGATTGCAAGCCAGGGCGTGGACAATAAAAGCGTCAACTGGCGATCGCAGGCGGTGGGACTGGCGAAAGATATTGGTGTGGATAAAGAGGAACATTAGAGGCCGACGAGAAACGCGATCGCTTGGAAGAAAAACGGAATTTGTTATGCTTCAGGTCAAGTTCTAATCTTTGCTGTCACGACTGAAGCATCAGCAGTGGGATAGCCCAATCGATTACTGCATTGCTCAAACGGTTCTGGAAAATAATTTGCTTCTGATTCACAGCGATCGCGACTTTGAAACCATTGCCCAAGTCAGATCACTTTAACACTTTCGCTTTCAACCTTGAGTTTCTCCTGAAAAACTGACGGGGAAGTGCTACAAACGGAATTCGTTATGCATCGCATCAAGTTATGCCAGCGATGATTAAAGCCGTCTTTGACAACTTTCAACTTAGTAAGGTACACGCATGGCAAAAGGTGACAAAATAAACTTTTCTACTCCTAGCGGTTTTCCAGAATTTCTGCCTAGTGAAAAGCGTCTAGAATTATATTTGCTAGATATCATCCGTAGAGTTTTTGAAAGCTATGGATTTACGCCCATCGAAACACCTGCTGTAGAACGTTTAGAAGTGCTGCAAGCTAAAGGAAATCAAGGCGATAATATCATCTATGGCATTGACCCCATCCTGCCACCAAATCGACAAGCCGAGAGAGATAAATCGGGTGAAACTGGTTCAGAAGCAAGAGCTTTAAAGTTTGATCAAACAGTTCCATTAGCAGCGTATATTGCCCGTCACCTAAATGAGTTAACCTTTCCCTTTGCCCGTTACCAAATGGATGTGGTTTTTCGTGGTGAACGAGCAAAAGATGGGCGTTTTCGTCAGTTTCGCCAGTGCGATATTGATGTAGTTGCTCGTCGTGAACTCAGCTTGCTCTATGATGCTCAGATGCCTGCAATTATCACTGAGATATTTGAAGCAATAAATATTGGTGAGTTTTTGATTCGCATCAATAATCGTAAAGTTCTTACAGGTTTCTTTAAGTCAGTAGGAATTACTGAAGATAAAATTAAATCGTGTATTGGTATTGTTGATAATTTAGAAAAAATTGGTGAAACTAAAGTAAAACAAGAACTAGAGAAAGAGGGAGTTTCAGGAGAACAGACTCAAAAAATTATTGATTTTATTAAAATAGATGGTTCCGTTGATGAAGTATTAGATAAACTTAAGCATCTCGCCCAAAATTTATCTGAAACCGAGCAATTGAGCCTGGGAGTTACCGAATTAGAAACGGTAATTGCAGGTGTGCGTAATCTCGGAGTTGCCGAAAATCGTTTCTGTATTGATTTATCCATTGCCCGTGGACTTGATTACTATACTGGTACAGTTTACGAAACAACCTTATTAGGACATGAAGCCTTAGGTAGTATCTGTTCTGGCGGGAGATATGAAGAATTAGTCGGGGTATTTTTGGGTGAGAAAATGCCTGGTGTAGGCATTTCTATTGGCTTAACTCGCTTAATTAGTCGCTTGTTAAAAGCTGGTATTCTTAGTACCTTAGCTGCAACACCAGCCCAAGTGATGGTAGTAAATATGCAAGAAGATTTAATGCCAACTTATTTAAAAGTTTCGCAACATCTGCGTCAGGCTGGAATTAATGTCATCACTAACTTTGATAAGCGTCCCTTGGGTAAACAATTTCAGCTAGCCGATAAACAAGGAATTCAATTTTGTGTAATTATTGGTTCTGAGGAAGCAGCAGCGCAAAAGTCCTCACTGAAAGATTTGAAAACAGGTGAGCAAGTAGAAGTGCTACTAGTAGATTTGGCTGAAGAAGTTAAAAAAAGACTTGGCTAATATACTTTTAACATCTCTTTTTCTCTCTGCGCCGCGCCAGTTGCTTCAAGTCGGGGAACCGCAAGGGCGCACTGGCTTCTCTGCGTCTCTGCGGTTCAAAAGTTTTTTATTTAACCACAGAGGCACAGAGAACACAGAGTCACGAAGTTAAAGAGGAGTTTCTTGAGGATTAATATTTGATTAACTGACAAATCTTTTTTGTTGCAGTTTAACAAAGTTGTTCAGTCAATCAGGGGTTAACATAGGTTTTATATAGATAACTTCGATTGGGTTGCACCTTACTTAATCAAGCAAAAATATATGACAATTCTCAACGCTCGTAATTTATCCTTAGAAGAAGTTCAGCGTCTGTTTGGCTTTCAAGAACAATACAGTGATTCATTTTCTAACTACTTATCTCTGGAACCTCTCACGGAAGTAGAACAGCAGGAACTTCTGCAAATTAGAAATGACTTTCGACGTTACCTTACAGCAGGCAAAGTTACTGAAGGTCAGGTAAAGTTTCTTACAGTTGCTCCTTTACTAAGATTAGCTGGTTTTTATCGCTATCCTATTGAGATTGTTTTGGAGGAGAATATTGCTGATATTGAAGTTGAAGATGAAGATATCAAAATTAAAGGTAGATTTGATATTTTAGCTGTTAGTAAAGCTAAACACACAAAACCTCAAACATATTTTTGGGTACTGTTAATTGAATCTAAAAATAGTCAGATTGATATATCAACAGGTTTATCTCAGCTACTCACATACTCTTATAAAAATTTAGATAATCAAAAATCAGTTTGGGGATTAACAACTAATGGTAGAAGTTATCAGTTTGTCTATATCGAACAAGGAAATCCCCCTATTTATTATCTGTTACCAGAATTAAATTTAATGGAAAGAGAGCGTTCAACTCAGTTGTTACAAGTTTTAAAAACAATTTGTCAGCTTTAAAAAAAATATATCACATGGTAAGAATTATTCAAGCGATCGCTTTTGTATGTAATAGACTTTGACCTCACTTCCATTCCTGTCTCCTACAAAGAGAGAGGCTTTCAGCCTTACTCCTCAACGCTAGTAGGGTTTGTCATTACCAACATCTTTTTAATCTCTGACTTCGTTGCTAAACTGTTACGTATTTAATTTGTATATGGGATGCGGGTAAGATGCCCGCACTACAATAATTTTACGTTTTCGTCTTCAGGACTTACGCAAACAATAGCCGAAACCCTTATTGTTAGGTAGGGGCAATTCATGAATTGCCCCTACAGCGTGTAGTTTTACGTAAGTCCTAGTCTTATAGCAATTTAGCTGCACATCAGCTTATCCCGCCTTGGAATAGAATTCCAAGGCTAATAGCTTAAGTCCTCTCAAGAGGACTCAACAAAAATTTTAGTCCACTTGAGTGGACAGTGGCTAATAGCTTAAGTCCTCTCAAGAGGACTCAACAAAAATATTTAGTCCACTTGAGTGGACAGTAGCTCTGAGCCGCAGAACTTAAGTTCTGGGCGGGATATGGGTCAGCGCAATACTTTGACTGTTACAAAAAATCTGGGTAATAACAAGCCCTACAAGCGAAAGGACTGGGGGTTAGGTCTATATTAAACTCAACTGCAAACCGCGTTCACGAGTATCAAAGACTCGTCCACGAGTATCAAAGACTCGTTAACGGAGTTCAAAGACTCATTCACGAGTATCAAAGCCTCATTAACGGAGTTCAAAGACTCATTCACGAGTATCAAAGCCTCATTAACGGAGTTCAAAGACTCATTCACGAGTATCAAAGCCTCATTAATGGAGTTCAAAGACTCATTAACGAGTATCAAAGCCTCATTAATGGAGTTCAAAGACTCATTAACGAGTATCAAAGCCTCATTAATGGAGTTCAAAGACTCATTAACGAGTATCAAAGACTCGTTCACGAGTATGTCTCAAAGATTCATCAGGTTTTTGGCGAGTTTTTCGTGAGTCCTGATAGAATCTGAGAACGTATTAGCATGATTATGCACAACCGTATATTTACTATTTTATTTTTAACTCTATCTCTGGCTACGACACCCCAGTTTGTAGTTGCTCAAAACAATATCGAACAGCTATTTCAACAAGGTAACGCTGCCGAAACAGTGGGTAACAACTCCCAAGCGGAGACAATTTGGCGTAAAGTTTTGCAACTTGAACCCAATAATGGCAAAGCTTATAACAATTTGGGGAATGCTTTGCGGCGACAGGGGAAAATAGAGGAGGCATTAGCAGTGCACCAGAAAGCTTTGGAAATCAACAAAAATGATGCTGAAGCTTACGTGGGTATAGGGAACGTGCTAAATGCTCAAGGGAAACAAGAGGAGGCATTAGCATCTCACCAGAAAGCTTTGCAACTTAACCCTAACTTGGCGACTGCTTACAACGGTCTAGGCAATGCCCTGTACGACCAGAAGAAATTAGATGCAGCAGTTGCCGCCTACGAAAAAGCAATTCAACTCAACCCCAACTTAGCTTATGCTTACAACGGTCTAGGCATTGCCCTGTACGACCAGAAGAAATTAGATGCAGCAGTTGCCGCCTACGAAAAAGCAATTCAACTCAACCCCAAATATGCTGATGCTTACTACAATCTCGGCATTGCCCTGAGGGAGCAGAAGAAATTAGATGCAGCAGTTGCCGCCTACGAAAAAGCAATTCAACTCAACCCCAACTTAGCTAATGCTTACTACAATCTCGGCATTGCCCTGAGGGAGCAGAAGAAATTAGATGCAGCAGTTGCCGCCTACGAAAAAGCAATTCAACTCAACCCCAACGATGCTGATGCTTACAACAATCTCGGCAATGCCCTGTACGACCAGAAGAAATTAGATGCAGCAGTTGCCGCTTACGAAAAAGCAATTCAACTCAACCCCAACTTAGCTAATGCTTACAACAATCTCGGCAATGCCCTGTACGACCAGAAGAAATTAGATGCAGCAGTTGCCGCTTACGAAAAAGCGATTCAACTCAACCCCAACTTTGCTACTGCTTACAACAATCTCGGCCTTGTCCTGAGGGAGCAGAAGAAATTAGATGCAGCAGTTGCCGCCTACGAAAAAGCAATTCAACTCAACCCCAAATATGCTGATGCTTACTACAATCTCGGCATTGCCCTGAGGGAGCAGAAGAAATTAGATGCAGCAGTTGCCGCCTACGAAAAAGCAATTCAACTCAACCCCAAATATGCTGATGCTTACTACAATCTCGGCAATGCCCTGTACGACCAGAAGAAATTAGATGCAGCAGTTGCCGCCTACGAAAAAGCAATTCAACTCAACCCCAACTTAGCTACTGCTTACAACAATCTCGGCATTGCCCTGTACGACCAGAAGAAATTAGATGCAGCAGTTGCCGCCTACGAAAAAGCAATTCAACTCAACCCCAACTTAGCTACTGCTTACTACAATCTCGGCGTTGCCCTGAGGGAGCAGAAGAAATTAGATGCAGCAGTTGCCGCCTACGAAAAAGCCCTAACATTGCCAGAAGACAATTCTGGAACCCCAACCACGGCTCATACTGCTGCTCACAATGGCTTAGGTTTAGCATTCCAAGAGCAAGAGAAACTAAAAAAAGCCATTGAACATTTTGACAAAGCAGAAAAGATTGACCCTAATTATATCTATGCCAGTAACAACAATATAGAAGCAAGACGCTTACGGACGGAGCAAGAGAATAAACTAGGTAGTGTAGAAGACGATCGCCAATGGTTGCCTAAAGATGATCCCACTCTACCAGTTAAGCGTTCTGTGGTACGCATTACTGCGAATTTTCCTCTGAGTATTGAACGCCAAGGAATTGAGAGTGGAACTGGCGTAATAATTAAGCGAGAAGACAACCGGACATTGATTCTCACTAATCGTCATATCATTTTTGATGGCTATGAACAGGGTAAAAATATTCAAGTCGAATTTTTCAGTTCACCACCGCCAAACCGAGTGCGAATGCGGCGAAATGCCAAGCTGTTCCAAATGACTTCTGTTAACGAACAACTCGATTTAGCAGTTTTGGAAGTTATCGGTAATCTGCCAGAAGATATCCAACCTTTACCCATCTCATCAACTGCCATTACCCCGAAAATGCCCATTCGGGTTATTGGTCATTCTGCTCAAAGAGGTGAAGATAAATCTTGGTCTATGCAATCAGGACAAATCAATAGCTATCAAAACCAGCGATTAGAAATATCTCAAGCTGGACTCAAACCCGGTTATTCTGGCAGTCCTGTAATTGATTCGCAAAATCAACTTTTAGGTATCGTCTTCGCCCGAAAAACAGGTGAAGGCCGAGATTTGGCTTATTCCATGTCTGAGATTCAAAAACAACTGTCTACCTGGAAAATGAAATAGACGCGATTAATCGCGTCTCTACAAGTGATGAATCACTTTTCTGTTTCTTTACTTTGAATAAACTATGAATTATAAAATTATTCTTGCCAGCCTATTAATCTTCAGCGTCAGCCATCTTCCTGCTGCTGCTTCTTGCCCAGAAGGGAACCCAAAATCTACCGATTATATCCGCCGCAAACCACCCAACCGTTGCGAAGGTGTCAAAGAAGAACAATTAAGCGGCAATAGCTTGAGCTTAATTTCCATTGCTACCCGCAACCTTGCTAATTTCGGCAAAACCCTGACAGTGCAAATTCCCCGCATCAATGGAGGTAAAAATCCTCAAGTAATAGTGAAATCCTTGGGTGATAATTATCACTATCAAATGGATGACTTGTTAATGTCTAATAATGGTTCGCGCTTCAGCTTTAGCTGGGATACTTACGTTCTCAGGCAAGCAAAAATACCAGCTAACAGCCTTCGCGCTATGGCATCCTATAACCTTGGTTCCCAACCTGTCTATGTTCCAGTCATTCTGGGGCAAACTTCGGGTAAGTATGAATTTGTCTTTTATTCCCAAGACCGAGTGAGATTTACCACCTTTGAAATCCTCTCCAAAGGTCAACCAGCAATCTATAGCACTTCCCGCCCCAACCCGAAAAAGGGTGAAATTATTTTTACCTGGGATGGTCGCAATGCCCCATCTGGGCGCTATGAAATGCACTACGTTGCTTTTATTAACCGAATAGGTGAAGCTAGCGATCGCATCGAAAGACGAATTGTATTTGAACATAACCCAAATTGGTTGAAATAAATCATGGCATCTCGGCAAAAAGCCAAACAAAAGTTTCCCAACTTCATCAATATTCGCCAATGGTTGAATTTTCTGAAAACATATCTAGTTGCTTTGTTTGTAGTCAGTGCTTCAGCGCTAAAGCGCTTACTACGAACTATTTCAAATCATCGAAATTCATTGTTGGTGTTGCTGCTACTTTTAGTTTTGACTCTCGTCACCTTTGCCGCTATTGTACCGGGCACTCATACATTTGAAGGTAATCTCACTTTTAAAGAAATGAGCTTTATCTATAATGGACAACAACCTAAACTCTTTCTTCAAAATATTCGTGGTATTAAAGAACTAGAAAATGAAGGCAGACAAACCCTAACTTTTACAGGCAATTTTGAAAGTGAAACTTGGTCAGAACTTAATCAGTTAGACTCCTTAAAAATTCAGCTTAAAGACAGCGATAGTAGATGGATTATTGCCCCAGCTAATCTCCAAACAACAAGTGACATAAACCTAGATGAACTCCGGCTGCAACCAAATACAAAAGTAGCTGGATTAAGTTATGACTTTTATCGCAATCAGCTTGCTTTTTCTCTGCAATCTAACTCTAAATCAGACTTAAAAAGTAACCAAAATACATTAGAACTCTATTTAGGTGAACAACCAATCAAAGTTATAGTAGAAGGTTATGAATTTCTAGATTTAAAATTACCAAATCAACCCGATAAGCAAACACCGCTAGAATTTATTGTCAATCCAAATAATAAAAAATTTAATTTAGAAATCGCGCCAAGTACCAATATTTATATTACCCTAGTCAAACCTCCAAAATATGAATCAGAACAATGGTTTAGAGAAAAGATACAAACCAAAGATGTGAAATTTCTAGATTTAGACAGAAATGGTAAAGATGCCAGAGACGATTTAAAAATTTCTACTATTGTGGAAGGTAAAATCCGCATGGTAGGTCAGGAACAGGACATTAAACTAAATCAGTTTCTGATGGGAGAAAATCCTGATACTCCTCTAAATATTGAACTGATACGCCATCTACAAATTGTGCCAAAAAAGGGGATAGAAGCCCGCTTTTCTGGGAAAACTAAAGAGATTCAAATTGGTTTAGATCAAGATTTTCCAGTTTCTCAAATACAGGGTAGCTGGTTAGATGGCGTTTTACCTCGTGATGCAATTATTGCGCTGTTCTCTTTTGGGGCTGCTACGGTTGCAAATCTTTTGTCTTGGTTCTTTAGTAACGCTTCTAAATCTGCGTCAAAACCATAGCCGCTAAAATAATTCGTAATTCGTAATTCGTAATTCGTAATTAAGTTTTGCAACGGGGATAAAGACAAGAGCCACGAGACTTGCCGATGACGAAGCGGGGGACTTAAACCCCCAGAATTTGTTAGGAGTTAGGAGTTAAAAGTTAGGAGTTAGGAGTTAAGAGTTAGAAGTAGGACTTACGCAAAAACTCTCTCAAACTCTGATTTCTCCGTGTCCTCTGCGCCTCTGCGGTTCGTTATTCCGTAACTCGTGCGTAAGTCCTAAGAAGTTAAGAATTACGAATTACGAATTAATCCGCAAGACACTTGACCAAAGCTATGATCGGCATGAATCTCAATCACCATATCAACCACTGTTGCATCTTTTACCAACGGCTTGATGAATAATTCCGGGTGGAGCGATCGCCAAAAATAATTGACAAATTGCTCTATCTCTGCATTGCTCATCCCCGACTTACCCGCAGCAATCATCTGCTGTTCCGCCTGTTTACGCCACTCTAAAGAACATCGGTAATCGGTTGGATATAGCACAATTAAGCTGTCTAATCTCTCCCACAATCGTAAATAATCGTGGAGGCGATGATTCATATCACGGGCAAATGCTCGATCTTCATCTGTGACAATTGGCGGCGGTGCAGTATCAAATATATTTGCGTTGATTGGTCGCACACCTACAAACCAACCTTCAAATAGTACAATATCTACATTTGTCACCATTTCGGAAGTAGTGCGATCGCCAGCACCTCCAAAAGCAGATTTATCAAAGCGGGGAACCATCACAGGATTTTGCAACTGGCGGATCTGATCTAGTACATTTAAGCCTAAATCTACATCGTGGGTTCCTGGTGGGCCGCGCCAAATCAAGCGAGGATCTTGCTGTGTTAAAACCAAGCGATCGCTGTAAGTTTTATATAAGTCATCCAAAGATAAACTTACAGTCCGGTATCCCAACTGATCGAGAATCAAGCTGAGAACTTTAGACATTGTGGTTTTACCAGTGCCTTGTCCTCCCAATATTCCTTGAATCAGAGGACGTTCTAACTGTTGGCGCTGCGATGCTAGCTTGATTCCTAAAGGCAGCCACAAGTCCCACAATACTTGTAACATTTCCTTGGGTTCGATTTGAAAAGTAGTTTGGCATAATTGGCTAAAAGCTGGGAGAACAGATTTTAGTAAATGCGATCGCTTTTCTATCACCTCATCGACATTTTCCGGCGTGATTCCAAAAGCTTTTGCCCTCAACCCATCTGCTAACGCCGCTTCTCTTGCTTTCTGCTTCTCCATCTTCCTCATCTCCCACACTACGATCCCAGCTTAAAGGCTTCGAGAAACAGGCCGTAGATGAAACCAACTTTGAGGAGATTTAGTGAATCTATCAAGAGCGATCGTCTTGACAAAAAGCTGCGACTATAGAATATCCTGCTGGTAATTTCCGTCAAAACTACTAAAAAACCAGCTACCACAATGTCTAATTCTGCTCGTTGACCGGCTGTAGTGGAAGCTACGTTTGCCAGAAAAAAACCAAACAAAAAACTAATTATCTGCAACGATAGCCGCCGCCAAGGATTTAAAAACCATTGCCCCAAGCGTGTAGCAATGGCATCGAATAAGTTATTGAGACGAGTGTTTTGCATCAGATAGACTTCTGGGAAAAAGTCAAGACATCTTGAAATATCTTTTATATTAAGGAGGATATTGGTTTTAACATCAGCTTGTTTGTTAATATTATAGATATCTGCTGGGCTTCCAGCGTTGATTCAAATTTGCACATCCTATCATCTTTAGGGAAGTATAGCCCCTTAAAAGGCTGTTTATTCTAACCCAAGATGAAATATGCATCTTAGATTTATCTAAGGGTTTGGCAAAAAACGCCTTGTTGGGGCCGCTAGTGGTTTCACTAAATTTTTATTTTTCTTTATACAAATGAATTGGCTGGCTCGGTATCTAATTTTCTTGTTTTTATCCAAGCCTACGGTCAATACACAAAGCAATGGGTATTTGTACCCCTTGTTTATCAAACATCAAGGAAATTATTTCCTCCAAATATTTTCTAATCAAAAGGATACTTATAATAGATTCGTATCGCTAATTTTAGGAAAGTTTATTTATATTAGACTACTTTCTATGATTCCCTTTTGGGATAATAGGCTACTATTTGGTCAAGCTTAGACAAAATATTTATTTCTAATAACTATCAATATGAAATCCTCAGTATATCGTAACGTCGGTGTTACAGTTTTTTGCTTGGGACTGCTTGTTGCTCTGGTGGGATGCTTTGGAGTGAGCCTATCCTTTGAGTCCACAAACCCAGATACATCTTCACAACCGCCTACTGAAACTACTCAGTGGGAGACGGCTTCCTCTACACCCGTTTCACCTGAAAAGGGTATTTCTGCTAGTCTATCTACTCCAGCAACTACCTCAACCAATCAAGTAGAACATAATAATATTGAAGAGAATACTTATCCTGTCTTGGCAGAGCGTGATAAATCAGCTAGCAAAAGTAAGGATCAAGGAACTTTGCGAATGAGCAATCAAACAAATCAGCCTGTACGGTTGGCTTTACTGGCGCGACAGTCGGTAGCAAAAGGCTCTGGGACTAAACAGGCTAACTATGATGTACCGGCACATTGGGATTTTGCTCCCCAAGAAGGTAGTGAGAAGGGACTGATTTTATCCCTACCTCAGAATAATTTAAAGCTGGAGAAGGGAGATATTTTAGTTGCTTTCGCACAAGATGGTTCCCGTCGTTACTGGGGGCCCTATGTTGTCGGCGAAACTCAATTACCTAAATGGAATTCCCAAACCAGAGAATGGCAACTAGTGCTGAGTCCATAGTCCAAGGAGGCAGAAGGCAACAGGAATCCTCATAAATAAATTTAGAGGATTTAAGAAGGACTGGAGGCAAAAAGGCTTTGCACCGTATTTTTTGCGCCTACTTGATGAATACATATTTTTTTGTTTTTTATAAATAAATTTACTTGCTCTAAACCCCAATACGCTTGGGTTAAGGCTAAAACTCTTTATCAAAGTCAAATTTTTAACGTAGACGCAAAGCGGTGAAGCAGCGCGGTCTTCTCCCAAGGGGAGACGCCAAGGGCGATGGGGGTTTCCCCCATGAGCGACTGCACCAACCCGGAGGGCTTGCCGCAGGCTACCGCAGAGGCGCAGAGGAAGCAGAGAGAAGAGAAAAAATGTTTAACCCAAGCGTATTGCTCTAAACCCTGTGGCAGAGAGCAAAAAATATATTTTCTTTCCCCTGCCCTCTGCCTTTGTTAGGTAAACTTTCAACACAATGTACTAACGTGTTGGAGAAGTTTCTTTGGTGACTTAGAGCAACTAACGTTACTGAACAAGAAAAAGTGTAGAGTACTGAGGAGAGGAAAATTGTTGAATTGAAAACTTCCAAGAACAAAAGATAGATAACCAACGACTATTGAGTAGTGATTGTTGACTATTGACTAATGAGCATGAAATTGAGTGTTAAGCACACTGTTGATCAGTGGTTCAACAAAATAGCAAAGAATCCAGCCCTTGGTGTAACTGTGTCGATTTTGTGGTTGATATTGATTGGCTGGATAGCTTTTGGGTGGAATTTGGGCAATATTGGCTTGATTGATGAGACAGAGCCGCTTTTTGCCGAAGCTTCCCGCCAGATGTTCGTCACAGGTGATTGGATTACCCCATTTTTCAATGGTGACACTCGTTTCGATAAACCTGCTTTAATTTACTGGTGTCAGGCGATCGCTTACGCAATTATAGGGGTGAATGAGTGGGCAGTACGCCTTCCTTCAGCGATCGCAGCATTCGCCTTAGTTTGTTTAGCTTTTTACACCATACAGTGGTATTTCGCTAAACAAGACGAATTAGAGCAAGTTTCACGTCCTATTCGCCGCTACAAAACATCTTTTATAGCAGCAGCGCTCATGGCACTCAATCCCGAAACTATTATTTGGGCGAGAACCGGTGTCTCTGATATGCTGCTCACCGGATGTATGGCATCAGCTTTGTTATGTTTCTTTCTAGGCTACGCAGGGAAGGAAGGGAGCGGGGAGCAGGGAGCAGGGAGCAGGGGAGCAAAATTAATAACCAATGCCCAATCCGCACTTGCCTTGAGCGTTCGCGTAGCGTCTCGTAGAGAAGCCGAAGGGATGCCCCATGCCCTATTCCCAAATAAGTGGTATTTAGCTTTTTATGTGCTGATTGCAGGCGCAATTTTGACTAAGGGGCCAGTGGGAATTGTTGTACCAGGGCTAATTGTTGGCGTATTTTTGCTTTACGTGGGAAAGTTTCGAGAGGTGTTGCGGGAAATGCGCCTTCTCGTGGGTGTATTGATAATTTTAGGTTTATCAGTGCCCTGGTATGCTTTAGTAATTTGGCGCAATGGCTGGAATTATATTAATGCCTTTTTTGGTTATCATAACCTGGAACGCTTTACAGAAGTCGTTAATGGTCACTCAGCAGCTTGGTATTTTTACTTTTTAGTAGTGCTACTGGGTTTTGCGCCCTACTCAGTGTATTTACCACTCTCTATAGTAAGATTAAAGTTTTGGCAGCGATCGCACTGGCGATCCCTTGAACGTTTTCAGCAGTTTGGTTTATTCGCCTGGTTCTGGTTTGCTACCATCTTTGGTTTTTTCAGCATTGCTGTTACCAAACTCCCTAGCTACGTATTGCCTTTAATGCCAGCAGCAGCCATCCTAGTAGCCCTATTGTGGAGCGACTTTTTCCAGGATACAGAGGCTAGGCAAACAATTCCTGTTTTTTCCTCTCACACTCCTCCCATCTCCCCCTCTTTTCTCCGAGTGAGTGGTTGGGTGAATGTAGTATTTTTATCAGTTCTGGCAACAGCACTGTTTAACATAACCCACATATTAGGTACTGATCCAGCTATAAGCAACTTCCACGAACTAATTCAACGAACTGGTTTACCAGTAATAGCCGGGGTAATGTGGCTGGTTTGTGCCGTTTTAGTTGCGGGTTTATTACTAAGTCGCCAATGGAACTCCGTTATTGGTATTAATTTAATAGGGTTTGTGGCGTTTTTAATTTTTGTCTTAACGCCTGCTTCGTTCTTTATTGATCGAGAACGTCAATTACCCTTAAGGGAGTTGTCTGCGGTAATTCTAGAAGCAAAACAACCAAATGAAGAATTGATCATGCTTGGCTTCAAAAAGCCTAGTGTGGTATTTTACAGCCACATTCATGTAAATTATTTAGGACTTCCCCAAGAGGCTATAGAGCATATCAAAAACCAGGCTGCCAAAGGACTAAAACCTGCCTCGGTGCTGCTGTTGGCTGAACAGAAAAAGTTTTTACAAATGGACTTACAGCCAGATGATTACAAAAATTTATCAACCAAGGGTGCTTATAACTTGGTTCGAGTTCCTTTTAAGAAAAAGAAAAGTGAAAAAATAGACATATCCTAACGGCAAATGACAGCTTCGCAAGTTTTATGGCTATTGAGGGAACTATAATCTAACATCAAGAGCAGATAGATGCCTGTTTATGAAAATGTTATTTGGAGTCAAGCTGGGTCTAGCGATCGCAGCGCTATCTGTGGGTGTGACCAGTGCGAGTGTGTATTACTTCTACTCCACAACCTCTCAACTGATCATGCACCAGATGACAGGACGACTCAAAGACATTGGACATTTAGGCACATTTCTGTTTGATCCAGAAGTTCGTGAGAGCATCGTTCGCTTAAAGGCAGCTGTTGATCGGGATTCCCAGGTCAGTGTCACCGATATACAGAGGCTCAAATCAGGAGAAGTACGAAGTAGTCTGAATGCCGAAGCAATTCAGAAGTATCAGAACACAGCCGATTTCCAGCGACTTGTTCAGATATTGCGTAGGATTAACCAGGCGAGTAAAAGTAACATTCAACCTTGGCAGGATTATTACTCGAAGAGTTCCTTTAATATTTCTGGAGTTATGACTAGTCTGATTGTGACAACTCCAGAGTCACCCAATCGCCGCGTTCTGAAGTACCTCGCTTCAATGAGTCCAGAACCAGATCCGTGGGATAATTGGCCAGGTATCCCAGTCGCAGCTTTGTATGTTCCTATTGAATCGGTATATAAAGATGCTTTTGATGGTGAGATGCAAGTTTCAGACGGATTCTACAGCAGTAGCTTATTTACAGCACTGAGAGCCGCCATACCGATAAAAGATCATCAGGGTAAAACAATCGCAGTTCTCGGCGTAGCATACGTGCCCCAGAGCGAGGTTAATCAGCTTCGTAACCTCCAAATCACTTGTCTGAGCTTAATTGCTGCTAGTTTAATTTTGTCAGTTCTGCTAGCAGTCCTATTAGCCCGGTGGTTGAGCGGCCCAATTACTCAGCTACAGTTAGCCGCGCAAAAAGTTAGCGATCGCAACTATGATGTGACTGTCAATGTCAATAGCAACGATGAATTAGGACTGCTTGCTAACACCTTCAATGTCATGGTAAGTGACATTCGCAATTATTTGACAACGTTAGAGAAACAAAATAAAGATTTAAAGCGCCTCGATCAACTCAAAGATGAATTTTTAGCCAACACTTCCCATGAACTCCGCACACCACTTCATGGGATGATTGGCATTGCTGAGTCCATGTTAGACGGAGCAACAGGTGACTTATCAAGTGAGCAGCACCATAACCTGAAAATGCTGACTCAAAGTGGCAAACGGTTAGTCAATTTGGTCAATGATATTCTTGACTTCTCCAAACTGCGCCATCAAGAACTCCATCTTCATCTCAAACCGATTAGTTTGCGGGAAATAGTTGAGGTGGTCTTGCAACTCGATCGCGCCTTAATTGGTACGAAAGATATTCAACTCCTCAATCACGTTCTGGCAGAATTACCCCTGATTAATGCCGATGAAAATCGTTTGCAACAGATTCTGCATAACCTGATCGGCAATGCGATTAAATTCACTCCTTCTGGCACAGTGGAAGTTTTCGCCAAACTTCTCAATGAAAATCAACTAGACAAGGAGTCAACACTGGCTCAACAACTATCCCCTAACAACACTTCACACATCGCCATCAGTATCTCCGACACTGGCATTGGTATTCCAGAGGATAAGTTAGATCGGATCTTTGAGTCCTTTGAGCAGGTGGAAGGATCTGCCCGTCGGCAGTATGGAGGTACTGGGTTAGGACTGGCAATCACCCGAAACCTGATCGAATTACACGGTGGACGGATCTGGGTAGAGTCAAAATTGGGTAAGGGATCGGTGTTTACCTTCACGTTACCGATTTGTGAGCAACAACCCAGCATGACTCCCGTGTTGCTGTCCGCTTCCCCGTTAGCAGAGGCTGCACCTGATTCGCAATCAGAATCTGTTTTGAATTCGCTAGCGAACTCATCGCCAGAACGTCCAAAAGAATCATCTATTGAAGGGTTGTTCCCGCATATCTTGATTGTGGACGACGAACCCATCAACCTTCAGGTGTTGAAGAACTTTCTGAAATTTCAGAATTACACGCTCACCTTGGCAACCGATGGGCAGGAAGCCCTGGCATTGCTAGAACGAGGCTTTAACCCTGACATCATATTGCTTGATGTGATGATGCCGAGAATGACTGGCTATGAGGTGATTCAAGTGATTCGGCAACAGATTTCTGCCGATCGCCTGCCGATCATTTTGCTCAGTGCCCGCAACCAACCAGAAGATATTGTGTTGGGGTTAGAGGTAGGTGCTAACGATTATCTGATCAAACCCATTACCAAAGATGAGCTATTAGCTCGGATTCACACCCACTTGCAAATTAGACAGCTTGAGAAAGAAACCATCCGTCTTAGTGTCGCTCATGAGCGTCAATTAGCTCAATTTCTGGAGGCTCTACCCGTTGGCGTTGCTGTTCATAAGCCAGACGGTAATGTTTTATACTTCAATCAAATGGCTAAACAGCTTCTCGGACGTAGTGTTTTGCCAGATGTGGACATTGACCAACTCACCTTTGCCTATCAAATCTATTGGGCAGGCACAAACACACTGTATCCAACAGAGCAACTTCCAGCGATACGCGCCCTGCAAGGAGAACGGGTAAGAACTGAAGATTTAGAGATTCATTTGGATGAGACTGTCATCCCGTTGGAAGTATTAGGAACGCCCATTCTGGATGAGCAGGGAGCAATTGTGTATGCGCTCGTTACTTTTCAGGACATTACGGAGCGCAAACGTTCCCTTGAGATTTTGGCAGACTATTCTCGTGAACTGGAACTGGAAGTGAGCGATCGCACGGCTGAACTCGCTCAAACCAATGTGCTGTTGCAGCAAGAAATTACCGAACGAGAGCAAGTCTATCTTGCTCTACAGTTTGCCAATCAAGAATTGCAACACTTGGCGATTGTCGATGGATTAACACAAATTGCCAATCGTCGTTGCTTTGATCAACGATTGCAGCAAGAATGGCAGCGTTTGGTAGGGGAACAACAACCACTGTCTCTGATTTTATTTGATGTCGATTATTTCAAACGCTATAACGACTGCTACGGACATCAAGCTGGGGATGCCTGCTTGGTGCAGCTAGCACAAGTTGTAAAGCAAAGGGTGAATTGTAGCGGCGATTTGGTCGCCCGCTATGGGGGTGAAGAATTTGCCGTGATTCTGCCCAATACAGATCGGCAAAGGGCGATCGCAAGCGCCCAAGGTATCCAACAAGCAATTCGAGGATTGAAAATTCCCCACAAGCAATCTGATGTGAGTGAGATTGTAACCGTCAGTCTTGGGATTGCCAGTACAATTCCGATATCGGAAAATTTACCAGATACACTGATTGCCTTGACAGATCAAGCCCTTTATGCTGCGAAACAGCAGGGACGAGATCGATATTCAGTAAGTAACTGAGTCAAGGTATGGCTTTGTTAGCACATCGGATATTTACCACCCAGCAACAAAAATTATAGCGACGCCGATAGCGACGCGCAAAGCGAGTCCGCTAGCGTCATAGCCCGTCGTAAACATCGCCACCAAATTTATTCTCAATAATCCTTAACATTTGTCATTGTAACCGTTGACAGCTAAAGCGTGATTGATCTGGTTTAATAGGTCTTCCATTGATATCGAGCGCGGTAATATTTGGGTAGCGATCGCACCAACAACAGTTTCTATCGATGCCAAACTATTCTTCTTCTGCTTGTCAATTTCCTTGTAAGCTACCCCAGACTGGAAACTGGTTTCTGGGTGATTTAATCGCTGATTCAGTACTAAAATTGGTGGTAATTTATCAGGCGAATCTCCCAATGTTTTCAGTGCTTTTAGCACGTCTTTGTGGATCGTGGATTCTCCTAAACAAATTAGCAGTAAGTCAACGCTTTGGTGGCGAATTTGTTGTAATACTTCTGCCCAGCAGGGACTCATCGCCGCTTTGAAGCCTGCTGTTTGTAAGTACTGAATTAAAGCTTGGAACCACTCAGACCCCCGTTCCGCAGTTTCACTGCTAATTGAGCAATTTTTTGCTGTCCGAGAACCCTTAACTTGCTTGCGTCTTATCTGTGGTAAATCACGCAGCATTGTCAAATCTACTACCAAAATGCTAGACGGACAGGAAATACCAGAAGCAATTTCCAATACTGATAGTAAAGCATCCGTTTTCTCAGTGCGGCTGCTGTTGTCTTTAGCAAATGGTGTTAAGTAAGGAAATACAGATAATTCTGGTATTTTAGAAGCTATTAGGGTGGTTGCGACATCGCAAGTAACTAGTGGGATAGCCGCCAAACGTGGATGCTGAATTAGTTGTTGCAGATAAATTTGGGCGGTAGTACTTTCGACATCTAGCAAAATGACATCAAACTGCCATACCCGCGCCAAAAGTTCTGCTTGATCTAGGTCATCTACTTCAATCACTCGGTGTTCTCGAAGTGAGGGGTGGGGATTGACCGATTCCAACTGGGGATTCACCAACCTGAGAATTCGCAGTGGGGTTTTAGTTGGGATAATTGCGCTGTTGTTTAACCCTTGTGGCAAAACTGCTGGTGAAGTACATAATTTTTCGAGAACTGGTGCTAAAAGGTGATTCTCTACTGGCAAACTTAAGAAACCATCGGCTCGGTTAGCAAATGCTTGCTCCTTTTCGGCTGCCGTCGCTGTCACAATTACAGATATATGACGGGTTGCGGTATCCGATTTTAGTAAAGTCAGCACATCCCAGCCTGATAGCAGGGGTAGCAACGGATTCAAAAATATCGCTATTGGTTGCAAGCGCCGAGCTTTTTCGACTGCTTCTGTTCCCGATCGCGCAATCACTACCCGATATCCTAAACCTTTGAGTTGTTCGGTCAAGTCTTCAATATATCGGGCTACTGCCTCGACTACCAAAACCAACCGTTGGGAACTGGCAAGATGATGCTGTGTGGACGTAGTAACATGCAAACGAGCGGCGGCTGAGTTTTCCCGTGTCGATTGGTGTCGCGTTTCCTCCTCTTCTTTGATTCCCATATCTGGTTCCGAAAAGCCTGTTTTCGGGGGGCTGGGCGGCAGAAGTAGTGTAAACTGGCTACCTTTTCCTTCACGAGATAAGAAGCTGACATCTCCTCCGTGGAGACGAGCCAAGGCCCGGGTTAATACCAGCCCCAAACCAGTGCCTTCAAATTGGCGGGTAAGGGGATTTTCTAGTTGTTGGAATTTTTGAAAGATTAAGTGTTGCTGGTGTTCAGGAATGCCAATGCCTGTATCCCAAACGGTAAAGGCAATCCATCCTTCCCAACGGCTCACCCGTAGCCCAATTTCGCCAGATATTTCGGTGAATTTAAAGGCGTTGGAAAGCAAGTGTATAAGCATCTGGCGCAAGCGTAATTCATCTGCCACTATCTGGTCTAAACCTAGTTCAATGGAAAGGCAGAACTGGGGAGCAGATGAACGGGCGTTTTGAGTTGGCGAGGCAGATGTAGTTTTGGTAGTTTGAGTGTGGATAGCTTTAGCATCTGATAAGGCGCGATCGCACACAGCCTGAATTTTCACCGGAGTTAGCGTCAAATCCATTTGTCCCGTTTCCATACGGGTCAAATCTAAAATGTCATTAACCACGCTCATCAGGTGGCGTCCGCTTTGATGAATCAGTCCCGCATAACGGGCTTGACGCTCGTTGAGTTCTCCCAACTGCTGATCCACCAGCAACCGCGATAATCCTAAAACGGCAGTTAGGGGAGTTTTGAGTTCATGACTAATACAAGCTAAAAACTCATCCTTCAACCGATTTAGTTGAATTAAATCGGCATTCTTTGCAGCCAGTTCTTTGCAAAGCTGTTGCTGCTCAGTCACATCAGTAGCTAAAACTAACCACAAATCCTCGCTGAGTGCAACCTCTTGTTCAGCACTCATGACTTGAAACTCAGGACTATCTAAGGGAATTTTGGCAAACTGCCAGATTCGCTCCTGACCATTTTGGACTTCGACAACGCAAGTACAAGTACCTACTTGACTATCCAAATAGCAGCGACTGTATACAGCATCTGGTGATACTTCTTGCTGGGTTAGTTCTTCTTCACCACCATGCTCATTCTCCCTACCATTGGGATAAACCTTGATTGCTCGTTGAGTAACATATTCTGGTTTTTCGGAAAGCTTAGGGACAAGTATTGCCTCCACCTGTTGCCTAACTCCTTCTGGATCTTTCAAGGCTCCTAATTGCTCCCACCAGGCGGGATTTCGTGCTACTACCTCGCCAGTCCCCGTTTGCAACATCAAAGGCCAAGGCAGTCTTTCCAGCAACTGTACCAGTGGCTGGTGTCCCAATGACTTGGGTTCATT
Organism: Nostoc mirabile CHAB5784; assembly: GCF_020829645.1. Taxonomy (GTDB): domain Bacteria; phylum Cyanobacteriota; class Cyanobacteriia; order Cyanobacteriales; family Nostocaceae; genus Nostoc; species Nostoc mirabile. The sequence continues at coordinate 9,066 of NZ_JAIVFS010000004.1, read as the reverse complement.
TGGTGGCTGTACAGGAGTACCATACTCATGGCGATGCTCAGAACTTTGTAACCCAGCCATACGTTCCTTAGCCAGCGATCGCAACAGGCGTGAACTATCCAGCAGCCCCAAATATTGACCATCAGAGTCAATCAGCGCCCAATCTAAGTTCTGCTGTTTTTCGGCTTGTGCATAACATAAGTGCAAGCCTAATTGCTCTACACGCTCAGAAGCTAATATTGTCTGTATTGGCTCAATTAGACCTTGACCCCAGATAGAGAGTGATTGATGTAAATTTAGATTTTTATCGTCACTATGTGCTAATAATTTTTGGATTAAACGGGCAGAATACAGCAATCCGATGGGGGATTGCTGTTGATTCACTACTACCAAGCGATCGCACTGCTCTTGCTCAAAAATCTCCAACACCACTGCCAGAGAACTTGTTTGGGAGCAGCTAGGTACGGTTGCCTGAAAGTCATAAAGCGGGTAATCTAGCATTAACATAGGGCTTTTGGGGTCATTCTTCCTGTGGAACCCTCCGGCATTTCCATCTGCCAACTGTTGATGGTGTTTTCGCCTGAAGCCATATCCTCTAAGAAGACTCATATAAGCAACTCTGGTTATTTCAACGCCATTAAAAAAACGGGATTTCCCCTCACGGGCACTTTTGCGTCCTTTATATTTTTCCAAGAGGCGACGTTTCTAAGTTCTAGCAACTAGCCTCCCCAGTCTCTTACTGGTATTTAAACTCCTCATCGATAGCGACAGCTAAAACAATTATGGCCCCAAAGAATCGCTTTAGAACCTTGAGGAATTATAATGATTTAGAATGGGACAATCCTTTAAGTTCGTTTAAGTATCTTATCAAGGAGCAAAATAAAAAAATCTATCTATTTACATACATAAATATGCAAATAATAGATTAATCACTGTGTCTTGCTATGCCGACAGATACCTCATCATCAAAGACCTACTAAGTCTAATTACTCAGTTGCTGCACTAAGTTGTTGAGTGGCTAGCATTGCAAGGCGTAAATCAAGCTACCATTTTAAAGAAGTAAAAGCCTTGATATACAAAAGTTTTGACTTTTAACTTCCGCCGCGCTGTACTAGCACTACCTGCTAACATAGAGCGTTGTTTTGGGGTGGAATCACCAGTTTACTGCAAACCTAGTATTCCCTTAGAAGCGTTAGCCAAACTGATCAGCCCACGTTTCTTGGTCAAGGCGATCAAGGAGATAGATTTAAGAATAAATGTTATTACCGATATTGATTCTGCAACCTGATGTTAAGAAATATTTAAATAATCTAGTTGACTTAGACAACCAAAAAGGTTGGAGCAGATGGGTATGGAAAGTTATTGACGCGATTATTGCCCACTTTTGCTATCTACCCGTTGCTGCAACTACCTCTGGAAAAATCAACTATTTACCAAATTGTCTCCAACAAGATCCAAATCAAGCATCCACTGACAAGTACATTTATGTATTTGCCAGTCACACCCAAAAAAGCCAACAGCATTTCCAGGAGATGACTCCAGCAGAAAGGCAAGGATTATTAAGACACCTTAAATCAGATTATAGCCTGATTCTTATAAACTATTTTACCACAGATAAAACACTCAAAGAAAAAATTGATAAATTTATCAATACTATATTTTATGCGAATATTCCTGTGCCTCAAATCATTGAAATTCACATGGAGGTAATTGAAGAATTTTCTAACCAGCTAAAATTAGAAGGAAGGAGCAATGAAGCGTTACTTGATTACCGTCTAACGTTGATAGATATCCTGGCTCACCTGTGCGAACTCTATAGAAGTTCAATTTCTAGATAAATTAAACTTATCGATGTTGTTAGCCACCGACAATGGGCAAACAAATATTGTATTTATATTCTCATGACTAGCTTGTAAGTATATGGATAAAGCCAGAAAAACCTACGTTCTCAAACTTTACGTAGCAGGAAATACCCCTAATTCAGTCCGGGCATTAAAAACACTCAAAAATATTTTAGAGCAGGAGTTTAAAGGTGTTTATGCTTTAAAAGTGATCGATGTACTGAAAAGCCCGCAACTGGCAGAAGAAGATAAAATATTGGCGACGCCAACATTATCTAAAATTTTGCCTCCACCCGTTCGCAAAATTATCGGGGATCTTTCAGATAGGGAAAGAGTATTGATTGGGTTAGATTTGCTTTATGAAGAACTGAGTGAAGGAGATTTTGAAGAAGAAAATAATGAATGAGCGAAAGTTTTAACTGTGTAGGGGAGCCATGTTTACAAATAGCCTCGCCAAAATAGAGTCAAAAATTTAGTCATAAAAAACAGTTTTTAACTAGTTACGTGGGTTTAAGTCCCTCGGTTCAATAAAAAAGCAAGTTTTGTGTTGGGGTTAAATCCCCATTAAAAAACAAAATTTACGTTAGCGCAGCGTTAGCGAGTCCGCGAGCGTCATTACGAATTACGAATTACGAATTACGAATTATTTAATACCCTTTTGTTATCAAGCAATGAGTGAAACAGAGCAAGTAAAACCAAAAAAGACACCGAAAATTGGAGGTGTAGAAAAAATTCGCACGATGATCGAAGGGTTTGACGATATTAGTCATGGTGGTTTACCAATTGGTAGAACTACCTTGATAAGTGGCACTTCCGGTACAGGCAAAACTTTATTCTCTCTTCAGTTTCTCTATAACGGCATCACCTACTTTGACGAAGCAGGAGTATTTGTTACTTTTGAAGAATCACCCAGTGATATTATTAAAAATGCTCATGTTTTTGGGTGGAACCTGCCACGCCTAATTGAGGAAGGCAAGTTGTTTATTCTTGATGCATCTCCCGATCCTGAAGGACAGGATATAGTTGGTAATTTTGACCTGTCTGCGCTAATTGAGCGATTGCAATATGCGATTCGCAAATACAAAGCTAAACGAGTTTCAATCGACTCAATAACAGCAGTATTTCAGCAGTATGAAGCAATGGGAGTAGTCCGGCGCGAGATTTTTCGCCTAGTAGCCCGTCTGAAACTACTCAATGTCACCACTATTATTACAACTGAACGTAGCGAAGAATATGGTCCCGTTGCCTCTTTTGGAGTGGAAGAATTTGTTTCCGATAATGTAGTAATTGTTCGCAACGTTTTAGAAGGAGAACGCCGCCGTCGCACAACTGAAATTCTCAAGTTGCGCGGCACAACTCACATGAAAGGCGAATATCCCTTCACGATTACTAATGAAGGGGTTAACATCTTCCCACTGGGAGCAATGCGCTTGACTCAACGATCTTCTAATGTCAGGGTATCTTCTGGTGTCAAAACCTTAGATGAAATGTGCGGTGGTGGTTTCTTTAAAGATTCGATTATTTTGGCAACAGGAGCTACAGGGACTGGTAAAACCCTGTTAGTAAGTAAGTTTATTCAAGATGGCTGTCTCAATGGAGAACAGGCAATATTATTTGCTTACGAAGAATCACGCGCCCAACTATCTCGAAATGCTTCCTCTTGGGGAATTGATTTTGAGGAATTAGAAGATCAAGGTTTACTCAAAATAATTTGTACCTATCCCGAATCAACTGGTTTAGAAGACCACTTACAAATTATTAAATCAGAAATTGCTGTCTTCAAACCAGCCCGCATCGCCATTGATTCACTCTCAGCATTAGCGAGAGGAGTGAGCAATAATGCATTTCGGCAGTTTGTGATTGGTGTGACGGGTTATGCTAAACAAGAAGAAATTACTGGTTTCTTTACTAACACAACCGATCAATTTCTGGGAGCGCATTCCATTACTGACTCTCATATTTCCACGATCACCGATACAATTTTGATGCTCCAGTACGTAGAAATTCGTGGAGAAATGTCGCGGGCAATTAACGTATTTAAAATGAGAGGCTCTTGGCATGATAAGGGCATTCGTGAGTATAATATTACTGCTGACGGGCCCGATATCAAAGATTCATTCCGAAACTACGAACGGATTATTAGCGGTGCTCCTACTCGCGTTAGTATCGATGAAAAGGCGGAACTTTCTCGCATTGTTAGACGTTTTGAAGACAAACAGAGTTCCGAACCCTAAATTTAGTATCGTAGTATATTCTTTCCTAAATTTAGTATCGTGCTATATTCTGTGGTGAAGAAAGGTTTTCTGCCGCTAGATTGATTTTCGTGTGAGGGATGCGGTGAAAGGACAGCAATTATTCCATAGCTTATTGCCTGGTGTGACAGCAGCAGTCTTAACAACTCAGCCGACTTGGGCTGGTACTGTAAAACTAACTGGGGTACAGCTGGCCTCTTCTCCTAGTGTTTTGACTTCCACTTATGGTCAAGACTTAGTTGGGGGCATCATGAATACGCAACTGCATAACGGTGCAAATGTTAGTGTTCCAACCCTAGTACCTGCTTTCGGTTTCACTAAACTTAGTATGAAGCCTTTAAGTAATAACAGTATTCCAGTGTTTACGGCTGAAAATACTGTTGTGCCAATAAAACAAGTACTTAAGAAAGATAAAGGTAGATTTTTCAGTTTGACACCTACCTCTAATTCTTCCCAACAGCTTGCTCTCAGCCGTTCTGCTCAAAATAACCAAAAAAACAGTAATTCAAACGCTTATGGGCAGGAATCAAAGAGCATAGTAGTTCCCAACTACACTTTAAAACCCTCTTCTGTCCAAAAAGAAACTTTGTCCCTGTCTTCTGCACAGCAGCCAGTGGTTCAAAAGATAAATACTGTTACTGAGTTGCAAACATTTTTACAAACTTCAGCTACAGGTGTAAGATCAGCAAAACTGTTGTCAGCGCCAAAATGTCCACAGGAGTTGGGGAAAAGCAAAACTGATTCCTCAGCCGCTTTGCTACTGACCTCAAGTACCTGCTTACAACAAAATGCTGCTGGCTTACGCATTGCTCAGAGTAATACTCCGATTCCGACAGAACCAACGCCAACTCCCACTGCACCGGAAACCGTAACTCCTGCACCAGAGGGTTCAGTGCAACCGACCACAGTGCCGGAAACCATAATTCCTGTGCCAGGGGGTTCGGTGCAACCTTCCACTGTGCCAAGAACCGTAACTCCTGCGCCGTCAGGGCCGGTGCAAATTCCACAGAACCTGATTCCTAGCTCAAATCCCCTGCAATTTCCTACCAAACCGGCGGAAGTGACACTTCAAGCAAATCAGCCGATTACTTTGGCACAGGCTTTGGAGCTAGCACGGCAGAATAATCGGGATTTACAGGTGTCTCTATTGGAGCTAGAACGCAATCGAGCTGCCCTACGGGAGGCGCAAGCTGCCTTATTACCCACTCTTAATCTTAGTTCGGATATTACTCGCACTCAGTCTGCTAGTACTCAGCTTCAGTTGGAACAAAGAGAACAACAGACGGGCATACCACAGCCAGGAGATGAAGCTGGGACATCTTTTTCTGGTGAAGCAGAACTGTCATATAACATCTACACTTCTGGGAGAGTACAAGCTAACATCAGAGCGGCTGAAGAACAGGTACGTTTCAATGAGTTGGCTGTAGAAACTCAGTCTGAGGAAATCCGCCTGAATGTTGCCACAGACTACTACGATTTGCAACAAGCAGATGAACAAGTACGTATCGCTCAATCGGCTGTGCAGAACTCTGAGGCTAGTTTGCGTGATGCAGAAGCATTAGAGCGAGCTGGGGTTGGTACACGGTTTGATGTGTTGCGATCGCAGGTTAATTTAGCAAATGCCCAACAAGACCTAACCCTTGCTAGATCCCAGCAGGCAATAGCCCGTCGTCGTTTAGCAACTCGGTTGAGTTTGGCACAGGCGGTGAATATCAGTGCCGCTGACCCTGTACAATTGGCTGGTCTTTGGAACCCAACGCTAGAACAAAGTATTGTGTTGGCTTTTCAAAATCGTCCCGAACTGCAACAGTTTTTGGCACAACGTAATATCAGCGAACAACAACGTAGGCAAGCCCTTGGGGAGCTAGGCCCTCAAGTTAGTTTGGTAGCCAGCTACAACCTACTAGATCAGTTCGATGATGGTGTCAGCATTACTGATGGTTATTCATTGGGAATTAGGGCAAGCCTAAATTTGTTTGATGGAGGAGCAGCAAGAGCAAGAGCAGATCAGTCAAGAGCTAATATTGCGCTCGCAGAAACTCGATTTGCCGAACAGCGCAACCAAATTCGCTTTCAGGTAGAACAAGCTTTTTCTACCCAGCAATCTAGTTTGGAGAATGTTCAAACCGCTAATACCGCTTTAGAACAAGCTAGGGAAGCTCTACGTTTAGCGCGTTTGCGATTCCAAGCTGGTGTAGGCACTCAAACTGATGTCATTAACTCTGAAAACGACCTCACAAGAGCTGAAGGTAATCGAGTCACAGCAATTTTGGATTACAACCGTGCTTTAGCTCAGTTACAACGGTCTGTTACCCTCAGAGGACTACGCTAGTACTGCTGACTTAATCTCTCAAATTAAAAATTCTAAAAGCCTCATTTTTCAATGAGGCTTTTTAGTAAAAAAGCTGCGGGACTTAAATAATTCGTAATTCGTAATTCGTAATTCGTAATACTTCGGCTCCTTTCGACTTCGCTCAAGGCAAGACGCTCAGTACAAGTTCGTAAATTTTGTTTTGTAATGGGGATTTAACCCCAACACAAAACAAAATTTTTATTGAACCGGGGGACTTAAACCCACCGAACTAGTTAAAAAGGAATTTTTTGACCAAAATTTTTACCCACCTAGGACTTACGCACTGTACAAATGCATTCTGATGTGAATTAACGAGCTTGAGGAAGTTTTCAGGCTTTTCTTAATTATCCTGCGATCGGAAATAGACCATGCTGTAGGGGCACAGAAAAAGCTCATACGTGTCAACTTAACGTAAAAGTTATGTCCCGCAAGGAACTTAAGTTCCTTGCTAATAGCAAAAGTAATCTTTTGATTACTAAATATCCGCAAAAATCTTTAGTCTACTTCAGTAGACTTTAACTATTAGCCTTGAACTTTAGTTCTAGGCGGGTTAGGAAGCCAACAGTTAACCTATTTCTAGCTTAAGTTGACACCAATGAGCAATGCTTAGCCCTTACGAAAGATATGGTTTTTCACCTTGATTCATATTTGGTATTTTTTGTCAATGCGTAAGTTATACCACCTTGAAAGGGCTAGTCCTAATACTGTTGATAGCATGGGAGGGAAAAATTGACAAAGCGATGCCTATGGCGGGCTACGCCTACGCAGAATGTCTAACAGTAAGTAGACAACCTGTTTGCAACCTTGTTCAATTACTTCGCACCTAATCTTCTATTTTAAAAGTAGGTTTTTGTGAGTAATATTTATACAAAAAGCTTATTTTGCTTTTCGCAGCTATGAGACATTGTTACAGGTTACAAAGTCTTCTACACTGACTGAAATAGGTTTTAACTCTTAACGGCAGCTCCTCATGACGGTCAACCATTCTGAATACATCAGGCAAGCTGAAGCCACTCGTGTGCGTGTACTAAGCGAAGCACTACCTTATATTCAACAATTCGCCGGTCGCACTGTTGTTGTCAAATATGGTGGCGCAGCGATGAAAGATAGCACACTCAAAGACAAAGTTATCCGCGACATTGTATTCTTATCCTGCGTGGGCTTGCGTCCAATTGTAGTACACGGCGGTGGCCCAGAAATTAACAGTTGGTTAGATAAGCTGGGAATTGAACCACAATTTAAGAATGGTCTGCGAGTCACTGATGCTGCCACAATGGATGTGGTAGAAATGGTTTTAGTTGGTCGAGTTAACAAAGAAATTGTCGCGCTAATTAACCAAGCTGGTGGATTGGCTGTAGGACTTTGCGGTAAAGACGGTAATCTATTTACAGCCCGTCCCCAAGGTCAAGAAGGCATCGGTTTTGTGGGGGAAGTCAGCAATGTGAATATCAAGATTTTGGAGACCCTCGCTAGCAATGGCTATATTCCGGTAGTGTCGAGCGTCGCCGGAGACGAAACCGGGCAAGCTTATAACATTAACGCCGATACTGTAGCAGGAGAAATCGCTGCTGCACTGGGAGCAGAAAAGTTAATTTTACTGACTGACACCAGTGGAATTTTAAAAGATTACAAAGACCCATCTACTTTGATTCCAAAAGTAGATATTCGTGAAGCCCGCGAGTTGATTGCCAATGGTATAGTTAGCGGTGGGATGATTCCCAAAGTCAGTTGTTGTGTGCGATCGCTTGCTCAAGGAGTCCGTGCAGCACACATCATCGATGGTCGCATTCCCCACGCCCTGTTACTCGAAATCTTTACTGATGTTGGAATTGGGACAATGATTCTGGGTTCGCAGTTTACGTAGTGAACTACCTACACTTAAGAGACGGGTAAGTGTAGGCTTCCCAATTCATTGGGAACTGCCTCTGTCTTCGTGGATTTTTTACGTCCAGAAGACTTTGGTCTTACATCCCCTCCAAGGGCAGAAGCGCTAGTTCCTAACGCCCATAATCGCAAGCCTTCATTTTTAATATTAATGGCGGCATTTATATCTCTATCATGCCGTTTATTGCAGTGGGGACAATCTACAAACCTTACACCCAATGAATCATAACCGTGTTGCAGCATTGGGATTGGTAGCAGAGTCTCGTTACAAAGTTGAGAAGATGGGAAGAAACGACCTATTTCTTGGTAAGTGTGACCAAATTTCTCGGCTTTGTATCTGAGCATGGTTTGAAACATTCCCCATCCTTGGTCTGATATTGATTTTGCCAAGTTAGGATTTTTAACCATATTCTTCACTGCCAAATTTTCTACACAAATAACTTGATTTTCGTATGCTACTTCCTGTTAAAGGTAAAAAGTTCTTCCTCATCTGCCTCATCTCTTTACCTACGGTGTACACACAAATACTTTCGTTCACAACACAAGTACTTTCGTTCACAACACAAGTCTTTTTTGAGCCTTTGAGGGAATGAAACAGCTTTGCTTTTCAAGAGGGGTTGGGGGATTAAATAACGCTCTTTTATGTCTCTGGTGAGAGAAAAATGCTCTGATTTGCTGAGATTTTTGAAATTCCTTGAAGACTGTGAACAATACAGGCGCTGCTATGTCGGAAATATTGAGAAGTAATCAAATATAT